>NZ_CALGFC010000055.1 GCF_937881195.1 uncultured Methanobrevibacter sp. | reverse complement strand
AAAAATAATAGGGCTAGTAATAACGGTGGAGCTATATTTACCACAGGTTCAAATATTTTAAATATTTTTGGCAGTTTTTTTGAGTCAAATAGGGCAATAAATGGAGGAGCATTATATATAACAGTTCCAACAAGAATTAACTCATCAACTTTTAAAAGTAATTTAGCTAGTAATATTGGTGGAGTTATATTTGCTAGTGGTTCTAATGGTTTAAATATTTCAAATAGTAAATTTGAATCAAATAGGGCTAAAAACGGAGGAGCTTTATATATAACAGTTACAACCAGAATCACTTCCTCTAATTTTAAGAGTAATTTAGCTAGTAGTAATGGTGGAGCAGTATACTCTAAGAATATTTTGAATATTAGTAAATCAACTATATCTAAAAATTCAGCTGCTTATGGTAGTGGAGTGTATTCTTCAAGTACATTAAGAGTAGATTCTTCTTCTTTGTTAAGTAATTCTGCTAAATTTATTAAAATAGTAATTTCAGCTCCTAATTCAGCTAAATCAGGATCTAATGTAGCTATTAAATCCGGATTAGTTTATGGTGATAATGTAGCTGGTGCATTTTATACAACAAATGGTAATATATTTGTTAATGGAAAAAAATCAACAGTTTCTAATTATTCTCCAGATAAAAAAATCATTTTAAAATTTAATGGTAAATCTGTATCTGGAAGCGCTGGTTCGAATGGAATAGCTACTTTTGGTCTATTTGTTAAAGTTTCTAAAACTACTACTTATAAAGCTACTGTAAGTATTACTCAAGGTTCTAAAATTTTTTCTACTTCTAAAAGTATTAAATTTACTGTAGATACAAAAAGTAATTCAAATAATAATATAAAGTCTGCTTCTACTGTTAAAATAAAAAATACAGCGTCTTCTTCAAATGATAATGGAATTATAACTTCTACAGATTCTATAACAACATCTAGAAAATATAAGGAAATACTTTTAAAGGATTGGACAAAAACAAAGGATTCTAATAATAATTTCAAATATCCTAATAAAAAGTTTAGATGGGTTAAGATTAAAAATTTAGTTACTACTACAAAATATACTAATCTTGGGAAAAATCCTTCATTTCCTAAAGGTGCTAAAGTAACATTTAGCAATAATAAAAAAGATGCAACACTCACAGCAACAAAAGTGATTTCGACTAATTATGTAAAAATACTTAATCCTTATCTAGAACCATCAACATTTTGTGATTCAGATGATCCAAAAATTATGAAATGGGCTAAAAAATTAGCTAAAGGCAAGAAGAATAAAGCTGCTGCAGATAAAATATTGGGATATGTGCAAAAAAGAATTCGATATGAACTATATTCTAACACTAAATATGGTTCTTATACTACTTGGGAGATAAAATGGGGAAATTGCGTCGATTCTTCTCATTTAACTGTTGCTTTATTAAGAGCTGCAGGAATCCCTGCTCAATATGAACATGCTGGTTTGTATAACAAAATTGGGCATGCATGGCCTTTAGTATATGTAAAATACAAAGGTAAGTATCAATGGTTACCTGGTGAGGCTACAAATGACTATCCTGAGTCATTTAATAAAAATGCTGTTAAATGGTTTTTTGTTAAAAAACTTAAAAATAAAAAACCAGATTACAATGGTAAATATTATGATTATACTTGGTGATATTTATGAAAAAAAATTATTTAATTTTAGTTATTTTGCTCTTTATTATTTTAATAGGTGTGGGATTTGCTGTCATGCTTAATAATTGGAATAATAATATTGAAACAAATAAAAATGGTAGTAAAAATAATATAGGAGTTGTTGAAAATAATGGTGTTAATTATGTTGGAGATGAGGATATATATAAAAAAGTAGATTCATCAACAATTTATATGGGAAATAATAATATGAAAACTGAAAAAAAAGTCGAAATAAGTAAGAAACAGGTTATTAGAATTATTAAGGATTCATATCATGGAGATTATAAAATTAATAGTATTAATTTAGTAAAAAATAATACTGGAAATTATTTTTGGATTGTGAAAGTTAATGAAATTACTTATGGTAAAAGTACTCTTTTCATCAATGCTCGTACTGGAGAATTTGTGCATCCTCTAAGAGTAGGTTTAGATAAATTTGCCGAAAATGAAGTTAGTCAGAAGGAAAAAAATTCAAATAAAAGGCTTAATATTAAATCGGATAATATTCTAATTTCAAAAAGAAAAGCTATTCAAACAAGTAATAGAATTGACTCTGAAATAAATGAGGAAGAAAAATTAGAAAATAATGTTAAACTTTCTAATGAAAATAAGAATATTATTGAATGATTTAGCACGGGGACTAGGAGATATTGGAAGGTTGTTTGTTATTGTGTTTTATATGGATGAATTTAAGTAAATAAAAGCAGATTATTATAGTACTCTTTATGATTGTTATTGGTGGTAAATATGGACAAAAAATATATAATATTCATTTTTCTTGCAATTTTCATCATTTTGGCATTTGGTGCTTTTATTATGTATAATGACGATAATATTATCCAACAAAATAATATATGATATAAATACTCCTGAAAAGGCAGTTAGTGAAAATATTATTATTGGTTCTAAAAATAACACATCAATACATAGTAATATTAATAAACTGGGTTTATAAGTAAAAATCGACTGTTAAAATTGTTAAAGAAAAATATTTTAATAAAATAGAAATAATATTTGTTAAATTAGAAAAAATGATTATGGGGAAAAGGTATGGAATATTGGATTTAATTAAAAGTCTGATATGTATTCTTATGTTTCTATTGATGTTAAATCTGGAAGAATAAATGATGAACTCCATGCTGGAAGTTCATCTCCTAGTCCTTCTGATAAGATTACTTCAAAGAAAAACATTATTGATTCAGATGATGTTGGTTCTGCTAAGGGTGAAGTTGATAAGGAGGGTAATGTTGTCATTAATACATGAATAATGAATTAAAAATTAACAAAATTAGGATAAGAATTTCTAGTAGAATAGTATTTAGCTACTATTATCTAGTTAAATATTGTCATGTTTAATTTTTAATTAAATTCTATTTTAGAGGTTTAGAGTTATGAAGAATTTTAATTTATTTAAAATTGTTGCAGTTTTTGGGGTTTTATTATTTTCTTTGTCTTCAGTTAGTGCTGCGACTTATAATGTGAATAATACTTTGGATAGTGATGCTATTCAGGATTTGATTGATAATGCTGGAGATATTACTGAGCTTCATTTTTCGGGTATTTCTGGTAGTGTGTTTGAGGATATTGTTTTAAATATTGATAAAGCTATTCGTATAACTTGTGATTCGGGAATTGTTCTTAAAGGTGGGGTTGTGGATGGTTTTTCTGAATATGCATTTAATATTCTAAATAATAATATTGTTGTAAGTGGTTTTAATATTAGTGGTTATCTTACTGGGATTATGGTGGATAATGTAGGTAATGTTTCTATTTGGGGCAATGTTATTAGTGGGTGTGAGAATGGGATCGATATAGTTGATTCTGTTGGTGTTGTTATTAGTGATAATATGCTTGTTGGTGGTGATGATGCAAGTAATGGAATATCTGTTAGTGGTTCAAATAATGTGAATATTTCTAGTAATAATTTGAGTAATTTTAGTACTGGTGTTTCTGTTAGTGAATCTAATAATACTAATATTTCTGGTAATATTATTTCAAATAATAGTGGGGATGGTGTTAGTTTGGAATCAGACTGTAATGTTAGTGTTAGTGGTAATACTATTTCAAATAGTAGTGGTGCTGGTATTTCGGGGATTAGTTGTGCTAATGTCACTGTTGAAAGTAATAGTATAGATGATAATAATGGTTCTGGTGTTTCTGTATCTGATTCTAATAATGTAAATATTATTGACAATGGTATTAATAGAAATGATGGGGGAATTTATGTTGATGATTCTTCTGATGTTAATATTTATGGAAATGTTTTAGAAGAGAATGATGATGTTGGAATTTCAGTTGGTGATTCTTCTAATGTTAATATAACTAAAAATAAATTAAAAAAGAATAAAGATGGAATTAGAGGTAATTCTCCTAAAAATCTTTATATTGAGCATAATACTATTGATGGGAGTGATGGTGCTGGTATATACATAGATGAATTGGATAATGGTGTTATTTTTAATAATACAATATCTAATAGTACTTCTGATGGAATCTATATAAATTTTATTAATAATAGTAATTTAACTAAAAATATTTTAGATAAAAATGAAGGTCATGGAATATATATTGGGGACTCTCATAGTACTGAAATTTCAGATAACTCTATAAATGGTAATTCTGGTGTTGGTATTTATATTGACAATTGTTTAAAAACAGATATTTTAAATAATATTATTTTGAATAGTGGAGATAATGCTTTAATTATTTATTCTGGAGATAATGTTTCTATTACTAATAATACTTTAGAAAATAATAATTATGGGATGTTTTTAGAGAGTTTTGTTAATGGTTTGATTAGTAAAAATAATGTTAGTAATAATAATGGTGCTGGTATTGATATTGGTAGTTCTTCTAATCTAAGGTTAATTGATAATGTTATAAAAGCTAATGATGGTGTAGGTATTTATCTTCTTGAATCTAATAATGCTCTTATTAGTAATAATAATATTTCAAATAATAGTGCTGATGGTTTTTATGGTTTTAATTCAAAAGATATATCTATATTAAATAATCATTTTGATAATAATTCAGTTGCAATATATTTATCAGAATTTTATAATACTATCATTAATGGAAATATTTTTAAGAATAATTATCAAGCTATTAATGTAGAATCTGCTAATAATTTAAATTTTAATAATAATAATGTAGAAAATAATGAAATAGGTATTAACTTTAATGATATTGAAAATCTCTTGATTCAAAATAATAAGGTGCATAAAAATCAATTTGATGGTATTAGTGTGGATTCTTCTAAAAATGTGAAAATAATCAAAAACACTATAATGTCTAATCAAGGTAATGGTATTACACTAATGAATACTGATAAGTCTGAAATAAGTTCAAATACATTATATGATAATAGTGGTATGGGAATATATTTATCACATTCTTCAAATAATCTTATTTTTAATAATAATGTTAAAGATGGTGATTCTGGAATATACCTTGATTATGGGCGTGGAAATACAATTACTAAAAATACTCTTTCAAATAATATTAATGGTGTAAGTATCTATGCTGATGATAATAAAGTTAGTTTTAATCAGTTTTATTCTCCGGTGTTTTATGGAATAGTTGTTGATGGTTATAACAATAAGATAGAGTCTAATAATATTACCAATGCTTATTATGGAATTAATATTGGTGGTTCTGAAAACAAGCTTAGTAAAAATAGAATAACTAACTCCTATATTGGAGTTTATATCAATAGTGACCAGAATACTTTATCTGAAAATACTTTATTGAATTCTAGAAGAGCTGGTATTGAGGCATATTCTTCTTATAATAATATAAAAAATAATAATATCTTGGGAAAGCTTTCTAATTATGGTATTCTTTTAGTTGGAGAAGGTAATTATATTTTAAACAATAATATTATTGCTAAAAATAGGGGTATTTTATCTAAAGGAAGTTATAATACTATATGGAAGAATTTTATTTCTAATGTTAAAGCAGGTATTTTGGTTGAAGGGCATAAGAATTCAGTTAGTTATAATAAAATTACTTCTAGTTCTTTAGGTTTGAAGACTAGTGGAAATAAAAACAATATTTTATCTAATAAATTTAAATCTAAGCTGAATGGTATTATTAGCCATGGAAACCAGAACTCTTTTTCTAAAAATCGTGTTAATGGAAATAAGAAGTATGGTCTTCAATCTTCAGGACATAGGAATAAAATTTCTAAAAATGTAGCTAATAAAAATAAAAATCATGGTATTAAGGTTAATGGTGATAAAAATAAGATTACTGGTAATTTTGCTCGTTTTTGTGGTGTTCATGGAATGAAAATTGCTGGTGATCGTAATGCTGTTTATAGTAATAAGTTGGGTAAAAATTTTAATAAGAGAATTTGTGTTTATGGTTATAAAAATATTGTTAAGAAAAATTGAATTTAGTTAATTTTTTAAATATTTAATGATTCATAAATGATTTTTTGATATAAGATAAATAAAATAGTTAGGAGAAAATTTTTTATATATTGAAATTTGAAAGTTATATGATTAAATAATTATATAATTCAATTTTCTATTTTTTTATTTTCTATATACTAATTTTTTTATATTCTTAATTTAATTCTTCTAATTTTTGATTAATCTAATTTTTTTATAATTAGTTCAATTGAAAACTAATTAAATATTCTAAAAAGACCATATTTATATAATCAAAATCTTTATATATAACTTAACAACAAATAAAAATTATATTAAATAATTAAGAATAAACGAATTATCTATAAAGCTTTTTTAGAGATTGATATTTAACATAGTTAAAAATATTCAATTATATTCTATAATTATAGCTACTATTAAAATTAGATGATTTTATAGCTGTTTAATAGTTAAATTTAAATATAAATTAAATTATAAGTAATATGATATAATATATTGTAGGTGATTAACGTGAGCGGACAACAAGGTTATGTTCAAAGACCACTTGATGCATTAGGAAAAGCAACTAACTCCCCAGTTTTAATAAAACTAAAAGGAGATAGAGAATTCAGAGGAATACTAAAAAGTTTCGACTTACATATGAACTTAGTTCTTAATGATGCTGAAGAATTAGAAAAAGGAGAAATTACTAGAAGACTTGGAACTGTCCTCATTAGAGGAGATAATATAGTCTATATTTCACCTTAGATTTTATAAATGCTATTATAGCTACTATTTATATTATAAATATAATTATAAAATCATCTTTATGTTATCACATTTTATATATTAACATTTATATATAACTTTAATCAAACTTTATAATGATTAAAATTTTATATAATTTAGTTTTTATATAAATATTTTATATATTAGAATTTTATATATTAAATTTTGTTAGCTTTAGCTATCTAAATATTACTTTGATAATTTTAATTTAATAATTTTATTTTAATAATTTTATTTCATGAATTTATTTGATTTTAGTATTTTTCAGCTTAAACCTAGCTTTATAGTAAATTCTAACTTATTTTGATTATATGGATATATTATCAATATAATTATGTAAATATGTCTTCATCTAAATAATATAATCAATGAAATATAATCAGTATAATGAATAATAAAAATATGAGGAGGAGATAATAATGAAAGGAACACCTTCAATGGGTAAGAAGAATAAGAAAACCCATATACGATGTAGAAGATGTGGAAGAAATGCTTACCACGTCCGTAAAAAAGTCTGTGCTTCTTGTGGATTTGGAAAATCCAAGAGAATCAGAAGTTACAGCTGGCAAAATAAAAAATCAATAACTGGTCAAAGATTAAGATAAACTAGTTATTTTTAATTTATTATTAAATTAATTTAACATTCTATTTTTAAATTTTATTTTTAAATTTTATTTTTACATTTTATTTTTAAATTATTATCAGTTATTGTTTTCATTGTTATTTTTGCATGTTCTTTTTATACATTTTTTTATGTCCATTATTTTAAATTGTAAAATATGGTTCAAAATCTCTTTTTATTAATATTTTAATAGTTTTTAAACTTTATAATCTCTAATTATTTTTTAAAATTTGATTATAATTTATTAAATATTATAAAAAATCATTTATTTAATCAAAAAGCTATTTATATTATAAAAAACAATAATTAAATAGGTAAATTATAGTATATTAATTTCTTTTTGGATATTAAATTACTGTGTATTTTTATTTTTATTTAAATTTAATATTAAAAAATATGGTTGATTAAATGGATTTTAATAATCATGATGAGGATATTGGTCACATAATTAAAATTATTAATGATAATAATGCGGATAAAGATAATGATATTGTTGATAATGAATCTAGAGATTATACATCATTAGATATTCATAATAATAATAATAATAATAATAATAATTCTAATTCTAATTATAATAATTATGACGAATATGATAATTACAAAAGAAATAATGAACATGATAAATTAAATATTTATGATAATGAGAATGATTACATTAAAAAAAATGAAAAAACTGATAATGCTATAAATAATTATAATTTAAATAATGGATTTAATAAAAATAGCCAAAATACTTCTTATTTTAATAATCAAGTTAATAATCAAGTTAATAATCAATCAGATAATCAAATTGATACTCATAATAATAATAATAATAATAATAATAACCAAAAACCTGTTGATGTTAGGATTATTGTGGATGGTCCTGAAAACTCAGAATTTCTTTCAAAAGCTATAAAAAATATAGATTTATTTAATGACTTTAATATTATTATTTCTTCTATTATAACTACGAAAAATGTTGAAATTGCTAAAAATGCTGTTTTAGGTTCGGATATTATTCTTATAGCTACTCAATCTGATGAAGAAGGAGAATATTTATTCTCAAATTTTTATAATAATTTAAAAAATGATTTTAATTATGTTGAGTATTTAAATTTCCCAAAATTTAGGGATATTGAGATAACTGACATAAAAAATGTTGAAGTTGAAATTAAAAATTCTATCATAAGAGCTGGTCTTGCTTCTATATTTGATATAGCTAATATTAATCAAGTTAGATCAGAACTTTTAAAGTTAGGAATTAATTATGACAAATTAAAGGATGAAAATGAGAAAATATCTCTTGAAAATGAAATGCTTATAAAAGAAGCTAAACATCTGAGAGAGGAAAATTTTGAATTAATTAATGATATTAAAGATCTTAATGAAAATATTGATGAAGTTAAACTTGATTTCACAGATTTTAAATCTAGATATTCTAATATACATACTAAAAACCTTTTAGAAGTTTTTGAAATTGGAGATTTATGGGTTGAAACTTTCAATGATTTGTTAGATGATGCTGAAATTCAAAAAATAGTCATAGCTACTAATAAATTTAAACCTGAGAATATTATTGTAGGTCAAGGTTATATAGGTGCTTTTTCAAAAGAAGATGCTATTGATTGGCTTAAAGTTGTTAAAACTGCACTTATATTTGTTGAAAGTAATAGTGATGATCTCCAAAAAGAGATTATTAAATATTATAAGAGAACTAATGATAATGAATTATATAACCGAAATAGCATTTATAAAAAGGATAATTCTCAAAATAATGATAATATTTCTTTTAATTTAGGGGCTGATGATTTAAACCCTGAAAATAATTATAAAAATTATAAAAATAGTTCTGATGAGAATAGTTCTGATGAGAATAGTTCTGATGAGAATAGCTATGATGAGAATGGCTATGATGATGAAAATAAATATTTAAATAGAAATAAAAACAAATCTAATAATAAAAATAAAGATAATGATAAAAATAAATCTAATAATTCTTATGATGATGAAATTGATGATGAGGATTATGATATAACAGATCAATTCCGAAACTTTTGGGATTAATCATTTTTGGGATTAATTCATTTTATTATTTATTTTTTGGCACTGTAATAAGTATATGATTTGTTATTAACATATTTTTATTTTTTAATTATATTTTATTGGTATTCATATTATTGTTAATCTGATGTTAATTAATTTTAAAAATATTTATACTAGAAAATGAAAATATTATAGTATAATATTTTTTTGTATATTTTATAATAATTTTTATCAATTAATAATTTACAATAATTTTACAATAATTTATAAATTATTTTATTTTATAAATTTTTATTTGTTATTATATTTTATTTTTTGATAGATTTTATGTGTTGATTATATTTATGAATTTATTAGATAATAATTAAATAAATTAGATAATTAATTAAATTAGATAATAATTAAATAAATTAGATAATTAATTAAATAATCTACGGAGATTGTGATTTGAAAGATAAATGTGGTATTGTGGGTATCCACTCTAAAGACTCTTCTATAGATGTTTCATCTTCAATTTATTATGGTTTACATGCATTACAGCATAGAGGACAAGAATCTGCTGGAATGGCGACTTTTAACAGTGATAATACTAAAGAAGGCACTAATGGTGATGAAAATGGCTTGAATCATCATTGTGGTATGGGTCTCTTAATTGATGCTTTTAAAGGAGACATAATTAATGAATTAGATGGTGAAGTTGGTATTGGTCATGTAAGGTATTCTACTACTGGCCAATCAAAATTTGAAAATTCTCAGCCATTTGTTACTACTTTTAATGATTTTACTATAGCTATTGCTCATAATGGAGATATTATTAATTCTGGAAAACTAAGACGGGAATTAATTTCTGAAGGTGTTGAATTTACTTCAGATACTGATTCTGAAATATTATGTCATTTAATTAAAAGAGAATTTTTAAAAACTTCTGATATGATTGAAACTTTAGAAAATTTGTCTCATATAATTATGGGATCTTATTCTCTTGTTATATTAGTTAATGGTGATCTTTACGCTATTCGTGACCCTGCTGCTATGAAACCTCTTGCAATTGCTCAAAAAGATGATATTTTCATGGTAGCTTCTGAAACTGTTGCTTTTGATGTTATTGGAGCTAAATTTATACGTGATTTTGAACCTGGAGAAATAATTTATTTTGATAATAATAAGATAAATTCTCATAAAATTTCTAAAGCAGATAAAACTAAAAATTCACATTGTATGTTTGAATATGTTTATTTTGCAAGACCTGACAGTACTATTGATGGAAAGAATGTTTATCAAGTTAGACTTAATATTGGACGTGCATTGTTTGATAAATTTCCAGTTGATGCTGATGTGGTAATGCCTGTTCCTGATTCTTCAATACCTGCGGCAATTGGGTATTCTAGAGCTTCTGGAATTCCTTATGGGGAAGGTCTTATAAAGAATAGATATGTTGGTAGGACATTTATAATGCCTACACAAGAAGAAAGAGAATTAGCTGTTAAATTAAAAATGAATCCTTTAGTTTCTGAGCTTGAAGGTAAGAAAATTGTGCTTATTGATGATAGTATTGTTCGTGGAACTACATCTGAATCTCTTATTGAAATTTTAAAAGAGGCAGGTGCAAAAGAAATTCATCTAATGATTGGTTGTCCTCCAGTAATAGCTCCTTGTTATTATGGTGTTGCTATGGCATCTAAAGATGAGCTGATAGCTGCTAATAATTCTGTTGAAGAAATTAGGGAAAAACTTGGAGTTGATTCTTTAGGTTATATTTCTATAGAGGATCTTGTTGATTCAATTGGTATTCCTGCAGAGGAACTTTGTTTAGGTTGTATAAATGAAGATTATCCAACTGAAATTCCTAGTGATTTAGAAGTAGAAAGTTATTACAAATTTTAAAATTATTACATATTCTAAGAGTTAAATAGGATTTTTGGCTTTTTATTAAATTTTTAATACTATTAATTTTTTAACTTTTTTAACTTTTTTAACTTTTTTAATTTTTTTAACTTTATTATTTTTTTTAATTATTAAATTTTTTATTATTAAATTTTTTATTATTAAATTTTTAATTCTTTAATTTAATTATATAATTTTTAAAATTTATTATAAGAATTTACTTTTATATTTTATTTTTTATTTTATTCTATTTTTTTCATAATATGTGGGATATATATTTTTTTCATGGTAATTTACTTATTTTTATAATTAATTTATATTTCTATTAGTTTTTTGTTGTTATTATTTTATTTACTATTTATTTTTCTAATTATATTATCATTTAATACAATTTTTTTCTTTATAAAATCAATACCTATTTATATGAATAGATTATATATTTTATAATTAATATTAATGATAAATTATGTATTTAATATAATGTATTATATGAATGTATTTTTATATACTGATTATTTTAACATTGATTTTTCATATTACTAACAATATTAAAAACATTAAGAATATTAATATTAATAGAAGTAAACATATTAAATAAATTAAACATATTAAACAAAATCCTTTTTAAGTTAAAGGATAGTTGGTGGCAAAATGCTTACATCTGTGCAAAAAGAGATTCTTCAAACATTGATCAATTTGTATCAAACTTCCGATGGAAAATCCATAAAAGGAGAAGACATAGCCGAAGTTATGAATAGAAATCCCGGAACTATACGTAATCAGATGCAATCGCTTAGGAGTTTAAGTTTAGTTAAAGGAGTTCCTGGACCTCGTGGTGGTTATAAACCCACTATTGAAGCATATCATACTTTAAATATTTCAGTAACAGATAATGAATCTAATGTACCCATGTTTAAAGAAGGTAATCCTGTTGAGGGAGTCTCTGTAGCTAAAATTGAGTTTACTAGTATTCCTAATCCTGGTGAATGTGAAGCAGCTATAAAAGTTTTAGGTAGTATTAAAGAGTTGAATCTTGGAGATACTGTTCGTATTGGTCCAACTCCTGTAAATAATCTTGGGATTATTGGAGAAATCGTTGGTAGGGATGATATGGATAATATACTTCTTTTAGACACAACTACGATAAGAAGTATTCCTAAAAAAACAGTTAAGGAAATTGCTACTTTAAATTTAGTATTCTTAAATCCAAATGATACTATAAAAGAAGCTGCCCTAATTCTTTCTGAAAAGATTATTGATGGTGCTCCAGTGATTGAAAATAATAAAATACTTGGTATTTTAACTTTAACAGATATTGTTTGGTCATTAGCTAAATCTAAAGAAAATTTAAAAGTCAAAGATATAATGCAAAAAGATGTTGTAACTATCAACAAAAATTCAAAAGTAGCTAATGCAGTTGAAGTTATGCATAATAAAAATATTGGTAGGCTAATTTTAGTGGACGATAATGGAATTCCTGTTGGTATTGTTACAAAAACTGATGTAGTGAATTCTATAACTAATTTAGAAGATTTCCCTATAATTAAAGTTAACTCTTGATTATTTTATAATAATTTTTTATCAAGTTTTCAATATTGTTTGTATTTTAATTAGTATTATAGTTTTAATTTTAACTTTAATTTTAATCTAATTTTAATCTAATTTCAATCTAATTTCAATTTTTTGAAAAATAAGAATAATTTCTTTTTAATAATAAAAATATCATAATAATTAAATATTATTATAAATTAAAATTGATTATAATTAGAATATATTATTGAATTAAAATCGATTATAATTAGATATATGATGATTTAAATGAATATAAACGCTGAAATAATTAGAATTTTGGAAAATAATCATATAAAACCTATTTTATCTGGGGATCCAAGGTTTTTAGCAACAATTAGGATATATGAGGAAGAAAAATTAGAAAATGTCTTGGCTGACTTAAAAATACTTTTTAATAATTTTAAAAGCTATTCTCTCTCTTATCATAGTATTAAACCATGTTGTGCTCCATCATTTAAAGAAATAAGGTATAAAATTACATTATAACTTGATTTTTTATTAATATTTTTTAAAAATAGTTTGGATTATTTAATAACAAATTTTGGAGAATAACTAAATAAAAAATGAAAAATAAAATAAAAAATAAAAATATATAATTTTTTAATCTATGTATTTGTATGCGTCATATGCAGCATATATTGCATATATAAGTGATATTATTCCTATAAATGAGAATACTGTTGTTGTTAGTATTCCTAGGATTACTGCTATAATAAAGAATATGATGCTCTTTGTTATTCCTTGGCCTCCATATAATTGACCTAAACCTGGGATAAAAAAGGATAATATTGCTGCAAGAATTGCATTTGCCATAAATTTTCACCTCCTTTTAATTCATATGATTATAATATTAATTTTACTGTTAATTATTATTAACCTCTTTTAATATATAAAATTTTTCTAATTTAAACCTTTAAATGTCTTAAAAATAATTATAAATATAAAGATATGATAAGAATATTATGTCCATATATTGTTTTTGTTTATTATTATATATTTATTAATTTAATTTTTTTGTAATATGAGGGTATATTCATTTTTTTAATTTAATTTTCTTTAAAAAAAATATTCTTATATTAATGGATGTGAAAACATTACAAAGTAAAAATAACTAAAAATCTTTTTTTTGTTTCTATGATTAAAATAGTTTATTTTTTACTTTATAATAAAAAATCATCAAAAATATACTATGATAAACTCTAAAAAATAACTTATATTTTATGGGATATGTTATAAATCAAAATAATCGATATGTAAAACTATATATATTGATTAGATAAATATTTATTAATAGCTACAGATTGTATAACTATACATATATGTTATATTTATTAAATAATGTTATAGGGGGTTTATTATCCCTAAAAAAATAATAAATCTTTTTATCATTGTTTATATTTAGAATATAAAATTTATAAGGGTTAAAATGTTAAATTACAAAAAAAATATTATTTTAATGATTTTTATTACTTCTTTTATATTTTTCTCTTTTTCTGGTGTATTTGCGGAGGAAAATAATTCTTCGGATATGGTATCTACAAATTTAAATAATGCAAATTTAAATAATTATACTTCAATATCTAATAATAGTTCTATTCAAAAAGCTATTGATAATTCTAGTATTAATAATGTAATATATTTACAACCAGGAATCTATTTAGAATCTGGTATTATTATTAATAAAAATATAACCATTATAGGAAATGGTAGTAGGGAAGAAATAATATTGGATGGAAATTATTCTAATAATATTTTTATAATAAATTCTGATAAAGCTTATGTGCATCTTATTAACATCACATTTATCAATGGTAGAAGCAATGAGCATGGTGGAGCTATACATAGTGAAACTGGAAAGTTATTTGTTGATAATTGTGTCTTTATAAATAATACTGCTTCTATAAATGGTGGTGCAATAGATAATTATGGTACAGAAGAAATATCTGGATATCTATTTGTTAATAATTCATTGTTTATCGGAAATTATGCAGACCATGATGGTGGAGCTATAACAACATACCGTGGAAATACTGATATATATAACTCTATTTTTATCAACAACCATGCAAAACGTGATGGTGGAGCTATTAGGGGAGGAATATATACTAGTACAAATATATATAATTGTTCATTTGATAATAATTATGCTGATGAATGGGGCGGTGCACTATATATTTGGACAAGTAATTCAACTATACAAAATTCAAGTTTTACTAATAACAATGCTGGAACATATGGAGGAGCAATTTTCACATCAGCTAAAACAATTGTCAAAGATTCCGTATTTATTAATAATTCTGCTGAATTTGGGGGTTTAATTTATATTGTTCAAAAACTTGATGCAATACCATTAAAAGTGATATTTAACAATAATATTATAGCTAACAACTCTGGAGTTCATGGAACAGATATTTACATGGGTGATGCTATTTATGTGGCATATTCTCCATTAAATGTTATTAATTTTGAAAATAATGATTGGGGTACTGATAATCCTAATTGGGAAGAACGATTTTTCACAAACAACTTCACTAATTTTCCAAAATCTTGGATTAAAACTATTCAAGATGTATTAAATCAAACTAATAGTACTAATAATCCTCAAGAAAACACAAACCAAAATAATAATCCAAATCAAGAAAATATCGATCAAACAAATAATTCTATTTTTAAACCTATAAATGATCTTGCTAACTTTATTGCTCAAAATTATTTAAATGGGGTTAATGAGGGACTTAATAATACTGATTCAAATCTTGTAGGATTTGATTCTGCAGAAGCTCAGAATCATAATAGTTATGAATTAAATATAAACAAAGAAGCTAAAAAAATTTATAACAATGATTTTATTAAATATTTGATTGTTATTGTAGTAATATTATTGTTAGTTATAATAGGATATAAAAAATTTTAATATAATAAATTTATAAAAAGATAATATATTTAAAATATTGAAATTAATTTTTAATTTATTTTATAGATTTAATTATTTAATAAGCAATTTCTTAATCTTTAATAGTGAATTTTAATTTTTTTCATCAATAATAAAGAAAATATTTAATTTAATGCATTTTTTTATCTTTGAAATTTTTTATTTAATTAAGAATTAATTTATTTCAATTTAAATAATAATTTGGTTTGAAATAGGTTATTATATATACTTTGAAAAACATATTTAATAATGCAATTGTTAGAACAATATTCTTTGATGGATTATTATTTTTTTTTAAAATAAACATTATCTAATTATGCTAAAATATTTTAGTATTCTTTTGTACTGATTTTTTTTTTAAATGAGATATTTTAAAAAATCTTTTTTTATTAACTAATTATTTGCTAAAGATATAATATTTAAATGTATGTAAGAGGTTTAATAATGTTTGAGAGAAATAACAGTAACAATAGAGGCAATAAAAATTACAGAAATAATCGGGATAGCCATAATAATAATTATAATAATGCTCCAGTGAATGTAGGTGAGGAGTATGATGTTAAAATTGAGGACACTGGTAAATCTGGTGATGGAATAGCTAAAATAGAGGGTTATATTCTTTTTGTTCCTGGTGCTAAGAAAGGCCAAGAAGTTAAAATAAAGATTACTGATACTAAAAGGAATCTAGGATTTGCTAAATTAGTAGAATAATATTCATTTTAATACTAACTTTTAATTTTTTTTTTAAATAAATTTTTTGTTATTTTTTTGTTTTTTGGATTATTAATTATATAAAAAGAATATTTGAGTTTAAAATTAATTTTTTATATAATAATTAACTAATTATAAATATAAAATATATTATGCTATGTTCTTTTATTAGAGATTATCTATTTAATTTTGAAATTAATCTATTTGGGCATAAATAGAAAAATAAAAAGATTTATATATTATTGTAATCTAATAATAGACTGTTTAGAATGTTTTTTGTGTTTATTTTTTCACATTTTTCCCGTTCTAAATGGAGGCGTTAATATTAGGGAAAAAATATTTTCTTTAGTATTTATTTTTTTTATAGCTTATTCATTAGTCTCTGTGTCTGCAATTGATATTGTAAAAGAGGCTAAGGAAAATAATTCTATAGCTAGTTTAGGTCATTTAGAAAAAGGTAGCTATGGTCAAGAGGTTATTGATCTTCAGAATTGGCTTAAGGCAAATAAATACTACAAGGGAGAAATAGATGGATATTTTGGAGTGGATACAGAAACTGCTCTTAAAATGTTTGAAAAAGACAACAATACATATAGTGGAGGAAAAATAAGCATTCCTACTAAATTGTCTATGGTTGAAAAAAATATAAGAACCAATGGAAGTCATGTAACTGAATCTAATAATATAAAAGATTCTATAAATGGTTTTCCTCGTAAAAATAGTTTTATTATAAAGATTTAAAATCTTTATATATTACTTTTTTATTTTTTAACTTTTTATTATAATTTTTTAACTTTTTAGTATAATTATTTTCATTATTTTTTAATTAATATAATTTTGCTTAAACTATTTTTTTAATTTATAAGTTACTATCTAAGTATATTAAGAATATAAATAGTAAAAATACTAGCAAAAGTCCTCCTATTATTGTAATAGCTAAAAAAAAGTTATTTTTCCAATTTTTAAATCGTACTGAATTATCTATATTCTTATTAAAATAGTCTTCAATTAAATTTAAAATTCCAAATATCATTATGAATATTATTAAAAAACTTGTTAATGAAATTTGAAAGTAAATATTTGTTAATAATAATAAGACTCCAAATAAAAACAGTATTATCTTATAAAGAATAGGAATAATTTTATTTAAATATAATTGTATAATTAAAAGAATAATAAAACTTATTGTTAAAAAATATAGGGATAAATAATAATTATTGGTTAAATAAAATGATATTATTGCTCCAATTGCCATAATAGTAGAATAAACAACTAATAATTTTTCACTAAATGGATATGATTCTTTATTCATATTGATAATATTAGAATATTTTTATTTAAATTTTATTATTTTCTATTTTTAATCTATTATAAGTATTATTTTAGGATTTTTTTTATTCTATAAAGTAATGATATTGAGTTGAATAATCTAATTATTGATATTTATTAATAGATTATGGATTTTTAACTTATATTGTCTGTCAATTTTCTTTTTATTATTCATAATTCAATTTGAAAAATTAAATTTATAATATTAAAATTAGAATGATTTAATAGATTGAAATAGTTTTAATATATGTATCATTTTTTACATAAAATTGCATTTTCAAATGCTTCTTGGTGAAATCCTGATGCTTTTTGTTTTTTACATTCTTCATCAGTAAATAATCTCATTTTTCCTGCTCTACAAGGGTAGTGTTGAATTCTAAGTCCTGCTTCTCTTGGAAGATTTTCTTCATCAGGTATTTTATTTTTGTATTTTTCTTTAATATATTCTGCAACAAATGAAGTAGAGCCACAAGGTGAGGATCTAAGAACTTTCACATCTTTAATTTTTTCATTTTCAATAATTAAATCTACCTTAGGGCATCCTATTTTACTTACAAATTCATCATAAGTAGAATTCCCATTTTCTTCAAGTTCGCACATTATGTAAGGGCATGAAACATTATTTTTTGATTCAAATTGATTTTTAAGACCATTTCCTTTCCAAGAAGCTATTATTATCCAATCTACTTTATCAGCAAATCTATATACTATATCTAATGCTAAATCTGGATGGGAAATATATGAAATGATGATGTTGGCTTTATTTATTTTATTAATAGCATTATCAGGTATTTCAATATCATCGTCTAGGAAAATACCGCTTGGTGCTTCTAATTGTATAAATTCTGTATCAAATTTTTCTTTTATAGTATCATATGCTCTATCTCCATAAGTTCCATCAGTTAAAATAACAACTTTTAACATTTTAAATCACACCATTTTCTATCATATCAATAATCCACTTTTTTATTTCATTTCTACATTTTCTGAATTCATTGAAAATATCTTCTTCATTACCTTCAATTCTATTTGGGTCTTTAAAAGATTTATGGATATTTTTTTCAGAATTAGGAAAATAAGGGCATTTTCCATCATCACAAAGAGTAATAACATATTTGAATTCTTTATTTTTGAAAATATCTAAATTTTTTGAATAATTTTCAGTAATATCAATATTAATTTCTTTTAAAGATTTAATTGCATATTTATTCACATTTGTTGGTTCTAATCCACCACTAAATACATTATATTTTTCTCCATATATTGAATTTAAAATAGCTTCTGCCATCTGTGATCTTGAAGAATTATTTTTACATATAAATAAAATATTGTCTTTAGAAGAATCCATAAATATCAAATATTCCTAATATCCAATGTTTTCAATATATAATATTTTTTTTAAATTTTAAATTATATCTCTTTATTTTTTTAAATATTAAATATTATTCTTTTATTTATTTAAATATCAAATATTATTACTTTATTTTTTTAAAAATCAAATATTATTCTTTTATTTTTTTAAATATTAAATATTATTCTTTTATTTATTTAAATATCAAATATT
>NZ_CALGFC010000054.1 GCF_937881195.1 uncultured Methanobrevibacter sp. | reverse complement strand
TATTTATTTTAAAATATTTTTTAGCTATTTATTTTAAAATATTTTTTAGCTATTTTAATGGCTATTTATTTATTATTTTTAGATCTTTTTTATTGTATTTCTAATTTTTATTTTTCTATTTAAATTTTATTATTTTATTATTCTTATTTTATTATTTTATTTCCATTTTTTTATTTCATTTTTTATTTCATTTTTTTTATTTTCATTTCTTTATTCCATTTCATTATTATTTTATTATTTTATTATTCTTATTTTATTATTTTATTTTCATCTTATTTTCATTTTATTATTATTTTATTACTATTTTATTTTCTTATTTTTATTTTAGATTAGTTATTTTTCTATAATCTATGTAAAAGTTATTGATAATTTTCAATAACTTTATTTTTATAATTTTATTCCTATTTTTTTAAAAACATAATTATTATGGCTATTAGTCAAGCTTATTTTATTAAAATTTTATCTAAATTTATTTAATTAAGTGGGTTTGTTTAGATATTCAATAATGAAAAATCGCAATCTTTAATATAAAATAAAATTGACTAAGTTTGGTGTATATTGAAATTTACTTACATAGAACCAATATATTTATATATGATAAAAAATACAGTTATAATTACAAATTTATGAGGTGAAAATATGGAATTACCAATTGCTCCTATCGGAAGAATCTTAAAAAATGCTGGCGCTGACAGAGTTAGTGATGGTGCTAAAGAGGCATTAGCTGAAGCAATAGAAGAATGTGGAAATGATATTGCTGCTAAAGCTGTTGGATTCGCAAGACATGCTGGTAGAAAAACTGTAAAAGTAGAAGATATTAAATTGGCTACCAAAACTTGTAGCTAATTAATATAGAGTGTTATATGGTTTTGCTTTATAGTAAAACTATTAATACTATATGGTACTACTTTTTTATGTAGTACTACCATTATATATGATTAATATATAAATGGATATTTTCTATTTTAATTGTTTATTTGTTTTTTATTTTATTTTATTTCTTTTGTTCTTTATTTTGTTTGTTTCTTTATTTTGTCTTTTTTTGTTTATATGCTTATTTTACTTGTTTTAATTGTATAATTACTTATATTGGGGTTTATTTCTTTATTTTGGCTTGTTTTAGTCATATATTTATTTTAATAATTTTAAAATAATATTTTTAAAATAATATTTTGGTATATAATTATTTTTTATATAGAATTATATTTTTATATAGATTTTTTATATAGAATTATTTTTTATATAAATTTTTTAATAGAATCATATTTTTATATATATTTTTTAATAGAATTATATTTTTATAATAATTATTTATTTTTTTCAATGTAAGAATTATTGAAATATATTTACTTAAATTTATAATTTGATATGTTTATGAAATGATTTAAATACAATAATCTTCATATGATTTATCAATAGCTATTTTTAAATAAAGAGATGCATAATTGAAAAACTTTATAAGCAATGAAAATATATTTATTATAGTCTATTCTCAAGACTTTAAATTTCATTAAATATATTTACTAATATTTTTATTGATATTGTTTCAATTCTGTTATTAATAAACAGTCATTTGAATTTTTGAGATTTTAGGGCTATAATTGATGCAATTAGTTTTTGACTATTGTGTAATGATGTTTTAGCTAAAATCGATTATTATACTAATAATATTTGATTAATATTCTATTTTTAGCTTATTTTATATTCTTAATCAATTTTAGTTCTTTTTGTAGACATTATAAAATATTTAATATAATATACTTATTATAACAGCAGATAATCTACATATTATGTTATAATTTAATTTGTTATTTTATAATCAAATTTTATTATGAAAAATATTGTAGTTATTAAATTATTTTAGTGCTTAAATGATTATAGTACTTATTATAAGTTTTTTTAAAAACTGCAGTTATGATGTTTGCCGATGGATGGCAAATGCCAGATGAAAAAGGAGGTAAATAATATGGCAAAAGCAATTTATGTAAAATTTGACACCCCACAAGAAATAGCTGAAAAAGCTGAAGAAGCATTAGAAACCGCGAGAAATACCGGAAAGGTAGCTAAAGGAACTAACGAAGTTACCAAATTTATAGAAAGAGGAAATGCAGAATTAGTTGTAATTGCAGAAAATGTTGATCCTGCAGAGATTGTAGCACATATTCCTGTTCTTGCTGAAGAAAAAGAAATTCCTTATGTTTACTTATCTACCAAAGAAGAAGTTGGTGGAGCAGCAGGTTTAAATGTTGGAACTGCATCAGCAGCTATTGTTGACGCTGGTGAAGCTGAAGAGTTAGTAAAAGAAATTGTGGAAAAAGTCGAAGAACTTAAAAACTAATTATTTTTTTCGGTCTGTTTAATGAGCATTAATTTCTAAGAATAAATTTTTTTAAAAATATTTTCTTTTGAAATTTTAGCTCTAATTATATTAACAGGTGATTATATGGAAGAAGGAAGTCCAGCAGAAGTCATTGAAGTTTTAAAAAGAACTGGAATGACTGGTGAGGTAATGCAAGTTAAATGCAGAATCCTCGATGGAAGAGACAAGGGAAGGATATTAACTCGAAATATCATGGGTCCTGTTAGACAGGGAGATATTTTGATGTTATTAGACACAATTAGAGAAGCTAAGGAGATTAAGACTCCTTAAGTGATTATGGCTTTATGCTTCACATAAGGTATTCTTAATTAACTTAAATTCTAAAGGTGAATATAATGAGAACTTGTTCATTTTGTAAAGAAGAAATAGAAGAAGGTACTGGAAAAATGTATGTTAAAAAAGATGGATCCATATACTTCTTCTGTAGTAGTAAATGTGAAAAAAACATGATTAAGCTTGGAAGAGTTCCAAGAAAAGTCAAATGGGTAAAAGAAAATTAATATTATGATTAATTAATAATATTTTTTTTCATTTGATTATATTATTAAATTATATTAATTGATTATTTAATTATACTATTATTCAATAAGAATATTATTCATTATTTAATTAGATTATTTATTTAATTAGACTATTATTCAATATTCAATTAGATTATTTATTTAATTAGACTATTATTCAATATTCAATTAGATTATTTAT
>NZ_CALGFC010000053.1 GCF_937881195.1 uncultured Methanobrevibacter sp. | reverse complement strand
ATTTTAGTATAAATTTTAGTATAAATTTTAGTATAAATTTTAGTATAAATTTTAGTATAAATTTTAGCTATATTAAAATTAATTGATATTGTATAATACAAAATGTATACATAATACATTATATAGTTATTATTAAATTTTGCAAATAAAAAATTCTAAAATGAAATGAGAAAAAGATTTAATAATATTAAAAGAATGGAAAATAAAAAGGTAGATTATTCTAATAATCTACAATTTAATCAATCAGTATTTTTAAAATGTTCTTGCTTTTCCTTTTACAACATTTTCAGTTATTGATGAAATATCTTCAAGCCAAGTATCCATAACAGAAGCAATTTTTTTACTGACATCATCCATTTTATATCCCTCATCGAGAATTATTTGAGAAGTTGCAGCCTTCGGTTGATCAATAGGCATACCTATTTGACTTAATATCATTATATTAACTTGTTTTACTCCTTCGACATTTTCAGCTATATCGTTTGCCATTTCATTAGATAAAATGTTGTAAATTTTACCAACATGATTTATAGGATTTTTACCAGAAGTTGCTTCCATAGACATTGGTCTATTAGGAGTTATAAGACCATTTGCCCTATTACCTCTACCAACAGAACCATCATCTCCCATTTCAGCAGAAGTTCCAGTAACAGTCAAATAATAACCTTCTTCACCTTTCGCATTATCATTATCTGCAGTATTTACAAAGACTTCTATTTCCCTATCAGTAACATTTTTAGCTATATCAAGAGCTACTTCTTTCAAACCTTCACGTACAGATATATATTCTTCGCGATTAGAAACATACTTAGAAACCATAGCACATGCAATAGTTAATGTAATTTTATCATTATCACGAAGTCCCATAACTTTAATATCTTCTCCCACAGCAGGATTTTTCTTTGTAAAAGCCTTAGAATTTAATAATTCCTCAACAGCTAAAACTATAGTTTCAACTTCTGAAAATGGAGCATATCCAACTCCAAAAGAAGTATCGTTAGAAGAAGGAGCACCATCCCTCTTAAATACATCTACAAGATCTCCAGAACCATGCCCAATTTTACATTCAACAACAGCATGAGACTCAACTTCAAGATTTGGAATATATTCATTTAAATAAGCTTTAGCAGCTTCAATAGCTACTCTATCAACAGGTAATTTTTTGCCTTCATATTCTGAAACTCCACGACCAGTAAGAAGGAAATCAATAGGTTTAATTACATCTCCCCCGCCAAAAATAGGGCTAGATTCGCCTGCAGTAATTTGAACTTCATCAGTATTATGATGTAGAACTCCTCCAAATTCGTCCATATAAAGTTTACAAAGAGCTCGACTTACAGACTCCGCAATACCATCACTAATACTATCCGGATGGCCAATTCCTTTTCTTTCTACGATTTCAATGTCTAATTCTTCTATTGGTGTTTGGTTGAGCTTTTCAACAATGATATTTCTCATAAAAACCCTCACATAAGATTTTAGTAAAGTATAAAAGATCAATCTATTTTATCAATTTTAAGATTTAAATATTAAATATAGATATAATTTAACTTTCTATATTATCTTTATGATAAGATAATAAATAAATGTTAGTATTGAAAGTATTAAGAATATATAAATTAATAGTATATTTTAATAATTAATTATATTTAATAATAGTATTTTAATAAACATGAATATTTTTATAGTTTTGTATTAGTTATATACAGCAGATTGGATAAAATAATCTAATAATAATATTGAAGATAAATTATAATCTAATGCATGCTAATTTAATTATAATTACATTATTTATTATAACTATGATTGAACACAAAATAATTATTTTGAATTTATAATCGATTTCAAGTTTATAAAAATAGAATTATATTTATAATAAAAAGACAACGAGGTGATTTGATAAATAATAAAACTATTTTAATAAAAAAAGAGAATGATGATGAAAAAGAAATAGTTTTGGGTCCAGTGAAATTTGCAGATAGCTATTTATCTAGATTAAAAGGATTAATGTTTGAGAAAAGATTAGATTATATCCTTATTATTAAAACAGCTAAAAAAAATACTAAATTTTATTCTTCAATACATACCTTCTTTATGTACATTAATATTGATGTTATTTTTTTAAATGAAAATAAAGAAGTTACAGAAACAACTTGTATTTCCCCATGGAAAATTTATAAACCGCGCCACAGAGCTACTTACATAATAGAATTAAAAAAAGGAAGTATTGAAAAAAATAGAATAAAAATTGGAGATAAATTAGACTTTGTTTGTGAATTTAATTAATAAATAGATAAAAATTATAATATTGGAGAAATTTCAAATTTTAAAGCAAATCTGATATAAAATCTTTTATTTCTTTTGGATGTTTTAAAACATCAATTCCATTCATTAAAACTAATTTATGAGTGTTTTCAATGTCAATTTCTCTCATATGAATAGTAATCAATTTACCTGCTTTTATGGCATCAAATGGGCAAGAATTCTGACAATTACCACATCCGACACATTTTAGTAAGTCTATTTCTTGTTTAGCTATTATGGCCTCTTGAGGACAAGATTGAGCTGCTTCACAGCTTTCACAATCAGCACAACTTTCAAGATCTAATTTTGAAGGAAGTATTGTCTCAACATCACCAGATTCCATGTCAACAGGTATTATAATTGTTTTAACATTCCCTTTCCCAGCTTGAGCCACAGAATTTGTAACAAGAGTGTCAGAAATTCCATTCACTATCTTTGCAACAGTGTTTGAAGTTGTTGGAGAAACAATTAAAACATCATACTTTCCAAGAGAAAAACGGCCTGAAATAGGATAACTAAAGCTTTGATCATTTTCAAGAGCTAATTCCCTATAATAACCACCAGTAATAGCAGTTACACGCTCAAAAAGACCATACATCTTTAAAACTTCTTCTCCAGCATTAGAAAGCAAGACTGTTATTTTATTATCTTTAGATAAATCTTCCATTACTGAAACACTTTCATCCAATAAATGACCTGCTCCAGTTATAGCCCATCCAATACGCATTTTTAACTCCCATATCCATTATTAATTAAAATTTCAACAAAAAGGATAATTAAAATTGAATATATTTATATGCTTCTGACTCTTCAAAAGCGAAATGAACTTTAGTATATTGATTCATAAATTCAGTGACTTCCTCTTTGACATTTACTTTGTCCATACAAACCCTCATTATAAATTCAGCAACTTCAGACATTTCTGATTCTTTCATACCTCTTCTAGTAATTTCTTGAGTACCTACCCTTATACCAGATGGATCATCTGACCTATTTACATCATCCCATGGAAGAAGGTTTTTATTTAGAATTATATTATTAGATTCTAAATCTTTAGCAAGAATAGATGCTCTACCAATATTTGATACATCAAAAGCAACTTGATGAGACTCTGTGAAACCTTGATCTTCACATAAAACATTGAACCCATAATCATTTAATGCTTGAGCTAATGCTTTGGCATTTTTAATTGTTTGATTAGCATAATCTTCACCAAATTCTAGCATTTCTGCTGTTGCAATTCCAAGGCCAGCTACATGATGAAGGTGATGATTACTAACAACCCCTGGGAAAACAGCATCATCGATTTTTTTAGCATAATCATTTTTAGTTAGAATAATACCTCCCTGAGTTCCAGGGAATGTTTTATGGGTACTGCCCATTAGAACATCTGCTCCTTCACGTAGAGGATCTTGAAACTTTCCACCAGCAATTAACCCCAAAACATGAGCACCGTCATACATAACTTTAGCTCCAACTTCATTAGCAGCTTCTTGAACCTCTTTTACAGGATGAGGAAAAAGAAACAAACTACCACCAAAAAGAATTATTTTTGGTTTTATTTCGAGAATTTTCTTAATCATTGCATCAACATCAATGTTCATAGATTTTTCATCAAAAGGATGCTGATATACCTTAAGTCCCCTTATACCTGCAGCACTAACATTAGCATGACTAATATGGCCACCAACTGGAACTTCAAGTGCCATTAGAGAGTCGCCAGGTTTTGCAAAAGTAAAAAATGCTGCGAGATTAGCAACAACCCCAGAAGTAGGTTGTACATTTGCATGTTCTGCTTTAAAAAGTTTTTTTGAAAGATTTATAGTGAGTGATTCAATATCATCTATATATTGACAACCCTCATAAAGTCTTTCACCACATTTACCTTCAGCATATCGATGGGAAAGATCCGAAGCCATTGCAGACTGCACTTGAGAGCTAGTTATATTTTCACTTGCAATTAGATTTATACTATTTTTCATCCAGTCATTGTGTTCTTTCATCAAATTTTGAATTTCAGTAACATTACTTTCATTTTCAAACATTTATACACCTATATAACAAATATTAAAGATTAATATTTTAAAGATTAATGATTTATCAAGATTTTATATATAATAATTAATAATATTAATTTTACTGATTTTATTAAAATCGATTCTATTAAAAATATGAAATATATATCAAAAATATGAACTATTCATAATACAATTATTCTATATTATTTTTTAATTATTTATAGTTTTAAAAATTTCAAAACTATTATTAAATATTTCAAAAATATTATTAAATATTTTTACAAATATTCTAAATTTAAGATAGAAATTACAATGAGATAATGAATAAAGTGGATAATTATAATTATAAAATACTAAAAAATAAAAATATAATACAAAATACTCTTAAAACTAATTTTTAAACTTAAATAAACTAAAAAATAAATAAACAAACTATTAAATCTGAATAATGTAAAAAAGAGTGTTCAAAAGAAAAAAAATCTTAAAATAAATCCCAAAATAAAAAAAGTCCTAAAATAAAAAATAAAAAATAAATTGGAGAAAAAATCTCCAGTTTTATTTACCATCTTCAAGAGCAGCTTCGATTTGTGCCATGATTTGGTCAGTTTTAAAGTGGTTTTGATCCATAGCTCCAGATGGGCATGCACCTACACAAGTACCGCATCCTTTACATAAAGCAACATTAACTTTTGCTTGATCATCCTCAATAGCTACTGCACCATATGGACAAAGTTCTACACAAACTTCACATGCACCACAAACATCTGCATCAGTTGTAGCGACTATTGGTTCAATTTCTACTTCGCCTTTAACCATTGGAATTGCTGCACGTGCTGCTGCACCAGAACCTTGAGCAACTGCATCAGGAATATCTTTAGGGCCTTGTGAAACACCAGCTAAATAAACACCATCTGTTAAAGTATCAACAGGTCTGAGTTTTGGGTGAGCTTCCATTAAGAAACCGTCTCCACTCTTGGATAAACCAATAGTTTGCCTTAATTGTTCAGCGCCTTCAGGAGGGACAAGACCAACACTAAGAACAACTAAATCATAATCATATTCAGTTACTGTGTTGAGTAATGTATCTTCTCCTCTTACAGTTAAAGTTAAATCATCATTTTCGATAATTTCAGCAGGACGTCCTCTTAAGAACTTAATACCATATTTTTCTTGAGAGTTTTTATAGAACTCTTCAAATCCTTTACCGAAAGCCCTTATATCCATATAGTAAAGAGTTACATCAGTATCGGGCTCATGATCTATAATCAATTGAGCATTTTTCATAGAGTACATACAACATACTCTTGAACAATATGGTTTACCAATTTTGTCATCTCTTGAACCAACACAATGGATAAATGCAACACGTTTTGGAGATTTATGATCAGATGGTTTAACAACATGTCCTTCAGTAGGACCAGAAGCATTAATCATCCTTTCAATTTCCATAGCTGTGATTACATTAGTATGAGCACCATAACCATATTCAAGTTTTTCTGTAGGATCATAAGGATCATAACCAGTAGCAACAATAATAGTTCCTACTTCTAAGTCAATGAATTCAGATTCTTGATCATGTTTAACAGCTCCACGTTCACAGATTTGATCACAAAGCTTACATTCAATACAATAATCTTTATCAATAGTAGCACACAAAGGTACTGCTTGAGGGAATGGAATATATGCAGCTTTAACCATACCAATACCTTCATCGAAGTAATTAGGCATTTCGATTGGACAAACTTCTACACAAGATCCACAACCAACACAAAGTTCTTCATCGATAAATCTTGGTTTTCTTTCAACTTTAACTTTAAAGTTTCCAATATAACCATCCACTTCCCTTACTTCAGAGTAAGTTAATAATTCGATGTTTTCATGTTTACCAATATCCACCATTTTAGGAGCGAGAATACACATTGAACAATCAAGTGTTGGGAATGTTTTATCTAATTGTCCCATTCTTCCACCAATGGTAGGTTGTTTTTCAACCATGTAAGTTTTGAATCCCATATCAGCTAAATCAAGAGCAGATTGAATACCAGCTACTCCTCCACCAATAACCATAGCCCTGTTATCTACAGAAACAACAGAAGCTTCTAATGGTTCAAGAAGTCTAGCTTTAGCTACTGCCATTCTTGTTAAATCTTTTGCTTTCTCTGTAGCAGCTTCTGGTTCACCCATGTGCACCCAAGAATCATGCTCTCTTAAGTTAGCAAATTCAAACAAGAATTGATTTAATCCAGCTTCCCTAATACACCTTCTGAATGTAGGTTCGTGAAGCCTAGGAGAACAAGCTGCGACAACAACCCTATTAAGGTTATGTTCTTTAATATCATCTTGAATTACTTGTTGACCTGGGTCAGAACAGTAATATTTATAATCTTTTGCAATAACTACATTAGGGAGAGTTTTTGCATATTCTGCAACTGATGGGACGTCGACGACCCTACCAATATTTACACCACAATGGCAAACATATACACCAATACGTGGCTCTTCATTTTCTATATCTCTCTTTTCTTCTGCCATTTATAATCACCTTGTACAAGTTGATGATATCTAATATTTTATAACAATATTATCTTTAGTCATTTCTAATAACAATTACAAAATAAATATTGTTTAATAGTAAATATTTTAAATTATTAACTAAAATTATTAACTACCAATTCAATTGGACATATATTAATTTAAATTATTAAATATGATTAATAATTTTTTATAATTTTAATTTATATTAATATATATAAAATCTTAGATGGTGTTATGTATGCCATTTAGATAAATAAAGGTTTCTATTTTTAATATGGAGTAAAGTTTATATATGATGAAAATATTTCAAATTAAAATAGTTTAAATAGAAAAAAAAGAATTTTTAAATAATTATATAAAAGATTATGTGTTAAACACTTTTAAAAATATTAAAAATTGAAAATTATTAAAAATAAAAAGATTATATAGTGTTATTTAATTAAGAAAAATATTTAAAAATAGAAAAATGTTTAGAATATTAAAATAGTATATAATATTAAAATTAATTATTATATTAAAAATTATATTAAAATAGTATATAATATTAAAATTAATTATTATATTAAAAAATATTTAAAATTAATTAAAATAGATAATACGTATAAATATTTAATCATATTAAACCCGTTATAATGGGTAATATACCTATTAAAATGGGCAAAGTAATTAAACTAAAGACAGTAGTTAAAATAGAACAATCTGCAGAAGTATTGAAGTCTAAGCCATAAGTAACAGCTAAAACCATTGTCAACATTCCAGAAGGCATTCCTGCCTCCACAATAGCTATTGTAAACTCCATACCAGAAAGACCCAATAAAGTAACAATAGTTAAAGCAATTATTGGTGCAATAGCAAGTTTAACAATTACATCCAATCCTGCAACCTTTAAATTATTTTTTAATCCTTTAAATTGTAGAGAAAGACCTAATGAAATCATTATTATAGGAATAGCAACTGCAGCCAAATATCCAATTATATTAGTAGGTATTTCCCCAATAGGAATATTTAAAATATTAAAAACAATTCCTAAAATAAATGCCCATAATACAGGAAAACCCAAGATTCTTTTAAATACATCTTTAAAATTGCCTCCAAAATTAGCAATTAAAATAATACTTAATGAAAGAAACATTATTAAAGTACCCATGTCATAAAATATTGCTCTTAAAAGACCAGTTTGACCAAATACTCCTAAAACCATTGGGAAACCTAAAAAAGCAGTATTTCCTAAAACAACAGGGACGACAGCACCCCATAATTTTTTTTCTGAAAACTTTTTCTTTTTTAGAATTATGTAAACAATTAAACCAGATAATGCACCTACAGTTATACTAATAGCCGGCATTATAGCTAAAGAAGTTATATTAGAAAGATTCGCCCCATACAATGAGGAAAAAATAAGACAAGGCATTGCAACATTAATAACTAATTTATTCAAAACTTCAATATCTTTAATATTGAGCAATTCTATTCTTTTAAGAAAATAACCCAAAAAAATCAAAAACAATATAACAATTATTGTACTTATCACTTCAGACATTATTTCACTTTAATAATATGATAAAAAATCTTTATTTTTTTTAAATATTTAATACATTAATTTATTAATTTTATCCCAAATAATTATAAGAATATTTTATTATTTTATTATTAATAAAATTAAGGTATAATAGAGCATGAATAAAAATATAAAGAAAAACAAAAATGATTTATTATACAAAAGAAATTATTATGAAAAATAATAAATAGGCAATACTGCTAGAAAATCAAACTTAAAAGTGCAAAAATTAAATAAAAAAATAAAAATTAAAAATAAATTAAAAAATATTTAATTAAAAATCTAGTCAACAATACCATCACTAGTGATTTTAAATACACATTCTCCTTCAGGTAAATGAGGAGAATCTACTAATCTAGCAATTCTCTTACCAGCTAATCCTTTTTTAAGCCAAATTCTATAAGTAGAAGCATGCCCTAAAACATGCCCACCGATAGCCTTAGTTGGACTTCCAAAGAAAGCATCAGGTCGTGCTTGAACCTGATTAGTAATGAAAACAGCTACATTATAAGTATTAGCTATATTCTGAAGAGCATGCAAATGCTGGTTTAATTTCTGTTGTCTTGTTGCTAATGACTCTCTTCCAACATATTCTGCCCTAAAATGAGCCATCAATGAATCGACAATTACTAATTTAATATTTGATCCACTTTGAATTAATTCATTAATTTTATCTGCCATTAAAATTTGATGAGAAGAATTAAAAGCCCTAGCAATGTGAATTTTTTGTAAAACCTCTTCATGATCAAGTTCAAAACCATCTGCAATTTGTTCAATTCTCTCAGGCCTGAAAGTATTTTCAGTATCAATAAATACACATTCTCCATCGATACCGCCAAGATCTTTAGGAAGTTGAACAGTAACTGCTAATTCATGAGAAATTTGACTTTTACCTGATCCAAATTCACCAAAAACTTCAGTGAGAGATTGAGTTTCAATTCCTCCACCAATTAATTCATTAAAAGCATCACTCCCCACAGTAATTCTTCCAACATCTCTTCTTCTTTCCATAACATCATATGCCGTTTCAAAATCAATAGATTCAGCTTTTCTAGCGGCTTCGATAACTTTTTCAGCAACACCCTCGCCAATTTCTGCTTTAACTGCTAATTCTTTTGCAGTGGCTGTAGCTAATCTCATCATATCCGCAAAACCAGCATCTCTCAATTTTTGTGCGGTTTTTTCTCCAACACTTGGCAAATCTTCAAGTTCTACCATAATAAACATCCCTATATTATTTATACTATTTTACAATTCATTTACAAAAATTATAGATTAGAGTTAAAGAGTTAATGTTAACTCTTTTAATCTAAATTATTATATTACCTTCAATAATTATCAATTACTACAACTCTGTAGAGATAATCTTTTTAGGGTTCAATCTTATTTCTTCATTATATTCATCAAAATTAACATCTGCAATAATTTTAATGCCCATTCCTGCCAAATTTTCAACTTTACCCTCTAACACACCTTCATCAGCACTTTCTTCAACTATTTCTGCTGCTTCATCAGTAGTCATTCCAAGAAGTCTCTCAGCTAATTTTCCAAAGAATGTTATTGAAATTTCCCCAGTATCATCCTCAATTCTTCCAGGAATCATTAGAAGGTATTTTGGTTTTTCTACATCTTCCCCACAATAATCACATACATATTCATCATCAATTTGTTCTAATCTATTATTACAATTAGGGCACCTAGCAGAAAGAATATTATTACCAAAAGTATCTCCAAGTGTTCCTTGAATTTTAATATTTCTATCATCATCCTCCAAATCAGATATATTTTTAGATTGATATAAAATATCTTCTAATTCCTCAAAAGAAGGCAACTCATTTAATTCCTCATCTTTTGCCTTTATTATTTTAGTACTATTACTAATACTAAGTTCAAGATTATCATTTCTAAAAGTTACCCTAGGATTTTCTATTCTTAATGCTTCACCAACTTCATAAGAAGCATCTGCTTGTTCATTCCAAAGAGTAGTTCTTATAATACCAGTATCATCCCCAATTTCTATATTTCTAACTAATCCAGGAGTACCATCTTGTCTTTGGAATTCATTGACATCTTGAAGATCAATGATCCTTGCTAAAACTCTTATATTGGAATCATCTTCTTCTAATTGATCAATTTTTTTAGGAGTATAAATCATGTCCTCAAGTTCAGAAAAAGAAGGTAAATCTCCAGTTTGATCTTCATCTAATTCAATTATTCTAGCAGTTTTCCCTATATTGAGTTCAACAGCATAAAGTCCCATCCTAGTCCTAGCATTTTCAATTAAAAATGCATTTCCTATTTCAAAATTGTTTTGAGCTTTTTCATCCCAAAATGATAATCTAACTATTCCAGTTTCATCAGCTAAATCTCCAGATCTAACTAAACCAGTTGTCCCATCTTCTCTTTGAAATTCTCTTGGATCATTCATAGACATGATTCTACCTAAAACATCAACTTCTTCACCATCTTCTTCAATTTCATGAATAACACTAATTTTGATTGGCTCTAGTTTTGACTTATACTCTTTTAAAATGTCTATAATCTCATTATTCTCATTAGGATTGGTTATTATCTGAGTATTCCAATTTGTATTAACTCTATATCCAGTTTCAGTGTATTCATCAAATTCAATATTTCCACCAGTGATTTTAATAATATCTCCTTTATTAATGTTTATATTAGTATCATCACCCCAAAGAGTCACCCTAATAGATCCAGTATCATCGGCTATTTCAATAGATTTAACTGTGCCTTTAGAACCATCAGCTCTCTCAAATTCAATAGTATCTTGGATTTTAATAACAATTCCCAATAATGAAACATCTTTCATTTCTTGGACTTCTGCAATTTTTAATACTTTATCTTCATATTCAGGAACATCAAAATCCCCTTTGACTATTCTTCCATCCCAATGAGTCAGTGAAATTTCACCATTTCTTTCTCTGGCAGAAGCACCTAATATTTTTAATGAATCCCCCTCTTTTAATTCTAAGCTATTTATTAAACTAGTATCTTTATTCCACAAAGTGTAACTAATTTTTCCAGTTTTATCTTTTAATTCTAATGAAGATACATTTCCTTTTTTGCCATTTTTCTCATATGTACGAATTTTAGGGACCCTTATCAGCCTTGCAATAATATTAACAGACGTGTCTGGAGAAATATCCTCAATAGGAGTAATTAATTCCTCATAATCTGGAAAATTTAAGTAATCTGTACTTTCTAAAACATTTATAGTAGAACGAGGTTGTAAATGAATTTCTTTAGTTCCAGATTGATAGCCATCCTTAACATCGACTTTATTTATTTGTATAATATCTCCTTCATTAATATTTTTAAGTAGTTTTATATTTTCAGTCCAAAAAACGGCCCTTATTTCACCAGTATCATCTGCTAATTTCAAATTAGCTAATTTTCCATCTTTTCCTTTACGACTTGTAAATATTTTTGGATTTGAAATACCAATTACTCTTCCAATCACACTTAAATTTTGAGCTCCAGATTCCAATTTTGATATCTTATCCATTAAATGTTCTTGACTTTCAGACCTATGTTCATTTTTTTCAGTGATATATTCCCCTACAACAGTACGAGCAATATCCACATCACTCATAAAGCTTATATCTTTATAATCTTTCTTTTTTTCATTCATTTTCTCTAAAAACTCTTCTTCAGAGACCTTATCTTTGATTTTATTATATTCTTCAAAAATTTCATTATCCATACCAAACCCTCACAAATTAAATACTAATTATTGGTTTATATTTAATAGAATTTTTCCAAGTAGATGAAAAGTAATATTTTTAAAAGTTTTATTAAAAAATTTAGTTAAAATGTGTTTATAATTAAAATTAGATATTAAAAATAATATTATATTATAACCTCAATATCCAACTTTTTATTAAACTCCTTTAAAATATTCTTATACTCGAATACCTATTTAAATTTTATAATTCTATTTCCATTAATATTTTTGTAATACCATATCCATTTAAAAAATTATAAAAAATTATAATTATTTTTTATCTTATAAAAAATCATAAAATAGCTAATATCATAATTGTAATTTTTTCAATCAGAATATTTATATAATTAATTTATTTTTAATTTATTTTAACTATTTTATAGTATAACCTTTTTATGAAATCTTTTTTGTATTACTAAAAACAAATTAATAATACATATAATATAAATATTATTACATTTTATTTATAAAATTATAATTAGATAATTAGATATTCAGAAAATAAACATATTATTGATAAAATTAAAAAATAAAGAATATTGTAAAAAATAGTAAAAAATTTAATAAAAATATAATTAAACAGATTTTTCATGAAAATTGAAACTTTTGAAAGAGAGAAAATAGATAATTGATAGAATGAGATATATTTTAAAATAATTAAATATACACAAAATAGGAAAATATATTGAAAATAGGAAAATATATTGGAAATAGAAAAATATATTGGAAATAGTTAAAAACAGAGAATAATATTTATAATAAAAGATCAATAAGCATTTTTATTTCCTTTTAAGATTGTTTTCCACATTATTAATATATCCAACCCAAAATACCAATTTTCTACATACTCAATATCATATTCAATACGTCTTTTAATAGAAGTATTTCCTCGGTATCCATGGACTTGTGCCAATCCAGTAAGACCTGGCCTAACCTGATGCTTTACCATATATTTTGGTATTTCATCCCTAAATTTTTCCACAAAAAATGGCCTTTCAGGTCTTGGACCTACAACACTCATTTCCCCTTTTAAAACATTGAAAAATTGAGGTAACTCATCAATACTTGTTTTTCTAATAAAATTCCCCACTTTTGTTTTTCTAGGATCATCTTCAGTAGTCCATTCGGACTTTTCTTCATTATTATCCTGTACTTTCATGCTTCTAAATTTATACATCATAAAAGGTTTTCTTTGATAACCAATTCTTTCTTGTTTAAATATTATAGGTCCCGGAGAGCTTATTTTAATAGCAATTGCTGTTAATATCATTATTGGAGAAGTTATAATGATAGCTATTACAGATATTATAATATCAGAGATTTTTTTCATGAATCTATTTAAAGCATCATCCAATGGAACATAACGAATATTAATTATAGGCAATTCATCTATCATGTCAACAGAAGGTTTTGCAGGGAAATATCTATAATAATCAGGGATTATTTCAGCTTTTACGCCCTGATTTTCACATATATCGACTAATTTTGTTAGATTATCATAATATTTAAGAGGTATGGCTATTATAACCCTATCATATTGATTATTAGATAAAAATTCATCTAAATCATTTATCCCTCCTATTACCGATGCACCATTAGTTCCTTCCATTACATATCCAATTTTATGATGGGAACCTAAAAATCCACTTATTGAATAACCGAGATATTTTTTTAATACAATCTTTCTAGCAAATTTTGTAGCCAATTCTCCATCCCCAACAATCAGGATGTGCTTAAGATTTTTATCATTAGAACGTATATTTTTTAATATAGACCTAAATATCACTCTTTCAGTTATAGCAAATACTGTGCTGAAAGATGCAAAAACAAAAATCAACTTTCTAGAATAATTAGGTTGATCTATAACAAATAACAATGCAATTAATACAACAAAAACCAACACATTAACTTTTATAATATCTGTAGCTTCAGATATTATATTTGATTGATTTCTAAAAGGCTTATATAAACCTGAAAAATAATAAAATATCAGATATAAAGGAATAATAAAAATTGCCAATAATAAATATTTTTCAAAGGGCAAAAATCCTCCTAATGGCCCAAATATAGTTGTTTTAAATCTCAAAACCCAAGCCGCAATAAATGCCAAAACAACCACTGAAGCATCAGTTATAACTAATATTGCATTCAAAAGTCTTTGGTTTTGTTTTATCATTCTACACCTTACTTGTATAATCATTTTATAGAATATTATACAATTTACTAATCAATAAATAATAAGCATATATATACTTACTATTATTTATATGATTGTCTTGATTTATATAAATTTATATCCCTATTTAATACTAATTATATAAATCAAAGTATTATTATTTCTTAAAAAGATTAAAAAACAATTTAATTATTAAAAGGATTATAATCCCCAGATATACGGAAAATCTAGTGAAAAATGAATATTTATTTTTATAATGTTTATTGTAAAAAAGATACATAGCTCTGTAAAATTCATATATCAACTTAGATTTTTGTTTTTTACTACTTGCTCCTTTATAGTGAATAATTTCTGCTTCCCCATAGTATAAAATTTTCCATCCAGCGTCTTTTATCCTATAACACCAATCAATATCTTCACCATACATAAAATAATCTTCATCTAAAAGCCCAATCTCATTTATGGTTTCCCTTCGAACAAGCATAAAAGCTCCAACTAGACTATCTACCTCATAAATCCCATTTTCATCAAGAGCGTCTAAATTATAGTCATTAGAATTAGAATTTTTTTTAATCCTATTAAACCCAAATAACTTGTAAAAAGAATTTTTAGGGTTTGGAAAGCTACGTTTACATGCTTTATCTAAATCTCCATTGGGTAAAATTATTTTACATCCAATAGCTCCGACTTTATCCTGATTTTTTACATAATTTAAGCATTTATCAATAGAGTTCTCCTTTATTAAAGTATCCGAATTCAACAGAAGGATAAACTCCCCTTTACTTTCTTTTATAGCCAAATTATTAGCTACAGCAAACCCTTGATTAGAAGAATTAGCTATGAATATTACTTTACCCATAGAAATTTCATTTTTAAAAAAAGATTTCAGTTTTTCATAACTGCCATCCATAGAATTATTATCAACTACAAAAATTTCATAAGAATTTTCAGTGTTATTTATAACTGATTTAATAGTATTTTTTGTCAGTTCAAAAGTTCTGTAATTAACAATTATAATTGATAAATCCATCTAATCACTAAGTCAACTTTAAATTTTAACATATATAATTTAGTAAAAATTAATTTTATTAAAACATAATTTAAATCAAATTTTTAGGCATGAATATTTTAAGCATTATAAATATTTTAATTATTATCCATAAAAATATTATCGTGCATATATATAAAATTATTCAAAAATATTTGCCAATATCATTCAAAAATATTTGCCAATATCATGACCAAATAATTTTAAAAACCTAAGAATGCCAATAGAAATTTGTTTTAAAAATCGTTTTAAATAAATAATAACCTAAAAAAAATTTTAAACTATTTAAAAATTAATTTAAAAGTATTTAATATTAATCTAAACTCTATTCTCATATAATTTTTCAAATTAGATGATTTGAACTTTATTTTATCTATTTTTTTCCTATTGGATATTCCTTCTCTTAATCCTTTTAAATATAGTTTTCCATAACCCTTTTTAAAGAAAAATAAATATTTTATTAAAAATCCAATAAATAAAAATCCGATATTAATAACTATTTGAGGCCATGGCATGTTTTTATAAATCAACCATATATTATTACGAGCAGCAAGTTTTATTTTAAACTCATTATACCTACTACCACTACTACCACTACCAACATGATAAACAATTGCTTTTGGAGAATAAACATTTTTATATCCATATATTTGTGCCCTGTAAGAAATATCAACATCTTCCATATATGCAAAAAAATTTTCATCAAAATATCCAATTTTGTTTAAAATTGATTTTCTATATAAAGCAGCACCAGCACAACTACTAAATATTTCTCTAGATTTTGAATAGTTTTTTGAAGATAATCCATCCCCTGATTTTTTTGTCCATCCCAATAAAGTGTATTCATCACCAGCATCATCAATTAAATCCTTATTGTTATATTGAAGCATTTTACTACTTACACTAAAAATTTTATCATCTTTTTCTATAGATTCAACTAAATAATAAAAAAAATCAGAAGTTATTTCAACATCATTATTAAGTAAACAAATATAAGTAGAATCATTTGAATTAGAAAATTTTATTCCTTGGTTTACAGCTTTCGAAAACCCTAAATTTATATTATTAAATAAAACATTGTAAGTGATGTTTTTTAAATTTTCATTTTTTAATTTATCATTTAAATATTCCCTACTTCCATCAGTTGATCCATTATCTATAATTATTATATATAAATGATTGATTCTTAATTTTTCTGAAAATTTTCGCTCTAATGAATTTAAACAAATTTTTAAAAAGTTCAAACCATTAAAATTAGGAATAACAATAGAAATTCTCATTATTTTTCACCATTTAATATTTCTTTAATATAAAGCAATATTAAAAACATCCTATGAGTACTATAAAATAATGAATAGGAAAAAGGAATTTTTCCATTCTTAAATGAAGATTTAAACATTACTTTTTGAGATAAATTGGTAGATATTAATTTTTGATAAATTCTAATTGATTTAGATTCCCTATATAATTTTAAAACATCTTTATAGTAATTATTAAAAAATATTTTATTTTTTCTTAAATAATCAATGTTAACAAGTTTATTAGATAAATACAAATCAAAAACTAAGAATTTTGATTTATTAGAAGGATAGGGAGTTTTTTTATAAAAATACGCCAATTCTTGAGTTGAAAAATTATATAGACTTTTGCTATCAGAATTAAAAATTGGTGTTGATAAAAATGAAAATTCTCCAAATTCTTGTTTATCATTTAATGATTCCAATTTAGAGAATGTTTTTTCCAAAAAAGAATTATCATAAGTAACGGGGATATCAACGAATAATAAATATTTAGATTTAGATTCTTTTATAATTGTTTTTCTAAAATTATCATTTCCCAAAATATTAAAATTATTCATAGAGATATATTCATTAGAAACTTTATCTTTTAAATTTTTATTTAAATATATATCAAAGGACTTGAAAGTTTGGTTATAAATTGATTTTAACAAATCTTCTAATTCAGATTTTTCAATTTTTATATTATCAATAATTATAGATATAAATGAGTTATTAAGATGCTCATTTGTAGTCAAAATATAATGTGCATTAAACTTTTTATAGTTCCCTTTATCGTATAATAACTGAATATCATCTTTAATATTATTAGAAAACTTAAAATCGATCCCTTTTAAAAAATCCTTTTTAAATAACTTATCAGATAATAAAAAATCATGTTTTAAATTAGAATTAATTGTTTCTCTTTTTGAAAATTCGTTTATAGTATATTGATCATTTTTAGAAAATTTTTTATCAATAACTGGATCCATAGGGAATAAAACCCAGTCATAATTTTCCATATTAAGTTTATCAAACATTTTTTTAAATAGTATTGGTGAAAAAAGAATATCTTCTTCAATGAAAAATAAAAATTTTCCTTTAGATTTATTAACAGCATTGTTTTTAAATTCTTCATTTGATTTAGATTTAACAACCTGAATATTTGGTTTATTTATTATTTCATTATTTAAACTATTAAACAACTCTTCTGAAATAATTAATTCAAAAGAAGGGAAATGTGAATTATAACAATTTAAAATAGTCCTATTTAAAGAATCTAAATCTAAAGCAATTTTATCTCCATTATTGATTCTCAAATCAGTCAAGACTATAGAAATTATTGGATTTTTTGCCATTTCATCGTTTTTAATTATTAAATCACTCATTTTGAGATCACTATTATTTTCCACTACCTTAGTCCATGTTCCAGGAAATAAATCATCTCTTAATTGATTAATAATTTCCTTACATCGCTTTAATGTTTTAATATCCGATCTCCAAAAAAATCTATAGGTTATATTAATAAATAGGGCAGTGAGCTCCTTATATATCAGGGTATCGATATATTTTAAAGCATTTCTTTCAAATTCATATAATCTATCATTTTGACCATATTTTTTCAATTCGTTCTTATAATTTATACAATAAGTGTTAAAAGAGTTTAATATGATTTTATAAGATTTATAATAAGAATTAACAGAATTCAAATTGGAATCCTGTGAAAGAGAGGAATCTTCTAAGAATAATCTTTTTTTATATATTAAAAAATCATGAGGGCAACCCACAATTTTTTTACAATTATATAAAAAAGAAAAGAAAAATCCAGCATCACTTGCATGAGTTAAAATAGGCATTTTAACACCTGTTTCCAAAATTTTCTCCCTTCTAAACATCTTATTTAATATTAACATAGTCCAAATTATCCTTTCATCATGAGGAAGAATATCATCTGAAAGAGAAAGTTCTTTTGCATTTTTATAAGACCTTTTTGACCAAGTATCAACAGTAGTTTGTGGACCTATAATTAAATCAGGAGTTTCACCATTAGATTCATGGAAATTTATGGTTTCATTAATATGATAAAAAGAATCTTCAGCAAAAAGGTCACCATCTGGATCTAAAAATCCTATATATTCTCCTTTAGCTACATCTAAAGCATTATTACGGGCAATAGCTACTCCTTGATTCTCTTGGATTATAACATTGATATTAGAATATTTATTAGAATATTTATCAATTATTTTCTGTGTTGAATCTGTAGAACCATCATTAATTATTATAACCTCAAAATTTTGAAAACTCTGATTTAAAATTGAATCAAGAGTATCAGAGATATTTTCTTCCACATTATATGCAGGTACAATAATTGAAAACCTATAGCTAATAATAATTCCTCCTTTCCATTAATTATAGAAAAATTTACTTTAATTGCAATTCTAAAAATTTTTAATTTTTTATAAGATGAAATACCTTTTATTAAATATTAAATTTCCATTTATAGTAATTTAAAAACTTATAATGATTATTTAAAACTTTTCATTTATTATCCAAATTAATCAATTTTTTTATTAAGTCATAAACTCTTTTAGAAGATTTTCCATCAAAATCCTCAAAAAATCTATTTTTAAATTTATCAATTTTAAATTTATCCAAATCTTCGGATTTTATACAGTTAGCTATATCTTCAAAGGCATATACAATTTTTCCTGGTGCAAATTTATTAAAATCATAATAAAAACCTCTATCCACCAAATATTCATCGAAATCATAACAATAAAATAACATTGGAATATCTAAAATTGATGCTTCAAAAACTACTGATGAATAATCAGTGATTAATATATCTGTAATAAACAAAATATCATTAATTTCATAGGTATTAGAAAAATCGAAAACATTGTTCTTATATTTTTCAGGTATCTCTATTTTTTTATTAATAAATGGATGTTGTTTTATTATTAAAACATAGCCAGAATCGCATTTATTATAGCTTTTTTTGAATTCATTGTCGGATTTTTCATTGCCCGATTTATTAATTTTTTCAGTACAAGTAGAGTATTGTTTAATATTAGAATTTAATGAATCTAAAAATTTTTCTATATTAAATTTTTCCATAGGGTAATAAGCATCATCTTTACCTTCCCCCCTAAATGTAGGAGAAAATAATATAATTTTTTTATTTTTAAGCATTGGAAATTCATCATAAATCTTATTCAAAACATATTTTTTATATCCATCATCAAAAAATATATCAGTCCTTGGAATACCCGTTACTACTACTTTTTCATCTGAAATCCCAAATCCTTCACTATAAAATCTTTTTATTTCATTAGAACTTACTATTGCATAATCATAACTACGATGGTTTGAAGAACTCTGATCAACCCCTCCAATTTTACCTAACCTTGAAAATCCAAAAGTTTTAAAAGCTCCTGCTGCATGCCATAGTTGAATAAGTTTTACTTCATTTTTAAGATTAAAATTATGAATATTAGGATAGAAATCATCTAATAATATTATTTTAGAAGTAGAAATAAAGTTAACAAAATGAATCATGTCAAAAATATTAAAATCTTTAATTTTTTTATTTAACAAAAACTTAACAATTTCTATTTCATTATCATTACTTAAAATATTATAAACAGATTGAAAATTTCCAGACAAATAGTTTTTTCTTTCAGACAAGAATAAGATTCTATTATTTACAATTTTTTTATGCTTAAAAAATTTATAAAGAAACCCCATAATTCCTATTTTTAACAATCTTTTGCTATATATAAAACCAGCTAAAATTGATGTTTTCCAATTTATATGCATTAAAATAGACCCAAATGTATTATTTTTTTGATAAAAATTTGGTGACTTATCTACTAAACCTTTTGAAGCTAAATAGCCATCAATGAAGAAAAAAGGAAAAGATATGATTGAAATAATTCCTAAAAAAAAGCTATTTAACTTTTTCAATGTTCTGTATTTAATATCTTGCTTATTATTAATTAAATTTCTCAATATCTCTTCATTTGGTTCCAAATATAATTTATTTAGTTCAAATTTTGGAAGGTAATACATTTTTTTAAAATTGGCTGGCCTATTTCTATTAAGATATTTAATTGAAAAATTTTCGATAATTTCATTACCATAAATCAAGCTAAAATTAATATTAATATCTCCAATAAAATCTTTATCCAAAAAAAGATTATCAATTTCAAATTTTTCATTAGCTGATATGAAACAACATTTCGAAACATGATCTATGTTAAAACTTGTAATTTTAAAAGGCAATCTTCTATTCTCTAATTCATTACTAAAGATAATTCCTAATCTAGGAACATTGATATCATCATATCTAAATTTAATTGATATAGACATGTTTAATATACTATTAATAATATTTAGATCAGTGATTTCAAGTATTGGTTTCATATAACACCTTTATTATATATAATTAGAATTCATTATATAACTAAATAATAGATATAATAAATAATATGCTCATTTTTAATAAGATTAAAAATATTATATAAAATAAATATAGATTTAAAATTATTTAAATATATATAAAAGTTATTAAAAATTATAATAAATTAAATAAAAATAAATAAAAAACATATGCTTAAATAAGGTTATTATTATTTTAAAAGAAGCATTAATGAGAATAATATTAAAATAGTGAATACTATATAATAAAAAAAATATTTCTGAAAATAAGAAATTAGCCTAATTTTCTGACAATATGTAGTCAACTATTCTTTTAGAAGATTTATCATCTAAGTAATCATAATTTCTAAATACGAATTTTTTAATTTTATCAATGTCAAAATTATTATTTTTTATGATTTCAATTATTTCATTAGTATCATTAGCTATAGGTCCAGGCACATCATTATATTCAAAATAGAAACCTCTTTCATTTGAAATATAATATTCTAAATCAAAAGGATAGAAAATAATTGGTTTAAGGAGAACAGCAAACTCTATCATTATAGAAGAATAATCCGTAATCAAAATATCAGAAATCAGCAAAATTTCTTGAACATTATCGTGTTTAGATATATCAATTGAATTTTTAACCGTGGAAATATTATATTTTGGGTGAGATTTAAATATTAAAAAATATTCATCTCCTAAATTTGATTTAAATAGGTTTCCATCAAAATTAACCGTAATTTTATCATTTAAAGATTTATTTTCACGAAATGTCGGAGCATAAAGCACTATTTTTTTCCCTTTAACTTCAGGATACTTTTCTTCAAATTTTGTTCGGATATTTCTTACATTATCCGGATTAATATTATTTTTGTCAAAATAGTAATCAATTCTAGGAATTCCAAATGGCAATATCTTTTTTTCATCAACTTGAAATGCTTTTTGATAAATTTCAGAAATATTAGATGATGTAACAATTAAATGATCAATTTTACTTCCACTCATTTTTAATAATTCTTTAATATTATTATCATCTGTAGTATGAAATCCAAATTTTTTAAAAGCTCCAGGAGCATGCCATAACTGTATTATTTTAATATTATCTTTAAAGTTCATATATGCAATTGGGAAAAAATTATCATTTAAAAAAACAAAATGAGATTTAGATAATTTATATGTTTTTATAAAAAAGAAGTTTAATAAATAAAAAAATTTTTTAAATTTATCTTTAAATGATTTTGATTTATCAAAAGAATAGCTAGATTTATAAATATAATTATATTTAAAATTGTCCCTATTATCTAATTCCCTCTTTATATAAGATAAATTGCTATTTAAAGAAATCTCATCTATTTCATCCATAATAAATGAAACATTTTTATTATTTCTAATTTTTTTTTCACTAGTGAAAAAACTAAAAAAATTAAATATAGAAGCAAATAATTTATATTTAAAATTCATAATAAATAACCTTTAAAAATTTATTTATTAACACTTTCAGTATATAATTCAGCAACGTCGTCTACATTCCCTTCCATTATTAATTTACCATTTTCTAATAATATTGCTTTATTACATAAATCTTTAACTTGTTTTATTGAATGAGATACAAATAAAACAGTAGTATTTCTATCTTCTATCAGAGACATCATTTTTTTAAAACTCTTTTTCCTAAATTTAGCATCTCCAACTGATAGAACTTCATCTAAAATGAGTATATCTGGATTAACCATTGTTGAAATTGAAAAACCTAATCTTGCTCTCATTCCAGAGGAATAATTTGATACTGGAACATTTAAAAATTTTCTAATCTCTGCAAAATCAACTATTTCATCAAATTTTTCTTCCATATATTTTGTTGAAAAACCTAGAGTTGCCCCTCTAAGAAATATATTTTCTCGTCCAGTATAACTCTTGTCAAAACCTGTACTTAATTCTAATAATGGAACTACTCTTCCTTTAGTTTCAACAGTCCCTTTACTTGGTTTCATTACTCCTGCAATTACTTTAAGTAAAGTACTTTTTCCTGCCCCATTTAATCCCAATATAGCTAACCTATCTCCTTTTTCAACCTCAAGGTTAATATTTTGAAGAGCCCAAAATTCTTGAAACATTAATTCTCTATTTTTAAGATCTTTAAAATAGTTTTTTATGCTAAATTTTCCTTGTCTTTTTAAGTTAAACCTTACAGAAACATTATCAACATCAATAACCTTCTCACCCAAATTATCACCTAAATATAAAGTATAAACTTGTCTTGATACTTAAATAAAAGAGCAATACCCAATACAAGGAAAAATATTGTTATCCCTAGAACATAAAATACTTGAAAGGGATCATATGATTGCCCATAAATTACAGATCTTCTAATCATGTCAATTATCTGAAATATCGGATTATATTGGAAAATAAATTGATATTTCTCAGGAACAATTGATACTGGATAAAATAATGCACTACACCACATCAACAAGGTAGTAAAAACTCCCCATAAATGTTGAACATCCCTAAAGAAAACTACAATTGTAGCAAGTGTCAAACCAACACCTAATGTCAAAAAGAACAAAAGAAAGAATGGCAAAATTAATGAAAATACATGCCAAGTTAAAACAACTCCTGTAACAATTACAAGAAGAGCTAAAACAATTAATGACATTAAAAATGTTACATATTTCCCAAGAACACTAGCTAAAGGATATATATACTTCGGAACATAAATCCTTTTTATAATTGAAGCCTTTTTTAATGAATTTAAAGAAGCTTTTGTTCCTCCTGAAAAAAAATCAAAAGCTAATCTCCCACATAATAAATAAACAGGATAATTTTCAATAGTTCTACCTAAAAAAGTTGAAAATACTATGGTTAAAACAATTGTATATAATAAAGGACTTAAAAATATCCAAAAAATCCCTAAAAAGGATCTCCGATATTCTAGCTTTACACTCTTTTTAACAAGTTCATACAATAGATACCTATATTTCATGAAATTTAGAATAAACCTATTGTTCGTTATACTTTCAAATGCCATTATTATCCTCAAACGTGTGCCAATTATGAAAAAATCAATTTAAATAAGATTAATTATAAAAAAAATATGATTCAATAAACATACTAACAAATACTAGAATTTAATAAATTTAAATAAAATAAATCTAGTAATATAATAATAAATCCCATATAAATTAATAAATCTAGTAATATAATAATAAATCTAGTAATATAATAATAAATCTAATAATAAATTAATAAATATCAATGATTAAATTAATAAATCTACTAAAAAGTATCTTAATAAAATATCATGTAAGTATTATATTAAAAATACTATTATAGAAGACGATAATATTTTTATTTTGTCATCATTGTTAATAAATTTATAGTGTTAAATTTATTTATAATATAAAATTTTATGAAAATGATTTTATTATTAAGGCAAAAACAAAATTGAAAATATAAATATTAAAAATTATTTTTTCCATACAAGAACAGTTTTACCAAAATCGGAATTAAAATCTCTCTCAAAAGCTAGATTAATATCATTTAAAGAGTTAATTTCAACAACATCATTGACAATATTTTCTAAATATTTCAATATTTTTGGATATTTTTCAAATAACCCTATTGTTTTAATAAAATCTTTTCTACCGCTCCTACTAGTTCCAAATAAAAATAAACCTTTTTCAAGAATCATTCTAGTATTAATAGGTACTGAATATTCAGAAACTCCTAAAAGAGAAATAGTTCCTTCTGGATTAATTAAATCAATAATTTGATCTACTGCAAGTTGTGAGCCTCTACCACCAACACATTCAAAAGCATGATCAACTCTCAAATCCTGAGGAACTTCATTAATTTTAAATGTTTCATCAGCAAAAGTAAATATATTTAGTTTTTCTTCATTTTTTCCAAATATGATGATTTTAGATTCTGGGAAAAATATTTTAAGTAAAAGAGAGGTTATATAACCTAAATTTCCATCACCCCAAATTCCGATTTTATCTTTCCTATTATGAGAAATTTTAGAAAATCTAGTAATTGAATGAACACTTACACTAATAAGTTCAGTAAATGAAGCAACTTCTTTATTAATATTATTAGGTAATTTAACAAGTCTTTCAGGATTTGAAATAATATAATCCTGCATAAATCCATCAAAACCACTAGCCCTAAATTTACTACTTTCTAAATAATTTTCAGATATAACTTCATCTTTCTCCATTGGAGTATTTGGAATAATTACTACCAACTCACCAACTCTAAAAGTTCCAGTATTATCACTAACAACTTCCCCAATTCCTTCATGTATCAAAGCCATTGGAAGTTTTTCAGCTAATGTTTCAGGATCCCTACTTCCATTATAATATCTTTGATCTGCCTGACAGATTGATAGATAAGTAGGTCTAACCACAACATTATTTTCCAAATCTTCTGCTTCATCATAAATTTCTTCAAATAATTTTGGAGAAACTAAGCGATATACTGTATTAATCATTGTTTCAACCGATATATTTTCTTAAAAAATCCAATTTCACAAAATATATATTTTATTTTCTATATTATTTTAACTATATTATTCTCCTTTTAAAATTGAATTTGCTACTCTCAAATCATTAGGATATGTAATTTTAATATTAGTAACTTCTCCATTAACAAGTGAAACTTTTTCATTGTTAATTGTAAAAATCTTACAAGCATCTGTTAAAATTTCTTTATCTTCTTCTGGAACCATATTATAAAGTCTTTTTAATTTTTTTAAAATAAATGACTGAGGAGTTTGCCCTTGATACATATTTTGCCTATTTGGAATATTGGTAATGAAATTACCATTATTACTTTCTACAATTGTATCTGTTGCAGGAATTACTGTATCACAAGCCCCAAATTTTTTTGCAAATTTTATATTGTCTTCAATAATTCGATGAGTTATAAAGGGCCTAACTGAATCATGAGTAATAATAATATCCTCATCTTCAACATCATAATTGTCTTCTATATAACTAATAGCATTCATAATAGTTTCATTACGAATGCTACCTCCTTCTATAACCACGATTTTTTTAGAATTTGGTATATATTTAGCTACAAGGTCTTCAGTATAATTAATCCATTGTTTTGGACATAATACAACTATTTTCTCTAAATTTTCATTTATATAAAATTTCTCAATAGTGTGTATTATAATAGGCTTTTTTCCTAATAATAAAAATTGCTTTGGTTTCTCGACATTTCCCATCCTAGTTCCTGTTCCACCTGCTAAAATAGCTGCAAATATCATGTTATTTCCTCAAATATTAATAAAATAAAATAATAATAAGTATGTAAATTTTAATTTAAACAATAATTACTTAATTTAAACAACAATTACCTATAATTTAATCCAGAAGCAATACTTAAATCAAATTTTTCTACTGTTTTAAGTATTTCAAAGAATAATGCAAATAAATTTGTATATAAAGTGCATATTAATAAAATTTTATAATTTATAACATTTATAATTATAGTATAAATTTAATAATATTTTAGTTATTTTATAAAAATAATATTTTAATTAAAATAATATTTTAATTATATTATATTAATTATATTATAAAAATAATAATTTTAATTATTATTATAAATTATTCTAATTATAAAAGTGCCAAGAATCTAATTATAATAGTATAAAAAAGACATATTTTAAATTAAAAATTATCAAAACTTAATATTATTATTGAATTTAATATTTAAATATTTGAAATATTATAATCTATTAAAATGAATATTATAATTTATTAAATAATTTAATAATGGATATAATATAAAATAATTATAGATTATTAAGAAAATTAAGATTTTGTAGAATTTTAAAAAATAAAATGGATAAATAAATATATATGAAATTTACAAAAAGTATTTTAAGATGATTGATTGTTTGAGTGGTTATCTATCTACAAACTTATTATTTACAAACAAAAAGTGATTGTTTATGAAAATATTAGTTAGATCTGGAACATCTCCATTAATGAATTTTACTCCAGGACAACTTATTGCAAGAAATGCATTTGGAGGAAATTTAGGAAATTTAGCATATCAATTTGGAGTTTATAGGACATTAATAAACAAAGAAACAGAACTTTTACCTGACTATTATGGTGTAGATAGAGGAAGAATAACATTAAAAGATGCTGAAATGATTAATAAAAAGTATTCAGCATATATCTGTCCTATGGCAAATGGATTTAGAGAAGGATTTATAAATCATTTGATAAAATACACTAGTTTCATTGAAAATCTTGAAATTCCTTTTGTTGTTGCAGGAATTGGAGTTTCTACAGATATAAAAAGTGATGGATATGAAAATTTTCCATTTGATGAACATGTTACTAATTTTATAAATGCAATCCGTGACAATGGAACTATTATAGGAGTAAGGGGCAGAATAACAGGGAATTATTTGTCTAATTTAGGATTTAAAGAAAAAAAAGATTTCATGGTGATTGGTTGTCCAGCAATGTTTTCATTTGGAAATCATTTAAAAATTAGAGATAAAAAGATAACAAAAGAATCTCTAATATCTATAAATTCTGGTTTATATTCCTCAAAAATAAATAATTTTATTTTTAAAACAATGCAAGAATTTTCAAATTACTATTTTATTCCACAATGGAGATCAGAACTTAGATTAACATATATCGGAAGACCAAATCTAAAACAAAAAAGCGAAGTGTATCCAGTTGATTTGGAATCACCAGCTTACAAAAATAACCGTGTTCGAGCCCCAATAAATGCCCAAGGATGGATAGATTTTTTAAAAAAGATTGATTTAAGCTTTGGAGCAAGATTGCATGGAAATATAATGGCCACAATAGCAGGTACACCAAGTATAATGATTGTTAAAGATGGAAGAATGCGAGAATTAGCAGATTTTCATAGATTGACAAATATAACTGAAAATGAATTAATTGAATTTGATTCAGTTTTGGATATTATTGAAAATGTTGATTTTAATTCACCTGAAAAAGGCCATACCGATAGATTTAATAACTATTTAAAATTTTGGAAAAAAAATAAGATTAAAACTGCTTATGATGAAGATTTTAATCTTAAAAAACTTCCTATAGATGATTTATTAAGAAAAAATTCATCACTCCCTATTGAAACAACCTCAAAATTGAAAAAGGAAGAAGTTAAAGAAAGAGTTAAAGAATTTAAAATTGCGAAAAATAGCTGGAAAGTCGAAATTAATGAAAATAATGAAATTAAAAATCTTCTTTCTCAAAATAATATATATAATAAGCTACTAAATTATTTTAAATTTAATTAAAAGAACTAATATTTATTTTTTTAATTATTACCTTATAAAATAACTATATTGTAAAATAATTAAATTTTATATAAAAAATCTAAAAAATATAAATATAAAATTGAATATGAATAAAAGAAGATAAAAGTAAATAATATTATTAAAAATATTATTATATAAAAATTATATATAAATAATAATTAAATATATAATAGAATAAATATATCCGAAATTATAGAAAATATCTGAAATTATAAGAAATCACAATAGTAGTATAAATACTAAGCATAAATATTAAAAATTAATATTTAAAGAGATAATAAGGCAATTATAATTTAAAAAATAAAAAATTATTATATAAAAAATATTATAATTTAAAATATTATAATTTAAAAAATTATAATTTAAAATATTGAAATTTAAAATAATATAATTAAAATAATAAAAATTATAAATTAATTAATAATCTAATTTAAAACTCTAATTTTACTAGTATAAATATTATTAAGAGACAAATAGTAATAATATTACAATATAAATTATTTATAATAATTATTCAGAATTTTATAATAATAAAAATCATGTGGCATTTTTCACAGAAAACTATTTTTGGAGCAGATTAAATGAAATATGGAGTATTATATCATAGATATACAAAAAATTTAGGTGATGATATTCAAGCTTACGCATCATCAAGATTCCTACCTCAAATAGACTATATGGTCGATAGAGAAGAATTAGACACATTCAAAAGTGAAAACAATGAAGCAGTAAGTGTCATAATGAGTGCATGGATGTTTAGGAAAAAATGGAACTGGCCACCATCCCCAAACATACTCCCCCTATTCGTAGGAATGCACATGATAAGAAAAGGCATTGAAGGAAAAGCATCCCCAATAACTAATGAATGTTTCCAAGGTTTGGGTGGAGACTATCTAAGAAGTTATGGACCTATAGGGTGCAGAGATAAGATAACAGCCAAAATGTTTAAAAAACTTTCAATAGATAGTTTCTTTTCTGGCTGTATAACACTAACATTACCAGAATTTGAAAGAACTAAACCTAAAAAAGAATATATTTGTCTAGTTGATCTGCCAAAAGATGTGGAAAAAAAGATAAAAAACAAATTAAAAGGGAAAAATATTGAAGTAAGAACTTACAGCCATATAAATAGTGATTCTAAAAAACCTTACCATGAGATGACTTGGGAAGAAAGGGCCAAAAATGTTGAAGAACGACTAAAAATCTATCAAAATGCTAAATGCGTAGTAACAATAAGACTACATGCAACACTACCCTGCCTAGCAATGGGAGTACCAGTCTTATGGGTTTTAAAAAGTCCTAATTGGGGAAGATTTAATCCATATAGAAAATGGGTTAGAGTAGTAAGTCCTAAAGATATTATGAAAGACAATTATGACTTTGATTTTGTAAATCCTGATCCAAATTCTGGAGATCATTTGAAAACTAGAAAAAAAATGATTAAAAGAATTAAAAAATTTATAAATGAAAATGAAGATAAAGCTACTATTGAAGATATCAAAAAGACTAGTTTTACTGAAGAAGAACGAAAAGAATTCCAATTCCAATTAATGAAAAACGCTCTTGATAAATGGTTAAGACCAAGTATGGATATGGTTAATGAAATAGAAGAGTTAAAAAGAGAATTGAAAAAATAAAAACTCACAATTTATTTAAAAATATTACATGGCAAAATTTTATTAAAAATATATCATTAAATGCCATATTATTAATTATATAATTTATTTACTATAAAAATCTAAATTTGGAGCAAATTAAATGAAATATGGAGTATTATATCATAGATATACAAAAAATTTAGGTGATGATATTCAAGCTTACGCATCATCAAGATTCCTACCTCAAATAGACTATATGGTCGATAGAGAAGAATTAGACACATTCAAAAGTGAAAACAATGAAGCAGTAAGTGTCATAATGAGTGCATGGATGTTTAGGAAAAAATGGAACTGGCCACCATCCCAAAACATACTCCCCCTATTCGTAGGAATGCACATGATAAGGAAGACAATAGAAGGGAAAGCATCTCCCTTAGTTGATGAAGGGTTTGAAGGTTTGGGTGGAGATTATTTAAGAAGTTATGGGCCTATAGGATGCAGAGACAAGCCAACCGAAAGATCATTTAAAAGACTTTCAATAGATAGCTTTTTTTCAGGTTGTATCACACTAACATTACCAGAATTTGAAAAAACTAAACCTAAAAAAGAATATATTTGTCTAGTTGATTTACCAAAAGATGTAGAAGAAAAAATAAGAAATCAATTGAAAGGTGAAGATATAGAGATAAGAAATTATACTCACATAAATCGTGACCCTGAAAATCAATTCTATGAAATGACTTGGGAAGAAAGGGCCAAAAATGTTGAAGAACGACTAAAAATCTATCAAAATGCTAAATGCGTAGTAACAATAAGACTACATGCAACACTACCCTGCCTAGCAATGGGAGTACCAGTCTTATGGATACCATTAAATCCTAAATGGTCAAGGTTTGATCCATATAGAAATTGGGTTGAATGTGTTAGCCCTGAGGATTTTATGCAAGACAAATATAATTTTGATTTTATGAACCCTGCTCCAAATTGGGGAAAACATCTAGAAACTCGTGAAAAATTAATAGGGACAATAAAAAAATTTATAAATGAAAATGAAGATAAAAATACTATTGAAGATATCAAAAAAACTAGTTTTACTGAAGAAGAACAAAAAGAATTCCAATTCCAATTAATGAAAACCACTCTTGACAAATGGCTAAGACCAAGTATGGACATGGTAAATCAAATCACGAAAAAAAATAGAGAGATAAATAAACTAACAAAAAATAATGAAAAATTAAATAAAGAAAATAAAAAACTTAAAAATGAAATTAAACTAAAAAATAGGACATTTTTCCAAAAAGTTAAAGGAAAGATATCTCGAATGATAAAAGGATAAAAGATAAATAAAATGCATAATTAGAAATAAAAGTGTCAGCCTATTTATCTTTTTAATAGTGGGTGAAATTATGAAGTTAAAACATGTTTTAATTGTAGTTTTATTGTTTTCTACTCTAGTTATTGGAATGAGTGGAATTGATGCTAAAACATACCAAATAGATAAAAAAGATTCTGATAAGAAAATTAAAAGTATTTTTAAGAATGTTAAAAATAAAGATGTTGTTATTTTTAAAACAGCAAATCATAAAAACTTAGATTTAACATTGAAGAAGTCAATTACTATTAAGACAAAGGGTAAGGTAAAAATTAGGTCATTAACGATTAATGCTGATAAAACAAAAGTTTCTGGTTTAACATTACAACAAATAACAGTTAAAGGAAAATATAACACAATACAAAAAAATATTGTAGAAAATCATAAAAGTTCTGGATACATTTTCTATGATCCTGCTTATAATAGACCCTATGATGGATCCATTATTATTTATGGTTCAAGTAACAAAATACTTTCAAATAAAATAAGAAATAATAATAATTCTTGTGGAATAGTTATTTTAGATGCCGCTACTAAAAATATAGTTCGTGAAAATTTAATTTACAAAAATTCATTATTTGGCATATTATTGTATTCTGGTGAAGAAAAAAACAAAGGAAATACGATAATCAGAAATACAATAAAATATAACGGAAAGCATGGTTTGTTTTTAGAGCGCTCAGATAATAACTATATTAAGTTAAATAGAATAATTAGCAATTCAGGTATTGGTATTGTTGTTAATAAAGCCTTCAATAATCAGTTCATAAAAAACAATATTCAGAAAAATAAAATAAATAATATTACATATACTAATGAAATAGATTATAGAGATGTTTAATAGGATTTTAAGCTATAATATTCTCTATTTTTTGTTTTATTTTTAGTTTTTTTAATATGATTTAATTTTTATTTAATTTTTATTTAATTTAATTTTTATTTAATTTTTATTTATTAGCCATTATTATCTAGCTTATTTTTTATTTTTATTCTATTTCTTTTTATTTTTTTCTAAAACATTACAAATATAATTTATAATTCTTTCTGTTGATTTCCCATCAACCTCTTCAAAGAACTTATCCTTAAAGTCTTTTATTTTATAGTTCTCAAAATCATTATTTTTAATAGAATTAATTAGCTCATCTTGAGTATAAGTTATTTTTCCAGGGACAAAGCTCTTATATTCAAAATAAAAGCTACGATTAGAAATATAATCATCTAAATCAAATGCATAGAAAATCATTGGAACATCTAATAAAGAAGCCTCAAATACCGTAGAAGAATAATCTGTAATTAGAATATCCGTGACAAAAAGTAAATCATTTATATCTTCATTAACGTCCAAATCAAGTATATAATCAGAATATTCCTTAGGAATTTTAAATTTATTGTTTATAAAAAAATGTCTTTTTATAATTATTGCATATTCTTGATTCAAATCATTATAAATTTTAACAGGGTCAAATTTCTTTATAGGATAATAGCCATTTCTTCTATTAGTTCCTCTAAATGTAGGCCCAAATAGTATAATTTTCTTGTCTTTTAACTGAGGATATTTTTTATAGAAATTTTCTTTAGTTGAATCAATATAATCAGTATCAAAAAATATATCTGTTCTTGGGATACCTAATGGAAGAATTTTATCTGAAGAAACTCCATAAGCCTCTGAATAACAGTCTATAACAGCACTACTTGAAACTGTAGCCATGTCATATTTCCTATGATTTTTAGAATCAAGTTTTGGGCCTCCAGGTCTTCCAAATCTTGTAAATCCAAAAGTTTTAAAAGCACCTGCTGCATGCCATAACTGAATTAAAGTTTGATTATTAAAATTCAAAATATTTACTGGGCTAAAATAATTATCTAATAAAATAACATTAGAACTAGCCATATCCTTGTAAGTATTCCACTTATGACTAAAGCTAGTAATTGGAAAACTTTGATTTATGGTTGAAACCTTAATATTAACGTTTTTAGTATTTTCATTATTTTTTATATAATCATACACAAATTTGAGATTTCCTGTTAAATTTTGTCCTCTTTCTGAGATAAACATTACAGTATTTTCTTTTTGATAGATTAATACAGCTAATTGATAAATTTTATTTAACATGTAATTTTTGAAATTTATAAATAATTTTTCAACGGGAAAATTGGAAAATGAAGATATTCTCCATAATATATGTCTTATTCCTCTTTTAATAACATTTTTATCTTCTAAATATAAATCTCCTCCTGAAGAATTTAAATCAGGAGTTTTGATCATTATAAAAATAGATTCGAAAATAAAGAAAGGAATTAAAAATATTGATATAATTAGTGCTATTATTCTTATAAAAAGTGATAAAACATGCCTTAAAATATTTAAATTATTCTTATCGTTTATTTTAATTAATTTAATCTGATTTTCATCATTTTCAATGAGGTATTTTGAAACAAAATCATTATTTATATCGTTATCCAAATCAAAAGAAAAATCTGTAACAATATGATTTCCATAGTGTAAAGATAAATAAAATTTAATTTCTTTCCATTTTTTATCTAGAAATATATCATTTATTTCAAATTTTTGAGAAAATTCTAAAGAATCTAAATTTTTAAAAGATATATATCGCCTATTAGTAATTAGAACAGGCAATATCAAATTATTTTTGCCATTAAAAAAATTTATTTTTAATTTAGGTTCAAAAACATCAGGATCATAATCAATATCACAATTAACATTAATATATAGATTATTACTCTTAACAATGCATTCTTTTATAATTAATTCCGTTTTCATGAAAATCATTGAGTGAATTTATTAATTTATTAATTAGTAGAATTAATCTTATTTAATCAATTCAGTAACACATAAACCCATAATAGTATAGTATAAATTAAAATTTTAAAATATAAATAAGCCTAATTAGGAGCAGGCTTAATAAATATTTTAGATATTATGTCAAATATCTTATTTAATATGTTTGTTATGAAATCTCTTGATAAAACATATGTGATTATTAAAGCAGTTATTACAATGTAAACACCGGCCAAATAAGGATTATCCAATAAAAATGACCCTAGATCAGAATGTATAAAGTATATATCTAATATTCTAGTGAAGTAAAAATGTAAAACATAGACAGCTAATGAATTTTTACCTATTTTAGTTAGAAATGTTTCTTTGTCAGTCATGAGATAGTTCATCAATATTACAGCAAATAAACTAGCAAGAAGCACAAGCAATCTCATTAACATTCCAATTTTATTACCTAAATCTAGTTGAGAATAGCTAAGTTCAAAAGAAAAAAATCCTGAAGGATATGTTCTAAATACAAAAGTAAGAGATATTAATAATAAAGCTAAAATTCCAAAGGTTATTAATTTATAATTAACAAAGAAATCTTTTATTTTTAAAAATAACCCTTTTAATTTAGGATTAATTGTGTTTAAGTAATAATCAGAGTTTTTAAAATAATAACCTAACATGAAAAGAGGCAAATAATAAATAAACTTAGTGAATGCAAATATATTTGATCCAAAAGTAACTACGCCTATTAATAAAGATCCTGCTATCATTATCCAGAAGAAATACTTAATTCTGACAAATATTGGTAGGAATAATCTCATTAAAAATAGAGTTAATAAATACCATAAACCTCTTGCAGGGACTATATAAGGCATTTCAGGAATATTAGAACCTAATACTATAACTGTGAATATAATCCAAAGTGTACAGAAGAATATATAGGGTATAAAAATCCCTTTAAAAGCTTTTATTTCAGTATTTTCATCAACCTTAGAAAAGTATCCACTTACAAAAAATATAACTGGCATTATAATAATCATAGAACTTTTCGCAATTGCACCATAAAAAGGAACACTAGAAAAAGGATTCATTAAATGGAATAAAACTACTAATAATATCCCTAAACCTCTTAAATTATCATATTTTAGCAATCTAACTTTTTTAACCTTATCATTAAAACTTCCCAATGTTGATGATGAAGTAGCAGATGATACACTATTTAAAACCAAAAATTTTTTAAGATTATTCAGCACAAAAATACACCTTTATATCAAATAAAATATTTAATTAAGTAAACAAAAATATGTAAAATGTTTCAATAAAATAATAAACTGAAAAATTTATCTTCTAAAAAAATTCATAATTATATATTTCAAAAATTAGCTACTAATTTTAAATTTAAATCTAAGCAAATTTAAAAATTATATAATTGAACCTATGAAATTTCAAATTAAATTAATAATATAAATTAATAATATAAATTAATAACTAATTATTAACTACAATTAATTAAATTAATAATTTATTAGCCAAACTATTACCATATTACATAAATATAGTTATTACATTATAATATAATATCATAAAAATAAAAATTTTTACAAACTTCTTTATGAAAGCAAAAATTTTTATATTTTACAATTAAATTGCCTTTTAAAATATAATGAAGGCAACTTTTCAAGATTAAATAATTATCAAAAAGCATTTTATATTCTATAATTTAGAATATACTATTTAATATACTATTTTATTTATTATACATTATTTTTCAAAATTATGTATTATCAATTTTTAAATTATTATCATGATTATTAATATTGCTCATGAAAAATTTATTATAATTATTAATAATTTATAATAACATTATTTTTAATAATAATCATAATTAAATTGATAATCATTATTAAAAATTTATAAGTATTATATCATTTATCGATTATTAGCTAACTTAGACAGATATTTACCATAATCTGTTTTTTTCAAATTATCAGATATTTCAATAAGCTTCTCTTTAGAAATATAACCTTTATAATAAGCTATTTCCTCTAAGCAAGCAATATATAAACCTTGCCTTTTTTGAACAGTCTCTATGAAGTTAGCTGCTTCTAAAAGACCATTATGGGTACCTGTATCTAGCCAAGCCATGCCTCTACCAAGAAGTTCAACTTTGAGTTTATTTTGTTTTAAATACTCTTCATTGATAGAAGTTATCTCTAATTCACCCCTAAGTGAAGGTTTAACATTTTTAGCTATCTTGATGACATTATTATCATAAAAATAAAGTCCAGGAACTATATAATTCGATTTTGGATTATTTGGTTTCTCTTCAATGGATAAGACATTTCCATAATCATCAAATTCTACAACACCAAAATCTTCAGGATTATTAGTATAATATCCAAAAATAATTGCACCTTGGTCTAATTTAGCTGCATTTTTCAATATTTCGGTCAATCTATGGCCATAAAAAACATTATCTCCCAAAACTAAGGCAACATTATCAGAACCAATAAATTCTTCTCCAATTATAAAAGCTTCAGCTAACCCTTTTGGTTCTTTTTGTTCGCAATAAGAAAAAGAAATACCTAAATCCTCACCATTCCCAAGTAATTTCTTATATTGAGGAAGATCATGAGGAGTTGAAATAATAAGTATCTCCTTAATACCTGCAAGCATTAAAACCGATATTGGATAATAAATCATTGGTTTATCATATAAAGGAATAAGTTGCTTAGAAATAGCTTTTGTGATTGGATAAAGTCGAGTTCCAGAACCTCCTGCCAGAACAATGCCTTTCATTAAAACACCTCCTATTCACTATTTTCTAATTCAAGTTCAATGTAACTTTTAAGAGCATCCTTATATGATCTTAATTTTTTAAAACCATTATTTTCCCATTTTTCATTTGAAAGTACAGAATATTTTGGTCTTTCAGCTGGTGTTGGATATTCTTTAGTAGTTACTGGGATAACATTAACATCAATATTTGCTAATTCAAATATTTGTTTTGCAAACTCATACCAAGTACAACTATCACTATTTGTAACATGATAAACCCCATATTTATCTGTTTTTATAATTTCAGAAATACTTTTAGACAGATCTTTTGCAAATGTAGGAGAACCATATTGATCATTAACAACAGTGATTTTATTATTGTTTTTTGATAATTCTAACATTGTTTTTACAAAATTTTTGCCATTAAACCCATATAGCCATGCAGTCCTAATAATAAAATATTCCTCCATGTTTTCTTTAATGAATAATTCTCCTTGGAGTTTAGTTTTACCATAATAACTTTTAGGGCCAATTCCATCCTCTTCTTTATAAGGTTTAGATTCTTCTCCAGAAAAAACATAGTCAGTACTTATATGTAAAAGTTTAGCATTAATTTCGTTTGAAGCAATAGCCAAGTTTTTAGGCCCTATAGAATTAACATTATAAGCTAAATCCTGATTAGTCTCACAACCATCAACATCAGTATAGGCAGCTACATTGATTACAATTTCCGGTTTTTCATTTTTAAAAACTTTTATAACTTCATCAAAGTTAGTTATATCTAATTCTTCAACATCAGTAAGGATTAAATCATGTTTATTTTCGTTTTTCAATGTTTCAACTAAATCAGAACCTAACATTCCATTATATCCAGTTATCAATATTTTCATATTATCCTCCTTTATTCTATTAAATAAAAATACATTTAATTCTTTTATGATTAATTATAAATTTGATATCCAATTCCAATTACTAAATATGTTGAAAATTAATATAATATAAATTACAAATTAATATAAATAATTAGAACTTATAGCACATAGTTGCAGAATAATAATTACAGTATACTAATTACCAATTTGGTAATATTCAAAACCAAGTTTATTTAATAATTCTCTATCAAATTGATTTCTACCATCAAAAATAATTTTATTATTTAATCTATTATAAATTTCATTAAAATCAGGACTTCTAAATTCATTCCATTCAGTCACAATAATAAGTCCATTGCTATTATCCAATACATCATATTTACTATTACAAAACTCAATATTTTCATTATTTTCAAAAATATTCTTAGCTATTTCAGTAGCTTTAGGATCATAAGCTTTTATTTTTGCACCAGCATCAATTAAACCATTAATTATAACAACAGATGGAGCTTCGCGCATATCATCAGTTCCAGGTTTAAATGATAATCCCCAAAGGCCAAAACTTAGGTTTGAAAGATCTTCACCAAATTTTCTTTTTATTTTGTCAATAATAACTTTTTTTTGTTCGTTATTTATATTTTCAACTTCTTTTAAAATTTTAGGAGAATATCCTGCTATTTCACCTGTTTTTATAAGTGCACTAACATCTTTTGGGAAGCAACTTCCCCCATAACCACAACCAGCATATAGAAAGCTATAACCAATCCTTTTATCGCTTCCAACACCTAAACGAACTTGATTAACATCTGCTCCTACATTTTCACAGATATTGGCTATCTCATTCATGAAAGAAATTCTAGTAGCTAACATTGCATTAGAAGCATATTTAGACATTTCAGCACTTCTAATATCCATTACAATAAATCTATCGTTGTTTTTAATATAAGGAGAATAAAGTTCTTTAATTGTTTTTATTGTTTTTTCATGGTTTGAACCGATTATAACCCTATCTGGCCTCATAGAATCTTCAACAGCAGTTCCTTCTTTTAAAAATTCTGGATTTGAAACCATGTGAAATTTATAGTTAACTCCCCTTTTATCAAGTTCTTTTTGTATAATTTTTTGAATTTTATCTCCTGTTCCAACAGGAACTGTTGATTTTGTAACAATTATAAGATCTTTAGACATTAATTCTCCGATATTTTTAGCTACTTGAAAAACAACGTTCAAGTCAGCACAACCATCAGATGCCATTGGAGTTCCTACAGCAATAAAACAAATATCACATATGTCTAATCCTTCATTTAATTTAGTAGTGAAAATAAGATTCCCTTTCTTGTGATTTTTGATAACCATATTTTCTAAATGCTGTTCATAAATAGGCATTATGCCGTTCTTGAGAGAATTAATTTTATTTTCATCAATATCTACACAATAAACATTATTTCCCATTTCTGAAAAGCAAGTCCCTGTTACTAAACCTACATACCCTGTTCCAATAACTGTTATATTCATAATAATCCACTGATAAATTTAATATTTAAATAAATATTTTTAATACCTTTAATGTTTCAAAAAATAACTAATAGCAAGTTATTTTGTATAAGATTGAATTTTATAATATACAATATATTATACAATATACAAATAATATATCGTAATATGATTTAGAAATTAAAATTTCATATAAATTTTGTAAAAAAATTAATAAAAACCTTAATTAGTAAAATATGTTTCAATTAAGAAGATAAATGAAAATTAATTATTTAATAAGAATTTTAATTCAATAATAACATAATATTAATATATATACAAATGCAAATATAATATTAACAAATATGAAATAATTCTAAATATGAAATAATTCAATATACTATTAATAAATAAAGAATAATTCGATATACTATTAATAGATATGAAAATATAATATTTTGTATAATAAAATAATGCAGGTATTAATAATCCTATTAAATAATTAATATAAATTTTAATATATTATAAAATTTAAATTTATTATAAGCTTCAAAGTAATATTGGCTTAAATAATTATTAAATATATTTAATTTATATATTAAAACTTATTAATACATTTAAACTTAATATTAATTTTACTGATATAAATATTTTAATAAATATTTTAATATTATATAGAATTTAGTATTAATTTTAATTAATAACTATCTATTAAAAATAAATTATATATCTATTAAAAATAAATTATATAAATATTAAAACATATTTTTTAATTGAATTACAACAACAAAATATCATTTTTTTTTAAAAAAAAAAAAAAAAAATAAGAAGTAGTTATAAGAAACTATTTTATTTAAAAAAATTATCTTATTAAAAGTAATTTTCTTTTTAATATATGAAAAAACAATTAAAAAATTAAACTATTGAAATCTTATTGATTTATATAAATTTTCTATTAAAACTAATATATATCTAAATTAAAATCAAAAAAGATTATTAAATAATTTAATTAATTCTATAATATAAAATTAGCTAGTGATTATAATGAAAGTCTGTATAATTGGTCAAGGGTATATTGGTCTTCCAACAGCAGTTTTGTTTGCAGATAATAACTGTGAAGTGATAGGTGTTGATATAAACCCTAAAATTATTGATTGTTTAAACAGTTGTCAAATTCATATAGAAGAACCAGGGTTGAAAGAAAAATTAAAGCTAGCTATAGATAATAAAAAGTATCATGCATCTTTAGAACCTCAAAAAAGTGATGTCTTTATAATTACAGTTCCAACTCCAAACAATATAAAAGATCTTTCTTGTGATTTAAGTTTTGTTATCTCTGCATGTGAATCAATAGTTCCTTATTTAGAAAAAGGAAATATTGTTATTGTTGAATCTACAATAGCCCCAATGTCAACAGATGAAATTATAAAACCTATTTTTGAAAGTGCGGGTTTTGAGATTGGTAAAGACTTATACTTATCACATTGTCCTGAAAGAGTTCTCCCAGGAAAAATAATGGAAGAGCTTATAAATAATGACAGGATAGTTGGTGGAATAACAGAAGAATGCTCTAACAAATCAGCCCAAGTTTATGAGACTTTTGTTAAAGGCAAAATAATGAAAACAGAGGCTAAAACTGCTGAAATGTCTAAATGTATGGAAAATACATTTAGAGATGTTAATATAGCATTAGCTAATGAATTAACGAAAGTATGCTCAAAAATAGGAGTAAATGCACTAGATGTTATTGAATTAGCTAACAAACATCCAAGAGTGAACATACATAGTCCTGGACCAGGTGTTGGTGGGCACTGTCTAGCTATTGATCCTTATTTCATTTATTCCTTAGCTCCTGAAGAAGCAAAAATTATTAAATTAGCTAGAGATACTAATAATAGTATGCCTAAATTTGTGGTTGATAAAACAAAAGAAATTTTAGAAAATATAAATAATGTTGAAAAAGCCAAAATAGCTGTTTTAGGAGTTGCATATAAAGGAAATACTGGAGATACAAGAGAAAGTCCTGCCTTGATATGTATAGATTTATTAAAAAAAGAAGGTTTTGAAATAGCTATTCATGATCCTCATGTTGAAAATGAAAACTACTGTAGTTTTGAAGAAGCTATTCAAAATGCTGATATATCCATTATATTATCTGACCACGAAGAATATAAAAATTTAGACTATGATTTAATCAAAGAAAAAATGAAAAACCCTATTATTTTTGATACAAAAAATATCATATCTAATAATTCCAAAATTAATAAAACCAATACATCTAAAAAAGATGAAATTGAAATTATAAACTATGGAAATTTATGGAATATAAAAAAATTTTGAAATAAATAAAAATTTCCAAATTTTTAAAAAAAAAATTTATAAATAAAATTTATAAATAAAATTAATATAATCATAATATTTAAATTCATAATATTTAAATTTTAAAAAAATAAAGGTTAAAGAAGAAAATATGACAGATGAAACACACTACAACGATGAAGACATTAAAGTATTAGAAGGATTAGAGGCTGTTAGAAAACGTCCAGGAATGTATATTGGATCAACAAGTAGCCGTGGGCTTCACCATTTAGCATGGGAAATTGTAGATAATGGTATTGATGAAGCATTAGCAGGTTTTTCTGATCTTATAAAAGTATCCATAAATGAAGACAATTCTATTACAGTTATCGATAATGGAAGAGGAATACCTACAGGTATCCATCCGAAAACAGGAGTTTCAACTATTGAAACCGTGTTTACTATTTTACATGCAGGAGGTAAATTTGGTGAAGGAGGATATAAAGTTTCTGGAGGATTACATGGAGTTGGAGCTAGTGTTGTTAATGCATTAAGTAGTTTTTTAAAAGTTGAAGTATGCCAAAAAGGGTCCATCTATTCAATGAGTTTTAGAAATGGTGGAAAAGATATTGAAAAATTAAAAGTGGTTGGAAGTTGTGATCCAGAAATCACTGGAACCTCTGTAACTTTCAAACCAGACCCTGAAATTTTTACTGAAACAATAGAATTTGATTATGACATTCTAAAAACACGTTTAAGAGAATTAGCATTTTTAAATAAAGGTTTAAAAATAATTTTAGCTGATAAAAGGAAAACAGAAGAAATTCAAGAAGAATTTCTATATGATGGTGGAATAAAACAGTATATTGAAATGCTAAATAAAAACAGATCCCCTATAAACAAAACCATCGCCCATATAGAAGATAAAATAGATGATGTGATCGTTGAAGTAGCACTTCAGTACAATAAAGGATACTCAGAATTAGTATATTCTTTTGTTAATAATATTAACACTCATGAGGGAGGAACTCATGAAGAAGGAGTAAAACAAGCATTAACAAAAGAAATAAAGAGATATGCTAAGGATAAAAAGATTTTAAAAGAAAAAGATGAGCCTATGATTGGTCCAGATGTTAGGGAAGGTTTAACAATGATAATTTCCTGTAAACATCCAAATCCTCAATTTGAAGGGCAAACAAAAACAAAATTAGGTAATTCAGAAGTTAAAAAAATTGCATCAAAAATCTTTTCAAATGGTTTTAAGCAATTTTTGTTAGAAAATCCAAAAGAAGCTAAAATAATTGTTGAAAAATCCATGGCAGCTACTAAATCAAGAATAGCTGCAAAAAAAGCAAGAGAACTGACAAGAAGAAAAGGTGGATTAGAACTTACAACTCAATGGGGAAAATTAGTAGATTGTTCCTGTAAAGATGTTGAAAAAACAGAAATTTTTATTGTGGAAGGTAATTCTGCAGCAGGTCCTGCTAAACAAGGTAGAGACTCTAGAATACAAGCAGTCTTACCAATTCGTGGAAAAATATTAAATGTTGAAAAATCACGACTTGATAAAGTTTTAGCTAATGAAGAAATTAGAAGTTTGATAACTGCTTTTGGTACAGGCATTGGAGATGAATTTGATATTAATAAACTTAGATATGACAAAATCATAATTATGACTGATGCAGATGTTGATGGTTCACATATTAGAACACTCCTTTTAACCTTTTTTTACAGGTATTTTAAACCATTAGTAGAAAATGGACATATATACGCAGCTCAACCTCCTTTATTCAAAATAAGTCATGGGAAAACTAATAAATATGTTTTAAACCAGGCCGAACTTGATGAATATGTTAATAATTTAGGTGAAAAAACTAAATATGAAATAAGTAGAATGAAAGGTTTGGGTGAAATGGATTCAATTGAACTTAGAGAAACTACTATGGACTTAAAAACTAGAAACCTTCTTAAAATTGAATTAGATGATGCTATTTTAGCTGATGAAACTTTCCAAATATTGATGGGAGAAGAAGTTGCTCCAAGAAGAAAATTTATTGAAGAAAATGCATTAAATGTTAGAAATTTAGATGTTTGATATTTTATAATGTTTGATATTTACAATATTTTATATTTATTATAATATTTGATATTTAGATATTTATTAAAAAATAAATAATTTTAGATTTTATTAGTGGAGTTTATCAGATATAAAGGAATAAAATAAAATTAATAAAAATTATAAGAAACAAATAAATAAAATATAATATAGGGGATAATGAGGAATAAAATGGACGATTCAACTGACAAAATAACTAAAGTAAATATATCTTCTGAAGTGAAAAATTCATTTTTAGATTATTCTATGAGTGTTATTATTTCACGTGCCATACCGGATGTTAGAGATGGTTTAAAACCTGTTCATAGACGTATTCTGTATACTATGTATGAAGAAGGAATGCTTCCTAATAAAAAACATCAAAAATCTGCTAATGCAGTAGGTGCAATTATGGGGCATTACCATCCACACGGAGATTCTGCAATTTATGAGTCAATGGTTAGAATGGCACAAGATTTCACTTATAGTAATACTTTAATCGATGGTCATGGAAATTTTGGTTCTATTGATGGGGATGGTGCAGGTGCTTACAGATATACTGAAGCACGTCTTTCTAAAATTTCAATGGAGATGTTAAGAAACATTGAAAAAAGCACAGTTGACTTTATAGACAATTATGATGGGCAAAGAAGAGAACCTACTGTTTTACCTTCAAGATTTCCAAATATATTAGTCAATGGGAGTATGGGGATAGCTGTAGGTATGGCTACTAATATTCCTCCACATAATTTGGGAGAAGTAATAGATGGTTGTGTTGCATTTATTGATAATCCAAATATAACAACATTAGAATTAATAAAATATATTAAAGGTCCAGATTTTCCAACAGCAGCTTCTATTCTCGGAGATAAAGGAATTAAAAAGGCTTATGAAACAGGTAAAGGTTCAATTACAATACAATCTAAAATCGAAATAGAAGAGAAAAAAGGTAAATCTAAATTAATTATAAAAGAAATCCCTTATCAGTTGAATAAAACAAGTTTAATAACTAAAATAGCAGAATTAGTAAGAGATAAACAGATTCAAGGGATAACAAACCTACATGATGAATCTACATTAGAGGGAATAAGAATTGTTATTGATGTAAAAAAAGGATACAATGTAAATGTTTTATTAAACAATTTGTATAAAAAAACTCAATTACAGACAAATTATAGCATTAATCTCTTGATGTTAGTTAATAATAGGCCACAAAGGCTGAATCTTCTTGAAATTATAAATTATTATGTTCAATATCAAAAATCAATTATCATAAGAAGAACTAACTTTGATTTAGAGAAATCAGAAAAAAGAGCCCATATTTTAAAAGGTTTAAACATAGCTTTAGATAATATTGACACTATAATAAAAATTATCAAAGAAAAAGAAACTTTGGATGAGATAAAAAAGATTTTTAAAGAAAAATTTAACCTAAGTGAAGTACAAAGTAAAGCTATTTTAGATATGCAACTTCGTAGACTTTCTGGATTAGAAAGAAAAAAAATCAGTGATGAGTTAGATAAAATTTTAAAATTAATTAAAGAACTAAAAGAAATTTTAAAATCTGAAGATAAAGTTTTAGATATTATCAGAGAAGAACTCTTAGAAATAAAAAATCAATTTTCTACCCCTCGTAAAACAATTATAGATAAATCTACCCTCGAATTTATAGAAGATGAATCTTTAATTCCAGAAGAAGATATTATTGTGACATTGACAACTAAAGGATATGTAAAAAGCATTAAACAAGATACCTATAAAACACAAAATCGTGCAGGTGTTGGTGTTAAAGGCATGTCTACAAATGAAGATGATTCTGTAGAGAACATGATTAACATGAGCAACCACGATTATCTCCTATTTTTCACAAATAAAGGAAAAGTTTACCGTTTAAAAGGTTATGAAGTCCCTATTTATTCTAGACAATCAAAAGGACTACCTATTGTAAATTTATTGCCTTTAGGTGAAGAAGAAACTGTAAAAAGTATACTAAAAATTAGTAAGGAAGAAAAATCTAAATATTGTGTATTCGCAACAGAAAATGGTTTGGTCAAAAAAACAGCTTTAAAAGAATTTGACAAAATAAGAAAAACTGGTAAAATAGCCATTAAACTAAAAGACGGAGATTCTTTAATAAATGTTAAAAAGACAAAAGGCAATGATAGAATATTCCTTGCATCTTCAAATGGAAAATCTGTCCATTTCGATGAAAAAGAGATCTCTGTTGCTGGAAGAAATGCATCTGGTTCAATAGGCATAAGAATGGATGAGGGAGTTGTTGTTGGGTGTGAAATTACTCAAAAAGGTCAGAAAATTCTAGTGGTAACAGAAAATGGTTATGGTAAAAAAACAGATGTTGAAAAATATCGTTTAACACATAGGGGAGGAAAAGGAATTAAAGCATTGCGAAAAACCCCTAAAACAGGGAATATTGTGTCTATAAAGTCAATTGATGGTGATGAAGACATCATTGTCGTCACTAATGATGGAATTATAATAAGATCCCCATTAAAACAATTCAAAACTAGTGAACGTGTTACACAAGGGGTAAAATTAATAAAACTAAGAGATAATCAAAAAGTAAGTACAGTTACTATAATAAAAAATGATTAATAATTGTAAAGTCATACCAATATTTTTCTTATCTTTAGAATATAGCATAATTATAATGAATATAATTTAATCATTTTCTAAAAAAATTAATGGATTTCTTAATATTTTTTAATATTTTCCAAATAATGGAAGATTCAATTATTTCAATTTTAGATTTCAAATTTTTATTTTCTTTTTTAATAAATTTATTTTCTTTTTTTAATAATTTAAATTTTATCTTAAAATTATTTAAATCAATTTTTAGATTAGATATTTCATTTAAAATAAAAAATTCGGAAAATGAATCTGCATTTAATATATTTGTATAAAAAATTAAATTTCTTTGATTTAAGTTAAGAGCATATTCTAAATTTTTATCATGATTTTTATGAATATTAGTGAATTCTCTTACAATTTCTTTAAAAAAAAGTTTTTGATACTTTTCAGGCATTTTATTATATTCATCCCTAATTAAAAAGATTTTACGATTAATTACAGCATTCTTATACTCATTAAAAGCATTATTATTTTTAAATGCCTCCACTACTAAATTAGATATTGGTACTATATGTGATAGCCATTTAGGCCTCATATTAATCAAAGAAGCGTTATGCCGTCTCCTATAATAAAAATATTTTCTTATCAAACTAATCCGATTGGCATTTAAAAAAACATTGTAAAAAAAAGGATTGTCATGCATTACACGTTCTTCAGGAAACTTTAAATTTTTTTTATCTAGAAGATCCTTTTTGTACAATTTTAGCCACGGACTAACAGCTACACGAAATATGAAATTCTTAGCTTCATCATGACAAAATACCCTATTATCAAATGATTTATCAAAACATTTAAAATTATAATAATCAGTTTCATAAAATCTTTCATTTATATCATCATAGTTTTTAGCTAAGAATAATATTAAGTCTAAATTTTTTGATTTAGATTCATTATAAACATATTCAAGCATATCTTCTTCGACCCAATCATCGGCATCGATGAAAGATACATATTCTCCTTTTGCAATTTCCAAACCTTCATTTCTTGAAAATCCTCCTCCCCTATTTTCTTTATTATTAATGATAAAAATTCTATTATCTTTTTCAGAATATTTTTCTAAAATATTAAATGAATTATCACTAGAACCATCATTAATACAAATAATCTCAATTTCCTTGAGAGTTTGATTTATAACAGTACTTAAGCATTTTTCAAGATATTTTTCAACATTATAAACAGGAATAATTACTGAAACTTTTATATCATCCATAAAAATCAACCAAGCCAAAAAAGTGTTTATTTAATTTAAATAAAATAACAACAAACAAGTTTAAAAATCAAAACAATTTGTGTAAAAATTTTTTTAATTTATATTTAATCCAATACTTCGTGGATTTGAGCCTTTTTATCTGTTTATTTTTAGATTTTATTGAATTATTTAGCTTATTAACCTTATAAAGTATTGGAATCAATAAATCCAAAATATCTAAGGCTTCTTCAAATTTTTTATCTGATACTTTGGTAAAAACAGGTTCCCAATAAATAGAATTCAAACTATAATTCTCAATATCATTTAAATTAGAGCACAAAGGACCAAAATAATTTAGAATATCTATTTTATCCTTTTTATCTAAATTTGATTTCATTAATTGATTAAATATGTGAGAAATATGCCCTCTAAGTATTAAAAATAATTCTACAAAATTATCTTCATTTTTAATGATATTGTAAAGTTCAGTATTTGCATCTATTAATCCTAATAAATATTTTTTAGAAATATTATGAGAAACTGAACAATTATTTTTTTGTCTAGTAAAATTATAACAAGTTATTATATTATTAGGAAGATATACTATTCCATTAGCTTTTAAAAATGAATTAACAACAAAAACTAAATCTTGTGCAGGTACCCCATCAAGAAATCTAATATTGTTATCAACTATAAATTTCCGATTATAAATTTTTGTCCATATTGAAGGGTATAATTTAAGAAGATTCAACTCTTCATCTATTTTCTCGACTCTAACAATATTTTTAAAAGTATTTTTTTGGATTTTATGATTAGAGTCTTTTGTAAGTTTATATGTTCCAAAAACAATATCTGAGCCAGTTTCAATTATTTCATCATATAAAACCTCACAGGCATTATTAACATAATAATCATCTGGGTCTAAAAACATGATATAATCACTAGTTGCATAATTAATTCCTACATTTCTAGGTGTTCCCGCATAACCACTGTTTGTTTCTAGATGAATTGAAATAATATTATCATACTTTTTAGCAAAATCATCTATTATAACTCCAGAAAAATCATCAGAACAATCGTTTACAAAAATAACTTGTAAATTTTCAAATCCTATTGTTTGTTTTTTAATAGAATTTAATGCAACATCTAAAAACTGTTCTACATTATAAACAGGTACGATAATACTTATTTTATACATTAAATCACCGTTTTAATATGTAAATACAATATGTTAATGAACCCCTAAAAATTTCTTCATGAAACTTATTCTATTTAAATTAGCTGGTAATAAACAACTTAAAGATAGAAAAAAAAGTGGAATAAATGTTATCCATTTAATTGCAGAGTAAGAGTCTGATAAAATTCTAAAAATCGATTCTATCGATGAAAAATATCCTCCATTAGTTAATAAAGATAGAGAAATTAAGACATATGTGAAATAACAGAATAAAAAAGTTAGAAAAACTTCTAGAAACCTTTTTTTTATAAAGTCTAAGAAAGTATATTTTTTATTAAGCAAGAAAATTCCAAATAAAATTAAAAAAACTGGAACATAAAATATGCATAATGAATAAAAAACATCAGAAACAGAGAAATTAATAGAATTTGCAAATAGATTGCTTAAAATAATTGATGATAGGAAAACTACCCCAATAACGATAATTTTTAATGCTCTTAATTGATTTAAATAAAAAATTCTATTTTTGGGAAATTCATAATTAAACATAATATTCATCTACAAATAAATTAATAAATATTAAAAATATTCACAATAAACTTTCAAATAATTCCTTCCATTGAGGAAATATAATTTCACTTGTATATTTTTTTGAAACTTTCTCTCTTGCATTTTTACCCATATTTTTAGCTTTTTCAGGGTTATTTAATAGTTCTATTATATATTTAGCCATTTCATCCTGATTATTTTTTTCAACTAAATAACCATCAACCCCGTGATCTATAATATCTCTAGGGCCATAATTAATATCATAAGAAACAACAGGGGTTGCATTATACATAGATTCAATTATCACCATTCCAAATCCTTCTCTTTTTGAAGTTAATATAGTTAATAAAGACTCTTCCATAGCCTTATTAACATCTTTGACATAACCTTTTATAAAAACATTTTTTTCCATGTTTAATTTTTTTATATGTTTTTTTAGTTTTTTAAGTTCTTTAACTTCAGAAGGAAGTTCTTTAGAAGCCCTACCATATATTTCAAATATAGCATTGGGTTTTTCCTTTAAAACTTTATAAAATATATCTATAGCTTCCAATACATTTTTTTCTGGAGAAATTCTAGTAAATAATGAAATTTTATTATTATCTTTTTCAGCTCCGATTAAATTAGACTCAGGTATGGAATTTGGGATTATTATAATATTATTAATATTTCCAAATTCTTTAATAATATCTTTTCTTTGAGTTTCCGTTAGAACAACAAATAAATTATTATTTTCTATTTTATTTAATATTCCAATTTTCCTCATTTTTTCTCCAAATTCATGATTCTTTCCAATATAAGGATTAGAATGAAGTTGAGAAATCAAATATGCAATTTTTTTATCAATATTAGATATTCTTGGTGTGGGGCCAGCCCCTTCACAAATAAAAATCGGCTTTTCTTTACAACTATTAGCAAGCTCTAAAAAAAAATGTTTGTTAATAGCATCCTCATCTTCAAATTTGAAAATTTCCTTTTTTTCTCTGTCAATCAAAAATCTAAAACTTAGTTTATTTTTAATAAATAATTCAATATAATAACAGAACCCATTAGATGCATAATATCTTTTAACAAAAACGTTTTTATGTTTTCTTAAAGGAAGACCTATTTCTCGTAATTTTATATTATTAAAAAAGTTTTCAAATATACATAAAAATCTTTTTCCAAAATTAACACTTTTATCTTCATAAAAATTATATAAATTAATAAAGTTTATATCTGGCAAAAGTTGATTTCTTTTTTTAAGTTCTTTAGAAATATATTTATAATCCATATTTAAATCAATTGTGAGAATAGTTACTTTATAACCCATTTCAGTAAATTTATTAGCTTTATTAAGAACAACCTTGGGTAAACCCCCTAATTCAAGATATAGTCGATTGCAAATTAAAAATATTTCGTTCATATAAATCACTGCAAAGAAATTATTAAAATAAACAATTTAACATTGTATAAGAGGATATTTAAAACTATTGATTCTATAATATAAATTAATAGAGTATCATGCTTTAATTATTTATTTATATATTTAATATAAAAATTATAAAAATATAAAGTTAAAGATTATATTTCATTTAATAAATTTCTAATATATCTTAAAGGTTTTGTTATTTTCCAACTTATTGAGCTCCTCATATCTAATATTAATTTATTTTTAGACTTTATTTTCTTATTTTTTGTATCAATAGATTTGTTTAGAATGTTAATATGAGACTCATAACTAACCTTTTGTTTTTCTATTTCCAGATTACACCTCTTTTTTAAAGCATTATACTCTTTTTTAAAATTATGTAATTCATTCCAATGGCGTCCAATTTGCTTATTTAATTCTTTTTCTTTTTCTATTTTAATTTTTAGAATTTTATTCTCTAATTTAACTTCAATATAAGAAGAAAATTGTATTATATTTTTGTAAACCCCCCTATAATATTCAGGAAGTTTATCAATTTCCTTAGAATTCAAATTTAAGTGTGAAATAGATAGTTTAGACCTATGTAAAAAATCCTCTTGAAATTCTTTTCCACAACGCATAAGATAATAGTTTATTTGTTGTAGCTTAAAAAGTTTAAATTCAAATTTATATGATTCCATGAAACCATTTTTTTCTAAAAATTCTTCAGTATCATTGATAATGTCGAAAATGTCGAAAATCTTCATTGAATTCACAGAACTACTTAATATTGAATCAGGAGATCCTTTTCTATAAAAATATAAAGTTTCAGGGCAATATGAAATTTTTTCGGCCCTTAATAATGTCTGAATATGAAATGGGACATCTTCATATGAAATTTTTTTAAAATAAAAATCATCATATTTATTAATAAACTCATGTTTAAATAATTTCAACCAAGTAGCAAAGTAACTATTCATAACAAATGGCTTGATATCATTTAAATTTAAATCGTTGATATTGATATCATTATCTAAGTAATTTTCAAGGATATTTGGATATTCTAATTTATTTTGATAAACAAATGCAAATTTAAAGATAACAATGTCAGAATTATTATTTTTAGCGTTATTATATAAATTTTCAAGTGCATCCAATGACAACCAATCGTCAGAATCAACAAAAAAAATGTATTCACCAGATGAGCAATCTAATCCATTTTTTCTTGCTGGCCCTAATCCTCCATTTTCTTTTGTTATTATTTTTATCCTATTATCTTTTTTTGAATATTTTTCTAAAATATTTAATGAATTATCCGTTGAGCCATCATTAACACAAATAATTTCAATATCTTTTAAGCTTTGATTAACAATGCTATCCAAACATTCTTCAAGATATTTTTCAACATTATAAACAGGGACAATAACAGAAACCTTAACACTCACAATAAACCACAGACCTAAAAAATTAATAATAATAGGATAAAATTTATAAAAAATAGCTTATGAGTTTTGAATCTATTTTTTATTAAATACTAAATTATAAATATAACTATTATCATATAATATGAATATATAGCTTATTATATCTATTGATTATAATTAAGTAAAAGAATATCACTAATATTTTTTTTTGAATAATTTACTACAAATAATTGTATTTTATATTTATTAAAAAAGATGCAAAAATAAATATCATTATGTGAAAAATTTCAATATTAAAACAATAAATCATCTTTCATATTTTATAAAAAACTTCAAATGATTATTTAATAATATCCTTTAAAAAACGTATTGGTTTAGTAATTTTCCAACTTTTAGAAGATTTTATCATTTTAATTTCTTCATTCTGTTTTTTTATCACTTTACTTTTTTTATAAATTATTTTATTTTTTAATTTAACATCATCTTCAATAATTGTGTGTTTTAAATGTCCAGTTATATTTTTATTAATGTTATTAGATATTTTAGATATTAGATAAGTATAATAATTATAATCACCATCAAAACTTGTTCTTTCATTTGAAGTATACCCTGTAAAACTTTTACATTTATTTATTAAGTCTTTTCTTAATTTTAAATAGTCTTTTTTATTTTCAGTAGGATCATTAACATCAAATATATCATGATTTGAAATATATCCCTCTAAAGAGGTATTTAAAAATAAATTTTTTAACCCAGAAAATCTATCAACATCGTATTCATAATTATTTATTAATAAAACAGGTGTATTAAAAGCTAAGCAGGGTAATGCCACATGAAGTCTATTCGTAATAACACAACTGGCTCCTTGATACAAATCTAGCAAACTATTTGCCAAAATAAATTTTTCTTTTGAGTTATATAGAGATATATTAGATTCTTGGGGTTTTTCAATATTTAAAGGTGCCATTTGTGTGACATTATAAATTTTTTTATTTGTTTTGGATTTTAAAAATGTTATAATTTCTTTTGGCACATCTGAAGTAACAATATAATCTTGATTTTTAACTTTAGGGTTTTTATCAAGTGTAAGAGTTAAGCAACCTGAAAAATAAGAGGGAATTTTGTTTTCATTTAAAAAATTTAATGTAGAAATATCTCTAGCACCGATTGGGCCATTCTTTTTCATATATTCAATACTTTCATCTGAAGTAAAAGAATTTATAACTTTTTCATCGTTTAAATTAATATGGATTGAAGTTATTAATGGGTCTATAGAATTTGATGGCGGCCAAGTTGATTCATAGTGAAAATACCATGCATTTAGTATTGTTTTAACTTTTTCATCAGAACAAAAATTACTTAATTCTGCTCTATCAATAAAATGATCTATATGAGGTATAAACTTATTAGCCGCAATACTTTGAATTTGATCTCCTAAATTTCTAGTATAATCATATTTAAGCAATCCAAACTTAATATTATCAGCTCCTTTTATTAATAAATACCATTAGGAATCCATAAAAATATAAAATTTTAAATTTATTATTTAAAACTTAAATCTATATATAAAAACCAATTGATATTTTTATCATCATTCCAATATTCAATATCTTCTAGAAATTTCTCTTGAATACTTATCCATAAAACATTTGTAAATTTGTTTTTAGAAAATAGATTAATATTTTTTTTAATATTTTCAAATGTTTTATCATTTACATTAAATCCATATAAATTTGGATCTTTTTTTTCAGATAATATTCCCATTATTGTTCTAGAACATTTTTCACATAGATTGCAATTTTTTCCATCAGTTTTTTCCCAGCAAACATGCAAAAAATCCTTTTTATTATTATTGTCACAATAATTTGTAATAATTCCAATTTTATCTTGTCTTGAATTTTCTACACCATCATGAAAAACAATTCCATTTTTTGCAAATTTAATCTCATTATCCACACTTGGACAAGAGGCGCATGGGATTTCGTCCATTCCTAATAGTTTAGATTCACTTTTAGAATATGTACTAGCAATTAATATATTATTAATATCATATAAATATGCATAAGGAATAGCATGACTTATAATACTCATACCATGTTGTAAACCATGCCACCAATTATCTTCTAAAATTTCAGAGAATTTTTTTGAAAGAATTCCTGTATTGAGAAGTTTTCTAAAGTCTGACTTTATAAATAGCGTATCTAAATCAAATTCATTTGAAAAATCAGATATTTTTTTGCTAATATATTTCCAGCCATTTTCTTCTTCTAAAGGAATGTCTGATCCCCTAATATTAACTAATGTAAGATTTTTATCAATATTAGAAATAACTGTGCTTGTAGAATCAACTCCTAAGCTAAAAAAAGATAGATAATTTTCATTATTATCAATTTCATAATCAACGATATTTTTTACTATCAATTCACCTTTAAAATCACATTTAGGATATAAAAGAGAATATTTATTCTTAATTATCTCAATAGAATAGTAGAAAGTTTTATCAAGTTCATTAATAATAATTTTCGAGTCGAACATCCAAGATATTGGTAATACATTACATAAAAAAGGTATTATGAGTATTCCTTCAGGAACTTGATTTAATTTTCTACCAATATTTATATATTCAATATATGAACTTTTTTTTATAAAAAATTCATCCAACTCATTACTTATATCCATATTTGAATAAACAGTATTATTAGAAATTTTTTCAATATTAATTTTAATAAAACTATTTCTTTTTTTATAATTAAATCTTTTAAAAATAGCTTCTTTAAAGGACATATAATCTCCATAAAATAAAAAGTTAAAATTCATAAATTATAAAGCATTATTATATTTATAATATATGACACATAATATATCTATATTATTATTAATCAAAATCATATAATATTATCATAGTTGAAAATATTATAATAAATTATTTATAATGATTTAGAATTTAAATTTCTATAGTAATTATTTGTAATAATTTATTAATTATATTATTAATAATGATTATTTTTTAATAAAATAATATTAAAATTATTAAATGATTACATTCTATGATAATTATTCTATATTAAGTTATTAATTAAATATTTATTTATTAATCAAACATATTAATATTTGATAAATTTAAAAATAATTTTTATATTTGATATATCTTAACAATAAGATGCTATTATAAAGATTTTATTATAAAAATAGAAATAATTTATACTATTTAATGTATTATTTGGAGAATTATGAAAATGTCAATGACAATGTCTGAAAAAATATTAGCTAGAGCTTCTAATAAATCTTCATCTGAGGCTGGCGAGATAGTTATGGCTAATATTGATGTAGCTATGACTCATGATTTAACCGGACCTCTTTCGGTTGAATCATTTGAAAAAATAGGAACTGAAAAAGTATGGGATCCAAATAAAATTGTAATCCCTTTTGATCACCAAGTACCTGCAGATTCATTAGATGCAGCTAACAATCACATTATTATGAGAGAATTTGTAAAAGAACAAGGAATAAAAAATTTTTATGATGTAAACGAGGGCGTTTGTCATCAAATATTACCAGAACTTGGTCATGTTGTTCCAGGAGAAGTAATCGTTGGAACTGATTCTCATACTTGTACTCATGGAGCATTAGGTGCTTTTTCAACTGGAATTGGGTCTACTGATATGGCTATGGTCTTTTCAACTGGAAAATTATGGTTTAAAGTCCCAGAAACTATTAGATTTAACATTGAGGGAACTTTAAAAGAAAATGTTTATGCTAAAGATGTAATATTAAACATAATAGGAAAAGTTGGAGCAGATGGGGCAACTTACAAAGCATGCGAGTTTGCTGGATCTACTGTATCTGAAATGACTGTTTCTGATAGAATGGTTCTTTGTAATATGGCTATTGAAATGGGTGGAAAAACTGGACTTGTGGAACCAGACAAAAAAACTTTAAATTATGTTAAATCAAGGTCTAATAAACAATTTGAAGTTTTTAAAACTGATTTAGATGCTCCTTCACTTGAAGTTGTTGATATTGATGTTAATGACCTTGAGCCTCAAATAGCTTGTCCCCATAATGTAGATAATGTAAAACCAGTGAGTGAAGTTGATACTGAAATTGATCAAGTTTTCCTAGGTTCATGTACTAATGGAAGGATAAGTGATCTTAGACAAGCAGCTAAAATATTAAAAGGAAATAAGATAGCTAATGGAGTCAGAATGCTTGTTATTCCTGCTTCAAAAGAAGTATATATTAAAGCACTCGATGAAGGATTAATCAACATTTTTGTTAATTCTGGAGCATTAGTTTGTAATCCTTGCTGTGGTCCTTGTCTTGGTGGACATGTAGGACTTATAGGTCCTGGAGAAGTAAGCCTTTCAACTTCCAACAGAAATTTCAAAGGAAGGCAAGGTAGTCCAGAAGGGGAAGTTTACTTATCTTCAGCAGCTGTAGCTGCAGCATCAGCTATTAAAGGAAAAATTGTGGGTCCTGAATAATTTTGAAGTGATAAAATGAAAGGAAAAGTATGGAAATTTGGAGATGACATTGATACAGACATAATAATTCCTGGAAGATATTTAGTGGTAACAGACCCAAATAAATTAGCTAAACATTGTATGGAAGGATTAGACTCTGATTTTTGCACTAAAATTAACAAAGGAGATTTTATTGTAGCTGGAAAAAATTTTGGATGTGGTTCTTCACGTGAACATGCCCCAATAGCTCTTCAAGGTGTTGGTGTTGGAGCCGTAATAGCTGAATCTTTTGCAAGAATATTTTATAGAAATGCAACAAATGTTGGAATTCCTCTTCTTGAAGCTCCTGGAATAAGTAAAGTTTTAAAAGAAGGGGAAGAGATAGAAATTGATATGGAAAATGGATTGATTATCTCAGAAAGTGGAAAAGAATATAAATTTAAGAAATTACCTCCATTTATGCTTGAAATTCTCGAAAAAGGTGGTTTAATACCATATCTTAAAGAAAAAGATTAATATTTTTATAATTAGTGATAAATATGTACAAAATTGCCGTAATCCCTGGAGATGGAATTGGAAAAGAAGTGATGGAAGCTACTTTAAACGTTCTAAATGCACTAGATATTGATTTTGAATTTAAATTTGGAGAAGCAGGTGACGAGTGTAAAGAAAAAAATGGTTTAGCTCTCCCTCAAGAAACAATAGACCTTGTGAAAAAAACTGATGCTTGTCTATTTGGAGCTGCTGGTGAAACAGCTGCTGATGTGATAGTTAGACTTCGTCAAGAAATGGATTTGTTTGCAAATCTTAGGCCAGTAAAATCATATCCTGGAACCAATTCGATATTTAATGATCTTGATTTTATGATTGTTAGAGAAAATACTGAAGGCATGTATATTGGAGAAGAAGAGTATATAAAAGATGAATCAGGAAACATTAATGGTGCAGCAGCTAAAAGAATTATAACAAGAGATGCTTCAGAACGTATATGTGATTATGCATTTAAGTATGCAAAAGAAAATAATAGAAAGAAAGTTACAGGTGTCCATAAAGCAAATGTTTTGAAAAAAACCGATGGGTTGTTTAAAGAAGTTTTTTATGAAGTAGCTAAAAATTATAAGGATTATAACATTGATTCCGAAGATTTTTATGTTGATGCAACAGCAATGTATCTTTTAACAAGGCCTAAAAGTTTTGATGTTATTGTTACAACCAATCTCTTTGGAGATATATTATCTGATGAAGGTGCCGGGCTTGTTGGAGGACTTGGACTTATACCTTCTGCCAATATTGGTGATGAAAGGGCTTTATTTGAACCAGTCCATGGTTCTGCTCCAGATATTGCAGGTAAAGGCTTAGCTAATCCAACAGCTATGATATTATCTGCTATAATGATGCTTGAATATTTGGGTGAAAAAGAAAAAGCCAATATTTTAGACAAAGCTGTTTTAGATGTTTTATCTGAAGGAAAGATAGTTACTGGGGATTTAAATGGAAAATCAAGTACTATGGAAATGTCTGAAGCTATTAAAGAAAAATTAAATTTCAAATAGATAAATAATTAAATATAAAATAATTATCTAATATTTATAAAACATTGGAAATAAATAGTATTAGAAATTAATAATTAACCAGATAAGAGTGATTTTTTGATATCTGCTGAAAAAATAAGAGAAGATTTTCCTATTTTGAAAAATATTACTTATCTTGATTCTGCAAGCACTAGCCTTACCCCAAAACCAGTTATTGAAGCCATTAGTGATTATTATTATAATTATAATGCAAATATAGGACGTGGTGCATATAAAACAGCCATTAAAACTGGCCAAAAAGTAGAAAGTACTAGATTTAAAATAGCTAGTCTAATAAATGCTTCAGAAGAAGAAATTATTTTTACTCAAAACACAACAAATGCCATTAATACAGTGATTAATGGTTATCCTTTTGAAAAAAATGAAAATATAATAATTTCAGATGTTGAACATCACTCTAATTTTATACCTTGGATTAATCTTGAAAAAAGAAGCAAAGATAATTTATCTCTAGATGTAAAAATAGCTAATGCTGATTCAGACGGTATTATCAAACCATCAAAAATTAGAGAGTTAATTGATAAAAATACTAGAATGATAGCTATCACCCATATTTCTAATTCTATTGGGTCTTGTCAAGATATTAATAATATTTCAAAAATAGTACATGAATACGACGATGTTTGTCTTTTGATTGATGTTGCACAATCTATTGGACACACCAAAATAGATGTTAAAAAGATTAATGCTGATTTTATAGCTGCACCTGGTCATAAAGGTTTACTTGGACCTACAGGTACAGGTTTTTTATATGGAAAAAAAGAATTGCTAGAGAAATTATCTCCTACTAATCTCGGTGGAGGAACTGTCACAAATCTTAAAAATAAAGAATTTGAATTAGAAAATGTTCCTTACAGATTCGAAGGAGGAACCCAAAATATAAGTGGTATTATTGGTTTTGGAAAAGCAATAGACTATATTAATAACCTTAACATCTCAAAAATCGAAAAACATTCGATTTATTTAACTAAGGAGTTGTACAAATTATTGTCTGAAATCGATAATGTTATTGTGTATGGAAACATAGATAATATATTTAATATTGTTTCATTTAACATAAAAAATGTTAATCCTCATGATGTTAGTAAAATACTTGATGAAACAGGAAATATTTGTGTTAGAAGTGGTTATCACTGTGCAATACCATCATTAGACATTATAAATGCAAATGAAGGAACTGTAAGGGCTTCTATACATTGTTATAATAATTTAGATGATATAAAAAAATTAGCGAATAGTATAAAAGAAATATCTGAATTTTTTAAATAAAATTAAAAAATAATAAATATAATTGTAAACTAAACTTCAGTTAAAAATTAAAACTTGATTAACTATAAATTTTAATAAGTATAAATTTTAATAAATAATAAAATAAATATAGATTATTTATAAATTTTTATTAAAATTTTAATGAATATTATTCTAATTAATAAATATTGACCTTGGAGGAATACAATGGAAATAATAAAGATAGCAGCCATAATAATTATTTTAATTATGGTTATGAGTGCAGCAGCAAGTTTCTTATTGATGATATAGTAAAAATATCTTAGAATAAAAAATTTAATCAATATTTAATTAAAATTTGACATATTAATTAGAATTTGATAAAAATAATATTAAATTATAATATAACAAAATAGTAAATTAGAGGGATTTTTATGGTAAAATATAGAATAGGGGCAGTTGTAGCTGAATTTAATTATGATTTAACCCATATGATGTTAGAATTAGCTAAAGAAGAGGCAAAAATTAGAGATTGTGAAATTGTTCAAGTTGTTCCAGTTCCTGGAGTATTTGATATGCCATTAGCTATTAAGAAATTATTAGAAAAAGAAGACATTGACACAGTGATTACACTTGGTGCTGTTATTGAAGGTTCAACTGACCATGACCAAATTGTAGCACAACATGCTTCAAGAAAAATTGCAGATCTTTCATTAGAATCTGGAAAGCCAGTTTCACTTGGAATAAGTGGTCCTGGAATGACACGATTAGATGCACATAAGCGCGTTGATTATGGTAAAAGAGCTGTAGAAGCAGCAGTTAAAATGTGTGATCGTTTAAAAGAAATTTAATTTTAATAATAATCAAATTAATTATTAAAAATCTATTACTAAAATATATTATTAAAATTATAATTAAAATATATAATTAAAATTTATTATTTTTAGTATTTATAAAAATTTTATATTTTTATAATTTTAAAATCTTTGATTTCTTATTATTTAGAATTATTATTTGGATAAAATTTAATTGAAAATTATTTTAGAATAATTTAATTTAGTCAATTCACTTTATTAATAAATTTTATTTGTTAAATTAATATTTATAGTTTAAATTAATATTTATATTTAAATTAATATTTGTTCTTTTAATGGATAAATTTTGAAATATTAAACTTAAACAAATATAATTAGATTGAAATATATTATTTAAATATATTTCAATTTTTATTTTTACATTATTATAAATCGATTAAAAATAGACTGGTTTTTATGGAAATTTTGAAGCCTAATGATTTAAAAAAGAAATTTAATGACCCTTGGATAGCGCCTTATGAAAAAGTAATAACAATGGCCGATAACAATCTCGTTGAAATTGTTGAATATCACCCTTGCATTTCAGGTTCACATTGGCTTGTTAACCAATATAAAAATACTAGTAAACTAATCTTAAATGCCTATAGAGATGGTAACAAGCAAGTATTTCTGACAAAAGTTGGTCATGAACCACTTAATCTTAAAGCTAGTGTCAATGCTGCAGGAATTGAAGAAGTTTCAATTGATGATGAAAATAACACTGTTAAAGTTGTTCACAGTGGTTTAGCTGGTGCTGGTGTTGGAGCAGGAATGTGTCGTGGAATGGGTGATGGTATAAAACAAGTTGAGATCTATGAAAAAGGTGGAGGATCCAAACTTGGAAAAGCTGGAGTTATAACACCAAAAATGGAAAAAATAGTTATTGGTATTGATGATACTGATACTAAAGACGAAGGAGCTACTTGGACCATGGCACATAATATAGGATTGAAATTGAAAGAAGAAGGTTTCGAATATTTAGACCATGTTATTGTGCAACTCTATCCACACAATCCCCATAAAACACAAAATTGCGTTTCAATAGCATTAACATTTGCAGTCCTTCCAGATGAAAAAGAAAAACTTGTTAATAGAACAATAGAATTGCTTAAAAAGGATACTCTTTCTGATAAAACAGCTATTGCAATATTAAATGGATTAATTATTCCAAAAAATCTGGTTGAATATTCAATGAAAGCAAAAACTGGTATGGTATCAGTTGAAGAAGCTGAAAAAGTAGCTAAAGACTTAAATATAAAATTAATAGCTGTTACTGGAGATCATGGAAAGATAGGTGCATTGGCTGCACTTGGACTTTACAACAACTTAGAAGAAGCTGTTAAAGTTTATTATTAAAATAGATTAATAATCGAAAAATAGATTTATATATCTAATTCATAAAAGAATTTCAAAACAAAGAGTTTATAAATAATAATAAAATACAAATTTATTAAAATAATTAAGAAATAATTTAATTATTTAAAAAAAATTGAAAATTTGTATTATCTAAAAATTAGTTAAAATTAAATACTAAAAAAGGACCAAACTTATTTGGTAAGAACCTTTTTGAAGTTGAAACATTATTTGAAACTTTTAATTCAATAATGTGATCTCCAGAGTAAGCATAATAGCTAGTTCCTTGTTTTATATTATTTTTATTTATATTTATAGATTTAACTACAGAACCATCAACATAAATGTTATAAGTTTCATCAGGATTGAATGAACCAGAAATAGAACCAATTTTTTCATGATCAACATAAACATCCATAGTACAACCTTCCATATTTCTAGAATTTATTATGAAATATTCAGTTCCAGATACATTAGATAAATTGCTAGTGTTAAGATTATGTTCTACTTGAACTCCTTCAAAAACACCTTTTATTTTACCGTCAGAAATTACATCCCCAACTTGTAAATCTAAAAACATTCTTACATCAAATGGAAGCCTTAAAATATTTGACTCTCCATCCCTAGTTTTATTAACTGTAAAATATTCATCTCCAATGCGCAAATTATCCCCATAACTAAGTTCCAAAGTATTTAAAGCATCTTGAGGCATTCTTATAATAGTAGATTGATTTTCAAGTGCACTATCAACAGTATAAGGTCCTCTAACATATATTGTCTGATCTGGGGATCCTGGAAATATTACAAGATTTTTTGATGTTGGTTCAATAGATAGCTTTCCATCAGAATATGTAGCAGCACTTAAAAATGTTGAAATCATAAGTAATAAAACAATAGCAGAGATAACAACAGGAAAATGCATTTTAATAAAAGACCTGAAAAAGTTACCCTTAGGTCGCTTTTTAAACATTACATTGGTTTTTATAATAAGTTTTATTATATAATAAATAGTTAAAACTATTCCTATAACTGATATAATCGCCCCTAATTCTAAAGGGACTCCTTGAACAAAAAATATTGTAAAAAGACCTAAGATAATTAGTGAAAGTCCTAAAGTGGTCATTCTAATATAATTACCCATAGAATCCATCATTGTTACCCGGCCATATTCCATTGCCCTATCAACAATAGTTCTTGTAACCTCATTAGCCATTTCATTAAGACTTTCAAGAGGAGACATGTCATGTTTAATCTCTCCAATATCAACTTCTTTTATTCTCATCCCATGTGCATCAGCATCAAGGACAATACCAACATCAACACCATAATCTTTTTCAAATTTGATTTTTTCAAGAACTGAGCGTTTTCCAGCAAATTGACCACTTAAAGGTTGATCAAAACTCACTTCTGGGAAAAAAAATCTGAGAAGTGGTTTTGCAGTGAGCTCAGTGACTCTTCCACTTTCTCTCATAAATTTTGTCTTAGTAATGTCTGTTTTTCCCTCTAAAATAGGACTTATAATCATGTCTACTTTATCAGAAGTTAAATTATAAATGTCTGCATCTATAAAAGCTACAATATCGCCTTTTGAATGTTTAAATCCAGTTTTAATAGCTGAACCCTTACCTTGATTACTAGTATGAGATATAACATTTGCTCCTGCAGATTTTGCTTCTTTAGCAGTTTTGTCATAAGACCCATCATCAATAACAAGAACTTCTGTTACATAAGATAATTCCCTAGCTACATTAACAACATGAGCTACAGTTGCTTCTTCATTATAAGCAGGAATTATAATTGAAACAGACGAAGAGATTTTATTTTCCATTTTGCACCTTTATATAAATTAATAAAAATAATTTTATATAGAAAAAATATTACTAATACTGAAATTTATAATTAAATTCATCATAATAAATAAAATCTTAAATTATATCAGGAATAATAGTTAAATAACAATGCCTATTAGGGCTAATACTTAAATTTAATTTAATAGATGAAATTTATTAAATAAATATAATAAACTATTAAATTATCTAATTAATTATAATGTTATCCATATTAATTATAATTATCTATTAAAGATTTATAACCTATTACTAAATAAAATTGGATAATTAAACTAAGTATTTATTTTATTAATATTACATTATAAAGGTTTTTAAATCTAAAATAAATGTAAAAATAATAAATAAATAATAATTAAATAATAATTAAATAATCAGAGAAACATAATTAAGCAAGATATTTCTAATATAAATATTTCTTATAAAAAATTTGTATAAAAAATTTAATTATAAAAATATTAATCTGAGAACTTATAAATATATCTAAATAAGTAAGTTTAAAAGATGAAATTCTTAAAAATGGAATATAGGTAAAATTAAAAATAAACTTATAAAAATAGAAATTATTAATAGAAATAATTAAAATAAGTTTTAAATAAGGAAAATAGAAATAATTAAATATAATGATTATTAAAGGTGAATAAATGGACCCTAAAGTGATGATAATACTTGGAAGTGCATCTGATTTAAAAATAGCTCAGAAATCTATTGATATTCTTGAAACACTTCAAATTCCATATAGCTTGAAAGTCGCATCTGCACATAGGACTCATGAAAAAGTTAAAAAACTTGTAATTGAAGCTACAACAAAAGGAATAGAGGTTTTTATTGGAATTGCTGGTTTAGCTGCACATCTTCCAGGTTCTATAGCTGCTTATACCCATAGACCCGTTATTGGTGTTCCAGTTGATGTTAAAGTAGGTGGATTAGATGCATTATTTGCTTCATCACAAATGCCGTTTCCTGCACCAGTAGCAACTGTTGGAATTGATAGAGGGGATAATGGAGCAATTCTTGCAGGACAAATTATTGGAATTAATAATCCTCAAGTTAAAAAAAGAGTATCTCAACTTAGAAAATCTTATCAAGAAAAAGTAAAAAGTGATGAAGAAAACCTGATTTCACAATTAAATGGTAATTTACTACAAAAAAACTTTTTATCTAATTATGATGAAATAAGTGAAGAAAAACTTAAAAAAGAAGAACCTCATACAGATAAAGTATTTAAAGAGTCAGAAGCTATCGGATTAAACGAAGATAATCCCTTAGTATCTGTTGTTCCAGGAAGTTATTCTGATATTGAAGAAGCTAAAAATGTGGCCTTAACATTGGATAGATTAGGAATAAGTTACGATATTAGTGTTATATCACCAATAAGATACCCGGATAAATTTAAAAAATATATGGAAAGTATTAAGAATGTTAAACTATTCATAGCGGTTACTGGATTATCTGCCCATGTTACTGGGTCAATTGTTGCATTAAGTGAGAAGCCAGTTATAGGAGTTCCATGTTCTGTAGAATTAAATGGGCTTGATTCTTTATTATCTATGGTAAATATGCCACCAGGAGTTCCTGTTGGAACAGTAGGTATTGAAAATGGTAGAAATGCAGGAGTTTTAGCTGGTGAAATTTTAGGAATTTCTGATAAAAATATTGAAAAGAAATTAAAATTAATGAAATACAAAACAGCCGATATATGAACTCAAACAAACTAAAATTTTAAATAAAATTGGTTTATTTATAAATAAAGCCAATAAAAAAAATATTCAAATAAAAAAAATAAATTTAGCTATTAATAAATTATTAATTAAAAATATAAACCACGAGGTATTTTTATGAAAGATTTTTTAAATATAATAGAAGATGAGGATGAAGTTTTAACTATAGAAAGAGAAATTTCTACCGAATTTGAAGCGGCGAAAATACTAAGAAAACATCCAAAAAAGACAGTTATATTAAAAAATATAAAGGGTTATGATATTCCAATAATCTCTGGAATTTGCAATACAAGAGAAAAAATAGCTAAATCAATAGGTTGCAATGTTGATGAAATAACAAAAGAAGTTATTAAAGCTACTGAAAATCCTAAAAAAGTAACTAAATATAGAAAGATTGATGATTTAGAATACAATGGAAAAAAAGCAAATTTAAGTGAAATACCAATATTGAAACATTATAAACGAGATGGAGGAGCATATATAACTGCAGGAGTTGTTTTTGCAAAAGATCCAGAAACAGGAATACAAAATGCATCTATCCATAGAATGTTAGTTATTGGAAAAGATAAATTAGCTATTAGAATTGTTCCAAGAAATCTATATACTTATTTCCAAAAATCAGAAAAATTAGGTAAAGATTTGGAAATAGCAATAGCTATTGGAATGAATCCTTCAACACTTCTTTCAACAACTACATCTGTTCCTATAGACTACGATGAAATGGAAGTGGCAAATGCATTTAATAATGGAAATCTTGAATTGATAGAATTAGAAAAAAGTGGTTTAAAAGTTCCAAAAGCAGACATAATATTTGAAGGGAAAATATTGGCTGGAGAAAGAGCTAAAGAAGGGCCTTTTGTAGATTTAACAGATACTTATGATGTAGTTAGAGAAGAACCAGTGATAAAATTAAATTATATGTATATAAAGAATAATGCAATGTATCATGCAATTCTTCCAGCAGGATTCGAGCATAAATTACTTCAAGGCCTTCCTCAAGAGCCTAGAATTTTCCAAGCTGTTAAAAATACTGTTCCAACTGTTAAAAATGTTTTATTAACAGAAGGAGGTTGTTGTTGGCTTCATGCAGCAATATCTATCAAAAAACAGACACAAGGTGATGGTAAAAATGTTATTATGGCATCACTAGCTGCACATCCTTCTTTAAAACATACAGTAGTAGTTGATGAAGATGTTAACATTTTTGATCCACAGGATATTGAATATGCTATAGCTACTAGAGTTAAAGGCGATGATGATATAATAATTGTTCCTAAAGCAAGAGGATCATCTCTTGATCCTGTAGCACTGCCTGATGGTACAACTACAAAAGTTGGTGTTGATGCTACAAAATTACTTGGAAAAGAAGATGAATTTGAAAGAGTAAGTTTTAGTGAATAAATAAAAAATTAAAGATAACACTTTAATATTAATAATAATAATAGGAAAGTTTAGTATTTTAATAAAAATTTAAAGAAAAGTTATGAAAATAAATTTTATAGAAATAGCTAAATTATATTCCTAATCAAATTTTATTATACATTTTATCATAATAATGTATATATTCTCCAGAGCTAACTTTTTCAAGCCATTTATTATTATTCAAATACCATTCTATTGTTTCAATTATTCCTGATTCAAAATTATATTTAGGTTTCCATCCTAATTCCTTTTTTATTTTTCTTGAATCAATTGCATATCTTTTATCATGCCCTAATCTATCTTTCACAAATTCAATAAGATCTTCAGGCTTATTTAAATAGTCAAGAATTATTTTAACAATATCAATATTTGTTTTTTCATTATTTCCACCAATATTATATACATCCCCAATTTTTCCGTTTTTCATTACTAAATCAATAGCCGTGCAGTGATCATAGACATGTAGCCAGTCCCGAATATTTTTTCCATCTCCATAAACAGGTAATTTCTTATTTTTTAATGCATTATTTATAATTAAAGGAATTAATTTCTCTGGAAACTGATAAGGCCCATAATTGTTAGAACATCGAGTTATATTTATAGGAAGGTTAAATGTTTCATAATATGCCCTAACGATCATGTCAGCTCCAGCTTTACTTGCAGAATAAGGACTATTTGGAGCTAACGGTGTTTCTTCAGTGAAATAACCTGTTTTTCCAAGAGTCCCATATACTTCATCAGTAGATATTTGAATATACTTCTTAATTTGACCATTTTCATAGTACTTTTTAGCAATTTCAAGAAGATTTTGAGTCCCAATAATATTAGATTCGAGAAAAATTTTAGGGTTTTGAATACTACGATCGACATGAGATTCAGCAGCGAAATTGACTATATAATCAATATTATTTCCATTTATTAGAGAATCAAGAAGGTTATTGTCTAAAATATCGCCTTTAATAAATTTATAGTGTGTATTAGTTTCTAGTTCTTTTAAATTTTCTAAATTACCACAGTAAGTAAGTGAATCTAAATTTATAATATTATAATCAGGATATTTATTTAAAATATAATGTATAAAATTACTTCCAATGAATCCTGCTCCTCCAGTTACTAATATATCCATAATTTTCCTCCTTTTAACAAATCACTGAATTAATGAAAATTATTTAAAATTATTTAAAATCGGTTATTGTATCTTTTAAAGTCTTCCATTTCTGATCTTTATCTGAAAGAATCAATTCTTTATCATCTAAAGGCCAATTGATATTTATATCCAAATCATTCCAGATGATTCCTCCTTCATCAGAACCATTATAAAAATCTGTGCATTTATAAGTAAACTCTGCCTCATCACTTAAAACTAAAAATCCATGTGCAAAACCTGGAGGAATATAAAACTGTTTCTTATTATCTTCTGAAAGAATAACACTTTCATATTTTCCATAAGTTGAAGAATTTTTTCTTAAATCAACAGCTACATCGAAAACTTCTCCTTTAATAACCCTAACTAATTTACCTTGTGGTCGAGTATATTGAAAGTGAAGCCCCCTCAAAACACCTTTTGTAGATTTAGATTGATTATCCTGAACAAAATCAACTTTTAAACCATTTTTTTCAAATTCTTTTTTATGGTAAGATTCCATAAAATATCCTCTTTCATCAGCAAAAACTGTAGGTTCGATTATAAAAACTCCGTTGATAGAAGTTTTAATGAATTTAAACTTGTTCAAATTAGTTTCTCTCCCAATATATTTTTAAATAAAAATTAAATGAATTTTAAATAAAGATTAAATTAATTTTAAATAAAGATTAGATGAGTATTGAATAAAAATTTTTTATTAAAATGTTTTTATAAAATATTCTTATTAATAGTATTTTAATATTATATAGTTGTATAATAACCATATTAAATATATAAACCTATTATTATAATATGTTTATAAAAATAGTTAATTACTTAATTATTCAGCAAAATTTAATTCTTTATGGCAGATACCACATTTACCACCAGTAATCATATTCATATTTTTAATATTATAACCATCTCTTTCAATCAACAATTCACCACAATTAGGACATTTGGTATTTTGTTTAAAAGGCACATTTCCTAAATAAATATTATTTAAACCAGATTCAATAGCTATTTCTTTAGCTATCTCAAGTTTGCTAATTTCTGTAGGTGGAACATGTGACATTTTATAATAAGGAAAAAATCTAGAAAAATGAAGTGGAACATCTTTACCAAGTTCATCTGCAATGAAATCAGTTAAACTTTTTATTAATTCATATGAATCATTATATCCTCCTATTAAAAGATTTGTAATTTCTAGATGATTTTTATGTTCATATATATTTTTTAAATTGTTTAAAATAGGTTCAAGTGTGGCTTTACAATTATTTATATAAAATTCATTACTCATTGATTTTAAATCTATATTAAAAGCATCAATTTGAGGAAGTAATAAATTAAGAGATTCATCACTCATATAACCATTACTAACATAAATATTTTTAAGTCCATTTTCGTGTGATATTAAAGCAGTTTCTAGAACATATTCTAAGTACATGGTAGGTTCATTATATGTCCAAGCAATCGATTGACAATTGGCATTGATTGCATTTTTAACAACCTTTTCTGGAAGAATTTCAATGGATTCATTATGCTTATCAATATTTTGAGATATTATATAGTTCTGACAATTCAAACATCTCATATTACAACCAAAACCACCTAAAGAATATGTTAATGATCCTGGCAAAAAATGATATAAAGGTTTTTTTTCAATTGGATCGATAGCTTGAGATGATATAAGAGCATAATTACAAGAATATAGCTTTCCATTTAAATTATTTCTTGTTAAACAAAACCCTTGTTTATTTTCAGCAATTTTACATCTATGATTACAAACATTACATTTAACTTTTTTATTTTCCAATTTATTGAATAAAATTGATTCAATAATCATTAAAATTACTCCTTAAATTAAATTATAAATAATAAATATATTAAAAATATATTTAATGAAAAATAATTATTAAAAATAAATTCATTAATAAAGTTATTATTAATCATGAAACATTGGAAAAATGTTCATACCCCTTTGAAGATAATTTTTCAACTTTTCCATTAGAATATTCAATTTCAACCCTATTGGAATTATTAATTTCGCCAATTATGAAAAAATTAACTTTTTTTAATAATTTATCAATATCCTCAATCTTATCATTAAAAGTAAATAAAAGTTCAAAATCTTCACCTATATGGAAAATAAGTTCAAATATATCTTTATTCAATATTTTAGATAAAATATTCATCTCTTTAAAAAGTGGTTCTTTAGATATCTTATCTTCATAAACTCTAATTCCTAGATTTGAATTTTTATTAAAGGATTTATCTGCATCAAATAATTCATAAAGCTCACTTGCCAAACCATCAGTTATATCTGTGGACGATGAAGCAATTTCAGATAAATTGATCCCTTCATTTAATTTTGCACTTGGATTTAAGGCTTTTTCTATAGATAAATTGATTATATTAGAGATATTTTCCTTATTTTCTAAGTGTTTTTCTGTAAGCATTTTAATTATTTCTTGATTTTTTTCTTTCAATATCTCAAAACCAAGAGCTGCAAGACCTAATTGTCCAGTTACAGCTATTTTATCCCCATTTTTAAATCCATACTTCATTTTAGAATTTTTATGTTCAACTTTTCCTAAAGCAGTCCCTGAGATTATTATTTGATCAGCCTGATTTGTATCTCCACCTATTAAAGGTATTTTATAATAATTACATGCTTCTAAAATTCCATTTATTATCTCATCAAAAGATTTAAGAGATAAATTTTGAGGAATAGCTAGACTAATTAAAATTCCAGTTGGAATTGCCCCCATAGCTGCAATATCACTTACATTAACTGTAACTGATTTCCATCCCATTTGGAAATAAGACATTTGGATTGGAAAGTGATGTTTTTGAATCAATAAATCAGAAGTAGCAACCAAATAATATTTTTCATTTATTGAAGTATTTGAAAAATCAATTAATGCCGCATCATCCCCAATATAAGAATTTAATCCTTTTTTATGATTAAAATCAAAATTTTTGGATTTTTTTGCTATTCTTTCAATTAATTTTTTCTCACCAAGATCTGAAACTTTAAGATCCCTATTTTTCATATAAATGTATATGTTTATTAAATATAATAAAATTTTATTTAATTATTAAAATTTTTTAAAATAAAAATCACTAGAAATGAAAATTATCTAATTTATTAAAATATTTTAAATTTAAAATCAAATATTAAAAAATTATTTAATTCTTTTTTAAAGGCTAATAATAATATAAAATAGAAGGATAATTATTTAATTTAAAAAAATTAAATATTGTAACATAATTTAAAATAATTATTATAAAAAATTTATGAAAATATTATTGAAGATAAATTATTAAAATATTATATTAAAATAGATTATAAAAATATCTTAACAAAATTATCTTAAGAAATAAACATTAATTATAAGAATATCTTATTAAAATTAGGTCAAAAACAATAAAATTCAAATTTAAAAAAATATATAATATTAATAAGTATTCTGAATAATTTTTATATTCAAAAATAGTCAAGGATTTAAATAATTATGAAAAAAGGAAATATGTCCCTAATTATCTTAATATTAGGAATTATGGTTTTATTTTCAACTATTTCAAGTGTAGATGCAACTATTGTTAAAGAATTAGGAACAAGTAATGTTGATTATAAAGATATGGTTAAAATAAATAATGATAAAGCACCTAATTTTATTAAAGCTAGCAAATATCTAAAATCAGCAAAATATTCAAAAACAAAGGGATTTGAAAAAAGAAAAAACATTTTAAAAACGAAATATGGTAAAAAATATATATTTATAACAAAATATTTTCTTCCAATGTCCTGGAAAAATGGGGGTAAAAATGGAAAAACAGAATACTGGTATAATTGCCAATCCGTTGTTATAAATGGAAAATATATGTACCTATTGACTTCATCAGGATATGGAATGAATAAGGGATTTGTTATAAGATATGATAGAAATATATTAGATAAATATAATGGAAAAAGTTTAGTTAAATTGAGAAAATTAGGAGCAGCGATGAGAGATGGTAAAAAACTTACAAAAAGCCAAAAATCTCTAAAAAAAGCAATAAAAATTGGCCCTAAATTTATTGTTGGGCATGGGCAATCATTAACTTATAACCCAAAAACTAAATCATTGTGGATGTGGCAAGACAATGCGAAAAACTCAAATAATTTGAAATTAATGAAAATAAACAAAAAAACATTGAAACCTTCTATTATTTACAAATTCAAAGTAAAAAATACTGAAAAATATTTTAAGCAATTTCATAACTTAGCATTTGATAGATATGGAAATTTTTATACAGATAAAATAGTTAAAACTAAAAAAAATCCAAATGGGTATATTTGTATATTTTCTGGAAGATTAAACCACAATAAAATTAAAATGAAATTATTAACTATCATAAAAAAAAGACCTGGAATATATTCTCAATCTTTAGCCATTAACAATAAAAATAAGAGACTATATTTGGTTTCTGATGGAGCTATTTATTCGATTCCTATGGTTAAACTTTTAAACGGTAATCTAAAAGAAAGTGATTTTTATTATACTCTTTTTAAAACAAAGCGTGAATTTGAGAGCATTAGCTTTGACAAATACGGGAAAGCTTATTTATTAATATTAAGAGGTACTGAAATTTTAAAATCAAACCAAATATATTAATATACTTTATTAATTAATCAATCTAATTGATTGATTATTGGTTATATTATTAATGACTAATAAATTATCTATTAAATTATTAATAAATGATTAATAATTGGTTAAATAATTAATGATTAATAAAATATAAAATTTAATTAATATAATATTATTAAAAATTAATTTATTGATTTAAAGCATTTTCCACCCTTTTTTTTATTATCTCCAAAACTAAAGGATCCGCTCCAAGTGGTTCAGTGTAAATAATTTTTCCATCGAAATTTATTTTTTCTAAATCATGACTATGATGATGGTGAGAACCTTCATTATGACCTTCATGACTATGATGATGGTGAGAACCTTCATTATGATCTTCATGACTATGATGATGAGAAACTTCATCAGAATCTTCATCTTTTAAGCGTAATATTTTAGGAATATCTCGTGTAGTATGCATTCCATGAGACAAAAATACTGGAACCGCAATTACAGTATCAATATTTGTATCCTTTACTAAAATATCTAGTGCATCTGGAATATTAGGTTCATGTATTTCCATATAAGCTACACCCACTTTTAAATCAGTTTCTTGCTCATACATTTCAGCTAATCTAGTTATAGTTTCACTAGCTATTGGTAATCTGCTTCCATGACTTATAAGTAAAATTCCAGTGTTATCTGGATTAAATTCTGATTTTTCTTCTAACATATTAGTTTTTCCTTAAAATTTTTAGTTGATACAATTAGTAATTTTGAGTTGGTTAAAAATTAAATTAAGTGTTTTTAATAATAATTAGATATTTTTAATTTAAATAATGAGTTTAATTAATATTATACTAATTAACATGATAAAAATTCTATTTAAATCTTATTATTAATTCACTTATATCACATTTATTAAATCCAATTTTAATATTAAGTAAAGTACATTATATATTTTATCAATTTTTCTTTAAATATTAAGATTATTATATTTAAAAATATCGTTTTAATAAAAGATAATTAACAAAAAGATATTTAATATTAAAATTGGATTTAAAAAATAGTTATAATCTAATAAATAAATAATAAAAAATAATAAAAAATAGTTATAATCTAATAAATAAAATAATAAGAAATAATAAGAAATAATAAGAAATAATAAGAAATAATAAGAAATAATAAGAAATA
>NZ_CALGFC010000052.1 GCF_937881195.1 uncultured Methanobrevibacter sp. | reverse complement strand
ATAAATTTAAAGGAAAAATAAAAGAAAAAAAAGAAAAAATTATGAGTCACCCTCATTTTTTATTTTTATTCTTATTCATTATTTTTTATTCATAATTTTTTATTTTAAATTAAAAAATATATTTTAGTAAAAATTCATTATTATTGTTTTTTTATTGAGAATAATACTTTATTTTTTATATTTTTCTGGTTATATTTTGACAAAATGAATGAAAATTATGTATAATCCTATAAATTATTATTTATTTATGGAACACTGTTTTTTCATGGTATTACCAAAACTTTTATATATCATAATATTTACTATAATATTATAATCCGATATAAGAAAAAGGTTTCCTATTTCCTTACATATAATATAAACTATTGAATAATCATAAATAAATTTATATTGAAAAATTAGGGACTAATTACTTAAAAATTTAATATTAGTCCATTGAAATTATTATAATTATATTTAAATTTAAAATATTCCAAAATAAGAAGTAATATTTTACTAAAATATATATTAATTCATAATAATCTATATGAATAAATAGTAAATATTTAAAAATTTTATAATTTCTAAAATATTCAAAGTATTTTAAAATTTATAATAAATTTTCAAATTGATTATCCTTTTTGAAAATTTTATAAAATCTAGATATTTAAAAGATTTATGTTATATATTATAATTTTAGAGAGGCATGAGATAAGTGGAACAAATAATTTTAAGTTTAGCTATTGTAATGCTATTGGGAGTTTTATGTATAAAATGTTTTGATAGGCTAGGTGTGCCTGCATTTTTAGGATTCTTACTAATTGGTATTTTACTTGGACCCTATGCAATAAATATTTTGAATATTGAGTTTATGGGGTTAACTCAAGAAATTGCAACTTTAGCAATGGTAATTTTACTTATTAGAGCAGGTTTGGGGCTTAGTCGGGATGCACTTCGTAAAGTTGGGAGGGTCGCTGTTGAAATGAGTTTTATACCCTCTGTATGTGAAGGAATATTGGTAATGATAGTTGGCCACTATTTCCTTGGAATATCATTTATTGAATCTGGGATGTTAGGTTTCATTTTGGCTGCTGTTTCACCAGCAATACTTGTTCCAAGAATGCTTAATTTAATTGATAAAGGTTTAGGTGCTAAAAGGAATGTCCCATCAATACTTTTAACAGGTTCATCTGCGGATGATGTTGTAGCTATTACAATTTTTTCTGTATTTTTGGGAATGTATACTGGAGGAAATATAAATATTGCTTGGAGTATAGCTAGTATACCAATTTCATTAATATTGGGTGTTTTAACAGGATTTGCAACTGGTCTTGTCTTGTTATATGCATTTAAAAAGTGGAACTTTTCAGACATTGAAAAATTATTTGTCACACTTGCAACAGGAATCCTTCTTAATTCGGTTGGTGAAGCTTTACAAGGAAGAATACCATTAGCCGGACTTGTTGGAGTAATGGTTATTGGTTTCTTATTATTAGATCGTATGCCTAAGGTTGCATTAGGGTTATCAAATAGATATTCAAATTTGTGGATAGCTGCGGAAATAGTAATTTTTGTACTTCTTGGTGCTCAATTGGAACTTCCATTACTTATTGAAACTCCTGAAGGTTTATTTGCTCCAGTGATTATATTGGGAATACTAGTTATTTGTATGGGATTAATAGCTAGATTTGGTGGTGTTTATATGGCTTTAGCAGGATCTGGACTTAATAATAAGGAAAAATTATATTGCATGGTTTCTTATGTTCCAAAAGCAAATGTGCAAGCCACAATAGGTGCTGTGCCTTTAGCTGCAGGAGTGGCATCTGGAGAATTAATATTAGCTATTTCTGCTATAGCAATAATTTTTACAGCTCCTTTAGGGGCTCTTTTGATGGATTTCCTTAAAGATAAATTATTGACTAAAGATGATGATTTTGATAGTTCAAATGCAATAAAGTTCACTCATCATTAATTTTTTTATTTTTTCTATCTAAATTATTTTATTTTTAAATATTTTAATTATTTTTATTTTTTCTTTCTAAATTATTTAGGAAATACTAAGCTATGATAAATTTAAAAAAATAATTAATATGAGTAGATTATAACTTACTTATAAAAAAATTTCTTTTTCTATGATATTTTTAATTCAATATTTTTAATTTTTTATAAGTTATAGTAATATTATTTCTAAAATCATTTGTTTATAATAAAATAAATATACAATAAAAATAATATATAATTTATATTTAATATACAAAAATACAAAGAGAATAAACTGAATTTTATCAAAAAGATAAATTAGTAATAATAAATAGTATAAATAATTATTTATGATAATAAGTAATTATTTAATCTAATAATTAATTTTTAGATTACGAAATATCGATTTAAATATAAAAGATAAATTTAAATAAATAAAACAAATTTCTAATCCTAAAAGATAATTTTTAATAGTCTAAACTACTTTATTAAATATTAAAATGATTTTAAAAGTATAAATTAATGATTATAAATAATTCCTAAAATAATTATATTATTGGTGAAATTATGAAGAAGAATGTTTTTCCTTTTACAGCTATTGTTGGTCAGGATAAGATTAAGAAGGCTCTTATTTTGAATGCTATTAATCCTTCGATTGGAGGGGTGCTTATTAAGGGTGATCGTGGTACTGGTAAGACTACTGCGGTTAGAGCTTTGGCTGATCTTTTGCCTGAAATTGAGGTTGTTGAAGATTGTGCTTTTAATTGTGATTTGAAATCTTATAGGGAGTTTGAGTTGTATAAAGTTAATGATAAGGGTTTGGAGGAAGATGTTCTTTTGGTTAAGAAGCCTATGAGGGTGGTTGAGTTGCCTCTTGGTGCTACTGAGGATCGTGTTGTTGGTTCTCTTGATATTGAAAAGGCTCTTCATGAGGGTATTAAGGCTCTTGAACCAGGTATTCTTGCTCAAGCTAATCGTAATATTCTTTATATTGATGAGATTAATCTTTTGGATGATCATCTTGTTGATGTTTTATTGGATGCTGCTGCTTATGGTGTAAATACTATTGAAAGAGAAGGAATTTCAATATCTCATCCTTCTAAATTTATATTAATTGGAACAATGAATCCTGAAGAAGGAGAGCTAAGAGGACAATTATCAGATAGAATAGGTCTTGAAATTGAAGTTGAAGGAATTTCTAATATTGAAGATAGAATAAAAATAATGAAAAGAAGAGAAGCTTTTGAAATTGATCCGACGTCTTTTATAAAAAAATTTGATAATGAACAAAAAAATCTCCAAAATAAGATAATTAAAGCTCAAAAAATATTAAATGAAGTAACTATTGATCAGAAATTATTAGAAGTAATAGCTAGAATTTCATTAGAACTTGGTTCAGAAGGTCATAGGAGTGATATTAATATTTTAAAAACATCAAAAACAATTGCTGCTTTTAATAACAAATTAAATGTTGATTATGATGATTTAAAGGAATCTATTTCTCTTGTTCTTGTTGAAGATTCATTACTTAATCAAAGAATTCAAAAAATTAGAAATGACATTGAAAAGAGAGAAAATGAAAAAAAAGAAAAATTAAACAAAGATAATTTAAATAATAATGAACTTCAAAAAAAAATTGAAGAACAACTACATGAGTCATTAAATGATAAATTAAAAAATATAAAACAAAATCAAGATAATCAACTTATAAATAATGATTTAAATGTTTCAGATAGTGATGATTCAAATATCAATGATTCTGATATTATTGAATTAGGGGAAGGGAATCCTAAAGAAAAAAATTTTATAAATACAAATAATTTTGAAAATAAAGACGAATTTAATTCTAAAATCAATCAAGGGGAAAAATTAGAAAATTTTAATGATTTTGATCTTGATGGGAAGCTTGATATAAAAAAATATTAATGATTGAGGGAGTTAAACGAGAAAAACTTTATGGTAAAAGAATTAATTCTCAAAGTAAAAAGGGCAAATATGTTAAAAGCAAAATATCGAATAAATTTGATGATATAGCTATCGATGCAACTTTACGTGCATCTTTGTTAAAAAATAAAAATAATTCTCAAAAGCTTAAAAAAAGTAATAAAAATATTAAAACTAGTCATTTAAAAGTGGATATAAAAAAAGAGGATTTAAGAGAAAAAATAAGAAAACATGGGGCAAAATTATCTGTTGTACTAGTTGTGGATATGAGTGGATCCATGATTGGTGAAGAAAAATTAAACAGGATAAAATTAATAGTTCAAAAAATAATTTCAAATATCCAAGCTAATAAGGATAAACTTGCAGTTATTGGTTTTAAAGGTAAAGATTCAGAGGTTATAATTCCAAATACTAATAATCATAATTCTTTTTTAGAAAAACTTAATAATATAACTGTTGGAGGGACAACTCCAATGGCTGCGGGACTAGTAAAGGGTTTAGAAGTTTTGAAGAAAGATTTTAATAAAGAAGAGTATATTCCTATGATGATGATTCTATCTGATGGTATAACTAATGTAAGTTTGGATAGGTCTAATAATCAAATATTAAACAATAATAAAAATTTAAAAAGTAAACTTAATTTAAATAATAAAGAAATTATAAGTAATCCTATTAATGATGTCTTAAAAATTGGAGAAGAAATAGCTAAATATAATATTCATACTGTTATTGTTAACTTTGAAAAAGAAAAAAGTAAGGGTCGAAGTGTTAATAAAGAGTTAGCTTTTATAACAAGTGGGAATTTTTATGATCTTGAAGCACTTGGTAATACATTAACAAATGATATATTTGAAGTAGAAGATGTTGATATAAATTCTATGTCATTTGGTTCTTTTAAGAGTGATTTGTCAGATATGGTTTTAGAAAAAATAATTGATTATGAGAGAGAAAATCTTTAATTTTCGAATTTTTTATTTGTAAATTACTTTTTTTCTTTGCAAATTAATTTTTTTTATTTCTAAATTACTTTTTTATTTTTTTATTATTATAATTTTAAGAATATAATGTGGTTATCATGAAGAAGAATGTTTTTCCTTTTACAGCTATTGTTGGTCAGGATAAGATTAAGAAGGCTCTTATTTTGAATGCTATTAATCCTTCGATTGGAGGGGTGCTTATTAAGGGTGATCGTGGTACTGGTAAGACTACTGCGGTTAGAGCTTTGGCTGATCTTTTGCCTGAAATTGAGGTTGTTGAAGATTGTGCTTTTAATTGTGATTTGAAATCTTATAGGGAGTTTGAGTTGTATAAAGTTAATGATAAGGGTTTGGAGGAAGATGTTCTTTTGGTTAAGAAGCCTATGAGGGTGGTTGAGTTGCCTCTTGGTGCTACTGAGGATCGTGTTGTTGGTTCTCTTGATATTGAAAAGGCTCTTCATGAGGGTATTAAGGCTCTTGAACCAGGTATTCTTGCTCAAGCTAATCGTAATATTCTTTATATTGATGAGATTAATCTTTTGGATGATCATCTTGTTGATGTTTTATTGGATGCTGCTGCTTATGGTGTAAATACTATTGAAAGAGAAGGAATTTCAATATCTCATCCTTCTAAATTTATATTAATTGGAACAATGAATCCTGAAGAAGGAGAGCTAAGAGGACAATTATCAGATAGAATAGGTTTGAAAATTTCTGTATCAGGAATTGAGGATATTGAAGATAGAATAGAAATCATGAAAAGAATTGATGATTTTGAAAATAACTCTGAAAAATTTATAGCTAAATATCATAATGATGAAAAGAAACTTCAAAAAAGGATTGTTAAAGCAAGAGAACTTATTTCATCAGTTATTATTAGTGATGAATATGTTGAAATAATAGCTAGAATAAGCAGGAATCTTGATATTGAAGGCCATAGGAGCGACATAACGATTCTTAAAACAGCCAAAACAATAGCTGCATTTAATAATCATTGGAAAGTATCTATTGATGATCTTGAAGAAAGTATATATCTTGTTTTAGGCGAAATTGACCAATGTGATAATAATCAAATCCAAAATCAAATTCAAAAAGCTCAAAATGATATGGATCAAAAAAATCTAGAAAATGATTCTAAAGATAATGAAGATTTTAATAATCAAGATAATTTTAATCAATTAGATGATGATCTTGAAAATGAAGATTCAGAAAATAATGAAGATAATGATAATTCTATGATTTCTGAAAGTAAAGGTAATGATAATGATATAGATAACAAAAAAAATGGAGATAATGAATCAAATAATAAAAATAGTAATAATAATCAAGATGGTGAATCTAATGAAGATAATCCTAATGAAAATTTAGAAAATGAATCAAACTTGAATAATAATCCTAATAATGATTATGGAGATCAAAGTCAAATTCAGGGAGAAGTTAATGAATCTGATTATTCTGATGATGAATATCAAGTTGATTATAATGAAAACAAATCTGAAAAAGATTTAGAAGAATTTGAAATGGAATCTCTCGAGAAAGATATTCGAAAAATGTTAGTAATGGAAGGTAGGGAAAAAGAAAAGTTTTATGGTTCTAGGGTTAATTCTAAAAGTGAAAAAGGAAAATATGTAAAAAGTCAATATGCTTCAAATGTTTCTACTTCGGATATCGCTATTGATGCTACAATACGTGCAGCTGTTTTAAATTCTAAGAAGTCTAAAAAGCCAAAAAATCCTAAAAATAGTATTTATAATAATTATGCTAAATATAATAGTGATAATAATTATGCTAAATATAATAATAATAATAATAATAATTTGAAAATTAATGTAAAAAATGCAGATATTCGTAAAAAAATTAGGAAACATAAAGCAAGAGCAAGTATAGCTTTAGTAATTGATATGAGCGGATCTATGTTAGCTGAAAAGAAAGTTAATAAAATACGGGGTATATTAGAGAGAATAATTAAAAATATAAATAGAAATAGGGATAAATTAGCAGTTATAGGTTTTAAGGGTAGGGAATCTGAGATTATAATTCCAAATACTAAACGACCTAGTTCTTTTCTAGATAAACTTGATAATATTACTGTTGGTGGAACTACACCAATGGCTTCGGGAATTGAAAAAGCTATTGAAATACTTAAAAAAGAAAATAAAAAAGGAGAATTTATCCCAATGGTAATCATACTTTCTGATGGAATGCCTAATGTTGGTATAAATGATAGTAATAACAAAAAAGTTCGTGGAAGTCCTATAAATGATGTTTTAGCTATGGGTGAAGAGTTAGCTGAAAATAAAATATATACTATTATAATTGATTTCGAGAAAAAGCATAAACATGGACGTAATATAAATATGGAATTAGCATTTCTAGCTAATGGTAGATATTATGATTTAGAGGATGTTTATAATCCAGATATTGCTATAGACAAAATATTAACTTATGAACGTAATATATTATAAATATTATTTTTTTAAATTTGTTTTGTTCTATTTTCATTTTCTTATTTTATTCTATTTTCATTTTCCTATTTTATCTTAATTGCATTGTTTTTAATATTTCATTAAATAATATTTTGTCCTTTTTTTTAAGTTCTCTATCGCAATAAAATATAAAAACATATGTATTAGTCTTATTTTTTTGAACTATAACTAAATAATGCCAATAATCAGCCTTTGTACTAGTTAATGAATAGGCTTTTTTACCATCAACTGTAAGTTTAACAGGTTGTTTAAACCTTTCAATTTTTTGAATTTTTAACTCTTCATCTAATGAATTATCGGAGATATAAAAAATTAGGCCATCATCCCAACGACTTAAATATTCTTTTTGATATAAACTTAAAATTTTATTTAATTGATCAAAATTCCAATAATTAGGATATAAAAATGATATACCATTTTTTTTATAAATTTTTGTATTATTAATATTATTAATTAAATCTTCTCCATTATTTGTATAATTATTATAATTTTTAAGTGAATAATTTTTAAATGAATCATTTTTTGAAGAATAATTTGTTGTAAAGGTTGTAGAATTATCAGAGGTAATATTAATTTTAGCTATAGGCTGTTGATTAGTTTTTCCTTCTAAAGTTATTTTTATATCATTTAAAGTGTTATTAATATCTTCAGTATTTGAAGTAGCTATTATAATTCCTAATATTACTAAAATTATAATTAATAACATTGATTTATCCATTTATTCCATATCCTGTTTTAATTTTTTAATAATATACTACTTATTATATATTTTAATCTTAATTATAATTTCTGTTTGTTTTTTGTATTTTTTCATATATTATTTTAAATAATAATACTATAAAAACAGCATATTATTCATTCATTAAATTTATTATGTATAAAATTATAAATTAAATCAATGAAAAGATCAAATATAACTATTTTTCATGCAGGTGAATGTGATAGAAAAAAATGTACTGCATTTAAATTAGAAAAACAAAAAAAATCGAAAATAGTTTATAATATTAATCAAATCCCGCATGGAGCTATTATATTAAATCCTTTTTCAGATAAATCTGTTTCTCCAGAGGATAAACATTTCATTGAGAAAAAAGGCATAGTTGGGCTTGATTGTTCTTGGAATAAAGTTTCTTCATCAGCAAAATTTTTCTCACTTACAAAATACCATAGAAGTCTTCCTTTTTTAATAGCTGCGAGTCCAGTTAACTATGGTAAACCATGTAAACTTTCAACAGCTGAAGCAATAGTTGCAACTCTTTACATCACTGGATTTAAAGAGGAAGCAAAAAATATTATGAATGGATTTAAATGGGGCCATACTTTTATTGAATTGAATAAAGAACTTCTTGAATCTTATAGTAATGTAAAAAATAGTTCGGAAGTAGTAGCTATCCAAAATGAATTTTTGAAAGAACATGAAAAATAATGATTTTATCTAGTTCTCTTTTTTATTATATTTTTTAAAATTTACCAATATTATACAATTTCTTTATGTTTTCTTTAGACTTAATTGCAATGTCCTTTTCTTTACATTTTTCAATTATAATATTATTTTTTGTATTTTAAGTAGTCATGTTTATATAGTATAATTTTATATATTGTATATTAGTAGTGATTGTTTTCTTTTATTTTTCCTAATGATAAAAGACATTTTAAAGATTGTTTACAAATCTCTTTTTTTGTTTGAAATTTTTGGTTTTTTATTATTAATGGGATTATAAAGATTTTTTTTATAATATTTACTTGTTTAAATTCTATTTTATATGTATAATATATTTATTAAAGTAATTGGGTTGTAATTTTATGGAAGGAGTTCATTATCATAAACGTGATAAATGTTGGAATGCTAATCTCCAGATTGGTGGTGTTAGAACTTATTTAGGATCTTTTAAAAATCGCTATGGTGCTATGCATATGGTGATAATTAAAAGTGAGGAACTTGGTTTTTATTATAAAAAAGCAGGGTGGGAATATAAAAACTATTTTAAATGGTTAAAATCTCAACAAAAAGAAGTAAGATTGG
>NZ_CALGFC010000051.1 GCF_937881195.1 uncultured Methanobrevibacter sp. | reverse complement strand
TGTTGATGAAAGTGGTAATCCTGTAGCTAATGCTAGAGTTTCTGTTTCTGTAGGTGGTAAAATACATAGTGTTACTACAAATAATCTTGGTAAATGGAGTTTGTATTATACTCCAACTAAAATTGGCTCTATTTTAGTTAAAGTTAGCTGGTTAGGAAATGAATCGTATTATGGGTTTACAAATAATGCTAAATTTTCTGTTAAATCTCCAGATATTCGTTTAATTAAGAGGGTAAATAATAAAGCTGTTAGACATGGTAATATTGTTTATATTAAAACTTTAACCTTTAAAAACTTTGGAATTTCTGGTTTACAGACTTTAAATGCTAAAATACTTTATAAAAACTTTAAATACAAACTATTGAAGATTTATAATAAAAACATTAAATATAAATATTCTCATAGTAAAATAAAATTCAAAACTAGTCTGCAATATGGTAAGATTTTTAAACTAAAGATTAAAGTATATAGGCCAATAAAATAAAAAAATTTTTTAATTAGTAGAAGGTGAATTTTGATAGAAAATTTTATTTTTTATCAATAGCTATCCTTTTTTTTCTTTTTTTTCTTTTTTTACATTTTCTAAAATTATTATTTATTTTTGCACTATTCATTTTTAGATTATTTATAAAAAAATAAATAGAAGATATCATAAATATTATAATATGAATAATAGAAGTTATTATATTTTAATAATAGGATTACTCATATTGTCTGCTGTAACTTTTATATTAGATGGGTATGGCTTTGAGTTAGGGGATATAATAGCAATTTCATCTTCTTTTATTGCATTTATGGGTCTAATTTACACTAATTATAGAAATGATTTGATGGTTAGAAAACAAGTTATAAAAGCTGATGAAAGATTGCAAATTCAGCTAAAAACAGAAGTTGAAAACTTAGCAAAAGAACTTGATAATCAAGATGAAAGGTTGAAAAAAGAACTTTATGAACAAAAAGAAATAATTGATGAACAGTTAAGATATAGTGAGAAAAATTTAAAACTTGAACTAAGATACAAAGATAAGGAAAGAGTTTTATTGGACCTATTTGATCTTTTATTTAAAAATAAAGGCTCTTTAAATGATATTGAGTTAAATTCACTTAATTTATCTATTGATAATGTAATTGAAAGTAGAAAAAATATTTATTATAGTTTTGAGATTACTCGCCATAATATTCATGATTTTTATTTTATTCCTAAAGATATTAGGGAAATGATGAATGAATACTGTACTACAATTAATAATATTAAAGATAAAACTTCTAAAAGTCCTGATTTTACTAAGGATAAATCACTTATTTTAAATTCAAAACTACTTAAATATCTAAATGAAATTTATGAAGCTGTTGAAAAGGAATTAGGAATAAAAATGGACAGATTTGATTAATGACTTTATATTTGTTACTCAATAATTTTATTTTTTCTAATTTTATATGACTCAAGTAATATTTTTATTTTCAATTTTTTATTTTCAATTATAAATAAAAAAATATAGGGTTATATATTATAAAATAATTTAATATGAATATAATCTAATATTGATTTAATTAATATTCATATGAATTTATATTATATGGATATTTAAAGATAAATATTAATAGTTAACTTTGATTATATTAGTTTAAACTAATATTTTATTAAAATAACTTTATTAAATATAACATTCTTATTAAAATGACTTTATTAAAACAATATTTTAAAAGAGTATTCTCTTAAAAGAGTATTCTCAATTAAATAACTTCATTTAACTAATATTTTAAAAAAAATATTTTTATTAAAATAACATTTTTATTATTTATATAAATTAAATAATTAATGTAGGTGTATTTTATGGATAAAAAATTAATAATTAATGCACGCAAACCTAAAGGTAAATTAGGCTCTGAAATGATTGAAAAAATGAATGAATCTCATGAAAGCTTAGCTAAATGGGGAGTTAGTCATTTAAATATTGAAAATGATTACAATATATTAGATATTGGTTGTGGTGGGGGAGTTAATGTGAATAGATTTAGTGAAATGGCCCCTAATGGAAAAGTATATGGAATAGATTACTCAGAGCTTAGTGTTGAAAAATCTAAAAATTATAATAGAAAAGCCATAACTGAAGGAAAAGTTGAGATAATACAAGGTTCTGTTTCAGAACTTCCATTTGAAAATGAAACTTTTAATATTGTCACTGGATTTGAAACAGTTTACTTTTGGCCAGACTTTATTGAAGACTTGAAAGAAGTTAAAAGAGTACTAAAAAAAGAAGGTAAAATTTTTATTTGTAATGAAGCAGTGGGAGAAGAACATATTCTTGAAAAAATGAGTGAATATATTGAATTACTTGATATGAGAATTTATTCTGAAGATGACTTCAAATCAGCTTTAACTGATGTTGGTTTTAAGGATATAAAAATATATAGAAAAAACAAAGGTAATAATTGGATTTGTGCTATAGCTACAAAAAAATAATGAAATTTAGATTTCAAATTATTTTTAAAGATTAATTTATTTTATTTATTATTTTATTTATTATTTTATTTGACATTTTATTTTTCATAATACCTTTTTAAAATATAATTATTACTATAATAAAAATTATAATGTTAAAATACTTAATTTTATAAAGAGTTTCAATGGGTTTTGATTACTTTTTTATATATTTTTTAGAAAATTGTTTATATAATAAAAATAAATTGATTTTAGTATAAACTTTGTAAATTTTTTTATGTTTCTAGATTTTTAATTTTTGTTTAATTTTTTATTTTTTAATATTTTGGTGATTTTTTGAATTGGAGTAATTTTCTGTCTATTTTTAGAATTATATTAGCACCATCAATTTTATTCTTTCAAGCGTTTAGTATTTTCTTTTTTATGATATATTCATTATGTGGACTTACTGATATTTTAGATGGGTATATTGCCCGTAAAACTGATTCTGTAACAAATTTAGGTGCTAAATTAGATACTATTGGTGATATTGTATTTATGGCTTCTGTAGTAATTGTTGTATTGCCAGTAATAGAAATTCCAAAAATTATATGGATTTGGATTATTATAATATTCATAATAAGGATAATTTCTATGGTTATTAGTTATTATAAATATAATGTATTTTCCATGTTACATACTATTGGTAATAAATTAACAGGTTTTATATTATTTGTCTTTGTTTATTTATATCCATTTATGGATTTAACAATTTTAACATCATTAATCTGTATTTTAGCCACTTATTCTTCAATAGAAGAACTTATAATTCATATAAAGTCAAAAGATTTGAATGTTGATGTTAGGGGATTATTTTAAAAAATTAATTATATTCCTAAAAATTAATTATTTATATTAATTTTATTTTTAATAATTTCCTTTTTAATAATTTTTATTATTTTTGTTTTTATTGTTATTTCTAATTTTCTTAGATTTTCAAATTTTTATTATAGTATTATTTTAATTTTTTTATTAATTCTGCTTATTTTTTATCTTTTAATAATTTTCCGCTAATTTTATATATTTCGTATAATATTCTATATTATAATAATAATCATAATTAAATTAACTAAATATTTTATTTATTATATTAAAAATAGAATATAAGCTATTAAATATCACTTATTTTTTTAATATTGTTTTATTCAATAAAAACTCAATTATATCCTATAAAAAATATAGATTGACCTTAGTGTTTAAATATGATAACAATTAATCTATATATGCTCAAATTTTTTATAATATTGTTAGGAATATATCTAACATTTTAAATATTTTAAGAACTTGTAGCTTTTTATGAATATAAATTATATTAAATATAAAACAGTTAAAGATAAAAAAAATGGTGAAAATATGGCATATGAGAAAACATTTGCTAATCCTGCTCCATTAGGTCTTTTTGGATTTGGGATTACTACATTACTACTTAGTCTACATAATGCAGGAATCATTGAATTATCAATGGTCATTTTAGCAGCTGCAACTTGTTTGGGAGGAATAGCTCAAATTATTGCAGGGATTTTTGAAATGAAATTCCAAAACACTTTCGGTGCGACGGTATTTGTTTCGTTTGGATTTTTCTGGCTTTCGATGGTTTTAATTTGGATTTTGCCAGGCATTGGAGGAGTTCAACCTGCTGATCCTATATCAATGGGATTCTATTTGTTTATATTTGGTTGTTTCACAAGTTTGATGTTTGTGAGCTCTTTAAAACATACTAAAATTCTTCAATTATTATTTGCTTTAGTATCTATTTTATTCTTCTTATTAGCTATTGCTGATTTTACTGAAATAGGTATTATAAAATTAATAGGTGGGTATTTAGGCATATTATTAGGTGCAGCAGCTATATATGGTTGTATTGGCCAAATTATTAATAATGATTGGGAAAAAGATATTTTTAAGTTATAGTATTTAATTCTATAATTTTTATTTTTATTTTTTGAATATTAATTTCCTATTTTTAATGATATATTTTTTCCTGATTTCTAGATTTTTTTTAAAGTATATGGAGTATATTTAAAGACTATATCATTTAAAGACTATATCATTTAAGGACTATTATCATTTAAGGACTATTATCATTTAAGGAATATTATCATTTTAATAATAAATAATATTATTTTAATAGTCATAATTGGATATAAAATAAAATTTAATATATCTATGATTTTTTTGATTTTTGTAAAAATAATTATTAATTATTGGAGTATATTTATAATATTTATGAACATTATAAAAAATATTTTATATAAAAATTGTAGAATAATTAATAATAATATAAAAATAATAATATAAATATTAATTTATTAGTAGTATAAATATTAATTTTAATAGTAATATAAAATAGTAATATAAAATAATAATAAAATTTTATAATATTATTTTATTTATTAATATTATTGTAATATATCTTTAGTAGCTAATATTATATTTAGTAGATAATATTATATTTAGATGATATTTTTATTATTAGAATATATTTTTTGATTAGTTGATATCATATAATTAATTTAAGCTTTAATTTAACAACTTTAGGAAAGCAATTTCATGAAAAATAGAAATAATAAAAATAAGGTTAATAAATGTGATAATCTTCCTTTTTATCTTCCAAATTCATGGGATTGTTTAGAAGCTAAAGGTCCCGGTCCTTTTGTAACAAAAGCTATATTAAGAAATTCAGATGGAGAAATAATATATTGGGATTCTCGTCATAATCGGAAACATAATATTAAATTGGATATTGATATTGGTTCTACTTGGTGGGCTCCTAAATCTATCGGTTGGTGGATTGGCGTACTTTTTTCAATAGGAGCTATTTGTTTTGCTCTTGGAGCTGTTCCAGGTTATTTAAAATTAGTTGGAAATACATATGATGCATTAACTTATTTTATAGGGTCTATATTTTTTACATCTGCTGCTTTTTTACAATATATTGAAGAGATAAACAGTTCTAATACTTTATCTAAGAAAAAATTGAAATTTAAAATTTTTGTTTTTATGCCTCGTCGTCTTAGTTGGTGGTCTGTCTTCATTCAACTTTTAGGAACATTATTTTTTAATTTAACAACTTTTGCAGCGATTTTTACAAATTTAAGTGTAAATCAATTAATAAATTTAGTTTGGGTTCCAGATATGTATGGATCAATATGTTTTTTAATTGCAAGTTTTTTAGCTTGGATAGAAATTTCCAATGGCATTTTTTCATGGAATCCTAATAGTTTTTCATGGAATGTATCTGGATTTAATGTTTTAGGTTCTATTTTTTTCGCTATCTCTGCAATCGGTGCTATTATTATTCCAAGCACTGGTTTATATCTCAGTGCATTTCTAGTAAATATTGGAACATTTTTAGGCGCATTATGCTTTTTATTTGCAGCTATTCTTTTATTACCTGAAAGAATATATGAAAAAATTAATAATAATTAGTTTTTCTTTTAGCTTTTTGTTTGCTTATTTTTTCTTGGGTTTTTGTTTTTTTTCTTGGTTTTTGGGCTTTTTGTGGTGTTTTTTGTGTGGGTGTTTTTTGTGTTTTTTGTGTAATATTTTTTGTTGGGTTTTGTTGTTGTTGTGGGTTTGGGTATTGGTTGTGC
>NZ_CALGFC010000050.1 GCF_937881195.1 uncultured Methanobrevibacter sp. | reverse complement strand
CTATGGGAATTTCATTTCGCTGCCAGCCCTTTTTATGATTATTGGGCATTTTTTTGTTGCTTATTTTTTATTATCATGTTTTTATTATTTATTTATTATTCATATTTTCAATGTTTTGTTAAATATTATATGTTTTATTTGTTTAGTTTCATGTTTGGGTTTGGCGGTCATAGCGTCAGGGTTTATACCCGGTCTCGTTTCGATCCCGGTAGTTAAGTCTGTTCGCGTTTTGTTTGTGTACTGTGGAGTTTTTCTATGGGAATTTCATTTCGCTGCCAGCCCTTTTTATGATTATTTTTTTGATTATTTTTTTGTATTGTGTTTTAATGGTTACTTATTTTTTTTATTATTTTCATGATTTTTTATTATTTTCTGTTTTTTGTATTTTATTATTCTCTATTTTTTATATGATATTTTATTAATTTTATAGTCTTTAGCACTGATTTAATCATTTTTTCATAGTTTTTATTCTTTTTTTTCTTATATACAAAGATATAAATATTATGGAAAATATATAATTATTTGCCGTATCTTTTTGACTGATGCCTACGGTCCTTCTAAAGAGGAAAGCGTTTGCTGTCGATGATTAGGAGAAACCCAGCATTGGATAGGTTGCCTGTTTCGAGGGTTACTCGGGGAGGGAAGGTTAAGCTACCTATGATCCATGAGAGTTAGTATACAGGCAAAATTCAAATAATTTAATAAGATTAAGTTATTTTTAATCTTTCTCATTTATATGGCATTATAAAATAAGATAATTAGCTTATTTAGTCATATATTATTTTCATAATTTTATAATTATTCAAATTTTATAACTATTTTTATTATTAATATTTTATTTCTATTTTACTAAATTGAAGGTGTTTAAATGAAGTTACCCGAATTATTAGCTCCAGTGGGATCAGTTGATCATTTAAAATTAGCTATATTTTCAGGAGCAAGTTCTATTTATCTTTCTGGGAAAAAATTTGGCGCCAGGAAGTATGCTGAAAATTTTTCTTTATCCGAAATGAAGTTTGCTGTTAAATTCGCCCATATATATAATGTTAAAGTTTTTGTCACGGTTAATACTTTAATCAAAGATAATGAGATAATTGAAGTAATGGATTATATCTTTAATTTATATAAGATGGGGATTGATGGAATATTAATTCAGGATGTTGGTCTTTTAAATATAGTCAATAATGTTTTTCCTGATTTTAGTTTACATGCTTCTACTCAAATGAATATTCAAAACATTGATGAAATTAAATGGGCTAAAAATAATGGTATTAGTCGGATTGTTCTTCCAAGAGAACTAAATTTAAATGAAACTAAAGAAATGGTTGAATTTGCCCATTCAATAGGTATTGAAGTTGAAATTTTTGTTCATGGTGCTTTATGCTATTCTTATTCTGGTCGGTGTTTATTTTCTTCATTAATTGGTAATAGAAGTGGAAATAGAGGGGATTGTGCTCAACCATGTCGTCAAAAATATCAAATTGCATATGGGGATAATGGAGATAATAAGAGAATTATTCAAAATAATACTATTTCTAATAGTAAGAATATTAATAATCCCATTAGTAATAATAATATTAATAGTGATAATAAAAATAATAATAATCATAAAAAAAGATTTAATGATAATTATGCTGAGGAATACTTAATTTCTACTAAAGATTTATCTCTTTTTAATCATCTTCCTGAATTAATTGAATTAGGTGTGGATAGTTTAAAGATTGAAGGTAGGATGAGAAATAAAGAATATGTTTCAACTGTTGTAAAACAATATCGTATTTTTTTAAATCAACTAAAAGGATCAATTTATTCTAAAGATAAAAATAAATTTAATAAATATAATAATATTTCTAATTATAAAAATAATTATAATAATATTTCTAAAAAAAATTTTTCTAAAAATAATACCTCTAGAAAGAATATTTCTAGAAAAAATTCTAAAAATGATAAAAAAAGTAATAGAATTAATGTTAATCCAGGTTATGGGAATTATTTTAATAATGAAAAATATTTTGACTCAAAAGAAAAGCTAAATTTAGTTTTCAATAGAAATCTTACGAATGGTCATCTTTTAAGCAGAGATTTTCAAAATATAATGAGTAGGAGCCACCCTGGACATAGGGGTCTTTTTATTGGAACTATCAATGATTTTGATACTAAAACAAATGAAATGTCTATTTTATTAAAAAAGAATTTGATTAATATTCCTCAGAGGGCTGATGGGCTTTTGATTGAATCATTTAATGGGAAATATGGTTTTGAGATTTCTAATAACCCTATATTGGATAATGATACTAAAATCAATAAAAAAAATCTTTTGGTTAAAATTGTAAAAGAAAATAATAATATTGGAATGCCTATCAAAAAAGGAGATAGTGTTTATTTAACTAAAAGAAAAAAGCTTAATGATTTGACTAAGTCTATTTTAAATGATAAAAATCAGAAAAGTATTAAAAAAACAACTATTTCAATTAAATTTTTAATTGATTCTTCAAATTCAGATAATTCATCATATTTCCCTGTCTTAGAGGCCAATGTTAAGCTGGATAATGGTAAAAATATTAAAGTTGTTGAAAAAAGCAATGATTCTTGGGAAATTGCTCAAAATAAACCTATAACTACTGGAAAACTTAAAAAACAGCTTTCAAAAATAGGTGATCTTCCTTTTTATATAAGTAATTTTGAAATTATTTATTCTGAAAATTTATTCGCTCCATTAAGTAAAATAAATGAATTTAGACGAAATTTTTTTAATAAATTAGAGAAATCTATTTTAGATAGCTATAAACCAGACATTAATGATATTGAAAGTTCAAAAATTAGATTAAATAATTTTAAAAGAGATTTTTCAAATAAATTTAATAATAATATTAATAATAATATCAATAATATTAATATTAATAGTAATAATAATAATAATAGTTATTCAAGTGATATCTCTTCTAATAATTATGATTTAGGTGGATATTCTTTATCAATATATTTAAATAATCTTGAAAATCTTAGAAATATTTCTAATATTAATAATAATCATCAGAATAATAATTATCAGAATAATCATCATCAGAATAATAATAATAATAATAATAATAATCATGATAACCATTATCGAGGGTCTTGTTTTGATAGGGTTTATTTTGAGGTTCCAGTTAAAAGTAACTTTTCTGGAATAAAACCTATTGATATTAGTTATTATGTAATGTTTTTAAAAGAAGCATTTAATATTTCAAAAAATCAGAATTATGAACTTGTATGGAAATGGCCTGATATTGTTCACAGTAATACTAGAGAAGGTTTAATAAAAATTTTAGGGATATTAAAAAAATTAAATATAAAAATTAATGTAATGACAAGCTTATTAGGTATTAATAATTATTTGAAAAATAATTATAATATAAATGTTTATGGAAGCTATCCTTTGAATATATTTAATTCAGTTACTGCTTCCAATTTTAAAGATTTTGATTTATTAACTATTTCTCCTGAGTTATCTATGGAAGATTTAGAATTCTTTATGAATAAATATAATTATAAAGATCCTGTTCTAGAAGTGATTATAAAAGGTAAAATAGAGGCATTAGTAACTAGAAAACCAGTTATTACTAAAAAACATTATAATTATATCAAAAATATTAAAATAAATGCAAATGTTAAAAAAACAGAAAATAATTCTATTGAGGATAATCTTGAAAATATTGATCTTTATTTGAATGATTATAAAGATAATTTTTATCCATTAAAGAATGTTGAAGATGGTTATTTGATTTTAGATAGTAAAGATGTTTCTTTAGAAAATAAAATACCTAATTTCTTATCAATGGGTATAAAAACCTTTTCAATTGATGCTAGGTGGAAAAATGAAGATTATTTGTTAAATTTAAAATTATAGTTTATAATGTCTTAATTTTATATATTTAACTTAATTTTTAGTATTTTTTGATTTATTATATCAATTTTAACCTTATTTTCTTATCATAATATTTACTTGAGAGTTATATTATATAAAAACATATTTATATAAAAATAAAATTGATTATATTTCTTATATTTCTTATATTTCTTATATTTCTTATATTTCTTATATTTCT
>NZ_CALGFC010000049.1 GCF_937881195.1 uncultured Methanobrevibacter sp. | reverse complement strand
AATTTATTTAATTTATATAATTTATTTAATTTATTTAATCTATTTAATTTATTAAATTTATATAATTTATTAAGCTTATTAGATTTATTAAGGTCATTTAATTCTTAATTTAGTTTAATTTATTAATATTGGATTTTAATTAACATAAAAATATTATTAAAGTTGATAAAAATTTAATTAATATAAGAATATGATTAAAGTTGATAAAAATTTAATTAATATAAGAATATGATTAAAGTTGATAAAAATTTAACTAATATAAGAATTTTATTAAAGTTGATAAAAATTTAATTAATATAAGAATATTATGAAAGATGATAAAAAGTATAGTAATGATAATCTAGATGATAATCTTGAAAATTCTAAAGTATGCAAATCTATGAAAATTAAGAATGATAATAAAATAAGTTTAGATGACAGTCATATTCATGATTTTGAATATCATAAAGCAGCTAAAAATATATCATTTGCATTTTTTCTAAATATTATTTTCATGGTAGTAGTTGGTGTTGGAGCTGTTTATACAAATAGTATGGCAATTTTAGCTGATCTTCTCCATGGATTAAGTGATACTATTGCACTTGGCTTCTCCTGGTTTTTTCAAAGATTTTCAGAAAAAGAAGAGGATGAAAAGTTTACTTATGGATATAGGAGGTTTTCACTTCTTGGTGCTATTGTAACTTCTTCAATAGTTATTATAGGTTCATTCTTAATACTTCTTGAATCGTTTTCTCGAATCTTTTCTCCAGTTGAACCTCAAGCATCAGGTATGGTTCTTGTAGCTATATTTGCAATATTTTTAAAATCATTGAGTATATGGAAATTAAGAGAATCAACCACTTTAAATGAAAGAGCTGTTTCAATTCATCTTATAGGGGATTTAATGGGATGGATTGCTCTATTGGGTGTTGGAATAATATTAATATTCTATAATATTCCTATCTTGGATGTTTTATTATCAATAGCTATTACATTATGGATGATATATAACTTAGCTAAAACACTCTTTTATAGCTTTAAAATACTTTTATTAGAAGCTCCTGGCAATGTTAACCAGGATAAATTAAAAAAAGATATTTTATCTATTGAAGGGATTGATGATATTGTTAAATTTTATTTATGGAGTTTAGATAATCAAAAAAATATTTTAACTGTTAAAATTAATCTTCAAGATGATTTGAAGGTTTCAGATACTGAAGAAATTAAAAAATCTCTGAATAATCTATGTTCAGTACATGGAATTGAGGATATTAATATAGAATTTATAAAAAAATAGTTTAATTAATAATTATTGGTTAAATAATTATTATAGTTTAAATAATTATAGTTTAATTAATAATTATAGTTTAAATAATTATAGTTTATATAATCATAGTTTAATTAATAATTATAGTTTAAATAATTATAGTTTAATTAATAATCATAGTTTAATTAATAATTATAGTTTAAATAATCATTATGGGGTGTTGGTGATTTCATGGTAGAATTATTGTCTCCTGCAGGTAATTTTATATCTCTAAGAGCAGCTCTTGAAAATGGTGCTGATTCAATTTATATTGGTTTAGCAGATAATAATATGAGAGCTAATGTTTCTAATTTTTCTCTTAAAGATGTTGAAGAAGCAATGGAATTAGTTAAAGAATATTCTTCAAAATTATATCTATGTACAAACACTATAATGAAAGATGAAGATATTAAAAAACTTGAATTTGATCTTGAACTAATTAAAGAATATGAAGTTGATGCTTTAATTGTTTCAGATATTGGACTTGCTCAAATAGCTAGTGAAGTTGGAATTGATCCACATATGAGTGTTCAAGAAAATATATCTAATACATATGCACTTAAAACCTTGAAAAAATTAGGTGTTACACGAGCTATTCTTTCTAGAGAGCTAAATATTTGGGAAATTCAAGATATAGCTAAGAAATCTCCAATTGAAACAGAAATCTTTATTCATGGGGCTATGTGTATGGCTATTTCTGGAAGGTGTTTTTTAAGCTATGGATTATATGGTAAAAGTGCTAATTGTGGAGAATGTTTACAACCTTGTAGAAAGGATTGGAGACTATCAATTGCTCAAGATAAGGATTCAGACTTTTTTTATGAAAATGATAATGATTCTTCCTTTATTTTAAAAACTTTTTCAGATAATATTAATAATATAAATGATGATTTAAATCTTAATGATGTTAATGATGTTAATGATGTTAATGATGTTAATGATGATAATATTGATACTAATAACCTTAATGATGATTCTTTAGGTTTCTATAATCTGAATACTCCAAACTCAAAAACTAGTTTTATTTCTCCCAATGATATGGCAATGGTTGAGTATATTCCTCAATTGATATTTACTGGAGTTGATGCTTTTAAAATAGAAGGTAGAGCTCGTGGACCGGATTATGTAGCTACTACTACAAGAGTTTATAGGGAAGCTATTGATTCAATTGAAAATAAGACTTTTATTTTTAAGGATAGCTGGATGGAAGATTTAAAAAAGGTTTTTAATCGTGGTTTTGATACAGGGTTTTATTTTGATATTCCTTATGAAATAAGTACTAAAAACCAATCTAAATATGTTAAGAGAGATATTGCTAAAGTTGTAAATTATTATTCAAAAATAGGTGTTGCTGAACTACAATTATGGGATGATTTGAAAATAGGGGATGAAATCTTAATCCAAGGTAAAACTACTGGTTCTATAACACAAAAAGTTGAATCAATGGAAATTAATGGTGAATTTGTTGAATATTGTAAAAAAGGTAATAATGTGGCTATAGCTATTGAAAATAAAGTCAGAGAAAATGATTTTGTTTATAAACTCATTGAAAGAGATTTAAATTAAATTAATTCTTTAAAATATCTCTTGGCTTATAATCTTAAAATATTTATATTAATCTAAATCTTTTCTTGATTAACTAGATATTAAAAGAGTAATTTTAATCGATTTATTTTTATAAAATTAAATTAGAAAATTAAAAATCTATGTTTTCTTATTGAAAAATGAGCTTTTTATAGATTGGAAACTTTGATTTTTGAAAATATTATAATAGTTGATATTATTTCATTGGTGGAGAATGAATAATAAACTGTTGTGTTTAGTTTAAATTATTATACGGAGTGACTTAAAAAGTACTATTTAATATGCGTCTTTTAAAATCATTTTCATCTTATGTGTTTATAGTATTGTATATTCAGGGGGGTGAATATGATAATACATTAAATGTTAAAAAAGAGTATTCTTTTTTACTCCACCAATGAAATAATACCAAACTAATAACATAAAATAATAATATTATTTTTTATTATTTTTATTTATGAAAAAAGTTTGAAGAGAATATTCCCTATGTCTATTATTATGTTAATTGTAATATATAAACTTATCTATTTTAATATAAAAGTATAATATTAGGTTATTATAAAAATTATTATTTATCTATTATTTTTTAAATTAAGCCTTTTATCTTATTTTAATAAGTTTTTATATTTATTTTAGTCTTATTTTTTCTTTTTATTCTTTCTTTTATCTTTTTTTCTTATTTATCATATAAATTATATTATTATAAACTGTTTTTTAATAAGATAATCAAATAGAAAATTTTATATGCTATTTTTAATAAAAGATATTTTATATCATAGGGAGCAATCTCTTAATTAATGAAAAAATGATTTTGAGGGGGGTAAAAAACCAAGTAAGAAGATGATCGTATATGAGTAAATATAAACACAAAATGACATTGATAATTTTGATTTTCTTTTTATTTGCCTTATCTATGTCATATGTTTCTGCTGCTG
>NZ_CALGFC010000048.1 GCF_937881195.1 uncultured Methanobrevibacter sp. | reverse complement strand
TATTTCCAGTACTATTTTCACCAGTATTTGAAGACAATGCTCCACCATTATTACCAGCATTATTGTCATTTATAGTAGAATCATCAATAATAACAGTACTATCACCACTACTACCATCACCAGTAGAAGAAGAAACAGCACCACCATCATTACCAGCAGAATTATCACTCAAATCAGAACCACTAACAATAACAGTACTATCACCAGAACTATTCTCACCAGTATTAGAAGACAAAGCCCCACCATTATTACCAGCATTATTGTCATTTATAGTAGAATCATCAATAATAACACTACTATCACCACTACTACCATCACCAGTAGAAGAAGAAACACCACCACCATCATTACCAGCAGAATTACCACTCAAATCAGAACCACCAACAATAACCTCAATATCAGCAGAACTATTATCATGAGGACGAGAATATATAGCACCCCCATTATTATCTGCAGAATTATCATTCATAGTAGAATTAAAAATATTAACATTAACTATAGCATTACGATCAGCAGTTACCCAAATCCCCCCACCATTAGTACCAGCAACATTGCTAGAAATGATAGAATTTGTAATATTACAACTAATGATAGAATCTTGACCTTGAGCAGATATAGATACTCCCCCACCATGATTATTAGCATAATTATTAGTAATAATAGAATCAAGAATAATACCATTCATTGTTTGATTAATAGCGCCCGTATATATGTACATTCCTGCATTATTACCTCCAATGTTGCCAGATATAGTAGTATTTACAACATAAAAAACAGGGCAAGAAGAAACAACAATTCCTGCATTTTCATAATCAGCCGTATTATTTAATATAAAAGAATTAGTAATATTAACAAAACCATAAGCAACAAATATACCCCCACCATTATAAGCCGAATTATTGATGAAAGAACAAGAAATAATTGTTGTGTTGCTTCTAGAGTAAATTCCTCCACCCATAGTACTTGCTGTATTATTTTCGAATTTACATTGGATGAATGTTACTGTTGAAAAATCAGTTATAGCGACTGCTCCACCAGGACCAACGCTTTCATTCCCGTTTATGAATGTTATGTTTATAAAAGTCACATTCAAATTATTATTTATAATAAATATTCTTCTTGCTTTTTCTGCATCTATAATTACATTATCTGCTGAGCTACCTTTTATGGTTACATTTTTATTAATTATTATACCTGTATTATTAGTCCCTGTATAATTCCCATCTGCTAAAGTTATTGTGTTATCAGGATCAATACAGTCATCTAAACCTTGTAGTATTCCTCCTCCAGCCGTACTATTATCAACATTTACATTTGCTGCAAAACCAGTTTGCATTGTATTAGCTAATAAAAAAACAGCAAAGATAATTAAGATTGGAATTAGGATTCTCCTATCTAATTTTTTTGAATAATTTAACATTATTCACCTCCAAATAAATAATTTCACATCCTCTAAAAAAAAAATTGGGATGTAAAATTTAGTCAATATATTAAAAAGTTCATGAGAATAACATAGTAATTATTCTCTATAATATAATAGCGAACAACCACTATATAAAACTATCGAAAAATACCGAACACTCACATAAAAGGTTAAAAAATTAATAAAAAACAAACTAGATGGCCCCCCCCCCCTATCTAAAATAAACTAGAAAAAGTAGATAAAATAAGAAAATATAAATAAATAAAATTAAATGAGCAAATATAAAAGTTATAATAGCTAAAATTTAAAAAATAAGTAAAATAAAAAGATTAAAAAAATGAAATATGAAAAAATAATAATAAAATTAAATACTAATGATTCCTAATCTTAAGATTAATAAATGAAGATTTTCAAATTTTATATAGTTGATTTTAAATTTTTTAATTATTTTTAAATAATATATTTTAGTCAGTATAATAAATTATAATATCTTCTTTGATTATTTTTTTAAGTTGTTTTAATGACCATAAAATTAAAAGAACATTAATCAATATTGAAAATGGATTAAAATATAAAATAAGAGAAATTAATAAGGTTATAATGATTATAATATAAAAATATTTATATACATTATTAATAAGAATATAAACTCTTTTTAATTTTTCAAAATCATACTCATATTTATTTTCATAGGTTTTTTCAAATAATAAAACAATTAATGATCCTAAAAAGAATACTAATGCAGTAAAAAAATAGCCAGTGAAAAAGTTTATTAAAATATAAAAAATCACTATAGAAAGTAATGAAAAAATGAATATTTTATTATTAATTTCTTTTTTATCTTCCTTACAATTATCTTTATATTCCTCTCCACTAACTTTAATTTGACGAATTTTACCATAATCCATACTATCAATCCTATTTTCATAAATCTATTATCAAATAAAATAAATTATTAAATCATGAAAGAAGAGTTAAAAATTCTCTAAACATGATAATATTTTTTTGAGTTTTAAAAAAATAATTTTTAATTAATTAACTCTAATTTAATCACATTATTCATATGAACTTACAATTATTGCTTCGGGATTAATATCTAAATCTTCATGATATTCAAAAACTACTCCTAAATTTTTAACTTTGAAAAAATAAGTTTTTGTTCCATTATTATCTGAAAATATTTACAAATCTTTTACTTTTATTGATTTTATATTAAGGTATTAGTAAAGTTTTCCATATACATTCCAGAAGTGTGATTTTTATAATGACTAAGAATAGTTTCATATTGTGTCATATTACTGAAAACATGATAACTATTAAACCATTTACCTCAAATTTTCATGGATGTAAGTTTAGAATATAAAAATAAACATAAAAATTAAATTTTATAATTTATATTTAATAATTTATATTTTTACAAGATAATTCTTATTCTAAAGCTTTTTTATATATTAAACCAGTGTTTCTAGCAATAAATATTTGTAAATAAGTATTAATGAAAAATGCAGCTATTATGAAGAAAATAACCCCTAAAACAGAAATTGTTGCATAAATTATTGCAAAAATCACTACAATAATAGCTAATAAAACTAACCAAATTATATAATTACCCCAGCCGATTTTAGAAATATCATTAAAGATTTCTCTAATCTGAAAAGAGGATTTTAAACTATCATACTTAGCTAGTCTAGATTGAGCAATAAAAATAATAATCGAGTATAAAACACCTAATATTAATAATATGATCCCCATTATTAAAATTCCAGTTCCAAAACTTATTAACAAATCATCTGGCATATAATTCGCATAATCTGCACCATAATTATTTACATAAAAAAGCACACGATTAATTAATCCAAAAATATTTAAAGCAAAAGCAGAAACCAGAAGAATAATAGCTATAGGAATCATATAAACAATACCCATTATTAATAGCTTCAAACTATCAATAATATTTTTTACCAAACTCAAAGAAGGAAGATCATTAGAATCATTTACAGTTCTTCTAATGACACTTAAGAAATATCCAGGAAGAATTAATAAACTAATAGCTATAAAAAGTATAGTAAAAATAATCCCCACAATAAAAGTTCCACCATTTAATAAACCATAATCAAAAGCATCTGAAAAATTGCCTAAAACAACCAAAATACCAATAATAGCAAAAGTTTTCATATTTTTAGTAGGATAAACAAAAGCATCCTTAAAAATTTCAACAATATCCATAAAAAACACCCCTAACTAATTTTTAATAATGAATTAAATAAACACAAAAATATATTTATAAACAATACCATTATAAATATTTCCATTTAACTTTAAAAAAAGTAAATTAAAATTTAAAAAATAATATAATAATTTTTTCCTTTAAATACTTTTATAAATTGATTGATTATAATAGAAAAAGGGATGAGTGTAAAAAGAATAATGATTGGATAAATATTGATAATGCAGTTAATATTTTTAAATCCCAAACACCCTTTTCACTCCGAATATCAAAAGACAAATACTTATTAATCTTATCAGGAAATATAGGAATCAAAGAAGATAAAAAAGCCAACAAAATCAGTACAAATGGAATATATTTAGGAATATCATTAAAATACAAATCTGAAAAACCAATTGCAAACCCCATCGACAAAGCAAGAAAAGCTAAAATCCATGACAAAGTAGGATCATAACCTAAACCAGTTTCAGAAGAAATATTATCATCATTAAAAGTATTAATCCTCAATAAAAGCATCAAACCAGGCAACAAAAAACTCAAAAAAACCCCTAAATTAAAAAAATAATTAAACTCAGACAAAAATAAAGAGGGAAGTGGTATTAAAGTAACTGAAAAAAATATGAGCACAACTTTTCCTTGAATAGTTAAACAACTTTGTTTAACTTTATAATTAGTACCCTCATGTAAAACATTCAAAGAAAACTTTTTATCTGCATATTCAAGAAAATAAGATTTCACTGAATTCAACACTAAACAAATAATAGACATCAAGATAATAATAGTAATTACTCTTAAAAATTCCATAAAAATCACATAAGAATGTTAATATTTTTAAAATTTAAATTAATTAAAAAATCTAGAAAATAATAATAAATGATAAGAAATTTTTATAAAAAACTTCATATCATCTAAAAAAAATTTCATTTTTATTTTACTTTTATGGTTTTTAAGGCATTGTTTCCATAAACAACTGCACCAGTTGATTTTTTAACTGAATTTTTAATATAATATTTGCCTTTTTTAGCAGATAAAGAAACAGTTAAATAAGCTGATTTTGATTTGCTAAATTTCAAATTCTTAACAGTCCAGGATAAAATACCAGTTTTTTTGTTATACTTAACAAGGCCACTACTAATAGATCTTTTAAGAAGTTTAACACCTTTAGGTAGCTTATAAGAAATCACAAGACTACTTTTATCTGGACCAATGTTAGCTAAAAGAGTTTTAAAAGTAATTTTTTTACCCTTAACAGCATAAGAATTCTTAATATTAACTTTACTTAATTTTGGAACAGTCAATTTACTTGAAACAATAGAGCTTTGATAAGTACTGTCAGTAACAGAAACTGCTTTAACAGCTAAATAACCAGTAATTGCAACTTTATAATTTAAAGAAGCAAGCCCTTGTGAGTTAGTTTTAGCTTGACCAACATATTTATTGTTCACATAAAACTTAACATATCTACCAACAACAGCTTTACCAGTTGCATCTTTTAAAGTAGCTTTTAAAAGAGTATTTTTACCATAAGTTCCTTTATAATTGCTCATACTTGTACTTGTTTTTATTTTGTTGATTTCAAAGCTATTAGTTTTTTGATTATCAACATAAGTGTAATCATCAGTATAGTTAGCTATTACACTTATTTTACCAGGATTACCACTTACAGTCCAATTAACATAAGCTTTTCCATTTACTACATCAAAAGTACCAAGATATATTCCTTTTGCATAGATTTCAACAAGTCCCCCATTAACAAGACCACCATTATTATCTCGAACATTAACAGTGATTAAAACCTTATCACCAGGATTACCAGAAACTTTAGATAAATCAATTGTCATGTTGGTTGGAACAGTTAAAACACGGAAATCTGTTGTATCAACAGATTCATTGTAAGCATCATTCTCATGGTATTGTGCATAAATTTGACCATTATCAAAATTAGGTTCATTAACAATCCAATTAAATTTAGCTACACCATCTATAACACTAACATTTCCTAATGATTTACTACCACTTGCACCATTAAAGAAGAACTCAACAATACCCCCATTAACAGGATTACCCTGATTATCTTTCACATTTGCAGTGACAATAATAGTACTTCCATTTTTACCAGTAGGATTAGAAACTGTAACATTAGTACTAGTTCCTAAAATGTATAATTCAACAATCTTTGAAGCATTAAAAGTTTTAAAAGCAGCTTTAACAGTATGATTACTATAATTATTACCAGTGAAAGTAGAATTAAATCCAGAATTACTAACATTACCAGTATTTGGTGTTATAGAACCAGTACCATTAACAACTTCCAAAGTAAACTCCTTATCTTCAGAAGGAATAGGAACATTGCTAGTATCATAATCATACAAATTGCCATTATTATCAGTGACTTTTGGAATAACACTAATATTCTGACTTAAACCAGAATTAGCACTATTAACTAAAGCCATAACAATCCAATAATCAATTGTATAATTTTGACCATTAATAATTATGTTAGGTTTATCATTATTTCCCCACCAGTTATAATTTAAATTAATCTCTGAAACCTGAGTATTAGAAATTACTTTCAAATAAGTTGCAAATGCTGAATCAATGACAGTTAAATTACAACCACGATTATCATTAAAATTAAATGTTAAATTGCCTTTTGTTAAATTACCTGTTGAGTTATTTGTATTAATAAAAATACAGTTACTAATTATAGAATTATTCCACAATTTAATAACAGAACCAGTATTATTAAAAATTGAATTATATGCTGTTAAAAATACTGTTACTCCATAAAGATTGTCAAAAAGAGTATTATTTTCAAATTTACAATTATAAACATTTAAAATCTGTTGTGAACCACCACTACTCCATCTATTAGTAACAACAGCTAACGAATTAATAACAGAACTATTAATTAAAGTTACATTACAATAACCAAAACCAGAATAATCAGAATGAAAAATACCAGAAGACATACTATTATTAAAAATAGTGTTAACTATTAATAGATTTGAAGGGTTACGAATGTCAGAACCGCTAAGAGTATAACAATTACTATCAAATAGAGAGTCATAAATAGAAAGATTACCCTTACCATTCTCAATAACACCTAAACGAGTTAAAGTAGCATACTGACTAGAATTACTTTGTGGGTCATATTTGTTATTTTTGAAAATAGAATTACTAATAACCATAGTTCCATTATTTTTAATAACGGTATATGTATTATTATTAAAGACACAATTATAAATCTCTAAATAACCATAATTGTTTATTAACCCATATTCAACAGATATCTGACTACTACCTTTAATACTTTCAGAATTTTGTAAAATTAAATTAGCTAACTTATGAATACCATAGCCTTCTTCAGAAGTGATAAATCTACCAATAATATCAGCAATAATACTATTATTCCCAATAATTGTAACATTAAAATCACCAGGCAATACTAAGTTTTCATTACCAGAACCATTATAAATTCCCTCTAAAACATATATAAATACATTTTTAGAATCTCCATAAGCTTTATTCAAAGCAAACCCTATTGTTTTAAATGGATTATTTTTAGAACCATCCCCATTAGAGTCACTACCGTTTGGAGAAACATAAAAAGTTGCATTAGTTTTAAGATTAGCATTTACTTCAAGGTTAGCAGTTATTATTGAAACACTTACACCAGATGGGCAGTCCCCAGTAATTGTGTAATTGCCATTTTCTAGGCCAATATAAAATAAAGTAGCTGTACCATTAATTATTGGTGCTATGCCTAAATATTTTTCATTTGCATAGAATCTTAAGTATCCTCCATCAATTATATTGCCTTCAGCATCAGTGATATGTGCAGTTAAAGTAAAACTAAATTTATTTGTATAAATAGAATTATAAGTAACATTAACTCTATTAACTTTACCAGTAGTTAAAACACCAACACTATTTAAAGTACTACAAATATATATTGGGTTACCGGTGCCATTAGCATAATTACCATCAAAATTACAGTTAATAAAATCAACAACACAGTTTTCAGATATATACACAATAGATCCATTACCAGAAGCAGAATTATTAATAAAAGTACCATTAGTAAAATTAGCAGAAGAAGCAGTTATTGCTCCATTAATACCTTTATTACCAATAAAAGTATCATTAAAACTATTAAAAGATCCTAAAACTGTACCATAAGAAGGTGCACAATTGTTTATAAAATTATTATTTATTGAAGTACCGCTACCAGATAAAATATTATTAGCATTTTCATCAGTCAGAGTGTTACCTATAAATGAACAATTCTTAACATAATTATTTGAACCTAATAATATTGCTCTTGGAAAAGAATTATTTATAAATGAAGAATTTTCAATTAATCCATTGTTAATAATAATCATTTGACTTTGAAGACCCATACTTGCATTATTATTCCTAAATATAGAATTGATAATTTTGCTTCCATAAGCAAGGTCCATAAAACCATAATAAACATTATTATTATTTTCAAAAATACAGTTTGTAATATTGGTAATTCCATGTGCAGAAATTAAAGCATAATAATTATCACCAGAAGAATTACAATTAATATAGGTCATATTAAAAATATTAGCCTGAATATAATCTCCGAGATATAATCCCCAATTATTATATTCTCCATCAATGATTGTTTTATTATAAACACCAATTATGTTTAATATACCAAGATCGGAGTAAGTTAAGTTTGTATTTCCAACCCCTTTATAAGTTCCTTCCATTATCATAATAGTTGGATAAATTGAAACTGCAAAGCCTTGATTAATTGCTTTTTGAATTGTCTTGAAAGGATTAGTCTCTGATCCATTACCAGTATCATCATCCCCATTATTAGAAACATAATAAGTAACAGGATTTCTATTAATATTCACATTAATAAGACCAGTCTTAACTGAAGTTGCATTTTCAGAACCACAATAGCCTGAAACAGCATACAAACCATTATCAAATAAATTTGTAAAAGTATAAGTAGCTATACCACCAGCATTAGTAGAATTACTCTTATTTAATATACCATTTATAATAAAATAAACAGTCCCTCCATTAATAACATTACCCATATCATCAGTTAAAATAGCATTTAAACGGATATTACTAGGTTTATTAACATCGACAGTTGAATTACCTAAAAAAGTCAAATTAGAATTAAAATTAGCCCCATCAGACTTAATAAAACTTAGATTATTTTTATTAATACAATTATTAATAGTATTGTTTTTAAGGTAAACAGTCCCTCCGATATATAATGTAGGAGTTGAATCACTATTTGGAGCTGAACAGTTGATAAATGTGTTATTTACTATAGAACCACCATTCATATATAATGTGCCATAAATCCAAGAACTTGTACTATTAATCGTATTATTGATAAAGTAACAATTGTATACAAATGAATTTGCATTAGACCCATATATAATATTAGAACCTGCCCTATTATTATTAAAGCTACAATTATTAAGTTTTATAATAGAACCATAGATTACACCAGCTTCATAAGGTCCAGTATTATTATTAAATATAGAATTAACAATATTCAAATTAGAAGCATAGTCACTATATATAACACCTCCATAAGAGGTTGCTTGATTATTTTCAAAATTACAACTAGTAATTGATAAATTACCATTATTTGTTATTGCTCCACCATCTGTATTTTTACAATTACGGATAGTTAGATTATACAAATAAACAATAGAATCAGATTTTATGTCAAATAAGAAGTTAGCAGAATCACCATCAATAAAAGTTTTATCTACACCTTTACCAATGATACTTATACTTCCATTTTGACTAATATGGGCCTTATTAATCAAGATTCCAGTATTATTACCTTTACCCCTATAAGTACCCTCATCCAAATAGATATTGACATTGCTAGAATCATTTGATTGATTAACAGCTTTACCAATAGATTGATAAGGACTATCAATCGAACCAGTATTAGACGAATCATTACCACTAGGTGACACATAAATATCATTAGAAGCAGCAGAAACATCAGAAGCCACTACAACACCAGAAAACAAACAAAAAATGAGCAAAACACTCACAAGAAAAAATTTATTAATTTTCAAAAAGAATTACCCCCTTTTTAATTATTTTATTAAAATATAGTTAACCAATAGTATAATGAAAAGATTACTGATAAATCGAATGATAAAAATAATTAAAGTTTAATTGATAAAATATAAAGTATAATTGATTAACTAATAATAAATATATTAATGACACATATAAATTTTACTATATGAAATTAGAATAAAAAATAAATTAAAAAATAAATTTAAAAATAAAATAAAAAATAAATTTAAAAATAAAATAAAAAATTAAAGTTAATTCATATTTTATTTTTTTTCTATAAAAAATACTTTAAAACAAAGATATCAAGTTTTAAACTTAAATAAATTATTATTATAGTTAGATTCTATAGCAACTTTGTTATAATTTACTTTAGCATATTTAGTATATTTTTTATGTTCAGAATACTTGAAGAAAGCAAAAGTAGCTGTTACATATCTATTTGAAGGTATGCTTCTAATAGTGAAAACTTTAGACTTTGTCTTCTTTCCACTTCCAAACCAAACTTTAAATTTAAATGTTCCAGAGTTAGCTGTTCCTTTATTCACTATCTTTATTTTATAGTTGTTTCCAACTCTTTTTATAGATGAAATTACCAAATCAGATTTATATCTTTGATAATTTGAATTTTTAAAAGATACTTTGTTATTATTATAATTAGACTCAACAACAGCTTTGTTGTAATTTATTTGAGCATATTTAGTATATTTTTTATGAGTTGAGTATTTGAAAAATTTAACTAAAACAGTTAAGGATTTTCCAGTAGATATTGGTTTAACTACAACTGTCCTATATTTATTCTTAGAATACCACACTTTTAATTTACTAGTAGAAGATTTAGATGATCCTTGATTTTTAATTGTTACTTTATAATTATTTCCATATTTTTTAACATTAGTAATTAATAAATCTGCATTAGCCCTAATAACCTGTTTTCCTTGATAATAAGAAGAACCATAATTTGGATCATTATCTGCAAAATATGCTAAAATCGTGTGATTTCCCTTAGCTAATCTAGGAATAGTAAATTGAACAACACCCTTAGAATTAGTTTTATTTGTTAAAACTATTATTCCATCTAAAAGCATGTAAATTGTTCTTCCAGACAATAATTTATTATCTGATCCTTTTAAAGTAAATTTAATTACAGCTGTTTTTCCAAAATCTACAGGAGATATAGTAGGAATCAAATATGTTTTAGTTTTTATCAAAAGATTTCCAACACCAGATCCTTGCAAGTAATTATCAGATTCAATAGTAACAGCTCTTAAATAATAATCACCTATGTCTTGATATGAGCTTAAAAGATAGTCTAAAATTGCAGTACCATTAGAATTAGTGTAAGCTCTTCCTACATAGCTACCCTCAACATAGAACCTAACTTCAATTCCATTAAGAGGATTTCCTCTACTATCTGTGACTTTTGCAGAAACTGTAGCATATTCTCCCTTAACACCTGTTGAATTAAGTATTGAAACATTAACAGATGCTTTTCCAACATTTATAGTTGAAAAAATTGTTAAGTTTTCATAATCAACTTTATTAATTACAGCTTTAATATCATAAGATCCTACTATCATGGAATCATAAATTTTAGTCCAATTATATTCAAATTTACCATTGTTAATATTTGCTATTCCAATTCTTATCCATTCATTATTATAATAGACATAAAAAAATGCTTTTCCATTTTCAAAAACACTTAAATTATTTATTACTGATATATTAAATTTAGCTGAATTATTAACTGTTGTATTAGCTTGTGGGAAAAGCAAATCTCCTTCATCAAAGAAATTACCATAATTATTAATTATTGTATTTCCAGATTCTGTATTATTAGATACAAGTATAGAGTAAATACCTTTCTTACCTTCAACAATGACCTCAGAAGTAGAACTATTAATAATACCAGTTGCATTTAAAAAATTATTATCAATAGTAGTGTTTTTAATGCTTGTCCCATTAATTGCATATTCACCAGAAGATTTTATTTTGTTATCTTTTATAATATTATTGTCAGAATTTGACATTAATAGCATACCCGCATTGCCATAAGGAATTGCATCCCCATGTCTTTTTTGTATTGGTTCTTTGCTCAAATCACCATAAACCTCAATATCATTCAATATTATTTGATTTCTAGAAGAAGAAATTGCAGCAATACCATAACTATAACTACCAGAAGCATAAACCAAATTTTGTATTATTTGATTATCATTTGAAGCATATAATTCAATTGCATAATTAATTATGGCAAATAAGTCTATTTGATTATCTTGTATTATATTAAACTGAGATAACTCTAATGTTACTCCATAAGCATAGTCATTAGCTGAGCAAAATATGGAATTTCCATATAATAATGTATTAAAACTATTATATCCAGAAATAAATCCAGTTGCAAAGTAGCTTCCATCTATTTGGATATTATTACTTTTAAATGTGTTATTTTCAGATCTTAAGTTACCAGTATTTGTTTGACCACCTAAAACTCCTAATCCATATAAATAGGGGTCTTTGGCACAAATAATAATATCATTACCTATTATATTATTGTTATGACTATCATAATATATGTCAATCCCTGCAATGGAATTTGTAAAATTATCTGATTGATTAGGTGAATTTTCAATTGCTGATGATATATTAAGATGATTATTAGTTAAATTATTATTAGATGAGTATAATAATAAGATCCCATAAGTCCTGAATATTTCATTTACAATATGTTCACCATCAATACAAATACCAGACTCATATTTGTGTAAATTGCCTGTTCCATTAACTTTTATATTATTATCTTTTATAACATTAGATAAAGACCCAAAAGACAAAATTCCATAAGTCAATAAATCTCCTTTAACATAAATATTGTTTGATGAAATTATATTATTATCTGACTGGTAAATATAAATCCCATAAGCAGTAGTTGGGTGGATTGAACTTATATTGTTCTTATTTATAGTTGCAGATTCAGTTTGATTAATAATAATTCCCATTTTAGCTTCATTGATTATATTTATATTTTCAATCCATACTCCTCTAGCAGTTATTATAAATGTAGAATTATAAAAATTAGCTAAATCTCCAATGATTTTTATTGTAGATGTTATTTTAATATCCCTATTATAAAAATTACCAGTTATATTTAAAACATCCCCATCATCAACTATATTCTTTAAATTACCATAAATATCAAAATAGTCATCGAAATTAGATTCATTAATAATATGTAAGGTTCCAGTGAAATTGTTTATAGGAGGATTAATAATTTCTCCACCAGGACTTATAATCTGGCCTTTTATTGTATTATCATTTCCAAGAACAAAAGTATTTTTATCACAATCCTTAGCATCGATTGAGTAATTATTTTCAGTATTTAAAGTATTATTTCTGATTGTTATATTAGTTGGAAATGTTTGAGAGTCCTGTCTTTTTATAGAAATACAAAGTCCAGTATTTGAATTAATAATATTCCTTAAGATAGAAATTTGATTAGAGTTACCAAAAATATAGACACAAGTTCCCCCAACAGAGGATATATTATTATTTTCTATGGTTATATTATTATTAGAAGAAACATCAATTGCTTTTCCATTAACAACATATATAACATTATTTTTTAATCCAACATTTGACCCAGTGACAACTATTCCAGTACTACTACCTGTCTGATTTATGAAATTATCATAAATTATATTATTTGTGCCTGCATAAATTCCAGTGTTTGCAGTATCAAAAATTTTGTTGCTAGAAACATTGTTATATGTGCCTACAGATGAAATTCCCCTATATCCACCATACACAGTATTATATTTAATATTATTGTAATTTCCCATAATCTGAATTACATAACACCAGGAAGTATCTGCACCATAAACTGTGTTATTTATTATATTATTATAAGTAGATGCTCCTTCACCAGAACCATAATCTAAAAAAGAATAAGTAGATAAATAAATACAATTAGAACCATTTGAAGCAAGAGTATTGTTAGCTATTGTATTGTTATGGGAGTTACCTAAAACAATAACGGTTTTTGCACTAGGATCCATTCCTGGAGAATAATTATTAATTAAATTAACCATTTTATTTCCAATAATCTTATTATAATTAGAACGAACCATAGGTAGAGAATATGCCCCTTGACCACTTATAGTAAAATCACAATTTTTTATAGTATTATTTTCAGTTTCAAGTAAATAAACACCATGACCATTATCATTAGTATTAATAATTGTTAATCCTGTGATGTTTGATCCTGAACCACTAGTTCTAATATATATAGTTCCATTAACAAGTTTGCCATTTGAAGTTGTTATAAGATTCAATGGAATTGTTAAAACAAAATTTTTGTTATATAGAGTTCCTTGAATATCTAATATATCTCCCTCAACTAGTCCACTACCTGTTTTTATAGTACCATTACTATTAAAATAATTAGAATAAGAACTATCAGTTATTATAATTGTTTGAGGACTATTAAGGACATTGATAGTATTAAAACTCTTAGAATTAGAGTTTAAAGAAGTAGATACATTTAAAATTTCCTCATTAGATTCATTATCTTTATCTTCATTAATAGAATCAGTTATATTATAATCTTTAGTATTATAACCAGTAGTATTATAACCAGTAGTATTATCATTATTATTAAAATCAGTAGTAATAGTAGTATTATCATTAGTATTTATATTATCATCAACATTAGAATTAATTTGATTAATCCCTAGATCATTAACGGCATAATTATCTGTATTTGTATTAGATACATTATTATCAATTGCACTAACAGAACCGATAGATGTAGCTAAAAATACTATTAAAATGCCAATTAAAATAATATTTTTCGATATTTTCATCATATTTCTCCTTAAATTATTATTAAAAAATCAAAAACAAATTAAATATCCTCAAATATAAAAATTAAAATTATATCATCAGATTATAAAAATTAAACATATATAATCCGATTATAAAAATTAAAATTATATAATCAAATATAACAATTAAAATACCAAAAAACAATTTTAAATCCAATATAAAATCAAAATTAACACAAGATTAAAACTAATGGATTATAATAGATTTGGTATGAAGATATAATGTTAAAATTTTTTATTATAGCGTAATAATAGTTACACTATAACTTTTTTTAAATTGTTTTTGTAATTTGATTCCTTGACAGCCTTATTATAATTAGCTTGAGTATATACAACATATTTTTTCTTTGGATACTTTTTGAAGAGGTTAATTGATATATTCAAAGATTTACCTGCAGAAAGTGACTTAGTATTTATTATAAGTGGTTTTAATACTTTATTTCTAGAATCTTTATACCAAATTCGAAATTTAGATTTCAATGCTGATTCTGAGCCTATATTCTTAATAGTTATTATATACCTTTTACCATTAGTTCGAATCTTTGTAATCTTTAAATCTGCAATTCCTAAAACAATTTGTTTTTGAGTAGCTAATGTCGAAATATAATTATTATTTCCAACATAATTAGCTTTAATTGAATAATTACCCTTTTTAAGAGAAGAAATTTTAAAAATAGCTTCACCTTTAGAATTAGTGGTTGAACTATAAGATTTTCCATTGATTAAAAGTTGAATTTTATTATTAACTAAAGCTTTCCCATTATTATCTTTAAGAATGGCAATTATAGATGCAGTTTTTCCAACTGTTATTTTAGATGTTTTCAAAGTTAATATTGTTCTTTTTGGAGTATTATTGTTAATCAAATCTAAAGCATTGACACTGTAAATAGATTCTTTTCCTAATTTCCTTCCATTATCAGAAGAGAGATAATTATTTTCTATAATATTTTTAGAACCTGCAGATGCATTTAATATATTAACTCCGTAATCTCCTCCTTTATTATACTTAGATATAATCTTATTGTTCTTTATAGTCATATTTGTAACTTTTTCAGCATATATTCCAGCTTGAGACGATTTAATAATATCAAAGTTTAAAGGAGTATTAGCTACATCAGTTCCATTTATATAAAACTCATTTGCCTCAATAACTTCATTTTTAGATCCTGAAGAAGCATAACCATATACAGCATCACCATCACCAGAAATAATATTATTTTTTACAATAGTTCCTTGAGAATTAATAGATTCAATTAAATAAATCATACTTCCTTTTCCAAAAATTTTATTATTAATTATATGATTATTCAATGATGGAGCAGATGAAAGGTAACTCCAATCTTGAATAACAATAACATATGCAAAATCTTTTCCATTGACAAAAATATCATTATTTTTTATAATAGTGTTTTTAACAGAATTAAAATATAGTGCACTAGCATAAACACCATTAACGACTATAGTATTCCCATCTATAATATTAGAATCAGGATTAGACCCATCATAACTTCCAATCTGAATACCGTAAAAATATGCTCCTTTAGTAGGATTCATGGTTCCATCAATTTGAATATCATTGTTTAAGATTTGGTTTCTAGAGCTATCTCCAGTTAAAGTTATCCCATCTAAAGAATTGTTAGGATAATAATCATCAATTATACTTCTTATAATAATTCTATTATTTTTAAAAATGTTATCAGAAGACCCTTCAAGGTTTAAAACATTTTTATCACTTACAAAGAATAAATTTTGGATAATTGATCCAGAAGCACTATTTTTTAAAATGATTTGAGTATATAATAACATGGAAGCATTATCATAGGGCATTATATTTAGCATCCTATCAATTACAATTTTTTTCCTAAATAGATTACCTAAATTTAAAGTGCTATTTGTAGTAACATTCAAATTATCTAAAAAATTTCCTTCATTATCAAAGAAATTAGAATATGATTCATCGTCAATTATAAAATCTTGTAAATTACCCAAATAAGTAATATTCTGCGGGACAATAGACGAATTAGTATTTCCAACAGTTAAGCCATTATTTGATTCAAAATGATTGTTTGTAATATTTAAATATTGGCATCTCTCAAATGAATCACTTTGTAAATTAATAGGAGCTATACCCCCTATAGGTGCTGCTGAATCATTGGTTTTATTTATTGATTTGTAATTTCCCCCAATTGTTGTTATATTGTTTCCATTAATATTAATATAATGAGATGAACCTAAAGCAATACCATATACAGAAGTTCCTTTACCATAGAGATTATTTTCGTTAACCAAAATAGGTTTAAATTCACCATAATCATCCATAGCTTCCCAAATACCTAGCTGGAAAATTTCGATTAAGAAAATACAGTTACCAGTTCCATAAATAGAGTTCTTTGAGATTTCTATTCCCCTAGAAGGAATTAAATTGCCATCACCAGAAAAATCAGTTAAAAACATGTCAGTGATAGTTATACCATATATTAAATTGTTCGACATCAAGTCCAAATTATTATTTTTTATAGTAAAATTAATTGGAGAATCTGCATATATACCTGCAGAGTAAGTATTATTAATATTAGAACTTATTTTATTACCATTTATAACATAATTATTAGGATTAGGAGCTATTTGATATGTGTCTCCATAAAAACAAGAGACAGAAATCCCATAATTATAAGGCACATTTCCATTCATTGAAATTATATTATTAATAATATTAACATAAGAAGTTTCACCAGTAGCTAATATACCATATAAACTATAACCCCCAAAAGTTTCTGTTCCATTAATATGTATATTAGTATTATTAATCATTATATGAGAAGCACCATTAGTTATCTCAATACCATTTTGATTAACATTATTAATACTAATCCCATTTATAGTAGAACCACTAGAATCACTCCCAAATAATCTAATAGTACTATTTATCATTTTTCCATTTGTATTTCCATTAATAGTTACATTTTTATCAATAGTGAAATTTTTATTTTTAATTTCCCCATTAATAACTAATTCATCCCCATTATTTATTCCAGAATCCACTTTGAATGAGCCATCATTATTAAAATAGTTTGAATAGCTAGTTTCATTAATATCATAGCTAGCAGCTGTAGCAGAACCAATTGCCAAAAATACTAACAAAGTAAATAATGGAATAATTAGCTTAAATTTTTTCATAATTATCTCCTTTCATCTGATTTGGTATAAAAACCATAACCTAATTGAATAATAACCTAATAGAAAAAAATTAATCTTAAATTCTATTAGATTCCCATCATATCAATCAAAAAAAGATTTTATAAAGCAAGATAATAAATTGAAATTTATCTAAATTAAAGAATAATATAGTTGAATATTTTCAGTTAATATCAAACAAGCTTTATAAAATATCAAATATGACTGAATGAATATTTTTATTATATTCAATATTTATAAAGATTTCGGAAATAATCGTGAAAAAAAATAAATTATAATAAAAAATAAATTATAATAAAAAATAAATTATTATAAAAATAAATCTTAATAATCATTATTCTTTTTATTTCTAATATAACCAACAACAAACAATGCGATTATAGCTAAAACAGCAGCTATAAATGCTGCAGAAATTGAGGAATCAGAACTAGATGAAGAATTTTGATTGTTTGATATTTCACTCACTTTACCATCATTTTTACCTGAAGCACCATTTGAGCTATCAGAAGAACTAGAAGCATCTGAACTTTGACTTTTACTATTCTTAGAAGAACTTGAATCTCCAACTTGACCATTAGAAGAAGTATCTTGAGAAATTTGTCCCATATCAGAGCTACTAGAAGAACCTTTCCCATTAGATTGAGAATCTCCACCATTAGAACTAGATTCTCCATTATTAGTTGAAGAAGCATAAGCAGCTCCCCCAAGAGTAGCTTTTTTCAATATATCAGAATACTTTTGTTTTTCTGCATTAGATAAAGAAGACACTTGAAGAACCCATTTATTAAAATCTAAATTTGCACAAGTATGATGACAACATGCAACACCATACTGAATTGCTGCCCTAAGGTACTTATTAGCTAGTTCTGTTAAAAGTTTAGCATCTCCAGACCACATTCCTTTTTGAGCTGCAACTAAAACCCAACCAGACATACTTTGGAAAGAATAAGATTTATATCCACTATCAACATTAAAAGCTGAATCTAATAGATTATAACCTAAAGAAATCCATGTTCCACTAGAAACTAGATTTATTCCATTACCCCCTGAGGCAACAGTATTAAACCCAAAAATATATTGATATTTTGATGAATAAAAATTCCATCCTGCAGCAGTTCCAAGTAAAGCATCCCTATAAACTGGATTTAAAACCGTGGACCTTATTTCAAAGTCTATTTGTTCTTGTAGATTTCTAGTTATTAAATTATTTTTATTTCTTATATCAACAATAGAAGTATCAGGAGTTCCACCAAGGTATTGAGAAGCTCCTAATAATCCACCAAACCAATCATAATAATCATCACTATCTAAAAATCTCCAAGTACTATCTACATTTTGAGTTATTAAATCAGTTTTTTTAAGTAAAAATTCATAAGCACCTCTATTACTAGTTACAACAATACTACCCTTTGAATCAATAGACCAAGAATAAGAAACTCGGGATAGATAAATATCTGCTAATGTTGCACTAATATTCGTGTTATTTTGCCAGTTATTTGTGTTCGGAATAAAATTACTCATGCCAGTTCCTTCAAGAACTGCTCCAGGAAGACCAAAAATTCTATCTAATGAAGGATATTCTTTAAAATGCTTCTTAACATAATTTTGAGATGTAGTCTCATCTGAAGCATTATAAGCTAAATTAACTGCAGAAACCATTAGTTTAATCCACTTAGCATTATTAGTAACCGCACTTGCATAAACATCGATACGAGGGCGATTTATAGTTGTACCATTAGATAATGTAACTTTCAAATCAGACAAAGGAATTAATTCTACCCCTTTAGCTACGCCATTTGATGTCCAAACAGGAGTAACTCCTAACAAGTATAAAAATTCTCCCATACCAATACCTTCAGTACGCAATAATTCTGTACCCCACATCACAAGACCAACAAGCTCTGGAAAAGTTTTGTTATGTGCTTCATAATATTCAACAATTAGTTTATCGACGATTTCTTTAGCAGTTTCAAAAGCAGCTTTAGAAGGCATTTTAGTAGCATCTGTAAAGTATACATTTCTACCAGTAGGTAATGAGTCACCATAAGCAGGATCAACAGCTAAGCCAGGTAAAACATATTCCCCAGATAAAGCCTTCATTATTGAATCCCATTCTAAATTATTTTGTATATCCCTGATTGTAGTGTTACAAAGTACCAGAGCGTCATAAAAGTCGTTATAAAATCCACTAGCATTAGAAATATTGTTTTCTTCTAAAAATTGAGTTATATTAGTTATTGAACCATTTAATAGTCCAGTAACATATTTAGTTAACCAATTTTGTATTATTTTAACCTGTGAAACGTATTTAGTACTGTTAACTCCATTAACCATATCATAATATTTCACATTTCTAAGATTAGGATATAATAATTCTTTTATATTATCATAAATACTAGATTTCGACGATACAATCGTTATAACTCCTTGAATCATTTCATCCCCAGTTAGTACATAACCTAAAGTATGTAATCCTATAGTGATAATATCATTATCTAATCCTTCAAGCAAATGATGTACATCTTCAAGCCAATCATCAAAAGATTGATTTGAAGTTGGTTGATCAATATTTAAAGACTTAGAAAGATTTAGAATTTGTTTTTTATATGTCTCTGCTAATGAATTATTAAATTTCACAGCATCTTCATAAGAATCTATACGAGTATTTAATTCAGTATAATTTCCATATAATTGGGAAATTACAGAAGCTGGAGTCATGTGACTTATAACTAATGCACCTGCCCTATTTTTAGCTACTGATGCTTCACCAGGATTGGAGACAATATAAGGATATATATTTGGAATACCACTTAGAACAAATGTCCAATCATCATCTTGCAGGCCAAGAGATCTTCCAGGCAAAAATTCTAATGTTCCATGAGTCCCCATGTGTATCATTGCATCAGCTTTAAAAACATCCCCTAACCACTTATAAAAAGTAACATATTGTTGATGAGGAGGTAACGTTAAGTCGTGGTAATCTTCAACAGATTTCATCTCATCCCAACCTCTACTAGGTTGAAATGTCAGAAAAATGTTTCCAAACATCATTCCAGGGATAACAATGTATTTTTTACCAGTAGTTTTATTTGTATAAACCATCACTCCACCCATCGTTCCATTTTGACCCCATTTTTTTAGTAATTGTTCCTTAAGATCAACACCTAAAGAGTTAAGATATTCGCCAACTTTTATCTCATCAACAAGTTGCCCATATTTCATCAAAGTATCCCAATTTTTCTCAACATACTCATTTAAAAGTCCTTGAGCATAAGTTCCTTTATTACCCATATCTTGAATAAGTGCAACAAGTCTAGAAACTGTAGGAATTTCACTTTTATTCATCCCAATATTATAACCTGCATCATACAACTGTTCTAAAAGATCATGAACACTTTGAAAAACATCCAAATATGAAGCACCAATTTCTAATTTGCCTGGAGGATAATTATAAAGAATTATAGCTATTTTCTTATATTCATTACTTTTTTCCTTCAAATTAGCCCAACCTTGAGTTGTTTCGACTAATTTATCAACTCCTGCTTTTATAATTTGAGTTTTTCCTGCAGAATCAATATAAGAAACAGCTATAGCCCCAAAAACTCCTTCCATACTAGGGATTGTTACTGAATAAGTCCATTCTGATTGTGGACCATAATCACTAAGATAGCTCATTTCACTAATATCATTTAAAGCCCTTATAATTTCAACATCTATTCCAAGATATTCATCTATAGCACCACCATCTTCTCCCATATTCTGATAATCCATAGACCAGCTATACAAAGAGTTGATAGCAACTATCTTTCGAGTAAGTGCATTAGTCAAATTTAAAAGGATGGTTGCCATTGAAGGTTTTTGTTCAATTTGAAAAACATTGAAAGTTGCTCTACCTTGAGATTCATAAGCTCTAATCAATGCATCAACTAAAATTCCTCCAGGTTTATAACTTGCAATTACTATAAAATTAGAAGTTATATTTTTTTTAATGGATTTATACCAACTTTCAAAATCAGAATATAATGAAGAGATATTTTGTGTAGAAAGCCAGCTGATATACTCTTCATCCATCCATCTCAAATTACCAGAAGTGTTAATTGTATAACCCGGATTTTGACGAATCCAATTAGCTATATTTGTTTGATCAACTCTAAATTCCCAAGTTCCATAGTCTGGATGATATATACCCCATAAAGAATCTAATTTCGGTGTTTTAGAATTATCATCAGTTGGGTTAGTGTTTGTTTCTTCTAATAAATACCTAATATAATCAAATAAATTTTGCATATTCTCATTTAGTATTTCTAAGTTCATATTTTCTGAACTTTGAGATTTAAAATAAGACCCAATAAAAGTGTTTTCAATTGTATGAGGAGTATTATTAGAAGAATTAGAACCAATAAAATTTAATCCAAAATCTTTTAATCTATCAGGATTATAATCCCCAAAACAATAGGCAATTTTATAGTTTATATTTGCAGGAATATTTGAAAAGATTCTAGTATCAAAAGTATATGATCCATCTGCATACATATCTAAATATAAAAATTGTGCATACCTTAATAGCCATAATTTATCTTCTTTTTCTTGATCATAGTTCATAGAATCAATATAATAAACCCTCTTACTTATATTCATCAAGCTATTAACTTTTTCTTTATGGCCAGCATAATAACAAACAAAAGCAATATCTGGAGTGAATCTCCATTTAACTTCACCAGCATTGGAAGATTTATTTACTGTTAGATTTGTTGAGTATGTTAAATATGTAGAATAGCTAATATTTAATAAATAAACCCCTGGATTCAAATTATTTGTAGAGATTCTATATTTACCATTATTATCAGTACTACCAGATAATATAACATTATTGGTTGTTTTATTTATAACCTTAATTGTAGCATTTTTTACTGCAAAGCCTTCTTCAGAATATTTGTTTGAAGTTGAATTATGAGCATCCTTTACAATGACATCAACATATCCAGAAGCAGCAAAAGATGCATTAATAAAAATTAAGCTTACAAATATCATTAATAATGTTATTATAGCTATTTTTTTAAATTTAAGACCCATAAAATTTTCCTCATTAATTATGTTAAATAGATTAATCCAATAACTAATATCTTTTAATATTCAACAATATAAAATTATCTATTTAATTTTAATAAAATTCAAGTAAAGTTGATAAAATAATTTTATAAAAAACTATTTAATTAATGATAGAGACAATAATAAGTTTAAAAAAATCTTAAAAATAATATAAAAGAAGAAAAGAAAGAATAATAAAAAAATAAAAATATTAATTAATATAATAAAAAGTAAAACGAGCCTGGAGGGATTTGAACCCTCGATCTTAGGATCCGAAGTCCTACGTCATTCCAGGCTAGACCACAGGCCCTGGATAAAATAAGTAATGAATAGATTATTTTTCAAATATATATAATCCATTAATATCTTTGTTAATAACACTTAAATAATTTTTTATTGGATTTCATGAGTATCTAAATAATTGAAAAAATAATTAAAAAATAATAAAAAAATAATGGAAAATATTGAAAAAACACGATATAAAAATTTTTATAAATAATCTATAATATCATAATTAAAAAAATAGCTAAAAAATAATAAAATAAAAAGTAATGAGATTATAAAAAATTAAAAATAATTAATTATAAAAACCTTATTTTCTTTTAAATCTTACTAAACCAACAAACATTATTAAAATTGCCAAAATTGCTATTGGAATAGGCATTCCAGTGTTTTTCATAGGTATAAGATTACCATGATTATGCTGAGGTTTAGGATCTGGATCAGGGACAGGAGAAACCGTTACATTTGCAGAAGCGTTGTGTTTTTCTTCTGAGCCATCATAAGAAGCTGTAAAAACTTCTACATTATTTACAATAATTCCTAATTTTTCAACTACTGCTACAATTACCAATCGAATAGTGCTTCCATTAGAAATATTTCCAATATACCATAACCCAGTTTTATAATTATATGAGCCGTATTTAGTCTTAAATGAAACAAATTTAAAACCTTTTGGAAGAATATCAATTGCATAAACATCAATAGCAGTATCTGGACCCCAATTTTTAACTGTTAATGTGAAATAAACTGTTTCATGAAGATATGGTTTTTTATTATTGACCGTCTTTTTAATAGTTATATGAGATTTTTGTATTGGGGTTGTGACATTAGCAGATTTATTACCATCAGGATCAGTTTCAGAACTAGTTATTACAGTATTTGTAATACCAGTTGTAGTATTGTTAGAAATTGTTCCATTAACCCATATAGTAACATTGCTTCCAGCAGAAAGTGAAGATACAAGATAGGTTAAATTCAATGGACCATTGAAAGCTGTCCAAGAAACTCCTGAAGAAGTGGAATATATAGTATTAACTAGTATACTTGTATCAAAATAATCGTATAGTGATACATTTAAAGCATCAGAAGGCCCCAAATTGGTTATCACAATAACATATTGTACTGAATGACCCCTTACTATTTTTTCAACATTTATTGTTTTAGTAATTGTCAAATTAGCAAGTGTTTTTACTGTTGTGTTTACAGTTGGAGAAATGACCCCTTCAGGATCAGTTAAAGAAACAACACTAGCATTATTAAACAAAACAGTGCCATTAGGAGTAGAAGCATTAACAAACCCTTTAACTTCTAAATTAAAAGTATCATTAACCCCAACATAACCATCTGGGAAAAGACCAGAAACATCCAATACTAAATCACCATTAAACAAGACCCAATTAGACCAAGACCCATTATTAAGACTATAACGATAATAACGATCAACCAACCAACTAGGAACAGCATCATTCAAAGTCACATTCCAAGCCGCAGAAGAACCATGATTCACCAAAACAATTGAATAAACCAAACCATTACCTGCATAAACCCAAACATGATCAACAGACTTATTCAAACTCAAATTAGAAACTGAAACAACAGTACTATTAACAGGATTAGAAATAACCACAAAAGGATCAGTACCAGAAGTCACATTAGCCATATTAACCAAAACAGTACCATTAACAACACTAGAATTAACAGTAGAGTTAATCTCAACAACAACAGAATCATTGACAGAAAGATAACCATCAGGCAAAACAATCACAAATGAACCATTAAAATCATCCCAAGCAGACCAAGAACCATTACCCACTTTATACCTATAATGAGAATTAATCAAACCATTAGGAAGACCATCATAAAAAGTCAAATTCCGAACAACACTAAGCCCATTATTAGTCAAAACAATAGTATAAACAAGATTCTCCCCAGCAACAACAATAATAGAATTAACACTCTTATTCAAAGTTAAATTAGCCTGAGTAGTAACATTAGTAACAAAAGAATCATTATGAGAATCCGGATCAAAAGGAGAACTAACAAAAGCAGTATTATTTAAAATAGTACCATTAGGAGTAGCAGAATCAACACTACCATTAATCCAAACAACAACAGTTTCATTAACACCTAAAGTTCCTAAACTAATATTACCAGTAGAAGGCCAAGCATAATAAGTAACTCCATTATCAAGAGAATAATACAAACCATTAACATAATTAGGTAAAGCATCAATTAAAACAGTACCCACAGCATCACTAGGACCACCATTATGAACAGTAATAACATAATGAATCAATCCACCAGCAACAACCTTAATATCACCAGATTTATTAATAGACAAACTAGCAACACTCTTAACAACATTAGTAACATTATTAGAAACAACAACAAAAGGATCAGTACCAGAAGTCACATTAGCCCTATTAACCAAAACAGTACCATTAACAGTAGAAGCATTAACAATAGCCTTAATTTCCACAACAAAAACATCATCCAAGTCAAAACCATCAGGGAAAAACTCAGAAACATTCAAAGACAAAAGACTATTAAAACTAACCCAATTAGACCAAGACCCATTATTAACACTATAACGATAATAAGAATCAAACAAACCAACAGGCAACTTATCATTAAAAGTCAAATTCAAAGCTACAGAAGGACCATTATTCCTTAAAACAAGCTGATAAACAATACCCTCACCAGCAACAACAACCAAAACAGGATCATTAGACTTAACCAAAGTCAAATTAGCAACACAATAAACAATAGAAGATGCATTTTTCTCTTCATCAGGGGCCCCAAGATGACTTACTTTTACAATATTGTTTAAAATTGTACCATTAGGAGCATAAGAATCCACAGTTGCATTAACCAATATTTCTATAGTATCTCCAACTGCTAGATGATTAAATTCTAATAACCCAGATTCCCATGGAACCCAAGTAGTACCATTATTAAGAGAATAATATTTTCCAGTTACATAATGAGGCAAATTATCATTTATAATTATATCATAAGCATAACTTGGACCAATATTTGTAACTTTAATAGTATAATGAATCGAATTTCCAGCTATAACAATAGGCTCATTTACAGTTTTATTTACTATGAGTACAGATTTTTGTTTTATTTCAGTTGTACAATTGTCCATATTATTATTAGTATTTGGATCAGGAGTTGATGAATTAACAACAACGCTATTTGTTACATTTCCAGTTGGTGCTGAAGAGTTTAAAATCCCTGTAACATTTATAAAAATCTTTTGGCCAGACAATAATGTTCCTATTATAGTAATGTTTAATGGATTAGTGAAATTATACCAATTTCCATTTAAATAATATTTAACATTTTTCATCCATATAAACCAATTTTGATCTATTAAATCATAAATTGTAACATTAATCGCAGAATCTGGCCCATTGTTTCCAATTTCAATATAATAATTGAATGATTCACCGGCATTTATAGTTATATTTCCTGATTTGATAACATAAATATCTGAACCTATAACATGAATAGTAGAACTAGCATTAATTGGGCCATACAACCTTGAATTGTTAGTAATATTAATTGAAGAATAATTCAAAGCAACATTATTGGTTAAATTCAGACCAGCAAAAATATAATTACCAACAGTACAGTTAAATCTAATTGTAATTTCTTGACCTAATGGAAGCTCATAACCAGGAGTAGTATAAAATGTTAATATATTAGAGTTAGATTGATTTTCATCAACAAACCATCCAGCTGGAAGTATTGATGACCCAATTACATAAATTAATCCAACAGGTATATTATCCACTACAATTAAATTATAAGCAGATGATGCACTTCCATTTTTATGGCTTATTTTTAATGTGAAAACAACATTTTCTCCAGGGACGTAATTATTTTTGTTTGAAGTCTTATTAATATTAAGTTTAGGTTCTACTACAGTAATATTTTCACTATCACGAACAGTGGAATTATTTTCTGTTCCATTCATGAATGTAATTGTTACATTATTAGATAAAATAGTACCGTTAACATTATTTGGAATATTTTGAACTAATGTAGTGTATATTAAAGTTATATTACCACTAGATGTAGCATTTAACCATCCAAAATTAACATCAATTCTATTACCTATTATATTAATTATAATATTTTCATAGTTTATAGAACTAGAGGAAGAAATATTAAGAGTTCCAGGAAGATAAATTAACCCTAAAGGTAACAAATCGGAAATTGTTAGATTTTTTGTATATCCCTCTGGTAAATTAATAACAATAGTATAATTTAAATTTCCTCCTATTGGAGCAGTTTTATTATTTACATCTTTAGAAACTGATGGTGCCCTTGTATTAATAGTGTTTGTAGCATTGGCAAATATATTATTAACTGTACCTTGAGATGAATCTCCAGTTCTCTCACCATTAGTTTCTCCAGGATTGCCTATAGTTGAATTATTAGTCCCATGTATACCAGGTAAACTTGTTCCAGTAGCATTAACACTATTAATTATTTTTGAATCATAATTTATGTCTTGTGAAGCAGTAACATTAAATTCTATTGTTACATTATTTCCAGAGCTAATATTAAATCCTAAAGGTGAAATGAAAGTTATTTTTTGACCAGTGATGTTTATAGTCCAATTTTCTGGAATTTGTATATAATTAACATAAGATAAACCATCAGGCAAATAGTCAGTGATTACAATATCATAAACAGGAGCCGTACCATTATTTTGGAGTATTATAATATATGAAAAGGATTCTCCTCCCTCAATAATGTTTTTACTAGATGTTTTATTAATTATAAGTTTAGGAGTAATTACTGTTAAATTAGAAGCAGTAGATACTATATTTTTCTGAATTCCACTAGCATTATTAAATGTTAATGATGCATTATTTGATATTTTAGTTCCATTTTGATTTTGAGGGATATTTAAAAGTGTTACATTAAAAATTATACTTATTAACCCATTGCTAGTTCCTTCACTACCATTAAAAGATATATCCCCAAAGGAAAGATTCAAAATATTATTCAAAAAGTAACTATCAGACAAATTAATATATTCATTAGGATTAGAATTAAAATCAAAATCTGAGGCAATAATATTAATATTATTACGCATTATTTTAGCTGAACCATTATTAAATATTACATTGTTTGATAATATATCTTTAAGAACTGCAGCAAGTGTTTTACCTTCTGGAATGGTAATATCAATTTTATAAGTAACAACTTCCCCAATTAATAAATATAATCCAGTAGATCCTGGTTCTGAAGTCGAATTAACAGTTTTAGAAATATTAGGAGAGTTAGTTTTAAATTGAAGAATATTTGAAATATTAGTATAATTTCTTGTAATATCATATCCATTAGGCATAGATGAAAAGCTACTATTTACAATATTTGTAAAAGTAGAATTACTTACAACATTAGGAATTACATTAACAGAGAAAGTGAAATTTACAGAATTTCCTGGTGCAATTGATGTATCATTATCCGCTATTATATATATGATATTATTATCTCTTGTAAAATTAAATCCATTAACTAAATTAAAATTAACAGTATTTGGATTAAATAAATTTGTATCTAATAAATCAGTTATATTTAACCTATAAACATTAGAATTACCATTATTAGTAATTTTAATAGTGATTAAAACCTTATCTCCACCATCAACATTAGTAACATTTGCACTTTTAACAATTTGTAAACTTGGTTCTACAATAGTTGTATTTACAGAAGATTTAAATGGTCCTTTAAGATTTTCATCCCATGTTAAATTTACATTATTAGTCTTTATTTGCCCTACCCTATTTGATGAATCATTAAGTACTTGAGCTACTAAATAAATATAAAAAGTATTATTATTAGAAAGACTATTAGTTATTCCTGTGAAGTTGAAGTTTATTTTTGTGCCATTAACTCCAACAACTAAATTACCTAAACTACCAATCCAAGTAGATGAATCTAATGTATATTTAATATAACTATATCCATTAGGCAAGATATCAGTTATTAAAAGATTTGTTGCATTTCCCTTAGGAAGTTCTATTGAAATAAGATAAGTTATATATTCCCCAATAGTTAATTTACCTGTTGAACCATGAATTGTTGAATTGATGACTGCTTTATTTATTTTAGGATCACCAACTAATAGACTGTCTATTCCAGAAGTGTTATAATTCCTACTATCGGGATTAGGAATAGTATCAATCCAAGGGAGTGACCAATAAGTGACATTAGCTACATTAGTATAATTTGAACCTAACACCGGATCAGGTAAAGCAGTTAAATTAAATGAAAAAGTAGCTGTTTCACCAACGTCAAGATTTCCACCAGTATAAGTAACAATTTTATTAATAGGATCATAATTAAAAGTAAAACCTGCTTTAGTAGATATTTCAATTACATTAGAACTAGTCAAGTTAAATATATTACCTGCACTAGCAAGATAATCTTTAATAGTTACATTATATGCTTTTGATAGCCCATCATTTTTTATATTGATATAAACAGTTATAGATTTATCACCATAAACAACATTAGTACTAAATGTTTTATTTGCAGTGATTTTCGGTTCTATTATATTAATTGTAGCAGATGATGTAATAGGAATATGGCCAGTGTTATTCCAATCAATAGTTGCTGTGTTTGTTCTACTCCTATTATTTGTATTAGGAGGGTTTAATGTAGCATTATTTAGCACGATTGCATCAAAATCTACATAAAAAGTTTTATTTGTGCCATCTGAAGTGTTAGTTAAACCAGTAAAGTGTATTGTAATAACATTACCAACTATATCAATTGTATAATTAGGTAATTCTATATTACCATTTGAAACAACATTTATAGAATTATTTACATATTTAAGACCATTAGGAAGAGTGTCGACAATGACAATATCTTTTATTTGTCCAGAAGGTAATGTTATCACAAGCCTATATGTTCCTACTTCCCCAATTGTTAAATTAGAACCAATACTTGAACCATTTTTAGATCCAATATATGTTTTATTAAAATCAATGCCTTTAAGGCTAACAGTGGCATTACTTTCATAGTCAGAAGGATTAAGAACAAAATTTGGGCTTGAAACATCAGGCAATGAAGTAAATTTAGTGATTTTTGCAGTATTATTTATTACTTGTAATGGATAAACTTTTGGACCTAATGTTACATTATAAGTAATTATTATAGTGTTATTTGTACCATTAACTCCAAAAATAGGATATAACTCCCCAAAATTTAAACCATTTGAAGTAAATAAATCATTAAGGTTTAATCCAGTTATTTGGGCACCATTAAGATAATAAGCTATGATATTAATTGAATCAAAATAACCAGGATTATCTATTAATAAACTATCTTTAACAACAACATTATATGCAGTTCCATTACCATTATTTTTAATGATTATAGTGTAAGTTACATTATTTCCTGCCTCTAAATCTTTTTTAGGAGTCGCATTTTTTTCAATTGATAATTCTGGTTCAGAAGTTATAAAGTTAACAATATAATTATCTGAAAAAGTAAGATTTTCAGTATTTTCATATTTAACATTTAAAAAATTTGCAAGAGATAACCCATCGGCCATTGGAGCTCCAGTAGCTGTTAATGTAAAGAGTATATGGGCAGTTGAAGACATTTGAGACTCTTGAGAAATATTACCATAGTAAAATATAAGTGCATTTTGAGCAGTATCAATAGTTAAATATGGCATTACCCCAGTTAAAGCAGTTAAAGTATCTTTTTCACCTAATCTCCATTGCCCACTGGCAGGAACAGTTAAAGATAGATTTTGTAATTGACCTGTGTAAAATTGAAGTGCAGTTAAAAAAGGTATAGGCAAATAATCAATTATAACAAAAGAATTCAAATTACTAGTAGGAACATAGATTTCTAAAGAAAATGTTATATTATCCCCTGGCTTAATTACAAAATTAGAACCAGTTACATTTTTTCCATTAATTTGATAAATAATTTTTTTTGAAACAGGAGAAACAATTGTAATTTGAGTTCCACTACTATCTCCCACAATTGCTGTTTGATTATCTAAGTTTGCTTTCAAATCGACATTATTTCTTATTACATCATTAGAAACTATAGTATTATTATTTACAACATAATTAATATTAATCTTACTTCTAAATGTTAAATTTCCATAAACTTGACTTAATGATCCATTACCATAATAATCAGCCCCTTCTAAACCACCATCATATTGATTATCTATTAAAAGTCTAGTTATGTTAAATTTAAGATATGTAATTCCGGATATCCCATCATAGACAGCTTGAAACTGATTTGGATTAGTGAGATTAAAATATAAAAATATTGTTGTTCCATTAGAAAGATGAATATTTAAATATGGAGTTTGACTTCCTAGGAAAGTTTGACCATCACCCAAAATATCAGTGATGACTAAATTATCTAAAGAGAAGTAGTCAGAAATTTGAAAATTAATAACATATTCTAAAATGTCAGTAGGTTTTGGTTTAGACGAACTAGTATCATTAACATATTTTTGAGTTGCTACAGATTTTAAAATTACTGTATTGTTATCTCTTGATGAAACATTATATGAATTATATATACCAGAGATATTAACCTGATTTGTAGCATTAACTGATGCTCCAGTATTCGGATCAATAACAGATTGATTCATACTATCAAGTAAAGGAGCATAAAAAGAATATGTTATAATTCTATCATTACCTAAAGTACCAGTTATATTATTGAAATATAATTCTAATATTCCTCCAGGAACTGTTTGAGAAGGCAAATAAATTATTGTACCATTTGCACCATTAAGCAATTCAATGAATTGAATATTATTTGGTAAAATATCTTTAAGAGATATATTTGTAACAGTTTGGCCATCTGCAATGTCAATTATTAACTTATAAATATGAGGATTACTTTTACCAGTTGCAATTTCATCTTCAGGAGCATCTGAAACTTTGGTAATCTTAATTACATTAGGAGTAATTTTTAAATTAGTTTTATTTCCAATTAGAGGAGTAGTCCCAGTTTCATTTGCACCAAATCTGAAAACAGGGGTAGCAGTAATATTCAGAGGTAGGCCAATGGTATTATTACCTAAAAGAAATGCTGTTATCTCCATAGTAGCAATAGGTTGTCCTTTTGTGTAGCTACCTAATGGGTATTCTAACACATAAAAACTATCTCCTGATATACCTGTCACATTCATTTTAGTGAGAGGATCCACTAAAGTCCCAGTTGAGTTACCAGGAAATATTCCAACAAAAGTCACTTTAACTTGGTTTCCTAAAAAAGTTGCATTTTTAAATTGAATACCTGGGGGTAGTGTCAAATATACAATTGGGCCAAAACCTGTTTCATTACCCACATTGTCAAAATTAATTTGGAATTTAAAAGTTTCATTTATAAACTCACTTAAAGCACCATTAGATATAATAATTGGCTCTGGACCTAGTTGAAAATTAGCAGTTCCAAAATAAGATCCATTAATATTAGACAAATTCAAAATTTTTGATAAAGTAACATGCCCAGGATAACTTGCAACTACATTAAAAGTAGAATCTTGACTAATTAAGTTTATACTATACTTACCATTTTGATCTGTTTTGGTAGAATATAATAAATTGTTTTTTAAGTCAAATATTTTAATAGTAACTCCAGAAAAAGCTAAACCAGAATCACACCTAATTACTTTTCCAGAGATAGAAATATTTTTAAGTTTGTTAGAAGTAGTATTAATTTTATCATTGGAAGTATTAATAGCATTATTATTATTTTCTGATATAATATTATTATCAGATAAAGAATTAGAATCATTATCTATAAAATTAGATGAAGAAGTTTCATTAACTCCAAGAACAGTAATAGAATCATCTGTGATTTCATTATTATTTACTTGTGAGTCTGTTGCGCATACAAAACCAATACTTAAAGTTATTGTTAAAACTAAGATTAAAAATAGGATTACATTGTGTAATCTAAATTTCATATTCTCCCCCCAAAATTTCTAAAAACAATAAGTTTAAAGAAATTAAAAAAAAAGATTTATTTTTAATTATATATAAAGTTTTAGTATTTATTAAAATATTCTTAATTAATTAAATATTCAATATATTAAAAAAATTAAACAATCTAGAAAAAATAACAGTGAAAAAATAAAAAAAGTTAATAATTAATATGAAAAAGCATAAATAATTGAACAAAAATAGAAATAAAAATTAGTTAATAAATAATAATAAATATATATTAATTATATATTAATAACTAAAAAAATAATAATAAAAGGTAAAAAATAGATAAAATAATATTATAAATATATAATTAAAAGAGGTTAAAACATTTAAGTACAAATAATATAATTCATTTTTTAATAATAGCCTCTTTAAAAAATTCTGGAACTAAAGAACGATATAGTGGACTTTTAAATAAAATATCTACGTCCCCATCAAGTATATAAGTATAACAAGAATCATCTTCAGCCCTCATACCTCTTCCATAAGCTTGCATTAAAGTCATGACAGTTTTATATGCATACCATCTTCTATCTCTTTTCATTCTCATATTTACCTGTTCATCTCCCAAATAGGGAAAAGGAACCTTGTATATTATCTGAAATCTACACTTATCGTAGGGTAAATCAACTCCTTCACTCATGGAGGGACTAGCTAAAACAAGCGAGTCTTTAGTTTTTTCAAAATGATTTAAAACTCTTTCTCTATTCTTAGAAGTATGAGAAATCAGTCGAGGATTATTTATTTTTTTAACAATATATTCTTGACATTTATAGCTATTAGTATGAATTAAACCCTTATCATTCTTATGTTTTTCCAATATAGATTCAATAATTGGCAAAGTTTTAGGAGCGCTCCTTTTAATCCTATTAGATGACATTTTACCCGCTATATTTAATTCAATAGGTCTTTTATCTGGAGAAAAAGGACTATCAGCTTTTATATGATATACATCATTAGGGTTTAATCCTAACCACTTAGAAAACATCTTATGAGATAAAATAGTCGCACTTAAAAAAATACAAACTTCCCCATGTTTAAATAAATAGTCTTTAGCATATTGATGAACTCTAAGCGGTTTAAATGAAACACCATCAGTAAAAGAATCAATAATCCAGTTTTTAGGTTCATTTTCAAGATTTTCTCTAAGCTGTTTTAAACGTGATATTGTAGAATTAATCCTATCTGCTTTGTTTTTTGGAAGATCTTTTATTTCAATATCCCTATAAGCATCTTTTATAGCATCAATCTCCATTATCCATTCTTTATAATCCTTTTCTTTAAGTATACTCGGATTAATAATTCTATTAATGTCTTTCTTGAGCCTTCTATTGTATAATGTAAGTTCCATTGTATTCATTAATTTATTTTCGATATTATGAGCTTCATCAAGAATTAATAAATTTCTAGGAGGAAAATGCTTTACATAATTCAATTCAAGGATTGCATAATCATAATTCATTAAAGTGATTGGAGAATTAATAGCATTAGACTTTTGTTGCCAATAATGACAATGTTCATCAGATTGATAAAAAATAGAACCGCCAAATGGACTTTCAAAAGCTTCAGACCCAGTTAAATTTGGGTTTTTAGAAACTCCAAATTTACAAAAGAAATTTTTTGAAGTTGGAGTTGTTTTACATGTCCCAACATCACAAGTAGAATCTAAATCATCATTTAGACAATAAAAATTTCCCCTGCCTTTAACCATTGGAAAATTAAATTCATTAAAGTATTGAGTCTGTAATTGTTTAGTCATAGTGAGAATATATGCTGATTGATACATTCTAGCTAAAGTAGTGGCTATTCCCGATTTTCCAGTACCAGTCCCTGCTTCAAGAATGATATATTTATATCCATTTTCAATAGCTTCATTTATATCAGATATAATTTCAAGTTGACCTTCTCTTGGAGATTTAAATGGGAAATTTTCAATTATTTCTTCATTAATATTCGGAAATTCTGTTTTTAATTTATTTATTTTTGCTTCTTCCAGAGAATTCTTTTCTATTGAATAAACATCATCAATAGATTGACTAAAAGATTTTGATTGATTATCTTTTGATTGATGATTAAAACTATTTGAGTAATTAGATTTTAAATCTGCTTGTGTTTTTCTACAAACACAATTGTTTTTTAACATTCCGCAATTTGGGCAAAACAAAGAATTTGACATCAAAAGTATATTAGTAATGGGAGTATAAATAAATGATAGTTAATGGTTATGAAAAATAATATTTTATTTGAAATTTTTTATTAATAATGAATGGAATATTATAAGTAATGATGAAAAAATGATCTATTTTAGAAATATATAATAATTTAAAATAAAAATTATATTCTAATTTAGAATAAAAATTATATTCTAATTTAGAATAAAAATTATATTCTAATTTAAAAATTAAAAAATAATATTTTAATATTATTTATTTAAATCTAATAATTGATTTAAATAATACTAATTTTATAAAAATTAAAAATGGTGTTTTATTGACATTGAAAAAAGGCAAATTATTTGGAATTGGAGTTGGGCCAGGAGACTATGAACTTTTAACAATAAAAGCTTTGAATGTTCTAGAAAATGTACCAGTTATATGTTCTCCTCGTTCTTCGCCAGAAAAAGAAAGCATTGCTCTATCAATCATTAGACCTATTTTAAAAAAGAGAGAAAATAGGGAAATTAAAAGTACATTTGAAAAGATTAATAATGATTTTAAAAATGAGGAATCCTGTAATAAATTAATTTCTGATGAAGAAACTAATATAAAAGGAAATAAAGAAAATTTAAAAGTTTTAGAACCTGTTTTTCCAATGACAGAAGATATAACAATACTAGAAAAACATTGGGATGAAGCATCAGAATTGATATCAGGACATTTAAATAAAGGACTTGATGTTGCATTCATTACCTTAGGAGATCCATCAATATACAGCACATTTTCTTATGTTCAAAAGAGATTGGAAAAAAATTTTAAAATCGAGATGATTCCTGGAATTAATTCATTTACAGCATGTGCTTCAAGTATTGGGAAACCATTAGTGGAAAAAGATGAGATTTTAATGATAATTCCAAAAATAAATGAAAATATTGGTAATCTTCTTAAAGAAGGAAATAACTTTGTTTTAATGAAAACATCCAGAAATACTGAAGAATTGGAAAATATAATAAATGAACAAAATGTTGAAAAAGAGATTACTTCTGTTCAAAATTGTACAATGAAAAATGAGAAAATAATAGAGGGATTTCCAAAAAATAAACCTTATTTAACAACAACAATATTAAAATTAAAAAAATAAAAATTAAGAAGAATAATAAGAATTAATAAATAAAATTAGAAAATATCTATATAGTAAAGAATATTTATATAGTAAGTAAATATCTATATAGTAAAAATAGTTATATATAGAAAATTATCTATAATTTAATAAAAAATAACCTATTAAAGGTAAATTATTAAAAAATAAACTATTAAAGATAAATTATTAAAAATATACCAATTAAATAATGTTATTCAATTGGTTCTAACTCAAAAGCACAACAACTATCACCCATTGTATAACATTTTGTTTCAATTACTTTTAAATCTTTTTTTAAGAAAGAAGATAAAGTAGCTTCTATTATTCCAGAATCTAGATAACATGCAGGTTTTCCTGTTTTAGGAAGTAATTCGCATTCAAAACAGTCATATGTAGTGATTTCTATTTTTTCTCCAAGTTTAAACTCTATACGGCCTAATCCATATTCTTCCCAAAAAACTTGTAAATTTTTAATAAAAATATCGACATCATCAGCTTTAATTTGTTCATACAATGCTAAGCCAATACGACGTCCAGATTCATACAATATAGGATTAATATTAATTCCTTCTTGAATTAGTGTTGACCTAAATGTATGGAATAAAAGATGAGAAAAATTAAATTTACCACCAGAATCATTATTTTTGTTTATTATATTTTCTAATAAAAAATCAGTTTTTTGTTCTTCAAGTTCGAATGGTTCAGGAGGTTCAATTTCTCCCAAAAATCTTGAATTAATATAGAATATTTTTCTTCTTTGATCCTCTGGATCAAATTTAAAAGAGATAACTCCATCTTTTCGTAAAGATTTTAAATGAACAGAAACAGTAGATTTTGATTTACCTGTGTTTTTAACAATTTCATCGAATTCCATTTCATTATCTTTTAGCATAGATAATATAACAAGTTTGACAGGGCTTTTTATTACATTGACCCCAATTTCTTTATGACCCTTAGAGAAAATCTGAATAGGTTTTTGTTTTTTTGCTTCATTGATCTTATCAGTAAAATCCATATTTATACCCCTTATTATAAATATGACATCAATTATAACTATTATTAAATTATTATTAAAATAATTGTTATTATTAATTGAAATTCATGTTCATTTAAATTGTTATAATCCTAATAGTGCCATATAAGTACCAAAATTAGACATAAGAGAACATTATATGTTTATTTATTCTAATCAATTAATGAAAGAATATATACTTTCATTTATAAAAAGAAGTATATAAATCTTTTTCTTGGAAACTAAAGATAAATAATAATTGTTAAATAAGTTTATAGGAAATTATAATTAGATAATATCTTCTAAAATGGAAAAAATAAAGTTTGATTATGTTTTTAAAAAAAATAAATCTTACCAAAGATATATATTAAGATAAAACAGTTCGTACTCATTGAAAATATAATTAGAATATATATAATATTATTAATGACAAATATAAATCAGAAAGTATGTAAATAGACATATAATATGTCTAAAATCCACAGTGATTGAAATAAATAGTAAAAAAGTGTTAATAATACATATATCAAAATTATAAAAGGTTTTAATAAAAAATATGATTAAATCTATTTAATATAATAACTAAATTTTTCGGGAAAATAAAAATTATAAAATTAAAAAACAATCTTTAAATAGGAGTTCAGTTAAATATATGTTCATACATATACGAACAGTTAAAATTTGAAATAAATAATTCAAAATTTTATTGGTTCAATATATAAATTTTTTTAAAATATTAAATATTTCTTTAGTAATTATATACAGTTAGTAAAGAATAATATTAAAAATATTTAAAATATTTAAAATATTTAAATAAATCTTTGAATTTAGATATAATATATAAGGAGAAATATAAAATGAAAGCACAGGCAAAAAAAATAGGTAATGGAGTATATTGGATAGGAGTTCTTGATTGGGATTTAAGAACTTATCACGGATATACACTAGATGGAACAAGCTACAATGCATACTTAATATTTGGAGATGATAAAGTAGCATTGATAGATAATGCATACCCTGGTAAAACTGAAGAATTAATGGCTCGTGTAGATGATGCGTTTGCACAAGAAGGAAAAACTGGGGAAGAATGTAAAGTAGATGTAATTATACAAAACCATGTTGAAAAAGACCATAGTGGTGTTTTAGTAGACATTCACAAAAGATATCCAAAAGCTCCAATATATTGTACAGAAATAGCTGTAAAAGGATTGAAAAGGCATTATCCAAATATTAAAGAAGCAGAATTTATTACTGTAGGAACTGGAGATACATTAGAACTTGGTGGAAAAACTTTAGCATTTTTAGATGCATTTTTACTACACTGGCCCGACAGTATGTTTACATTATTAGTTGAAGAAGGAATATTATTCCCAAATGACGCATTTGGTCAACATTTATGTTATTCAAAGCGTTTTGATCATGAAATACCAGAGCATGTTTTAATGGACGCTACTAAAAAATTCTACGGAAATCTTATAGTACCTCTATCGAAACTTGTATTGAAAAAATTTGAAGAAGTTACAGAACTTGGATTGCTTGAACAAATAAAAATGATTGCACCATCACACGGGCAAATCTGGACAGATCCCATGAAAGTTATTGGTGCTTACAGTGAATGGGCAACTGGAAAATGTAAAGATAAAGTGACTATAGTATATGATACAATGCATTATTCAACTCAAAAAATGGCCCATGAAATAGCTGAAGGAATAATGGCAGAAGGATATGATGTAGAAATGTTCTTTTTGCATGAAGATGAAAGAAGTGAAATAGTTAAAAGCATATTAGACAGTAAAGCAATAGCTATTGGAGTTCCTACAATTAATGATGAACCTTACCCAAGTATTGGAGACTTAATGTACTATTTAAAAGGTTTAAGATTTGAAAGAACTGGAATTAAAAGAAAAGCTGTGACTTTCGGTTCTATGGGAGGAAAAGGAGGAGCACCTGCTTCATTGGGTAAAGATTTAGGAGAATATGGTTTTGATGTTGTAGATACTTGTGAAGTATATTATGTTCCAGATGAAGAAGAAAATGAAGCATGCTTCAAATTAGGACAAAAATTAGTTGAAGAAGCAAAAAAGATTTAATTATAGTTTAATTTGGTAATTTAAGAATATTATTAAATAAATTTACAATTTAAATTTTCTATTTTCTATTTTCTATTTTCTATATTTAATTTAAATTTTCTATATTTATATATTTAATTTAAATTTTCTATTTTCTATATTTATATATTTAAATATAAAAATAATTAATTTATCTATATAGAATCATCTGAAATAAAATAAAAAGTTATAATAATAAAAAAATTTATATTAATTTATGTGAAATAAATATATAAAATGAATAAAGTGGATATTATATAAGAGGAAGATAAAATGCCAAAATATGAACACAAAATAGGAGTAACTAAAGGAACTGAATTAGAAAAAGAAGTAAAAGCAAATTTTATGGGTGAAACCCAAGAAGTTGGAATGTATTTAGCTATGTCTAGACAAGCTTCAAGAGAGGGATATGGAGAGTTAGCCGAAGTCTTCAAAAGGCTTGCATGGGAAGAAGCTGAGCATGCTGCAAGATTTGCTGAAATGAATGGTGTTATAAAGCCAACTTTAAAAGAAAATATTGAAATGATGTTAGAAGGAGAATTAATGGCTAATGAAGAAAAAAGAGCTGCTGCAGAAAAAGCTGAAGGATGTGAACTTGAAGATCCTTGCGATTTCTTTAAAGAAAGCTCTAAAGATGAAGGACGCCATGCTAAAATATTAGAAGGGATTTTAGAAAGATACTTCTAAAAAATCTAAATTTTTATATTACATATTATATTTTATCACCATAATTTAAATTAATATACGATAATTATGGTGATTCATTAAAATATATTTAATTAAAATATACTAATTAAAATATACTAAATTGAAATATATTTATAAATTTTTTAATACATTAATTTAGGACATTTTATTTTTAAAATAAAATTAATTCATTATTCCCAATTATAATATAAATTTATATATAGAATTCATTATTAAACCCATATTAAATCTTTTTTTTTATTTAAATTACTAATTTACATATATAATATATAAATTAGTAAAATATATTTTATAATATTATATCTGATTTATTTTTAAAAATTCGGCAGGTATAATTTTTATTTAATAATTAATCATCTTTTTAATATTTATATATTATATAAGCCAATCAAACATATATTTCTTTTTTAGATTACAATATAATATAAAATTAGTAATTTAAATAAAAATTTGAAATTAAATAAAAATATTTATAAATATTATAAAATTCTTAAATAAACCTAAAGCATAGTTGGTGAGAAAATGGAAGAAAAAATTTCAATAGCTACATGTAATGGAATGAGTGCATTAGGGCTTATTGGGAGAGCAGCATGCAATGATTTAGTAATCGAGAATGATAATTTGATATCAATATGTATTACTGCTACTGTGGCAGAAAATCCCGAATTTAACGATATAATTAAAAAATATCCAATAATTGCAATAAATGGATGTTCAGAAAATTGTATAGACAAAATATTAATATCAAAAGGATTTAAATCAGAAAAATCAATGAAAATAGATAAATTAGTAGAAGAAAAAGATTTAAAAGATTTAGATCCCTCAAGATTAGATAATAAAGGAGAAATAGTTGTAAAAGAACTCAAAAATCTAATTAAATTAGAATTAAAAGAATATTAAATAGATGTTTGATTTTTTGTAAAATAAATAATTATTTAAATATAAATATTATAATTCTAAAAAAGAACAAATTAAAAATATAAAAATTCTAATAAAAAATAATTAATGATAATATGAGTATTAAAATTGGAATTATCCGAGATGATTCAAGTCTTGGAGAAAGAGCATTGAAAACTATTGGGGAAAAATTTGAAACAAAAATTATCGATATAGAATCTCCGAAAGGAACATTCATAGATGATATAAAAATAAACAAAGAGGTTATTGAAAATTTAGAAAAATTTGATTTGATTATAACATATATAAAACAGGCCGATATGACTTTAGAAATTATAGACAAGTTGCAAAATAAGGTTTCATGGATAATAGTTGGAGTTTGGAGAGGAGAAGGTTTTAAAAATCAATTATTAAAATATAATAATGTTTCTGTTCCTGATGCAATGTGTGAATTAGAATCAGATGGAAATAACCCAGTTTTTGATGAATTCACAAATGTATTTGGAAAGCCAGAAATAAAAATAAATTGTCAAGGAGAAAAAATTGTTGAAATTACTGTTATTAAGGGATCTCCATGTGGAGCAACTAATTTCATGGTGGAAGATATTTTAGGAGAAGAAATTGACAATATAGAAAACATAGCTAAAAGAGCAGGGCTTAGGATCCAACATTACCCTTGTAGAGGCCATAAATTGAAGTTATTTGCTGATGAGGAATCACATAAACAATTAGCATCACAATTACATTATGAATCAGTTAAAAAAGCATTGAAAAATAATACAAAAGAAAATAATAATAATAATACTATATAAACTAATAAAACTCAAATATTCAAATCAAGCAAAATGAAGAATATTAGTGTAAGCCACTAAAAAATTAAAAATTATAGATTAAATTATTAAAATTTAATATTAATATTAAATAATAAATTTAATATTAAAATAATCCTCCTGCAAAACCTGCAACTAAACTTATAGCTATTATAAATATCATGAAAGAAGATATAAGAGTTACTATAGGTTTTACAATATTTTCAGGTAATTTATAATCTAAAAGTTCTTCAAGCAAATGTCCCCCATCTAATGGTTTCATTGGAAGAAGATTGAACAAACCAATAGCTAAATTTAGAAATGCTATCCAATTAAACAATTCAAGGATTGAAAACCAAACCCATGGAAGAGTGTTTCCATAAGTATTATCTATATTATCATTAATTTCATAATTTTTAACAGCTTGAACACCCATATATCCAAGCGAATTATTATTAGGATTTTGTCCTGCTTTAAAACTATAGTCTCCCCTATCCGTTGTTACATTGATAATTTCATTTGGTTTTAAAGTTGAAATAGCATTTGAATAAGTATCTCCATCAGTAATGTTTTGACCATTCAAAGATTCAATTATCATTCCAGGTTGTAAAATATTATAAGAAGGAGTACCTTCAAGAACTCGTTCTATTTGAATTCCATCCTCATGAAACGTTTCTGGAATAACAAAGGATGAAATTGACATGGTAATTAAAAATGCAACTACAAATAGAGATATATTAGCAATTGAACCCGCCGCATAAACTCTCATTCTTGAAGTCTTTTTTGCTTTATTCATATCATCTTCATCAGGCTCAACAAAAGCACCTGGAAGAACAGCAAAGAGTAATAACCCAATTGATTTTATATTAATTTTTTCAACCCTAGATAAAATTCCATGAGAGAATTCATGGACAATTAATACCGTTGCAAGACCAATTATCCCATATACAAATGGAATATATATTGGAGAACCCGGAATCTCTACTCCAGGGATAACAAGCGAAACTGAAGGAGTTTCAAATATTGTTGAAAGGGAAGATAGTAATAAGTATGTCATTACAATCATAGCACCAAAAGAAATAAAAATCCCTATATTCATGAACCATCTCCAAAATTTTGGAGAAAGATTAGCCAATCTATCAATAAAGCCCCTAAGTCTTTTAGTTTTCCACATTAGAAGTGGAAAATTCACTTCTAATCCATGATTAGTAAGTTTACTTTTGAAAATTAGGGCAATAGCCCATATAATAGCAAATGCTATTGCATAATACCATAATCCATTCATTATTTCACTCTTTAACAGGATAAATTTAATTATTATTTATTTTCAATTATAAATATTTAAAAATTATTTCTAACTTAAATATTCTTATAATCGATTTCAATCTAAATAATTTACAAAATTTTTTAATAATTTTTTTAATACACCAATAAGAATTATATATAATTTTTTAATTATAATTTTTAAATAATTAAAAATATCAATTTTTATAGAAATTTCACTTATTCCAGTTCATTGATTCAAAAAAGACAACATCTATTAAATCTCCTTTAGAAATACCTTCCTGATTTTCATCGATAATAATATAACAGTTAGCTTCAACCATTGACCTAATAACACCTGAACCTCTACTCAAAACTGCCTTAACAGTTTTATAATCAGCATGAGACCTTATAAAATCAGTACGTCCTAAATTAGAATATATTTTAGCACCAGCAGTTCTCTTCTCTTTTCTAGGATTATACTCCATATTTTGCATTTTGAATAAAAATTTTCTAACTAAAGCATCAAATTGACCCATAGCAGCTACTGGATATCCAGAAAGCATAAAAACAGGAGTTTCATCAATAATACCAAATCCTACTGGTTTCCCAGGTCTTAAAGCAACTCCATGAAATAAAACATCCCCTATTGAATCAACAGCATCTACAACAACATCTCCTTTACTAATAGCTGTTCCACCAGTTGTAATAATTAAATCATAATCTTTGGAAGACTCAAATAAAGTTTTTTTAACTTCCTCAAATACATCCCTAGCAGAAGTAATATCTACCTGAGCCCCACAACTTTCAATCATTGAAGATATTACATATTGATTAGAATTAATAATTTGAGCTTTTTCTAGATTTTTTGTGGGATTAACTAGCTCATTTCCAGTTATAATAAGTTTAACTTTTGGTATTTTATAAACTTCAACAAAATCCACTCCTGCAGAAGCAATAAGGCCCATTTCTTGAGGACGAATTAAAGTTAATGGTTTAACAACTTCATCACCTAATTTAATATCTTCTCCTTGTAATGAAACATTTTCACCAGGAGTAACCTGAGAATGAAATTCTATATATTCATCAGAAGAATCTTTATTACTAGTAATAGTGTATTCTTCCATTAAAACCGCATTGGCCCCATCAGGAATTGGAGCGCCAGTTGCGATCCTAATAGCTTCTCCAGTGTTAATTTTTTTATTAGAAAAATCTCCAGCGCCAATTTGATCAATTATATCTAATTTTTTTATTACATTTGGAGAAGCACCAAAAGTATCTTTAGCAATTACAGCATAACCATCCATAGCAGATTTATTAAAAGGAGGAGAATCATGAAAAGAATGAATTCCTTTAGATAAAACTCTTAAATAAGAATCTTTCAAATTAATCATTTCTGTTTTCATGATTTTTTGATTTTGTTTAAGAATACCTAAAGCATTTTTCATTGGAATTAATTCTGATAAAAACATGGATCCTCCATAAAATATAATCACTAATATAATTTTACACTTACTGAAAAAATGAAAATATTATTTTCAGAAAAATTTTATTAATTATGCCATATATTTTTCTATTACACCATTATATGCATCTTTTAATTCTTTGACTATTATATTTATGTCATTAGAATTGCTAAAAAGTCTTAAAGAATCATTTTTAACTTCTCCAATACAAGCACAAGGAACATCAATACTATCTAAAACATTATCAAGCTTATCAGATTTGACTGTTATAATATACCTTCCATGTGTTTCTGAAAATAATAAGTTATTATCACTAATATTTTGATTATCACCAATAGGAATATTAGTTAAATTAATTTCAGCACCCATTCCACTGGAAATAGCCATTTCAGAAAGTGCAATTGCAATTCCCCCAGCAGAACAATCATGGATTGCAGTGATAAAATTTTCATTATTATTAAATTTTCCAAAATCGCTATCTAAAAGTTTTAAAATTGATTTTGAAGATTCAATCTCATTATCAATTCTAATTTTAGGGGCTTCTCCTTGTTCAAGACCATGAACGGCCCTATGATATTCAGAACCATCAATTTCATCATAGGTTGAACCAATAATTATAATTTTGTCACCTTCATTCTTAAAATCCATAGTTCTAATATTATTAAGATCAGCTACACCAATAACACCTACAGTAGGAGAAGGATTAATTTTAATACCTTCGGTTTCATTGTAAAAACTTACATTACCACTAATAACCGGAGTTTTAAATTTTCTAGATAAATCAGACATTCCTTGAACACATTGCTTAAATTGCCAAAGTATTTCAGGATTTTCAGGATTTCCAAAATTCAAACAATCAACAACTGCATACGGTTCAGCGCCCATCGAAACAACATTTCTAATTGCTTCAGCAACACTTCCAGCACCACCATCATAAGGAGACAATTTAGTATGAATACTATTACAATCACAGCTAAGAACAACTGCATTTTGATCATCTACTTTAAGTACAGCCCCATCATCCCCTGGCTTTACAATAGTCCTGATTTGAACTTCATGATCATATTGTTTATAAACCCATTTTTTGGTAGCTATATTAGGAGAAGATAAAATTTTTAGGATAGATAAATCAATTGAAGGATCTTCAACTTGAGTATACTCTTCAATTTTTTCTGGAGCTTTAATTTCACGGTTTAAAGAAGGAGGATCTGCTAAAAGTACAGCAGGCATATTAGCTATTGTTTCATTATTTCCTTTGTCATCTTTTTTATCTGAATCCACAACAACCATTAATTTTGTGTCAGTGACCTCACCAATTATAGCTCTTGGAAGTTCATATTTATCACAAATTTTAAAAGCTTCATCTATATATTTAGGATTAATAACAAAAACCATTCTTTCCTGAGATTCAGAAAGCATGATCTCATAAGGAGTCATTCCTTTTTCTCTTAAAGGGATAGAATTTAAATTAACTAATGCACCATTACCACACTTATCTACAAGTTCAGAGATACAACAAGTTAATCCTCCACCACCAAGATCTTTGACCCCTGCTACATCTATTTTATCAAGTATTTCTAAAGAGGCTTCTAAAACCTTCTTTTTTGTAAATGGATCTCCAACTTGAACAGCAGGCCTATCTTCAATTTCAGAATCGGATGTAAGCTCTTCTGAAGCAAAGGTAACTCCATGAATTCCATCTCGACCAGTTAATCCACCCATTAATAAAAATACATCCCCAATATTAGGAGCTATTCCTTTAACAATTTTATCTTTTTCAACAATTCCTGCACACATTACATTTACAAGAGGGTTTGTTCTAAAAGATTCATCAAACTCAACTTCACCACCAACAGTTGGGACACCTACACGATTTCCATAATCAGAAATTCCTTTTACCACATGTTCGAAAAGATATCTAGATTTTTGATCTTCAAGAGGCCCAAAACGAAGTGAATCTAGAAGTGCAATAGGCATTGCACCCATTGAAATAATATCTCGAAGTATTCCCCCAATACCAGTCCCAGCACCACCATAAGGCTCTATTGCTGATGGATGATTATGACTTTCAATTCCAACTGCAAGTGCTAATTTATCAGTTATAGCAACCATACCTGCATCATCACCAGGACCCATTATAATATTTTCCCCTTCTGTAGGAAATAGGCCGAGTATGGGCCTACTACTTTTATATGAACAGTGTTCAGAAAACATTACGTCCAACATCCCTTCTTCCAAATCATTAGGGCTTCTTCCAAGCATTTGTCTAATATAATCCATTTCAGAATCTGTTAATGTCATTTAAACACACGTACTCCTTTTAAAACTTTTTGAATAAATAATTTCCAGTAAAATTAATTTTAATATAATGATTAAAATATACCCTATTTTTCGATTTTAAGGATAATATTCTCATTTTCTATTTTCCACTCTTTAATATGTTTATCATCATATTTATTATCCTTATAATTTAAAGAATCTCCATGGAGTTCATCGAACAAAATATTATTAGCCCTAACTTCATTTGATATAAATTCAATTTTATCGAAAATTGTATTCTTAAAATCTTTATCTGCATCAACAGTGACATTAATATTAGCTTCAACATCCAAATCCATATCTTTTCTCATATCTTGGATTCTTCTGATTAATTCACGTGCCATAGCTTCCGATAATATCTCTTGAGTAATTTGAGTATTGACAAAAACATTTCCACCATCAAAATCAGAACTAACAATATCATCAGGAAGTTCATTATCAAATAAAACATCTCCAACAGATAGTTCAATTTCTTTATCATTAATATCATTATCAGAAATAGGAATAACTATTTTTCCATTATTTTCTAATTCTAATTTGATTTTATTTCCATCATTTTCAGCTAAAAATTTATTAACAATACCCATATCTTGTCTGAGTCTAGGACCAAGAGTTTTTAAGTTTGGTTTTGCTATAAATTTAATATTTTCAAATTCTTCAGAAGTCAATACTTGTTTAGTGTTGGATTGATCTTTAATTACTGATTTAAGATGATTAACTGCATTAATAACAGATTTGTCTGTAGAAACAACAGTTATATCATTAACTGGCCATCTTAATTTGTATTTAGCCATATCTCTTGCTCTTGCACTAGCTTCAATTATATCTCTTACAATATCCATTTTATTCTCAAGATCAGAATCTATTAAATTCTCGTCATAATCCCAATTTTCCATATGAATACTTAATTTCGAATCTGATTTAATACCTTTAATTAAATTTTCATATATTTTTTCAGATATATGTGGAGCTATTGGGGCTAAAACTTTAATTAAAATTTCAATAGAAGTATATAATCCATAATATGCACCTAATTTATCAGGATCATCTTTTTCAACCCAAGTTCTTCCCCTTATAAGTCTTACATACCATCGACTAAGGTCCTCTAAGATAAAATTATTAATTTTTCTTGTAGCTTTATGGAAAAAAGCACTGTTTAAATCTTCTTCAACATCTTTTACTAGTGAATTAGCCTTAGATATAATCCATTTATCTTCATCCCTAAGAATAATACTATTTTCATCATTTAAATCACAAATTTCTGGGTTGAAATTATCAAGAGCCATATAAGTTGTTGAAAATACATAAACATTCCAAAGAATATTGAACATCTTCTTTATATTATTAAGTTCGTCCCAAACAAACTTGAGATCATCCCATGGTTTACTCGCCCATAAAAGATAGAATCTTAAAACATCAGCACCATATCCTTCAATAACATCTTCTGGTTGGACAACATTTCCAAGAGATTTGCTCATTTTTTTACCCATTTCATCAAGAACAAATCCATGCATTAATACTTTTTTATAAGGCACTTGGTCAAAAGCAATAACTCCAGTACCAAGTTGAGAATAAAACCAACCCCTCGTTTGGTCGTGCCCCTCAGTTATAAAATCATATGGGAACCATTCATCAAACATTTTACTTTCTTGAGGATAATAAAGAGAAGCCCATCCAGCAACACCAGAATCAATCCAAACATCTAAAACATCTGGAATACGCTTCATTTTCCCATTACAAATTTTATTTGTATTATTAGGCTTTTGAGAGTTTAAATCCAAATTATTAGATTCGTTACAACAATCACATTTAATAATAATTTCATCTACATAAGGCCTGTGAACTAAATCTTCATCATCAGCAGTGATTTTATTTATTGAATTATCTTTTAATTCTTTGACAGACCCTATAACTTTAATATTTCCACAATCTTCACATACCCAAACAGGAATAGGAATTCCCCAATATCTTTGTCTTGAAATTGTCCAATCCTTCGCATTATCAACCCAATCATGGAATCTTCCTTCTCCTGCCCATTTAGGAATCCATTCAACTTTTTTAATTTCAGACAGCATTTTGTCTTTTACTTCAGTGATTTTCAAAAACCACTGCTCTGTAGCTAAATATATAATTGGAGTCTTACATCTCCAACAAGTCCCATATCTATGTTCAATTGTTTCTTCAATATATAAAAATCCTTTTTCTTTTAAATCATTTATAATAACAGGATTTGCATCTTTAACAAATTCTCCAGAATATTTTCCACCGAGAGAATTAAAATTTCCTTCTTCATCAACAGGGCAAAATATTGGAAGATTAAATTGTTTTCCTATTTCAAAATCGTCTGGACCATGACCGGGAGCAGTGTGAACAAGTCCAGTTCCTTCTCCGAGTTCAACATGATCTCCAGGTAGAACTGTATGAACATTAATCTTATCTTTATCATTTTTAAATTTCTTTTGTTCTGGAATTTCATCTATAAGAGGATATTCATAAGATAATCCCTCTAAGTCAGTCCCTTTAACGACTTTTATAATTTCATAAACTTCTTCTTTGATTTCTTCTATTTTCTTAATAGACTTACCATTTTCGTCTATTTCGCCAGTATCTTTTTTAATTTTTGTTATTTTAATTTCTGGACCAAAAATAGATTCAACTAAATCACTAGCTAAAATTAATATTCCTTCATTAGAATTTTCATTTTTGTTTCCGCTATTAGAATCGTTAAATTCGTTAGATTCGTTGTTTAGAAACTTAACAAAAGAATAATCAAAATTTGGATTCATACAAATAGCTAAATTTGCTGGAAGAGTCCAAGGAGTAGTAGTCCAAACTAAAAAGTATTCAGATAGTCCATCAGGATTATCAACATCATCCAATAGTGGTTTAGATAATGGAAATTTAACATATATTGAAGGATCTATTTTATCTTCATAGTCAATTTCAGCGGCTGCTAATGCTGTTTCACATCTAGGACACCAACTAATAACTCTCTTATCCTTTAAAAGAAGACCTTTTTCATGGGCTTTTTTAAGCGTCCACCAAGAAGATTCCATATATTTTGGATCAAAAGTTACATAAGGTTTATCCCAATCCATCCATACACCAAGATCTTCAAATTGGTTTGTCATTGCATCTTTATTTTTTAATGCAAATTCTTTACATTTAGAAACAAAATTAGCTATTCCTATATCTTCTTCAATTTGTTGTTTATTTTTAATATCCAATAGTTGTTCAACTTTATGTTCAATAGGGAGACCATGAGTATCCCAACCAGCTTGTCTTCTAAGTGAAAAACCTTTCATTGATTTAAATCTAAGAAAAGTATCTTTAATAACCTTGTTCCAGGCTGTCCCAAGATGTATTTTACCACTACAATAAGGAGGACCATCTAAAAAAGAATATTTTGGACCTTTTTCTCTTAACTGGTTTGTTTTAAAATAAACTTGATTTTTAACCCATGAATCTTGGATTTCTTTTTCAATTTTCTTATGTTCATATGATTTTTCTGCCTCTTTTATTGGCATTCAAATTCTCCTTCTAATAAATGAGTTGATTATTATTAATTATTTTTAATCTAATAATTTTTCTACAAAATAAGGTTTTTATTAAATTATATACTCTATTATAAGTAATTCTTAGTTAATTTATTAATTATAAAATATTGAGTGTAATGCCTTAATTATTTAATTGAAAAATTATTTAATAAAATACTTCTATTACTTCTATGAAATTTATTTTTAGTATAAATTTTAGTATAAATTTTAGTATAAATTTTAGTATAAATTTTAGT
>NZ_CALGFC010000047.1 GCF_937881195.1 uncultured Methanobrevibacter sp. | reverse complement strand
TTAAAGATTAAAGAATTTAAAATTAATAGATTTAAAATTTAAATTTAAAGATTAAGGAATGTAAAATTTTTAAAATATAATATTTTTAAAATAAGACTATAAGTTTTAAAGTAGTTTTATAATTACTAAACTAATTTATAAAAGATAATATACTAAATTATAAAAGAAGATATTGAATTTATATTTTTTAATTAGTTAGTTAATTAATTTATTTATATTAATATATTTAATCAGTTTATTTAATTAATTTAGTTAATTTAATTAATTCGATAAACTTAATTCATTTAATTAATTAATAAATAAATAAATTAATAAATTAATAATATATTGAATGTAAATTATTTAATTAAATATAATATAATAATTAATCTTTATTAATATATTAAATAATAATAATATATCGATATTTTATATCTAAATAGAAGGTATATCCAGTATTTTAATAATTAAGAATTTAAATATAATTAATTAATAACATGAAATTTCTAATTAATATGAAATTTCTAAAATAATAAATATTAAGTCATATAAAAACTATTATATTTAAAAAGAAGTTTTTTTATTAATATAATAACTTATTAATATATCATTAATTAATTCACAGTTTTAAAAAAGAAATTATATTAAAGAAACTCTATTGAATAATTAATTTATCACTGAAATAGCTAAAAAACATCACAAAAAAGCAAATAACAGGTAATTTAAATGGAAAATAAAAATATAGTTGTTAGTGGAGGTTTAGGTTTCATTGGATCCCACATTGTTGAAGAGTTAATCGATGAAAACCAAATCACAATAATTGACAATAAATCATCAGGGAAAATTGAAAACTTAGCTAATCCTAAACATGAAAACCTCAATATAATAGAGGAAGATTTAACCAAAATTAGTTTGAAAGATTTAACATCTATCTTAGAGGATGTAAATTATGTATTTCATTTAGCTGCACTTGCAAGTGTTCCAATGAGTGTTGAAGATCCAATTAGATCCAATACAAATAATGTTGATGCAACAGTAAAATTACTTAATGCATCTAAAGATGCAGAAATTTCAAAACTTATTTTCTCATCTTCTTCTGCAGTTTATGGTGAAAATCCAAATATGCCTCTTTGTGAAAGTGAACCTTTAATGCCTACTTCACCTTATGCAGCATCAAAAGCATCTTGTGAATTATATTGTCAGTCCTTTTTTGAAAGTTATGGTTTATCAACTGTTTCTTTACGGTATTTTAATGTTTTTGGACCTAGACAAGATGTAAATTCACAATATGCTGCTGTAATACCTAATTTTATACATTCATTAGTCAATGAAGAACAAGCTATCATTTATGGTGATGGCGAACAAACAAGAGATTTTATTTATGTTAAAGATGTTGTAAAATCAAATATTGCAGCTGCAAAGTCTGATTTTAATGGAATAGTGAATGTAGCTTCTGGAATTTCAATGAGCGTTAATAAGCTTTATACTATTATTAAAAACACATTAGGTTCAAATCTTGACCCAATTTATAAAAATGAAAGGGCAGGAGACATAAAACACTCCTTAGCTAATGTCGATAATATGAAGAAGATTGGATTTAAAGTAAATCCTAATTTATTTGAAAAACAATTAGAAACAACTGTTGAATGGTTTAAATCAAGATAATTAATTTAAATCAATGATAATTAATAATAATAATAATAAAGAAATAATAATAAGAATAAAAAATAATAAGAATAAGAAATAATAAGAATAAAAAACAAATGAAACATGCTAAAAAGCACAAAGTATCCAATAAAACTAATATAAAAACCGATTAACAGCAATAGCAATGTAAATTTAATTTATAAAGTGAAAAAATGAGCAAAATAAGTGAAATTTTTAAAAATACTAGTTGGTTACTTACATCCCAAATTATAACTAGTGTTTTCGGATTTGTGTGGATTGTCATACTAATGAGATATTTAGGAGTTTCAGATTTTGGAATAATGAATTTTGCTATTTCTTTTACTACCATAATGAGCATATTTACTGATTTAGGAATTAGTACATATGTTACAAGGGATTTATCAAGGTCCCCAGAACTATCTCAAAAGTATATAGGAAATGCAATCCCATTGAAAATTTTCTTATCAACTTTGACATTTATAGTAACATTAGCTATTCTATTTATAATGGATTATGATATATTAACAAAAGAAGTTGTTTTAGTGTTTGCACTACAAACAATATTTTTAAATATGGGATGGCTTTTTAATGGTGTATTCCAAGCATTTGGTAAGATGAAATACCAAGCTATTGGAATTATTATAAATAGCTCATTAATTTTATTAGGAAGTATTCTTTTAACATACTTCAATTTAGGATTAATGGCTGTTGCATTAACTTATATGGCAGGAAGTTTAATTACATTAATCTATCTATATATAAACCTTAGAGATAAGATAACTATCCCTAAATTCCAAATAAATTTTAATTTCTGGAAAAAATCTGTAAAAGAAGCTGTTCCTTTTGGAATAACAAGTATATTCACCACCATATATTATATGATAGATACTGTAATGATTTCATTTATAGTTGGGAGTTTTGCTGTTGGTATTTACAGCTCAGCTTATAAAATTATCACTGTTTTTACAACAATTTATATGGTTTATAATTATGTTGTTTTCCCTTTAATGTCAAAATTTTACAAAGATTCAGAAGATCTTTTAAAAATATCCTATGAAAAATCAGTAAAGTATTTAGTATTAATCATGTTACCATTTGCTATTGGAATTACTATTTATTCACAGGATATTATTGTTTTAATTTGTGGAAAAAATTATATTCTTGCTGAAAGTGTATTGAAAATATTAATATGGAATGTTTTATTTGTTATGGTTAATGGAGCATCTACAAATCTACTAAATTCATCAGGTAATGAATTAGCTGTTACAAAGATAAATGGATTAGCATGTTTAATAAATGTAGCCTTAAACATATTTTTAATATATTATTTAAGTTATATTGGAGCAAGTATAGCTACAGTAATCACCGGAATAGTAGTATTTACATTAATGATGTATATCATTTTGAAGAATAGTTATAGACCAAACAAAAATTTAATCTATGAAATATTAAAGATATGTATTTCTGGACTTATTTTAGCAGTTGTTTTATTAATACTTAATTTTTCAATGTGGTTAGCTCTTCCAATAGCTATTATTGTTTACTTAGCTGGAATATATTTAACTAAATCCTTAGATTCAACAGATAAATTTATTATAAGAGAAATTATTGGGAAATAATTATTTTATATACATAATATTAAATCAATAATTATTTTACATACATAATATTATATCAATGATTAATTTTTTATACATAATAGCATTATAATACTTCTTAATCTACTATTACCATTATTATAATTATATAAAACAATTATAAGCTATTAAATAAGCTATTAAATAAAATATATCTTATAAATTAAATTTTTATAATTAAATTATTTATAATTAAATAAAAGATACAAATTTTAAACTTTTGCATATAATTAAATATTTATAATTAAATAAAAGATATAAATTTTGAACTTTTTTTAAAATAAATTAATTCAAATTTTTTAAAATATGTTAATTCATTAAGCTTTTTTTATAATAAGGTTAGTTAATAATTTTAATCTAATACAAAAGTTGTTAACATAATATAAATTTTGGTAAAATTAAACAAAATTGTAATAAATGTAAAAAAATCAGGTCAAAAACATGAAATTAATATTAATGATTAAAAAATTTATAAAAAAATAAAACATGAATAATAGAGTACATTAATTTTAAATATTGTATTGAACTTAAATAATGTTTATGTCATTTATATCATTAATTTTTAAAAACCCTTTTCGAAATAAAAGTAGGGCAATTCTTGCTATTATTGGAATTGGGATAGGTATAGCTACAATTGTTGCACTTGGAGCTATAACAGCTGGTTTAACTTCAACTATGGATGAAACACTGCACGCTGGAGGTTCTGATTTTTCAATAAGTGGAAAAACAGATAATTCTGGTACTAGTACCAACCCATTGGGAACAAGTACTTTTAGTGAGGATTGGGTATCTACAATTGGTAATGTTAGTGGTGTTAAAAATGCCGCGGGAGTTTATATTGGAATGGTTTCAGTTCCAGACTCTCGTTTTTTCACATTAATAGGGATTGATTCAAAAGACACAGCATTTGCAGATTTAAAATTAACTAAAGGAAAAATGTTTAGTAATAATGCAAGTGAAGTAGTTCTTGGAAAGATTTCTGCTGATAAATTAAACAAAACGGTAAATGATACCTTAGAAATAAATGGAGAAGACTATAAGATAACTGGAATATTTGAAACTGGAGATCCTAATCAAGATGAAGGAGCATATAGTTCACTTGCAAATGTTCAAGATTTGATGGACGATCCTGGAAATATTAGTATGATTTATGTTAAAGTAAATAGTGGTGTGGATGTAGATAGTGTTACTAAAACCATTGAAGATAAATATAGCGATAATATTACCACTGTTACCTCTATTTCAGATATTGAAACAGTAGCTAATGCATTAGATATGGTTAATAGTGCATCTTTTGCAATTTCTCTTTTAGCAATAATAATTGGAGGAATTGGAATAATAAACACTATGATAATGTCTGTATATGAAAGAACAAGAGAAATTGGTGTTTTAAAAGCTGTTGGATGGAAAGGAAGAAGAATACTTGGAATGATACTTGGAGAATCAGTTGTTCTTACAGTAACCTCAGGAGTTATAGGTTCAATAATTGGAGTTGTAGGTCTTGAAATTTTAGTATATTTAGGAATTCTTGGAGGTATGACTCCAATGTACACCCCATACATATTTTTACAAGCATTTGGAGTTGCAATTATTGTAGGATTAGTTGGAGGACTTTACCCAGCATGGAGAGCTAGCAGGCTTCCACCAACCGAAGCATTAAGGTATGAATAAATAAGGAGGTGATTTAATGAGTAATGATGATTTAAAACAAAATAATGAAAATAGAAAAAATATAGTAGAAATTAGGGGCTTAGAAAAAAGCTATGAAAAAGGAAACATAAAAGCTTTAAATGGAATTGATTTAGATATAAAAGAAGGAGAATTTGTATCAATTATTGGGCCATCTGGGTCTGGTAAATCAACACTACTTAACATGCTTGGAGCATTAGATATAGCTGATAGTGGGACTATTGAAGTTGCAGGATATGATTTAAGTAAAAATAAAAAATTAGATGAATTTAGATCCAAAAAAATAGGTTTTATATTCCAATTACATAATTTAATTCCAAATATTTCAGTTGCTGAAAATGTAGAAATACCTATGTTTGAAGGTAAATTGCCTAATAAAGATAGAAGAGAATTATCTTTAAAACTTTTAGATAGTGTTGGATTAAAAGATAAAGCAAAAATTAAACCAACAAAATTATCAGGAGGAGAAAGGCAGAGAGTAGCTATTGCAAGAGCTTTAGCTAATGAACCCTCTATAATATTGGCAGATGAACCTACAGGATCTCTTGACTCAAGAACCAGTAAGAAGATATTAGATCAGCTAAATAAATTACATAAAGAAAAAAATGTTACATTAATCATGGTAACTCATGATATGAATGTTGCTAAATTAGCTGATAGAGTAATAGAAGTTTTAGATGGGAAAATAATTGAAACAACTGATGATTCACTACTAAATGATAATATAAAAATAGAGGGATAAATTTTATTTAATACCCTCAATATTATTATTTTTAACTTATTATCATCAATCAATTATTATAATTATTATAATCCAATACATTATTTTCAATATTATGATTATTATAATC
>NZ_CALGFC010000046.1 GCF_937881195.1 uncultured Methanobrevibacter sp. | reverse complement strand
GCACAACCAATACCCAAACCCACAACAACAACAAAACCCAACAAAAAATATTACATAAAAAACACCAAAAAAATAACAAAAAACTAAAAGAACAAACAAAAAACCAAGAAAAAATAAGCAAACAAAAAGCTAAAAGAAAAACTAAAATACTTAAGATATTGATTATAATAAACTAAACAAATATAATAATTAATAGAATATAACTAAATATTTAATTAATAGAATATAATAATATTACTATAATAAATAAAAATTTAATGTATAATATTATACTAATAAAAATGATAACTAACTAAACACAATAACTTAAGAATCATGAAATATTGGAGATAAAAAATGAAAATTAAAATAACAAAAAATGGACCATATATAGTAACTGGATCAATACCATTATATAGTGAAACAATAGCTTGTGATGAAAAAGGAAATAGTGTTGGTTTTAAAGAAAAAGAAAAAATAGATTCTAATGGAACATATACTCTTTGTAGATGTGGAAAAAGTAAAAATAAACCATTTTGTGATGGATCTCATTTAAAATTTGACTTTGATGGAACTGAAGTTTCTAGCAAAAAAATATATGAAGAAAGTTTAACAACATTTGAAACAAATAAAATACGATTAGATGATGCAATAGAACTTTGCGACCATTCTAGGTTCTGCCAAAATAATGAAGGGATTAGAAAATTAATTGAAAATGGAGATTCTGAATCAATAAAAATTGCAAAAGAACAAGCAGCTAATTGTCCTTCAGGAAGACTTTTGATTTGGGATAAGGAAAAAAAAGAATCAACTGAAAAAGAATATGAAAAAGAAATTGTAATATTATATGATCAAGGAAAAGATTGTGAAGGGCCTATATGGGTTAAAGGTAAAATTCCTATAGAAGGAGAAGATGGAGAATTTTATGAAAATAGGAATAGAATTACTCTTTGTAGATGTGGAAAATCAAAACATAAACCATTTTGTGATGGTAAACACTGGATGTCCCCCGAAATGGAAAATAAATTTAGAAAGAAATGGAATTTGAAAGATCTGGAATAGTTTTAAGAATTCTAAATAATATATCTATTCTTAAATTAGTACATTTATTATTATAATTAGTTATTAATTATAATTAGTAATTAAAATTATTATAATAATATATAATTAATATAATAATATAGTTAATATAATAAAATATTATTTCTTATAGATAATATCTCTAATTATAAATAATACTTATACTTTCATGTAACTTTTATTTTAAAAATTATTTGCTTTTTTTAATTATAGTTTAATAATATTAGAATTAAATTAATAAGAATACTAAAAATAAGGAATTATCGAAAATAAATAAGATATAATTAAAAACAAGAATGAAAAACCATAATATCAAATATTATCTGATATTATATATTTAAATTTTTCTATTATAATCAAATATAAAATACTTTATATATAGAAGCACTTAAAAATTAATTGGTGATAAAATATGAAGTTCGGTATCGAATTTGTTCCAAATGAACCAATTGATAAAATTGCAAAGCTTGTTAAATTGGCAGAAGACGTAGGATTTGAATATGTCTGGATTACTGACCATTACAACAACAAGAACGTATATGAAGCATTAGCTTTATTAGCTGACGCAACAGAGACCATTAAATTAGGACCTGGTGTAACCAATCCTTATGTAAGAAGTCCTGCTGTAACAGCTGCAGCAATTGCTACTTTAGATGAATTATCCAATGGTAGAGCTACTTTAGGTATTGGACCTGGAGACAAAGCTACTTTTGATGCTCTTGGAATTGAATGGACTAAGCCTGTAAGTACCATTAAAAGTGCTATAGAAATGATGGAAACTTTAATGGCTGGTGAAAAAACAGAGTCTGGAGCTCAACTCGGAGGAGTAAAATCTGTCCAAGATAAAATCCCTATTTACATGGGCGCACAAGGACCTATGATGTTAAAAACCGCTGGAGAATGCTCAGATGGTGCTTTAATTAACGCATCAAATCCTAAAGACTTTGAAGCTGCAGTCCCTTTAATTGAAGAAGGAGCTAAAGCTGGTGGAAAAAGTATGTCCGATGTAGATGTAGCTGCATACACATGTTGTTCTATTGCTGCTGATTCTACTGCTGCTGTAAACGCTGCAAAAATTGTTGTAGCTTTCATTGCTGCAGGTTCCCCGCCTCCTGTATTACAAAGACATGGATTACCAGAAGGAATCAATGAAAAACTCGGAGGATTAATTGGAAAAGGTGACTTCGGTGGAGCTATTGGAGCTGTAAGTGACGAATTAATGGAAGCTTTCTCTGTATGTGGTACTCCTGATGAATTCATACCAAAAATTGAAGCTCTCGGAGAAATGGGTGTTACACAATACGTAGCAGGTTCCCCAATTGGACCAGACAAAGAAGAATCTATAAAATTATTAGGAGACGTTATAAGTAGCTTCTAAGCTAAATAACTTCTTTTATTTCTTTTTTTATTTTTAATTTTCCAAATATTAAAATATTTTAATATTAAATCAAAACCTTTTTTAAATAATAATACTTTAAATAATAGAATTTTTAATTTTATATTTCTTACACGCATTTTCTAAGTTTTTATAAACATTTTTCTGATAATTAATGTTTGGGTATTCTTTTTCTTTAAAAATTTGTTTAGTAGCTTCAGAAATATTAGGGAAATTTTTATCAATAATTTTATAATATTTTATTTTTGAATCATTATTACTTTCTCCAAAAAGTGTTAATGGCCCACCAAAAATATAATCCACACCAATTTTATTTAAGACAGAAAATATTTTATCAATATCCTCATCAGAATCTGAAATAAAAGGCAAAAGAGGCATTAAAGATACACCAACTAAAAATCCTTCATCTTTTAATATTTTAATGGCTTTTAATCTTTTTTTTGGACTTGGAGCATTTGGTTCAAAAATTTTAGCTATCTCATTATCTAAAGAGGAAAAAGAAAAAGTTATCATAACTTTTGAGTCAAGAAAAGTCAAATCTTTCGGCAATACTCCATTAATATTAATTTTTTTAAATATTTCAATATCTCTAAGAACAAGATCAGATTTAGTTACTATATGCACAGGAAATTTAAATCTATTAGCTACATTTAATAAATTTCGAGTGAGTAATAATTCCTTTTCAATATTCATATAAGGGTCAGTAGCTGATCCAAATAAAATCACTGCTCTTTCGCCCGCTTTTGCTTTTCTCTTCAGTTGATTTTTGAACATTTGTAGAGCATTTGACTTTATATAAAAAGAATCTGTTGATTCTACATATTTACTACCATTAATATAACAATATTCACAGTTAAAAGAACAACCGATATATGGATTAAGTGAATAATCCCCCAAGAATAATCCTCTCGATTCCTTACTTTTATTAAGAATTGTTTTTACATTTTTCTCTTTAAAACAATATTTTTTAGCTATCTTAGCTTCATTAAAACCTTCAATAATTCCAGAATTTTTTTTATTATTATCCTTTTTCTTAACAAAATGATCTAAAGAGAGATTAGGAATTATTTCACAACCATTAATTTTAATAATAAAAATTTTAATAAAATTTAAGTATTATGATAAAATTGAAATATATAAAATTTAACTATAAAATTTAAACATATAATAAATCTAAACATATAAGAACATGAATATAATAATAAACTTACAATACAATAAATTATAATATAAATTATACAACAAAATCAAATATAACTCATGCAAATAATTTTATTAAAATAAAAAATATATTAATATTTGAAAAATATATAAATATTTTAATATTATTAATATATTTTTAATAATATTAATAAATTTAAGAATAAAAAGTATGTCATGTAAAAAATTCAAGGAATGAATTTATATAAAAATTCAAGAAATAAAATATTTTATTTTTATTTAATATATTATTTTAATTGTATATAGTTTGATTTTATATATTTTAATCTTATAGCTTGATTTTATATATTTTAATCTTATAGTTAGATTTTATATTATAATTCATTATTATCTAGATTTATTTTTAAGTTGGAAATTTAGTAAATACCAAATAAGTCTAAAAAAATAGAAAATTAAAGGTTAAGGAAAGAAATAATGGAAATCCAGAAACTTAATAAAGAAATAAGAAACAATTATATTGGAAGAATGAAAATTAGGAGTCCTGAAAAGCTTTCTACAAGTTGGTATCAGGATGATTTACTTTACAGTGGTGTTGGAAAAAGTTTATTTGTAATAGTTCCTACTCCCGGTTGTTCATGGGCATTAGGAGACACTGGAGGCTGTACCATGTGCAGTTATATCTCAGACTGTACACTTGGCCCAATTGATGATACAGTTATTATTAAATTATTTAAAAAGGAATTAAATAAACATATTGAGAACATAAAAGCTGATGGTGAAAGTAAGCCGATAGCAATAAAAATATTTGTTTCAGGAAGTTTTTTAAATCCGCTAGAAATTTCAAAAGAGGTTAGATATGAAATATTGGATACAATAGCAAAAATAGATGAAATAAAAGAAGTTGTTGTTGAATCTCGTCCAGAATATGTTAATAAAGAAGTTCTTGAAAATTCATTTTCAATAATTGGAAATAGATTGCTAGAAATAAGTATCGGTTTAGAATCTCAAGATGATTTTATAAGAGAAAAAAAGATAAACAAAGGGTTTTCAAAGGAAGATTTTAAAAATGCAGTTAATATACTGGATAAGATAGATAAGGACCCAAATAATAATTATTCTGCAAAGTCTAAAGCATATATTTTCGTGAAACCAATTTTAACATCAGAAAAAGAATCAATAGATGAAGCAATTAAAACAGCATATTATGCAGAAAGTGTTGGTACAAATAGGGTTTCTTTTTGTCCTGCGACAATACATAAAGGAACAATAATAGAACAATTTTGGAGAAAAGGCTCTTATCAACCCCCATGGATTTGGAGCGTTATTAAAATTATTAATGAAAGTAGAAAAAATCTAAAAATCCCTTCTTTTATGGATACATCAGGTTTTGGATCCCGTAGAGGACCGTACAACTGTAAAAAATGTAATAAAGATCTTAAAAATGCTATTATAAATTCAAATATTCAACAAAATATCATTGAAGATTATGAATGTGTTTGCAAAAATGAATGGTTAGCTGAAATAAATTCTTCAAATTTTAATAAAAGCAAAACAAAAATTAAACATTTGCCCCTATTATAAACTAATTAAAAAATAATCTATAAGCAGAATAATCAAAAAAAATACAAAAAAATATATAAACAAAATTAGATAAATTATTATTAATATTCTTATATATTATTATATATTATTTATAGAAATATAAATTATAAAAATAATATTTTGAAATATGGTTTGTAGTATGGAGGTTAGAATATGAAAAAATCAATGCTTAGTATTTTAGCAATAGTATTAGGTTTAATTATAATAGCATTTCCAATGCTAGGTTTAGTTGGTGCTCAAGCTATTATTGGAGTTGCTGTTCTTTTAATGGGTGTATTTTTATTAATTAGTGGAATTTCTGAAATAGATTATAGTCCTAGTAGGAGTATAGCTACAATATTTGTAGGTATTTTAATACTAATTTTAGGTTTAATCTTATTATTTAGTCCAAATACATTTGCATTTTTAGCAGCACTAACAATATATTTAGCAGGAATATTACTTATTGTTGCAGGACTTGTAACATTAGTAGGCAATAAAGAAAATGGTTTTTCATTCTGGAGTGGAGTTCTTGGAATAGTATTAGGTGTTATCTATATAATTTTAGGAACATATGCAAAAAATCCTATGATTTTAGGTGCATTAATAGGTATTTGGTTAGTCTTAACTGGAATAATCAGACTTATTGATAATTAAAACTATACTTAAATAAATTTAAAATAAATTTGTTATTTATTATAATCAGATTAATTTATCTGATTATTTTATTTCCTATTTTTAATATTTCATAATATCTTGTAGTTTATTTACTAAAAATTTTATTAAAAAACTTTATTAAAAATTTTTATTAAATTAGAATTAATTTTAGCTCAAATAATAAACACTTGTATACTTAATTCATTTTTATATTTAACTCTTTTATATTTATATTATAAATCTTATTGAATGAAATAATGCTGTGAAAAATATGATTTTCTTATGGTTGGTGATTGGAGATGGATTATTTTGATTATATTAATGTGGATCCTATTTTAGCAATGGTTTTGCTAGGTATTACGATTATTGGTGGTATTTTAGGACCTATTTTAATAAATAGATATCTTTTACCTAAACATATTAATGATGATGGAGAGCTAGAAGGATTTGTTGATACAAATACAAAAGAAGGTGTTATGTATGTTATAGGTTGGACAGCATTAGGAACTTTCACATTTATAATTCTAAGCCTACTAGTATGGTTTTTTATAATTATTGGTATTATTCCTATTGTAGGTCTTATATTTTTTACTTATAGGTATTTTACATTATAATATCTTTTTATACCTTTTTCCATGTTTATTTTATTATTTTTCAATATTTAAAACTTTTTAAATATAGTTATTCTTTATAAGCTTTTAAATTAACTAAATTTATATTATTTTTTAATAGATTTTTATTTGTTTTTATCTTTATCAGCTTATTATAATTTTTATTATTTTTGGTTTTTTTAGTAATATTTATATGTTATTTTGTTATATATTTATTAATATAGGGTATTTTAGGTGGTGGATTTTTTATGGAGAATAAGAATTTTGCTATAATATTAATTGTGGTAATTGTTTTGTTAGTTGTTGTTTCTGTGGTAGGTTTTTTTTATTTGTTAAATCCTGCTAGTTCTGATTCTATGAAGAATAAGACTTTTGATAATATTATTATTAGTGTTCCATAAAATGTAGATCTTACAAAAACTGATTTAAATAGCTATGAAGATATGATTAAAGGAATTTCAATTTATATTTATACAACAAATACTGATGAAAATTTTATTAAAGAGTTAATTCGATCTGAACCTGTTTTAAATAATTTAACTGAGATTGATGTTACTAATCTTTCGTCTAATGCTAAAGCTTTTAAGTGGGGTCAAGATGAGAATATGACAACAATTATTGTTACTAATGATGAAAAAAATAAAGCTGTTTTTATAGTTTCTGTTTATGATAGGGATTTAGCTGTTAAAATGGCTAATAGTGTTGTTTTTAAATAATTAAAATCATTTCTTTATTATTTATGGAGGTGTTATAATGGTGGATAAGAAGTATTTTTTTGTTTTTGCTTGTGTTTTTATTTTGTTTGCTGCTTTGATAATTGCTTCTGATTCAGTTTCAGCTGCTAAATATAAAAAAATTGATAAAGGTGAAAATAAGTTAATTTATAAGAATTCTTGGAAATCTTATTATAATGGCAAAACGGTCACAACATCTTATAAAATGTATGTTAAATACCCTAATAAATCTAAATATGAGCTTTATGTGAATAATAAGATTTATTTAACTAAAGTTAGTAAAAATAAGTTAAAAGTCACTGTTGTTAATCATCGTACTAAAAATAATCCTTATGGTAAGTATACTGATTATGTTAAAACTTCTTTAAGTGCTAAATCTTATTATAATAAATTTTATAAAAAAAGTTTTAGAAATCCTGGTGCTTAAAAACTTTAAAAATTTATTTTTTTCATTGACTATTATATCTTTTTTTATATTATTAACTATTATTGATTTATAATTAAAGGTTAAATAAACAAAAGTGGGAATTTAACATATAATATGAACAAAAAAATTATACACTGAATTTTTTTAAATATATTCATTTTATTTTATATACTCATTAAACAAAAGTAATCATGGTTCTGTGTTCATATATTATATTTTATCTGTTTTCATTGAAAATTAAAGGGTAAAGTTTAAATATTTATTAATTTAATACTATATTTGATATAAAGTAATAGTAAGTTTATATTTCTATTCAGTTTATTAATATTATTGTATTATTTGTGGTATTTTTTATCTCTAATCTATTCTTTTTGATTATTAAAAATGTCATTAAATTATAAAGCGAATTATTTTATTTCATTGGTAGTCATTATATTATGGGGTTCGTCGAATGAGTTTTAAAAAATTGATGATAGTGTTGTCTTGTATTTTAGTTCTTTTTTTGTTTGTGGGTGCTGTTTCTTCTGCTACTTTGAATGAAACTGAAATGAAGGATTCTTCTTCTGCTGTTAAAAATTATACTGATTCTAACAGTAAATTGCCTAAGTATGTTGATATTTCTGATAAGAATAATTCTATGCCTTCTTATTTAAATTCATTGGTTACCTATACATTGCAACTTAATAAAAGTAATAAAAATCCTGTTATTATAAAAAGTGTTGGTGCTCCTACTGGTCCTTCTGGAACAGCTACAGGTACTTTAACAAAAGCACAATATTTGACAATGGCTAATAATATTAAGAATTTTATTAATACTAATGGTGTTGCTCCTAATTATGCATCAAGCTCTTTGGGTAATATTCGTTATGAATCATTAGTATATGCTTATACAAGAATTGTTAATTATTATCATGTTAATGGTGTTTTACCAAACTCTGTAACAATCACTCAAATTTCTGGCGTTAATTCTGCAGGAGTGATAGTAGATAATTTACCTCCAACTGTAAGTATTAATTTAACTGGCGGCACTTATAATAGCGTTAAAAATGTTACTATAACAGCTACAGATAGTAGAGATTCAAATCCCAAAGTTTATTATAGTATAAATAATGGTGCATGGGTTAATAAGGTTAAAACAGTTACATTAACACTTGGTGCAGGTGAAACCGTTTTAAAGTATTATGCAATTGACTCGAAAGGCAATCCCTCTGCTACAAAAACAGTAACATATAATATAAACATTGCAACTACTAACACTACTAAATTTTCATTGGAAGATCTACAATATGCTGCAAATTCTGTTCAAACACATGTTGAAGTTAATCATAGATTGCCTGAAAATATCACTATTAATGGAATAACAATTAATATGGCTCAATTCTTAAAACTGCTATCTATTTCAATTATTAACATTAATAATGGTACAAATTCTTCGATTGAGCTGGAAAATGCAACAACAGTTGTTTCATCTGAAAATTTAAATAAATCTGGAAGTCTGAATAAAACTGATTATTTAAGCCTTGCAAACAGTATTAAATCTTACATGGATACTAATGGTCAAGCTCCAATACATCAATCTACTAATATTGGTAATATTGGCTATGAATCATTAGTTTATACATTCGCACAAATAATATCCTCACATCAATCTTTAAATTCTTTACCTGATTTTATCACTGTTTATCCATGGAGTACTGTTTCTAATAATAGAACTGTATTTATGAACATGGCAGATATTATCGATGCTTCTGGTACTCTTGTTTCTCATGTTGAATCACAACATAATTTGCCTGATTTTATCATTATTTCAGAAAATAAGGTTAAAATGAGTGATTTTTTAATGCTCTCAGCAAAAGCCTTAAAAAACCTAAATGGAAAACTCTTCCAATCCATCATTTTAGAAAATTTCAGTGCTGCTGCTAATCCTTATGAAAGTATTACTGGAGGTAATTTACTTTATACTGATTATTTAAGCTTGATAAATGATGTTATTAGTTTTATGGATGCTAATCGTACTGCTCCTAACTTTAAAAACACTATTCGTGGAGCTATTTCATACCAATCATTAATATATATTAATGCCCAACTTTTAGTTTCTGCAAACAAAAACAATATTCTACCTGAGTATATTACATTAATACCTTGGAGTATTGTTCAAAATACTTCTACTACTTTTATTAGTATGGATTTAATTAATTCAATAGCTTTTTATCTTAAAAATTATGTTATTACTAATCATGCTTTACCAAATAATCTGAATCTTTCAGGTTTTATTATTAATATGCCTCAGTTTTTAATGCTAGAAATTGTTTCTTTAAAAAACATTAAAATAGGATTGTATCAATCTATAATATTAAGAAATTATTCTGCTCCGAATAATCCTTCAGAAAGTATTATTGCTGGTAAGATTAGTTTTGCTAATTATTTTAATGCTATTGATAATATTAAATCATATATGGATACTAATGGCCAAGCTCCAAATTATTCTTGGATATCTCAAGGAAACATGTCTTATTATAATTTAATTTTCATGTATGCATTAATTTTGGATTATTATAATACTAGATGTTCTTTGCCCGAATATGTTTCTGTTAATCCATGGTCAGTCGTATCTAATTCGAATACTGTGAGTTTTACTGAAACTCAAATTATGGAAGCTGCAGAAACTGTGGAGTATTATATTGAAGTTAATCATGTTTTACCAGATAATGTTATCATTGGTGGTTATAATGTTACTATGCCTCAGTTTTTAAAACTTTTAACCACTACACTACATAATCTTAATGGTACTTATGCGGGTCAAATATTGCTTGGTAATTTTGGATATCCAACATCATATTCTGAAACTACTAAAGGAGGAATACTTGATCGAGATACTTATTTAAATCTTGCTCGTAGTGTTGAGTATTTTATGTTTGCTGGAAGGGCACCAAACTACCAAAATTCAACTATTGGGAACATAAGATATGACTCACTAATTTATATGTTCTCACAAATAGTAAGCTCTGTTAAAAAAACTGGTGAATTACCTGACTTTATTGTAGTTGAACCATGGAACAAAGTATCTAACACATCTAACACCTTTGTTTCACTTGGTATTGTAATACTTTTTTCAGATATTGTTAAATATTATATTGAAACTCATAATACTCTTCCAACAAATATTACTGTTGATAATTTCACTATTTCTATGCCTCAATATTTGAAATTATTAAGTAATAGTTTGGATTATCTTGATGGTAATTTAATGAGTAATATTTTGTTAGAAAACTATACTATTCCAACGGGTTTTTCTGAAAATATTAAATCTTCTGTTTTTGATCAAGAGTTTTATACATCTTTAGCAAATAATATTAGTTCATACATAATGAATAATGGCAAGGTCCCTGCTTATATGGAGACTAATTTAGGTAATATTTCTTATCAATCTTTGATTTATACTTTTTCAAGCATTATAAGTTATTATCTTTATACTAGTAATTTGCCAGATGTTTTTTATTTTAATAATTGGAGTGTTGTTTCTAGTAATAATACTAAATTTGTTTCTATTGATGATATATTGGTTGTGGGTAAATTTGTGGCTGATTATATTGAGAAATATTATACTTTACCAAGTTATGTGGTTATTAATGGTTCTAATATTACTATAGCTCAGTTTTTAAATCTTGCTGTTATTGGTGTTATTAATATTGATAATGGTTTTAGTGGAATGATTCCTATAAAAAATTATGGTTCTCCTACAAATGTTTCTGAAAATATTAATCAGTCTTTTGGAATTTCTAATAATGATTTAATTGATCTTGCGTCCATTATTGCGGAATATATGGAAATTAATGGAAAAGCTCCTGATTATCAAAATTCTACTTTAGGTAAAGTAGGATTTAATTCACTTGTTTATATTTATAGTCAAATTTTAAGATCATACAATATAATAAATCAAACTTTCTCTTTTATAACAGTTGTGCCTTGGGATGTAGTTTCTAATTCTAGTAATGTGTTTATATCTATGGAACAGCTTAAAAATGCTTCAATTTATATTAAATCTTATGTTAGTAATTATCATATTCTTCCGGATAGTGTGTTAGTTTCTGGTGTGAATATTTCGATGGATGAGTTTTTATTGCTTTCAGCAAAAGCTTTAATTTTCCTTAAAAGTGATCTGGATACAAGTTTAATTTTAGAAAGACTAAATATACATAATTCAAATAATGCTTCTGAAAATATTATGAAAGGAGATATTTATTATGATGAAATCTTAGAGATAGCAGATTATGTTGTTTCTCATTCAAATAATAATAAAAAAGTTCCTTCTAACTTCACTAACAGTAGTTTAGGAGATTTTATTAGTTTTGAATCTTTAATTGTTATATTTTCAAGTATTATGGCGACTTATAATATTAATAATGGTAATATTACTGACCAATTGTCTGTTGTTCCTTGGTTGGCTGTTTCTAATCCGAATAAGACTTATAATTTTAGATCAAATAAAGTCTTCGATAGCTTACAAGAAGCTATTAATGATATTGATACGGTTGATGGCGATAGTTTATGGCTTTCTAAAGAAAAATATCTTGAAAACATTATCATAAATAAAAAATTAACAATCAGTTCTTTATTTGATAATTTTGTATTAATCCAAGCATTAAATACTTCTAATCCTGTTTTCACAATTAATAGAAATGCTAGCGGTAGTTTATTACAAGGTCTTTGGATAAATGGCTCTAGTAATTATGATCTTAGTTATGGTATTTACATTTCTAATTCTTCTAATAATACTATTTTAGGATGTAAAATTACTGGTCATTTTTATGGAATTGAACTTTATGAATCTAGTGGGAATGTAATATCAACAAATGTTATATCTGATAATCTTCGCAGAGGTATTTCTATTGAAAGCTCTTTAAATGATGAGATTGCTTATAATAATATAACTAATAATATGTATGGAATTTTTAGTTATCTTTCCAATAATTCTAAGTTTTATGATAACATTGTTTCAGAAAATTGGATAGGATTTCTTTTTGAAAACTCTTCTGGTGAAGGACATTATAACATTATATTTAAAAATACAGAATATGGTTTATATAGTGAAGGTTCAAATAATGTTGTGAATTTTACTAATAATTGGTGGGGTTCTAACAATCCTATAACATCATCAACTACAGGTAGTGATGTTTTTATAAATGGAGGAAACGTTTCTTATAATCCTTATTTGATTTTAAAACTCACTAAATCTATAGATAGGTCTACTTGGAATAGCACTTACTATGGCTATTTCATCGAGGCGGATTTAACATATAATAATAATGGGGAAGATACTTCTACTCATGGTAATATTCCTGATGATTTAATTATATACTTTAACTCTACTAATGGAAATATTAATACTTCAACAACTACAATTAATGGTAAAACTAGAATCAAACTTGTAAACATAACTAATGGAACAACAACTATCTCTGCTTCTTTTAATGACTACACATTAAATAAAACTTTTAATGCAATGCCTATTAATTCTACAGGTGTTTTAAATACTAGAACCGGAGAATATTTTGAAACTATTCAAGAAGCCATTAATAGTATAAATACGCGATATGGAGATACTATTCGTGTTTTTGAGGGTACTTACTATGAAAATATCGTCATAAATAAAAAAATTACATTAGAAGTTGTTCCAGGAGAAAATGTCTATTTATATCCTAAAAAACCTGATCAGAGTGCAATAACAATTGTTTCTTCAGGTAGTGGAAGTGTTATTAATGGTTTTAATATTTTAGGGTCCGACGAATCGTATGGCATAAGTATATTCAGAGTACATGGTTGCACTATAAAAAATAATGTAATTAGAGGGTTTGATGGAAATATTTATTTATATATTTCTGGAAATAACACTATACAAAATAATACTATTTTGAATGGTGTTGAAGGGATTTCATTAATTGCTTCAAATAATAACAAAATTAATGGCAATAAATTAGTTTCTAATGAGAATGGCATTAGTTTACAAAATTCAAATTATAATATTATTAATGATAATGATTTAATTTATAATTATTATGCTATTTATATTAAATTTAGTGATAATGTTAATATTTTAGATAATAAGTTAGTTAATAATTGGGTTGGTGTTTATCTATTTAAAACTGATGGTAATATTGTTGTTGGTAATATTTTCACGGAAAATGGTGCAGGTTTATCAATTTATAATTCTATTGCTACTTTGAATAGTTCTAATATTTTTAAAAATGATTGGTTGGCTGATACTTCTGTTATTGATGATAGTGAGATGGTTATGGCGACTACAGTCTATACTTGTGGTCCTGCAGCTCTTGCTACACTATTTAAAAAATGGGGAGTATTTACAACAGAATCAGAAATAGCAAAGCTTGCTAGTACTGATAATGAAGGAACAAGTTTATGGGGTCTTAAAAATGCTTCAGAATCTAAAGGCATATATGTAAATGCATATAATGTGACATCTGATAAATTAAAAGTTGATTATATTGTACTTTTAAAAATTAATGGTTTTAATCATTTTGAACTAATATTAAACATGAGTAATGAGACTGTTACTTTGTTTGATCCTAATATTGGTATTATAAGTATGAATTGGACTAGGTTCAATGAATTGTTTACTGGTATTGTGATGGTTTTTAATGGCACTATAATTAATTGCACTCCTTTGTCTGAGAAATTGATGAAGGAAATTAAAGGTTTATGGCATTATGAATATCGAACATATTATAAGTATCATCCACCAAAAGTATATTGGAAAACTTATACAATAAAATACCCTGTTAAAGTTTCTGTAAAAGTGGGCTGGAAAACAGGATGGTTTGGAATCAAATACCCTGTATTCAGCACAAAAACCGTTTGGAAATCATACACTATCCGAGTACCATATGTTAAAAGTGCAGGATGGCTTGAAGCAATAAAATACCGTGTGAAAGTTTATGACTGGAGAGATGTATATAATGCAGCCAAGTTTGTTTATAACAAAGGTAAAACTTATGTAAATAATGCAGTTAAAAGTATTACTTCTGCAGTTACTTCTGCAGTTAATACTGTGAAAAAAACTGTTACTTCTGCAGTTAATACTGTGAAAAAAACTGTTACTTCATTAGTTGATAATGCAGGGAAAAGTTTAAATTCCGCGGTTGATACCGTTACCAAGAGTTATACTTCTTTCATGAAAGATAATCCCGGATGGAATTTCACAGCTCATTTAGTAGCTGATGTTGCAGGAGGATATTTGATATCAGCAGCTATTGGTCTAGCACCAGTAACTGGCGGTCTTTCACTGGGTCTTTTAGTACCTGGAGTATTAATGTCAATGTATGGAAATGGATTATTTGAGGAAAAATGGACAACTAAAAATGTTGGAACCTTTTTAGGTTCATCTATATTATCTGCAATTCCTGGTGGAGCTGCTACTAAGCTTGTTAAAATATCTTCTCTACCTTCCATGGGTAAACAAATACCTAAAGTTGCATCTGGTACTAGTGGTGCTACTTTCATCAATGGATTTATCAATTATGCTAAAGAACTTCCTCGTTTAGCATATAATATAGAAATTAGTTTGTCGACATATACATATAACTATGTGACACCCGATTATTGAGGTTAAGTAATTATGAGCTTTATATTATTAATAATAATTTGGTCATTAATTTATTCAATAGTTTTTTTAGCACTTTTTATTTTTTTAAAAAGAGGTTTATGGAAGTTTTTTGATAAAATCGTGCCATTTTCTGTTTTGCGTGAAAATCATGATGATTCAATACATATAGATAATTTGACTTTTCAAGGGCAGTGTTTTTGGCTTTTTATTTTATCTTGTATATTGGGATTTTCAATATTCTTTTTCCCTAATCCTAATCATTGGGTAGGTATTGGACTTTTTTTAATGTTTTTCATTCCAGGATTAATTCTTTTGTTAAGAATGCGTATATTTAATGATAATAATGTGTTATCAGAAACTGGGTTAGGTTATGATCCTTTAAAATCTTGGATATTTTCTTTTTTTTGTGGATCATTAGGTTTCACTTATGGTTTTTTTGGACTAGGGTTAATTAACACTCCAATATATATTCCCCTCATTTTGATTATATTAGCTTTTATTTCATGTATTATTCCTATGTTTCCAGATCATATTAATAAATTTTTATCTTATGATATAAGGTCTGAAAAAGGTATTTCTTTTATGAATAGACTAACATTTACTATAGTTTTCATTCAAATCATGATTATAATGCCTATTATATTAATTTTTTAGTAATATATGATGTAAAAAATAAAAAATTTATTAATATTTAGTATAAAGTGATTGATTATTTGAGGTGTTAAATGTCAAAAGTTTTTGTTGGAATAATTATTTTGGGGATGATTATAATTATTAAACATTTATTTTTACCAAAAAGTGTTTTTTCATTTGTTATAAGTTTATCTGCTGCTTTGATACTTGGATTTTGGATTATAAGTTAATTATTTTTATTACAAATATTATAAAAAGTAGTAGATTAACATAATACTAAAGAATAGTATGATTATGAGACTTTTGTAAATATTTTTTAATATGCTTATTTTTATTTTTATGAGTTTTATTATAATTTTAAATAATATCTTCTTAGTATATAAAATTATTAATCGATTCGCTATGTATAATAGATGACTAACTTTAGTATTATTTAATTAAATGCTATACTATACTAAAATAGTTTTTTCACATCAATTAACAACATCCCATCATTTTACTATTTCAAAACAATTTTTATAATCATATAATTTAATATAAATAAAAACAATATTTATAAAAAAGAGAAAAGATTCATATAATTAGTAATAAAAATAAACAATAATTTAATAAAAAAACATATAAAAAGTACACATATGTGTGTTTGTTATGATTGGAATAAGTGCAGATTTTGACCCAGTACATTTAGGACATGTGAAATTAATAGAAAAAGGAAGAGAGATAGGTGAAGAAACTGGAGATAAAGTAGTAGTATACTTGAACAAGGGATATAGCGCAAACCATGCCCCATTTTTTACTCCTTTTGAAGCAAGAAAAGATATGGCATTAGCTGCAGGGGCAGATAAGGTAGTTGGAATTGAAGGACTTCACCATAGATTAACTCTAGCATATAGCGTACCCATAAGGATAGCTATGATGATTGAAGATGGAGTTGTGGATTATGTGGATGCTGCTAATGTATCCACCCCAAAAATAGTTAAATATGCTCAAAAATTTGTGAAACAAGGCATATTTGTGGGAATCCCTAGAAATCTTCCAAACCGTAATGTTATAAGATGGTTTGCAGTTAATGAATTTTTAAAAAATAAATATGGAAGAAATATGAATTTTCATATTATTCCTGAAATGACATTTAATGGAAAAATATCTGGAAGAGAAATTAGAAAATCAATTATTGAAAATGAAATGGAAATACCAGAAGAAACAAAAGAACTTCTTCCAAAAACAACGGTTAAGATTCTTCAAAGAGAAATAAAAAAAGGTACTGTTCCAGAGAATAGAAATTGGGAAATTATAAAAAAAAGAATGAATACATATTCTAGACCTAACTTAATGAATATTTCTTACTTAAATGGAAATGCAATAAATGAGATAATAAAAGGAAGAGTTTATAGAGATGAAGAATCCATATGGGCAACTTTTAGAAGAGCTGGTTATGGGCCAGTTTTAACTCGTTTAGCCATTAGTGCAATTGAAGAGAAAGTTACAAGGGAAGAAGTTGTAAAATTAATGAAAAGCTATGAAGAAAAGAGAGTTATACCTAAAGAGCAAAGTGTTGATAAAGTGATTGAAAGGTCATTTTATGTTGCAAATAACTGTGAAAAAGGAGAATTAGCAAGTAAAGCTAATGAAAAATTTAGAAGTGATCCCAATATTAAAATAGACAATGTCCCCTTATTTATTGATGCTGGTTTATATCTTACAAAATTTGAAACAAAGATACTTAAAAGAAACTTGAATGGAAATCCAAAAGAAAAAAAAGAATCAAACGAAATAATTCCACAAATTTATATTAATAAAGATGGAAAATTATCTTGTGAAATAAGAGTTGAGAATAAAAAGATAAAAACAAATCTAAGATTACATAGCAAAGACGTTACTTATATAAGATATATACTTGATTCACAATTCATCCCTGTTTCAGCAAAAATAATGCATAAGAAAGAAGGTTTTAGAATAAGAATTTTCATACATAATAAATAAAAATTGAAAAGGTATTAAATTTATTTACTAAATATTATCTATTTCTTTAAATTTATTTTTTGTAGCTTCTATCATTAGATAATTTTTAAAATTATTAGAATTTCTAGTATTATTATGATTTTTAGTATCATTAGAACTTTTAATATTATTAGAACTTTCATTATTGATAGAATTTTGCATATCTTCTAAAAAATTCAAAATTTCACTCATTTCTTCATATTTTCTCTTATGAGAATTTTTTAAACTATTAATTCTAGATTTAGCTTGAATTTCAAAATTATCTCCTTCAGTAATAGATAAAACTTCAAAAAACTCATCAGACATTGATAAACTTTCTGAAATTTTAAAAGCTTCATAAGTAATAGCTGTTAATGATTTAGTATAAATGCTCCTAATCATTTTTATATATGAAGCATCAACAACATTATGGCTTAAAACATTAATATTGAATCCATAAGTGTTTAAGATAGATAATTTATTAGAATTTTGTCCAGAAACATAAATTACTGATTTTTCAGAAGAAATTTTTCCAATGATAACTCCTTTAACAAAGCTTGAATTTATATCTGTTTGATTTTTAAAATTATTTTCTATCTCTAAAGTTGTTTTTGGAGAAATATTATTTAAATCTAAAAAAATCCCATCAACTAAAGTCCCATATTTTTTAGATACCTCTAAAGATTCATAAGGAGATGTTGCAGAAATTAAAATATCTGATGATAAAGCCACTTCTTCAAAATTATTAACTACATTTATTCCTAAATCATTAGCTAATTTTCTAGTCTTTTTACTGCGATCTTTTAAAGAGGTTATCACATCAACATTATTATCTAAAAGTTTTTTTGAAATTGTTGAAGCTACCTCCCCAAATCCAATAAACCCAATTTGCAATTTAACACCCAATTAATTTTTCATATTATATAAAGATACTCAATAATTTTAAAATTAAAATTTTATTTTCAAAATTTAGAAAAACACTAAATTAATCTCTTATTTTAAACATTAATTCAATAAATTTGCTTGGTTTATAAATATATCATAAAATTACATAGTTTTATTATTATAATAAGTTTAAATTTCTCTTTAGCTATTTTTATCATAATTTAATTAATACATTGTCCTTTTCTTCAAGACCAATATCTTTAGCTATTGCACTACATTTTACACAAAGCAGAGAAAAAACATCTTTATTTTTAAGATCAATTTCAGTTAGTCCTTCATAATTTCCAAGACCCTTAGCTATTATAAAATCATGAGAGTCAAAAATTTCTTTAAATTTATCAGAAGCTTCTTCATAAACTATTCCAATTGAATCAGTCCCGATAGTTGTCAGATTAGCAATTTTATCTAAACCAATGTTAGTTGCATCTTCCAGGCAAGCATCATTAAGAATGGGTTTTTCTTTAAGAGCAACAGTAACTTCCAAGTCAAATTCTTTCAATTTTTCAATAAGCAACTTATCAAAAACAATTTCTCCAGTATTATCTGCTAAATAAAGTATACTATTATGTTTAGATATAGATTTTTTAAGTTCATTAATGTCATTAATAGCTAATTCTTTTTTTAAATTTGAAAAAATAAGTTTTTGAGGATTAAAATCAAGACCCAATGCACCAAAATCTAATATATTGCCTACAATAGCAATTTTAATATAATTTTCAAGATTTTCATCTTCTTCTAAAAGTCTTTCAACTAGTGGAAGAAATTCAAGAGCTATCTTATTTCCCTCAGCTTTTTCTTTAAAATAAGGGTCTTCACAATTAGTTTTATCCTTAATAATTCTATGTATAGCAGATCCCAGTTTATTTGAAGATGCTCCTTTTTTATATTTTTCAGATAATAAATTAATTATATCTTTCATTAAATCAAGTTTTATTTCATCATCATCAGTTGCCAAGTCCATTGCATCTTTAGCTTGGCGAAGAAAGCAAGCTCCACACTCATAGTAGACTTTCATTATAATTCCCCTATTATTATTTTTATCCACCATAAATAATTTTTATTAGTTGAATTTCATCACCATCATTAATTTTTTCATCTTCTATAACAATATCTCCATTTTTTTTAGCTACAATTGTTTCAGATGAAAGATCCATTTCATTTAAAATATCTTTTATAGAAGTTTCTTCATTTTTAAGATTTTTAACTTCATTTTTATTACCGAATATAAGTTTAAAATTCATTTAATATAATCTCCTTAATTAATATAATCTCCTTAATATAATACAAATAATAGGAAATTATGATAAAACATATTTAAAAAATAATTTAAAGCATATAAAAATCCAACATATAAAAATCCAACATATAACATTATAATTAATATATAATATAATTTATAATTAATATATGATATAATTTATAATTAATATAATTATATAACTATAATTAATAACTAAATAAAAAAAATAACTAATTTTTATTTAATTCATTTAAAAACGTACATGCCCGACAAATTTCATTTGAAGATGGTTCACCACAAATAAAACAAGTATTAGAAGCAAAATTACCTTTATTTTCTTTTTTTAAAGCTTCTTTAATTTTATCAAAGCCTCTTAATGTTGAATACATTATAGTAGGATGTTCTTTAGATAAATTTTTAAGTATTTCTCCAATTTCTCCCCTAAATGATTCTTGAGAATAAGGGCAACCTGCCAAATGAATTTCTAAATCTTTTGCTAAAGCATATAAACCTATTTCTTTTTCTGGAATTTCCCTGAGAGGTTTTATTTTTGGAGTGAATAATGGACTTTTTGATTCTGTTTTAGGACCTATTTTAGTTAGATTATCCACATTTCCTTCAAGATAATTCATTAAAATTGCTTGAGTTTCATCATCAAGATTATGGCCCGTTGCGATTTTAGTAGCAGAAAAATCTCTTGCAGCCCTATTAATTATCCAACGACGAAAAACGCCACAATAAGTACATGAACCTCTATGATTAGGTATTTTCATCATATCATCGAGAGTAATATTGAATGAATCTTTAAATGAAACTACCTTATGCTCTATTCCAAGTCTTTCAGCATGGCGAATAGCTATCTCAACACCTTCATTACGGTATCCTTCTATACCTTCATCAACAGTTACAGCACATATATCAATTATGTTGCGTTTCCTAAATGTATCTAAAATATCCAGAAGAGTTACACTATCTTTACCTCCAGAAAGAGCAACTAAAACTTTATCTCCTTTTTCAAGAAGTTTTTCTTTTTTTATAGTTTTTATTGCTTTTCTCCTAATACTCTCAATAAAACATTCTTTACAGAGTGATTGTCCAGATTGTTTTCTATTTATAATTACTTTTGGATTTCCACATTTTGTACATATTGCCATTTTATTTCACTACATTTTTTAATAAAAATAAACAAGAGACTATAATTAACATATAATAAAATATTTCTACAAAAACCTAAATATAAATCTAAAAAAATATAAATATACAAATAATTTGTAAAAAAGTCTAAAAATATAAAAATATTTTGTATAAAAATCTAAATATACAAACAATTTATAAAAAAATATGAAATACATAAATACTCTATGAAAACATTCTCATATTTATATTATAGATATATTTTATAGTAAATATATTTTATATAATAAATATATTTTAGATTAAATTTATAATAAATATATCTATATAAAAATAAATGAAAAATTAATTTATAAAGGGAAGGTAAAATGAATAAAAAAAACATGGCTATAATAGGAATAATAATTATGATTATTTTGATAGCAGGAGCTTATTTCATTTTTAATAACCAAAACAATGAAAAAATTGATAAAAATCTCAATAATAACCAATCTTTTGAGATTTCAGGCGAAAAGATTGCAATAAATGGTTTAACAACAATGATTACAAATAAGTATACTAATGGAACAATTAATACTAGCTCTGGAATTGAAACATATGGGAAATATAACGATGGAAGCATTTATGTCACAGTTTACGATAATTCTGCACAAGGAGAAAAGGTTTATAATGGAGATATAGATTATTTCGCTTATGGAATAGCTAATGAAGATAACAATCCTCAAAGAGAAAATATAACTATAGGAAATCACAGTATTTTATATGTTACACAACATTCTGATACAAGAGGAGATTATAGGTTAGCTTTCTTTGAAGTTAATGGTAAAAAAGTTCTTATTGAATGGTTAGGTAATGAGATAACTCCAGATATTGAGAATATAATTTATGGTTTTTATAAATTAAATTAATATAAATTAAATTAAAATTCTAAAAATTTTCTTTTTTATCTTTTTAGAGTGATATCAAATTTAAAAAAGTGATATCAAATTGAGAAAAGTAATATCAAATTTAAAATAAAAAAAATATTATTGATAATTTAGATTATAATTAATTTATATCAATCGGCCTTTTAAACAAATCAAAATCTTGAACATATCTTTTTCCAGTAATTATTGAAATTTCTGCTTTTTGAAGCTCTGCACCCAAATAAGCAGCATGTTCAAGCCGTGTGACAATACCTTGTCTAAATAATTCATCAGATATTTCTTTTCCATTTTTTCCCTCAATTGTTAAATAGGGAACAGTTTTTTTAAAATGAGTTACAATTATTTTACTATTTTTAGGATCAATTGCATGCTCAACTTTGATTTTAAAACTTCCTCCAGGGTCAAGAACAAAGTGATTAGATTCATTAGCATTCTTTAGAGGAACATCAAAATCAGAATTTTCATAATCTTCATAAATATCTTTTATTTTCTTTTTATCTTTATATAATATAAGATTTATACCGAGATCTTTAGGAATAGAGCCCCTATTTTTGGCTAAAAACATCATTTTACTAGCAATAGCCAACTCATGAACACTTCCCCAAGTTTTTCCACTTTCTTCTGGAGTAAAAAGAATACTAGCCCCTAATTCCATAGCTATTCCTGAAAGTAACGCATTAACTCCTGTTGAATCAGTGTCCATAAGTTCATTCACATTTCCAACTCCAAAAAACATAGGAACATTATTATTTTTATAATACTCCCTACATGCCAAAATTGAATCAACAACACTACTACTATTGACAGGATCTAAAATTAAATCAGCAATTATTTGAACCCCTTCAGAATTACAAATATTTGATAAATCCCTCATTGCATTAACCCTTTGATTTACTGTATGGGGAACTTTTCCTTCAGCAAAATTTGTAGGTAATGCAACAGCAGGAACATTATAGTTCTTTAATAAAGGCAGTAATTCTTTGTAGTTACCTAAATCAATACTAAGAACTAAATCAATACCATTTTTAATAGCAACAGCTATTTCTTTAGGGTTTAAAGTATCGATACTTAAAGCTTTTTCACCAACAATAGGCCTAAGAGTTTTTATCATTTCTGGAATTTTATCAGAAAAATCCTCCCCTGCTACCATTCCAATGTCAATCATATCTGCACCATTAATTAAAAAGTATTCACATTTTCTAATAAGTTCTTCTTTTGTTAGAATTGGTGCATTAGCTATTTCAGCTAAAACTCTCATAGGAAAATCTTCACCAACAGGCAAATTCCCTACAAGTATATTTTTAGGTTTCTTAAGCAAAGTTTCTATATTTTTAGTATTTGATTCAAAATCACTTATTAATTGGAAAGCTTTTTTTCTTTTTTCTTCTTCTATTAGTTTATCTGCTGGTTTAGAAGTTGAAAGTTTCAGATTATCAATCAAATCCAAAATCATGTCAAGATCTGCACAATCTGTTGGTCCTTTAAATGTTGGAATGTTTAAATAGCTAGCTATTTCGTCAGTTGATTTCCTCATGAGACCAGGAGTAATAATTAAATTAATAGAACCATTAGCTATTTCTTTAGGATAATTATTTTTAATTTCTTTAATAATCATCCTTGGAGTTAAAAATGCAGCTACCTGAGAATCAGCTAGGTGAACCATAACATCTTGATTTGATTTTGAAGCAATCTTTTCAACCAATGGAAAAGCTAAGTTTCCAGTTACAATAAGTATTGTCATAAAATCCCTAAATTTAATTCAATAATTATAATCAATTAAACGCATAATCAATTACCTAAAAAATATCTATTAACTATGCCCATAGATGAGAAATATCTATTATAATATATTATAGATAAAAGATATTTATTAAATATATTATATATAAAAAATATTTATTAATAAATATAAATAATTTTTAAAAATTATAATTATAATAACTATACCTAAATATACATAGATTATAATAAATACGATTAATATTCCATAAAAAATTATATAATATATTTAATTATAATATTATATCTTTAATATAATATATCTTTGATTTTTAATATGTTTAACTTTATTTTATTAATATAATTAATTATTAATTTTATTAAATTTATCTAATTCTTGATTTTATTTAATTATTAATCTTTAATTAATAATTTGAAAAATTTATTTATAAATATTATTAATATCCATAAATATGATAAGTTTTCTCAAAATATTAAATCATTACAACATTAAATCAAATTAAGTATGTGAAATAATATACTGAAATAATATAATAAAAAACATTGAAATATATATATTATTCATATATTTTAAAATGATTAATATATTACAATATAATGTAATATTAATTAAGATAATGATAATATCTAATTTTAAATAATAAGCATTAATTTTATAACATTGTAAAAGTTTATATATCTTGTAATTTATAATGATTATACATGATGAATGGAGGAAATTTGAATGATTGAAATTCGTTTTCACGGCCGTGGAGGACAAGGTGCCGTTACCGCAGCAGAGATATTAGCGAAAGCTGCATTCGAAGATGGGAAATATTCACAAGCATTTCCGTTCTTTGGAGTAGAAAGACGGGGCGCTCCTGTTATGGCATTTACTAGAATTGATGATAAACCTATACAGATAAGATATCAAGTTCAAAATCCTGATTATGTTATTGTCCTTGATGATGGATTATTAGACGTTGTAGACGTCTTTTCTGGAATAAAAAATGATAGTGAAATTATTATCAATACAAATAAAGAAGAAAAATTAGAAAAAAATAAGGACAAAGAAATTTACAATATTGATGCAACAGGAATTGCTCTAGAAAACTTAGGAGTTCCTATTGTGAATACTATTATGTTAGGATCATTTGCAAAAAAAAGTGGTGAAGTGTCCCTTGATTCAATTATAAAAGTAATAAATGAAACTTTCCCTGGGAAACTTGGAGATAAAAATTCAAAGGCTGCTAAAATTGCTTATGAACAAATTTGATAAATACTACAAATATAGCTAAATTTAGTATGAGAATTAAAATACTACAATACTTTAATTTTTAAATATTTAAAATTTTATATCTAAAATTTTATAATAATAATTTAATTTTATAAGATTATTTACAATAACATGTTTACAATATTAATAAGAAAAATTTTGGAATATTTCTTTATAAAAAATGGAATATTTCTTTATAAAGAATAAATATACAATAAAATATTTATTCAAGCTTCTTATTCAAAAATATTTATTCATAATATTTTTGGAATGTTAAAATAAACTAAAAATATGTAAAATAATAAAAATATCTAAATTTATTGTTATAACTAAAAAAAGATTATTAAAATTCAAAAAGATTATTAAAATCATATTTATAAGACTCAAATTGAAAGGTCAAATATTATAAAAAATTTAATTTTAAACATAAGGTGATTAGATGGATTCTGTTGGAGGGGCAGTACGAACCCCTGGAAGTACTCGAAATAACAAAACAGGAAGTTGGAGAACATTTAAACCTATTCTTGATAAAGAAAAGTGTATTGATTGCGATAATTGTATTATGTTCTGCCCAGAAGGGTGCATAAACAAAGAACACGATATAGATTATGATTATTGTAAAGGCTGTGGCATATGTGAAGTAGAATGCCCAGTGAAAGCAATAAAAATGGAAAGAGAATAGATACTTGTTGAAAAAAAATCAAAAATCATATTATTAAAAATCATATTGTTTGGAAATAATTATTTCAAAATAATAATCTAAAAGTAATGGTTTGAAAATTTAAAATAGGAGAATTATTAATGACAAAAAAAGTTATGACAGCTAATAGAGCAGTTTCTGAAGCTGTAAAATTAGCCAAACCAAAAGTTATTCCTGTTTACCCTATCACCCCACAAACATCAATTTCAGAATATCTTGCTCAATTTGTAGCTGATGGCGATATTGACGCAGAATATATCCGAGTTGAATCAGAACATAGTGCAATTAGTGCAGCTGTTGGGGCATGTGGAACAGGAGTAAGAGTCTTTACAGCGACTTCTTCCCAAGGATTAATGTTAATGCATGAAATATTATTTGCAGCAGCAGGAATGAGGATGCCGATAGTTATGGCTGATGCAAATAGAGCAATATCTGCACCATTAAGTATTTGGAATGACCAACAAGATTCAATAGCACAGAGAGATGCTGGTTGGATGCAAATATATGCTGAAAATGGACAAGATGCACTTGACTCTATTCTTATGGCATACAAGACATCCGAAAATAATAAAGTATTATTACCTTCAATGGTGTGTTTAGATGGATTTATATTAACCCATACTGTAGAACCTGTTGAAATTCCTAGCCAAGAACAAGTTGATAGATTCCTCCCAGAATATAAACCAGAACATGCATTTTTAGATCCAGAATCACCAATGTCACTTGGGACATTGACTGATCCAGATTATTATATGGAAGCAAGATATCAAGTAGAAGAAGCAATGGAAAATTCTATAGATGTCATAAAACAAACAAATAAAGAATTTGAAGAAATATTTGGAAGAAAGTACGATTTAACTGAAGAATACAAATGTGAAGATGCTGAAATTATAATAATAGCTATGGGATCAATTTGCAGTACAGTTAGAGTTTGTGTTGACGATATGAGAGATCGTGGTGAAAAAGTCGGACTTCTAAAAATAAGGGTTTACAGGCCGTTTCCAAAGGAAGAAATACAAAAAGCTGTCCAAAATGCTAAAAAAGTTGCAGTACTCGATAAAAATATTTCTTTCGGTGTTGGTGGAGCATTATATAATGATATTAAAGCAAAAGTTGATGTTGAAGCATATGATTTCATTATAGGGCTTGGAGGACGAGACATAACACCAAATTATATCGAAGAAGTAGTTGAAAAAACTAAAAATCCTGAAAAAGATGTTAATTGGATTGGATTGAAAAAATAAAAGCAACTTGAAAAATAATATTTGATGATATTAATAATAAAAGCATATAAGACTAATAGGAGAGATATTACATGAAATTACCTGAAGAAGAACTTTTAGCACCAGGACATAGAGGTTGTGCTGGTTGTGGAGCTACCGTTGGAGTAAGGTTAGCTTTAAAGGCATTGGGTAGAAACACTGTTGCTATTTCAGCTACTGGTTGTTTAGAAGTTATTACAACCCCTTTCCCAGAAACTGCATGGGAAATACCTTGGATACATGTAGCATTTGAAAATGCAGGTGCTGTTGCATCTGGTGTTCAAAGTGCACTTAAAGCCCAAGGAAAAACAGATGTCAATGTAGTTGCTTTTGGTGGTGATGGAGGAACTGCAGATATTGGTATGCAAGCATTATCTGGAGCTATGGAAAGAGGGCATAACCTCATATACATTTGTTATGATAACGAGGCTTATATGAATACTGGAATTCAAAGAAGTGCATCAACCCCTTATGGCGCTTCTACTACAACTTCACCACATGGAAAAGATAGTTTTGGTGAAGATAGGCCTAAGAAGAATATGCCCCTCATTATGGCAGCTCATGGAGTGCCATATGTAGCTACAGCTTCAATTTCATACCCAGAAGATTTTATGAGAAAAGTTAAGAAAGCATCTGAAATCGATGGCCCTGCTTATATACACCTTAATCAACCATGTACAACTGGATGGGGATACAGCCCTTCAAAAACTATCGAACTTGGAAGATTAGCTGTTGAAACAGGATCTTGGGCATTATATGAAATTGAGAATGGTGAATTCAAATTAACATATAAACCACAAGATAGAAAACCTATAAATGAATTTTTAAATGCACAAAAAAGATTTAAACATCTTTCAGATGAAGAAAAAGAAAAAATTCAAGAATATGTTGATAATCAATGTGCAGAATTAGGAATAAAATAAAGAGATACTGGAGGACTAAAGTTGGAAAAAATATTAGTACAACCAGATCTATGTAATGGTTGTTTAGACTGTGAAAACGCTTGTTGCGGACTTTATGGAACTTCCAGAATAAACATTAGAGAAATTGATGGTACTTATTACCCAATAATTTGTCAACAATGTGAAGATGCTCCTTGTAAAGCAATATGTCCTACAGAAGCCATTATAGGTAAAGGAATTCAAGAAGATAAATGTATAGCTTGTGGACTCTGTATGATGGTATGTCCATTTGGAGCAGTAAGTGTGGAAGATAGTAAAGCCCAAAAGTGTAATCAATGCGAAAATAGAGAAGATGGACCTGCTTGTATTAAAGCATGTTCTAAAAGAGCTATTTCATTAATAGACATTGATAAAATAAAAGCTCAAAAACAAAAAGAACACTTATCAAAGCTAGCTGGAACATCAAAAAGACAGAAAAAATCAAATAGTGTTATAAGTATATTAACTAGTAATTCCAGATCCAGTAAAGCATTTAAAGATTAAATAATAATGATAATTTATGAAAAGGTGCTAAAATGAGTGAGTTAGTTTCAAACCCTGAACTCTGTGTAAGTTGTTCAAAATGTGAAAGAAATTGTCCAATGAATTCAATCAGAGTTAATGATGGAGTACCGCTATTTTGTATGCATTGTACACCTGAAAAAGCCCCATGTTTAAATATATGCCCAGAAGGAGCTATAGAAGAACTTGGTGGTGCAATAGTTATTAATGGAGAAAAATGTATTGGATGTGGAATGTGCAGAGATGTTTGTCCAATTGGTGCAATTTCAATGGATGAAATTGGTCAAGCAAAAAAATGTGATCTCTGTGTAAATGAAGATACCCAACAATGTATTGAATCATGCCCAACAAATGCACTTAGCAATGATTCATCAGATATAGTTTCCCAAAAACAAAACAAAATAGCTAGTGAACTTAAAAGACTAAAAGGAGTTATAAAATAATAAATTCCAATAGATTTTAACTTACTATTTTTTCTATTTTTATTAGTTATTATTTTTTTATTTTATTATTTTATTATTTTATTATTTTTAATAATTATATAAATAATCTTAGTTTATTTTTAATTTAGAATTTTTAACTAATTCTACTAATTCTACTAATTCTACTAATTCTACTAATTCTACTAATTCTA
>NZ_CALGFC010000045.1 GCF_937881195.1 uncultured Methanobrevibacter sp. | reverse complement strand
TTTATTCTATGGTTAAAGTTATTAATTACAAAGAAATTCAAAGAGAAGATGACAGTTCATTTTTTCTTTTAGAGGTACAAAGTGGTGTAGAAATGGTAAAAAGCCAACAAACTGGAAATTACTACGCTACTGTCAAAAAAGCTATGCTAGCTTGCACTTTTGATGAACCTACATGTAAATATCTTATTGGTAGTGAAATTCCTGGCAGGATTGAAAAAATTACAGTAGCTCCTTATGACTATGTAATAAAACAAACGGGAGAAACCATTACACTACATCATCGGTATGTTTATTTACCTGATGGAGTGCCTAGTGAAGATGAAAAATTGGCTAAGGAAATTGAAGCAGCAATGGCAAGTCATTTAGAAATAGATGCGATGTAAATTTGCTATGCAACAGAATGTGCTGTCTATACAATAAAACAGGCAGTACATTCAGTTGTTTTTTTAGCTGATTTACCCTGACCTATATTTTTATTTTTTTCCACTTTCGTTTTATGCTTATAAGAAAGGAAAACCAAACTGGAAAAATTTTTAAACAATTATGTTAAAACCTTATTTTTATGGAACTAAAAGCAGCAGAAATACAAATATCATACAAAGCAGATATTAAAAATGAAATCAGTATAAAAGAATCATCCCTAGCATACAAAATATTTATTGATACATGGGATTTAAATGCCATAGAATATCAGGAAGAATTTAAAATGTTGCTTCTGAACAGGGCTAATAAAGTATTAGGGATATGTAACTTATTTAAAGGTGGTACAGCAGCTACTTGTGTTGATACTAAAGTAATTTTATCTATAGCTTTAAAATGTAATGCCCATTCAGTCATACTGGCACATAATCATCCAAGTAAACAGCTTATTGCTAGTGAACAAGATAAAGAAATGACCAAGAAACTTAAAGCAGCATGTGAATTATTGGACATACATCTACTAGACCATTTAATAATAACATCACATGGATATAAATCTGTAGAAGTATAATCTCTCCTGTTATTTAATTATTTTTTTTATTTACTATTATGTTGGGAGTTTGACAAGAAAAGGCATAGGTATAAACTAATACAAAAAAGCCATATTCAATATTATTATTCCCAGCAGCAAAAAATATGTTATATAATTATAATAGCTTTTTTGCATTTAGCTGAACAACTCTATAATGTTGTTTATTATTCCTCTAGAGCATTAAAATCTAATAAATCAGCCATAGGCATATCCAATGCAGTACTTATTTTGTGGATAGTGAATAAAGTAGGATTGGTTCTACCAGCTTCAATGCGTGAAATGGAAGTAGCATCATCAGCATAACCCATTTTAACAGCTAAATCAATTTGAGCTAATCCTTTACTTTCCCTTATTTTTTTAATGTTAGCTCCAAATTTTTTCAACAAAACTAATTTTTCCATATTGACATATTTGACAATGTCAAAGAAATAGTTTAAGTTTGTTGCCTATGATGACATATATGTCAAGTTTATAAAATAACAATTAAAACAAAATGATTATGAAAATAAAGATACTTATCGCGATACTTGTTGTCTTTACTTTTACTGGGTGTAAAAATATCAGCAAAAATGATTTAAGAATCATTGAAAACATTCATTTAGGAGGAGAAATGAAAGACTTTGATAAACAGTTAGATAGTTTAGGTATCAAAAAAAGTACTTTTTATAAAAAAACTTTTTATTATGATTTATCATTTGAAAAAGATAATATTAGGGCATACTATTTAGACGTTTTTGATTATTCTGAATATCAAAACAAATCAATTGATATACATCACTATGCAATGGTAGTTCCTGAGGAAGGAAAATATTGTAAAGCGGTTACTATGTTATTGGGACATAAGGGGCATGCTCAATTTATGGGTAAAATTGAAAACAAATTTTTTTGGGGAAGTATAAGTAAGAGTACAGGGATTTATGGGTTTAACCAGTGTATAGTTGAAGACATTGTCAATTCAATAAAATATATGCTAATAGAGAAATATGGACAACCAAATAAAGTTGACTCTACCAATTATTATACTTATGTTATAACTGCCGACAATATTAGCTATGTTAGGATACCTAGCACCTATAAAACAGGTATTTTATACGAGTGGAATACAAAATCCTTAAATATAAAATTTTTCACAGGAATAATTTCTAAAACCTATTCATTTGACCCTTTAAAAAGATACAATATAGAGCTTCTAATAGATGAAGATAAAGAGAATTACGATTCTCTCAAAGAAAAGTTAAAACGTGGAAATAAGATGGTATATATGTATCCTTATTTAAGGTATGAGATAAATGATAAAACAATAAAAAAGTTAAAATTAAGCAATAATACATTATAATTTATAAACTATGAAAAAACTAATATTTTTATTATTGTTATCAATTCCTTTACTTGTAAAAGCTCAAGAAAATAGACAATACATAGGAGTAAGTAGAGGGCTTGAAATATACTATCTATTGACAAATACAGTAAGAATATCGCCAGAAACTTCAGCTAACTATATTGGTCACTGTATTGAAGCTTGGGTAGAAGTGCCAAATAAAACATATAAAGGGAAAGGAAAAATTTATAAAAATGCAACAGAACTGACAAAATACACTTGCGATTGTCAAACCTATAAAATCAAATCACAAGAAGTTGTATTGTACAATTCAGAAAAAGAAGTTATTGTAACAAAAGAAGCTAGCATACTTGATGAATACACAAGTGTTATTCCAGGAAGTATTGGTGAGGGTATTTTTAATGCAATTTGCGAGTATTACAACAATAACTAAATTATAAATTTTAAAAATCAATAATATGAAAGGATTTATAAATCTATTATGGCTCATAGGGGTAGCCTACCATATCTGGACTGTAGTAATTGCATTCCAACACAGCTTTATAGCTGGGGTGGTATCACTCTTTTTGCCTGTTTTATCTGAGATATACTGGATATTTAAAATGTTTGGTGAGAACAATGTTTATAGTATTTGTGGTATTATCTCTTTTTTTATAGCTTCAATTTTGGCATCTATTGTTTTTAAAAAATAAATCATATAAAAAACATACCATGAAACACAAACTACTTTTTTCAATCTTTACAATAGCCTGCATATTTTTTGCAGCTTGTGATAAAAAAGAAAATGACCCTAAAGACAAAAAAGAGGGTGGAGATACTACAAAACCCATAGTAAATGTAATAAAAAAGCCTAAGAAAATAGATGTTAAATTTAACAATTACGACTATTTCCCTTTTTATTCTATAAAATTTGAATATGATAGCAAGGGCAGGTTAATCAAATTATTTGATTATTATAAGGAATATGTCACTAATACTGAATATATTTATTCTGAAGATAAAGTAATAGAATCTAAAGAATGGATGGGAAATTCATCTTCGTCTATCATAAGAAAATATTTTTATGACAAAAGCGGGAAAGTGGAAAGAATAGAATCAAATGAATACGATTATAAATATAAAATACTTTATTATTACGAAAATAATAACAGTTTAATTACAAGAGCTGATTCTAAATATAATAACAAAGAATCTGTATTTTCAGATTATTACTTTTATGATTCTAAAGGCAATCTTATAAAGGAAAATACATCTTCCTATTCAACCAAATATGAATATGAGTATGATGATAAAATCAACCCTTTTAAGCATTTGCATATAATGCCTAAAACTTATATATCAATTGAGCTATGGGGCTTTAATACATTTGTTAATAATATCATAAAAGAGATAAGAAATGGTAATTCTCATACCTATACTTATGAATATGATAAAGATGGCTATCCAACACAAAGAATTGATAAAGATGAAAAAGGGGAAGTATGGCGAACTATTACTTATGAATACCAATAACATGTAAAAAATAAAATATTTGAAAAGCCACTCCCACGAGTGGTTTTTTTATATCCTTTTATATGACTAGCAAAAACATAAAACTACCATTTAAAATAGGCACAGCTTATGAAAAATGGGAATTAGATTTAGAGCCTTTAGAGCAAGACAGAATAAAAGGGTATGACAGTTATTTGTACTTGAAAGATGTTGTTTTTATGGGCTTTAAATCAACTGAAACAGAACTTATATTTTGCTTAGATGAACTTAGAGTAGTAGTTTTTAGATATAAGCAAGCTACACAACAACTTTATAAGGAAATTTATAGCATGATATTAAATGCATTAGCTGAAACTTCTAATCTTGAAAAAGAAAATGTAAGGATACATTGCTTTAAAATGAAAAGTCTGTATCTATGGCTTATTTATAATCCTGATAGCTTTATTATTGAGATGGTGTATGGATATGAAGAAGTATTAAAACTACTCTAATAAAGCTCACTGGTTTATAGAATAAATCTGTAAGTATTGATTATACTACTATGTTGGGAGTTTTCCTAAAGTCCAGCAGGGGGAGCAAAACAATAAAAGCTAGCAGAAATGTTAGCTTTTTTTGTTTCCCCTTTTTCTTGTTGACAAGTAAAAATAGTGATTTATTATTTCT
>NZ_CALGFC010000044.1 GCF_937881195.1 uncultured Methanobrevibacter sp. | reverse complement strand
TAAACCCTAAATCCAAAAAAAGAAAAAAAGAAAAAAATTTTATGAGTCGTCCTCATATATAAAAAAAAAAATTTTATACAATAGAAAAACTTTTTATATATATTAAATAAAGTTTGTAATATAGTTTAAAATATCATATAATTTAGACTATAATTAATCATGTTTATATAAAATAATCACAAATTGGAGGAATATATAAAATGGATGATACTTTGTTAATGCTTCCTGGACCAACAAGTGTAGCGCCAAGAGTTCTAAAAGCTATGTCTGATAATATTGTTAACCATAGAAGCGCAATTTTTGGAGAAATATTTACTGAAACTACTGAATTAATGTCTGAGGTTTTTAAAACACAAAACCAATCTTATTTACTTACTGGTTCAGGTACATCAGCTATGGAAGCAGCTATAGCAAACACTATAAAACCTGGAGAAAAAATATTAAACATAGTAGGAGGAAAATTTGGACAGAGATTTATGCAAATTGCTAATTCATTTGGGATAGATACAAAAGAATTAGCTGTTGAATGGGGAACTGCTGTAACTCCTGAACAAGTTAAAGAAGCTCTTGAAAGTGACGAAGATATTAAAGCAGTTACCATAGTACATAATGAAACTTCTACTGGTGTAGCTGCCCCTATCGAAGAAATTGGGAAAGTTATGAAAGATTATGATGCACTATATATTGTAGACACCGTATCATCCTTAGGAGGAGATAGAGTAGACGTAGACAATTATGGCATAGATATTTGTGTAACAGGATCCCAAAAATGTTTAGCAGCCCCTCCAGGATTAGCTGCAATCACTTTAAATGATGATGCATGGGAAGTAATTGATAAAGTTGATTCTAACACATATTACTTAGATATGAAAAAATATAAAAAAAGTGGTGCTGGAACACCTCCTGAAACACCATACACCCCATCAGTTTCATTAATATACGCTTTATTCGAAGCTTTAAAAATTGTCAAAGAAGAAGGCCTAGAAGAAAGAGTAGTTAGACATGAAACAGCTGCGGAAGCTTCAAGAAATGCAGTTAAGGCCCTTGGTCTTGAAATATTCCCTGATGAAAAAGTCTCATCAACAACTGTTACTGCAGTCAAAATGCCAGAAAATGTTACTGATGCAGATTTAAGAGGTACAATGAGAAATAAATATAAAGTAGAGTTAGCTGGTGGACAAGACCATCTAAAAGGAAATATATTCAGAATTGGACATATGGGTAACATATCTTATAAAGAATTAGCTATTACATTTTCTGCACTTGGAATGACCTTGAAAGGTCTTGGATTCGACATTGACATGGGAGCAGGAGTAGCTGCAGTTAATGAATCATATTTATGATTCATTTAATATTTTATTTTTATTTATTTTATTAATATCATAATTTTATTTTAAATTTATTATTGATGTTCTTATTGTATAATTATAAAACTTATTTTAGATTATAATTAAAAATTCATACCCTATTTTAATTTTAAGCCAAAAAAACATGAAATGAAATATAAATTAAAAATTAGGCTTATTTTACCATATAAATCATTTTCAGACTTATTTCACCATACTCTTAATTTTATCATATTAAGTTTATTGAATTATTAATGATTATTTAATGTTTAAAGATGATTAATTAAGATTTAACAACCGGAATATCTTCTTCATCAATAATAACTTCTAATAAATAAGGTTTATCTAATTTTAAATCCTTAATAGCTAGTTTTAATCCCTCTTTAGAATTTACAGAATCTCCTTCAATCCCATAAGAATTTGCTAATTTTACAAAATCAGGATTTTTTAAATCAACAGAATATCTCAAATTTTCATCATAGAGATTTTCCCATTGCCTGATTACACCTAACTGGGAATTGTTTAATATAACAATCAAAATTGGCAAATTATTAGAAGATATAGTGGCTAATTCTTGAATATTCATCTGAAAGCCACCATCCCCATTAATAAGAATTATATTATTATTAGGTTTAGCTATTGATGCACCGCAAGCAGCAGGTAACCCATAACCCATAGGAGCCATTCCACCAGAAAAAATAACTCTTTTATTATAAATTTCAGATATAAGGTTGACCCAAGTTGTATGTGAACCTGCATCATTAACGAAAATAGGATTATTAAATTTTGAATCATTGAAAGATTCCATTATTAATTTAATAGCTATTTGTGGTTTTAAAGGAATTTTTTCACTATTCAAACCACTAATATGAATTTTTTCATTATTATTAAAAATTTTTTCTATCCAATAGTTATAGGATAAATTTTTAATCCTATCCGAAGAATTAAAATAATTTAAAACATTTTTTACATTACCATGAATTTTAATATCTCCGAAAAGAGTATTTTCATCTATATTAACACTGATAATTTTAGTTTTGGCTCTTTTAAAATCAAAATTTTTATCAATAGCTGTTGTTCTCTCAGATATCTTAGAACCTAAAAATATTAGTAAATCCGAATTTTTAAAAGCAAAATTAGCCATTTTAGATCCTCTAATTCCAACAAGCCCTAATTCAAAATCATGACCTTCTATTAGACCTTTTGAGTGATATGTATGAGCAATTGGAATTTTATTGTTTTCAGAAAAAAGTTTAAGATCATTAATTGCGTTTCCCCAAAATACTCCTGCACCAGCAATTATTAAAGGCCTATTAGCTTTTTCTATTTCAGATATTGCAGAATCTATATTATTATACTCATAATAATCATAACATAAATCTATTTCATTTTTATAAAGATGTAAATCCTGATTGATTATTTCATCAATATTTTGGTCTAAAAGAACATTTTTAGAAAGATTTAGGTGTATTGGGCCTCTTGGTTCATTCACAAGAGTTTTAATAATATATTTAATGTTTTTTATAGCAGATTTGCCATTTTTAGGATTGAAATTTTTAATGGTTATAGGTTTAAATACAGATTCAATATCAATATCTTGAAATCCATCTTTTTTTTCATGAGTTTGAGGATTATCCCCCGTTATTATAAGCATTGGAATTGAGTCTTTAAATGCAGTTCCAACACCCATAACCATATTTAATGCCCCTGGACCTGCTGTTGATATACAAACTCCAAATTTTCCAGAAACTCGAGCATAAGCATCAGCAGCATGAACAGACCCTTGTTCATGCCTCATTAAAATATGATTAATTTTAGAATTATTTAAAGCTCCATAAAACGGAATAATTTGTTCTCCCGGATGGCCAAAAATGTGTTTAACACCAATATCTTCAAGAATTTTAACAATATATTCTGAAACATTCATTTTACACACAATCAATTAAATAAATAAATAAATAAATACAAAAATAAATAAAATCATTAATCTTTAAAAAAATATAATTAAATAATAGTTAATAAATTAAAAAATATAATTATCGAGGAAATTATTCTTCTTGATAAGTACCAGAGTATTCTCCTGACCCATCAACTTCAAATACAACCCCTTGAGCAATTCTATCGCCTTTTTTAATTTTATAGTCAAATTCTCCATGATTATAGACCATGAACATGAGAGTTCCATAAAAGCCAGGGTCCCCAACAGCAGTTTGAACAGATACAAAAGACCTCAGAAGTGTTGAACGAGGCAAATAAAGCATTGTATATCCTTTAGGTATTTTAATTTTCCTATCTATTGTAGCTAAATAAGCAGTGTGCGGTTTTAGTGTATATATTGGCCCTTCAATTGCTTCAATATCAGGTAAATTTTTCTCATTATCAATAAGAGATGCTGGTGATTTTTGAATAAATACTTCATCAATAGCTAAATCTATTCCAGAAGGTTGTACTGATTCTTTAAAATCAGGAAATAATTTTATGAGTTCTTTTTCGCCTAACAATTTTAATCACACCTATCTTAAATTTAATCAAATTAGTATATAAATTAAAAATTATTTTTATTTATTACTCTTCTTAAATATGCCTAAAAAATTTAATTTTGAGAGATATAATTATATAATTATAATTAAATATACTTTAAAAATTTATTTAAATTTATTTTTAATCAGATTATAAAAATAATTATGTACCTTAAGAGATATAACTTTATACAATATAATTCTCAATAGCTATTATAAACTTACTCAAAAATAATAATTGAATAATGTTTAAATAATTTTTAAAAATATTAATAATAAAAAAAGTTAATATGCAACAAATAAAAATTAATAATAGCTATTTGTTTAAATAAATAATAAAGGAGATAAAAAATGCCAGTTGTAATAGTAGAATCAAACAAACTTGATGTTGATAAAAAAAGAGAATATGTTAAAAAGTTAACAAAACTAACAGCTGAAACATATGGGTTACCAGAAAACACTGTGACAGTTTTAATAAGGGAGATTAAACCTGAAAATATAGGTGTAGCTGGAAGTTTATTAAGTGAGTTAGAAAGATAATAACCCCTTAAAGATCGATTATCAACTAAATATTTGATCTAACATCCAATCAGGATCATATTCCTTGATATCATCATAAGTTTGACCCATTCCTAAAAACATGATAGGTTTGCCAATAACATATCCAATTGAAAGAGATGCCCCTCCTTTTGAATCTGCATCCGCTTTTGTAAGAATAACTCCATCAATATCAATAGCATCATTAAATTTAGTAGCTTGTTCAACAGCATCATTACCAGTTAAAGCATCCCCAACAAAAACAACAAGATCTGGTTTAGATACTCTTTGAATCTTTTTCATTTCATCCATAAGATTAGTGTTTGTTTGCATCCTACCGGCAGTATCAATTAAAACTAGTTCTTTTCCTTTTGCTTTTGCATGTTCAACAGCATCATATGCAACAGCTGCAGGGTCAGAACCTTTTTCATGTTTAACAATTTTAACACCCAGTTTATCCGTATGATAACTAATTTGTTCAATAGCTCCTGCCCTAAAAGTATCAGATGCGGCTACAACTGGAGTATATCCTTTTTTAATATAATAATTAGCTAATTTAGCAATACTTGTTGTTTTTCCAGTTCCATTGATACCAACAAACATTACAACAAGTGGTTCGCCTTTCTTATTTTTTTCTTCAAGCATATCAGTCATTGATTTGCCTTCAATATCAATAATTTTTGATACAGCATTTCTAAGCGCCTGGTAAGTATATTCTTCAACATCATTACTTCTTTTAATCTTTTGACCAATAAGATCTTTTTTGACTGATTCAACTACAAAATTAGCTACATCAATAGCTACATCACTTTCCAAAAGAGAAAGTTCTAATTCCCATAGAATATCATCCAAATCTTTTTCAGAAATGGTTTTTTCTCTTATGAAAGAAAAAATTCCTGATTTTTTTTCTGTATCTTTAGATTCTTTATCATCTAATTTTTTATCTTCTAATTTTTTATCTTCTAATTCTTTTTCTTCCGATATTTTTTCATTAATAGAAGATATATCTCCATTTTGGCTAATTTTATCCTTATTTAGAGATTTATCATCAACTTCATCATCATGAATCTCATTAATAAAATCTTCATCTTGAGATTTTCTAAATTTTAATTTTTCTCCTATCTTAGAAAAAGTACTTTCTTTATTTTCTTTAATATCATTATCTTTTTCAATATTTGAGTCATTTGAACTATTTTCAATTTCTTCAGAATTTTTTAAACCAATACTAGTTATTTCAGATTTATCCATGGATGTTTCTTTATTTATATCTTTTTTAACGGTTGAATTAAGTTCATTTTGTTCTTCTTGAATTTTACCTTCAATTTTAAGGTTGTTTTCTTCTTCTGCTTCTTTAGAAACTTTGTTAGTTAATTTTCCAGAAGCTTCTGCAAATTTTTTTTTTATTGATTCGAACAAATTATTACCATCCCTTATAATATAACTCATTATTTGAAAATAAAGAATTTAAAAGTATAGAATATTTATTAAATGAATAAATAGGCACATATTAAATTATAAAATGTATAAATAGATAATTCAATTAATTTATTAATAATAATAATAATTCTAAATATTATAATAATATTTAAACTATTATAATCACTCTTATATTGTTATTGATATATAAAAATTTAACCATAATAATTTATTAAAATTATACTTAATATATCCATTTTTAAAAGTTAAGTTGTTTCTCAATATAAAGAAAATATCCTAAAACAAGATAAATAAAAATAAAAAATATAGATAGTAAATTTTAAATTATAATTATATAAAAATAGTAAATTATGATTAAAAGTAGTTAATTTTGCTATTTAAAAGCAAAATCCCATTAAATAGCATTAAAAAATAAAAAATATATTACATTGCTTGTTGAGCATTGCTTGCTTGAACTTTTCTCATTAACTCTTCAGCCTGAGGAGATAATTGTGCTACAATTTGACTAATTTTTTGAAGATTTTTTAACATTTTATCAAGGCTATCATTTAATTCATCCTTTTGAGAAGATAATGTTTCTTTAGCATCTTCAACAGATTTTTTAATAGCTACCCCTGCACCAACACTCATAATAATCTCATCAGTGTTTTTGATTTCAGCATTCATGAAAGATCCTGCTCCAACTGGCACTAATGCTTCTAAAGAATTTTTTTCCTTTACATCTTCCAATGTTGACTCTAATATTTCAACTTCAGCTAAAGAAGCTTGTATAGCCTCAACTTGTTGTTGTAATACTTCAGCCTGACTTTTATATAAATTAAGCTCATTTACCATTTCATCTAATCTTTGCTGATCTTCCATAATTACACCTTAATAAAATTAATTTTATTTCCATATATAATACTGCTAAAATATTATAAAATATAATAATTATAAAATATTAATTATTAAAAATTAAATATAAAAATTAATAATCCATATAATAATATAAAAAAGATACTGAGTATAAAAAAGATACTGTGTTAAAATAAAATTATAATAATGCTTTTACTAAAGGATCAGTAACTTCATCAGCAGAAATCTCTTTAATTTCTTCAATAATAATTTGATTTCTGTTTATCCCATGTTTACTACCAAACTCAGAATAAATCTTTTCATAAATATTTTTTTCACTCATTGATTTTAATTCTTTAGTGAACACTTGAGATTGATCACCCATTGCGAATTTACCTTGAATTCTATATATTTTTGTTTTCATGATACCACATTATAATAGTTTGTAAAATTGTAATTTTAATTTAAATTATAAAATTTCAGTTTTTAAATTATATTTTCAAAATATTACTCAAATATTGAAAATTTAAAGAGGTTCTAAAAACCCTAAAGCTTCTTCAACACGTGCCATTTCAGGACCAGTACTATTTTCTGGGACAATTGCTCCAAAAGAATTAGCTATAGAACATGCTCCAACAAGATTTATACCCTGACCAACAGTTCCAATATTCGATTCAACCTTAAAAACATTTTCAACAAATTTAAGCTCAGATTTAGATGATTCTCTATGAATAAGAGCTCCTTTATTTGTGACAGTAATTAATGAACCAATAATATTAAACCCTGCTATCTCTGATCTTTCAACCCGAACATCTAAAGTTTCTTCAATAATATTAGCAGATTTTTCAGAGATTAAAGGACTTATAATAGCACCATTATCATTTGCTGCAATAATATTTCCAACAGCAGTATATTTATCAGAAATTTTAGCTATGTTAAGCCCAATTTCTTCCAATAATTCAATCTCACTATCTAATGCATAGGGAGATAATATAATACCATTAGAATTTCCACAAGATAATGCACCACATAGATTACTTCCAGATATAGTTGTCCGTATAACATCCACTTCTAATGATTCTTTTATATGATTTTCCATTATTTCAGGAAAATTAAAGGGAACAATAGCTATTTGATCAGTTACTGAAATATATACTCCTAAATTTGGATTTCCAGTTAAATTTATTCTTTCAAGCATTGTACCTTCCTCACATATAAATATAATTTTTTAATATAATTTAATTTTTATCTTTAAAATCTTAGTATTTGCTGATAACTTAAATAAAAATATTAATTTAATATTATTAATATATAATTTAATATTATTTATAATTTAATATTATTCAGCCAAAGTTGCTTCTACAACTCCATCATCATCTTTAACAGCTTTAACTTTGATTTTTGAAGGGATTTTTTTAATTCCTCTTTCCCAGATTTTTTCATTAACAGATGAATCAATTTTAATATTATCTGATTTCATATGTTTTTTTAAGAATTCTTGCACTACTCTGATAGCTTTAGCTGCCCTTATAGTCCTTTGTACATTCTTAGCATCCCTAAGAGGTATTGTGTAAGTTCTTTCCATAATAACACCTATACTTTAAGATTATTCCTTCTCCAATGTCTTGGTTTAGGTCTGTATTTTAATTGACGTTTAGTTTTCGCATAAGCCCATATTGGGACTCTTCTATTTTGTTTATTAGCTTTTGCTAGTCTTAATTTCTTAGCTAATGGTTTATTTCTACTCATTTTTACACCATATGAACATAAATCATGTGAATACTACTATGGTTAAGCATCATTCCACAGTAGAATTAATCTTAATTATACAGATTAAATTGAATATTTAAATTAATTAAATATGAATAATATATAAGCCTATTAATTCTATTAATATATTTTGGTAATAATATTATACCATAATAATATATTATCTTTGAGTTATATATCATCTTAAATTAGTATATTATTTTACTTATATATTTTACTTGATTCTACTAAATATATTTATATTGTCTATTTTTTAATATTTTTACTATTAACTTATTTCATTAAATTAATAATGAAGCAAATATTTATTTAAAATTACTCATTCAATCCAATTACTCTTGTCTGAAAATGTTTTGGAAATATCTCACTAGAATTAAGATTTTTTTCCTTATCAATAAACCAACGAATTTCTACTTCGTAATCAGAGCTATTATCCATATTACTTTCTTCTTGAGTGATAATAAATAAATCTGAAACTAAAGAATCAATAGTTTTATAACCAAAACTATCTAGATTAATATATTGAATATTTTTTCTATCTTCTAAACTCCTAATTTCATCTTTATTCAATTTAGGAGTCCTATCATCTCGACGAGTCCCATCAGCAATAATTAAAAATTCATTCTCATTTGCTAAATTAGCTAATTCTTCAATTACTGCTTTATGAAGGTAAGAAATACCATTATTAGGAAATCCATCATTTAATATAATATCAACAGAGTTAATCAATATATTTTTGTCTAAACTCAAAACATTATGTTTTATTCCAAGAGATTTGGCAGACTTTTGAGAAGGAATAAAAGAATCATAAACACCAAAATTTACATTTACAAGTTCAACTTCTATTCCTATTTTCTTTAGGAGAATAGCCATCAGTGAGCTATCTTTTCCTCCACTATATAAAACATAAGCTTTCATTTTATTTTTCATATATTTAAACATATAATTTTGAATATAATTTTTATATAATAATTTAATATACAAATTGAATACTATTTTAATATATTAATTGAATTTTAAAAATATTAATACATATTAAATTAATTTTTCATTATAATAGCCCATTATATTTCACTATAATAGCTCATTATAAATAAATTAAATCAAATTATTATCTTCTAGTAATATTAATATCTCTTTTTTGTCCAGATAACTGCTTTAGAAGAACTTTAAGTTGTTCATCAGTAATTTTACCTTTCATTCTTCCACTTTGAGCCAATTGTATAAGTTGAATTTCAATTTGGTCTACAAATTCTGGTTTAGTTAATCTAAGGTTGGCTAACCTGCTTCGAGCTTCTGGAGTCAAAATTTGCATCATTAATTGCCTTTTTTGTGATTCCATCTCTTGTTGCATCTGTTGTTGTTGCATCTGTTGCTGTACTTGTTGATTTTCATTAGCAGCAGCTTGTTGCTGTAACTCTTGCATCCTTTTACGGCGCAATTCATCAAGATCACTCATTTCAGGACCTCCAATTTAAATATTTATAAAAATGTAATAAATATACAATCTTAACGATGTTAGTATTAAAATAATTAGTAATTAATATTTTATTAATTAATTCAATAACCAGAAAGTATTGATTGATATAAATATTATAATATATCTATAATATTATCTATAAAAAATCATGCTAAAAAATAACATTAAATATTTATTAAATATCTAAACATAGATAATATTAGATGAATATAGCTAAATAAAATTAAATGCTAATTTAAATGAATCAGCATCAATATTAGTAATAACCAATAAATATAAATAAATAATTACCCTATTAAAAAGGCAATTAATATTTTTCAAGTTCTGGAATATCTTTGATTAATTCACCAGAGGTTTTATCTAAGAAAGATTTACCTTCAGAGGTTACAATTCTTCCAGCATCTACTTTTTGAATATATCCAGCATCTTCAAGTTGGTTTAATGCTCCTCTAACAATAGCCCCACTACCTTTTTTAAAAGTTTCTGGAGTAACTCCTCTATCTTTTTTTCCACCATAGAAAGTTCTTAAACTATTAATTCCAACAGGTCCATCCATGTAAACTCTTCTTAAAATTGAAGCACACCTTACATACCACCAATCAATATTTTCAGGTTTTCTTTCTTTATGAACACCAGTTTTTACTAAGCTTGTCCAATCTGGAGCATCAATTTTATCATTATTTTCATTAAAATCTTTTGCAACTTTATTTATTAATAAATCAGCAGGTACATCATATACAGTAGTCATATTAATTCTCCTAATAAATTTTATTGTTATTATTAAACCAAATCAATGAAATATTAAGCACACAACTAAATTTCAGTGAATATTAAAATTATGGTTTCTTTTTGTAAATTACAGCAACATTTCCTCTTAAATCAACAAGTTTAGATCTTGTTTTTTCAACTATTCCTGTAAGATAATCTTCTTTATCATCTGCAATATTCTTTGCAAATCTTAATTTAACAATTTCATTTGCTTTAAGCTGGCGTTTTATTTCTTCAATAACATTTTCATTTATTCCAGCTTTCCCAATGTTTATTGTCATAGAATTGAGAGCTCTATTCATTATTTCTTTTTTTGATGGCATAGTACTCAATTTTAGCTCTCCTCTTTTCTTTCTTTTCCTTTTTATAAGGTATTTTCATAACTTCATTACATTCATGGCATTTAATATTTACTTCCCCATCAAATAACCTAACTGAAGAATTTTTAGAAGGATTTAAAAATTTATAACAATTTTTACAGTAACTACGCCTCCAGTTTTCAGGGATTTTAGTATTATATTTTTTAGATATTTTACGAGCTAAACTCACATATCTATGTGACCTATTAGGATTATTTGAAAATTCTTTTTTTGCCATGGAAAATAGAATATTCATACGTTCATTAGCTATATCAATCATCCATTTAGGTCTTTTTCCTCTTCGCAATATTAGACCCCATATAATTGTAAAACATACTATTAAAGAAAAATATTATAAAATTTAGCTTATTCAAGTAATGATAGTAAAATTTAGATGTTTTCAAAAGTATATCTAAAAATTTAGTCTCAACTATTTAGGTAGTAGAAGAGTAATAATAATGTTTTGTATCTTCTATATAAAAAGATTTTCTATCAATTTTTATTTCATTGATAATAATTTTTTTTATTTAATAATTAAATTATTTTTTATGTTAAATTATTTTTAATAATTTCATAATTTTAAGAATATAATAAAATTCAGCGAGAATTTTAAAATTAATAAATAAAACTATTACAATTACAAAAAATTATTGTTAATGATATTGTGAATGAAAAATTATTATGAAATAAAAAATTTATAATTATTATTTGATATATTTAGTTATGCAATATTCAATAATTATATAATAATATATAATTAAATATAATAAAGAAATATAATTTTTATAATATGATAACTTTTGATTATTGTAATAATCAGGCCTAATCAATAAAATTATCATGATAATTAAAATTATTTTAAAACAAATAATCTATCAATAAAGATTTTATATTTTATACTTTAAAAAGATTACTATATTCTTAAACATTAATAAAATTACTAATACTTATTAATATTAATATTTATTATTAGTATCTTCATATAATTAGCTAAATAATATAATTTAAAAATATAGACATTCAAATACAATCAAAATAAAAACCAATCCATGAAATCTATTTTTCCAACAGGAAAAGATTTTTCATCAAATATTATGCTTTCAACAATAGAAGCAACTTCATTAATAGATAAATCAGATGTATCAATTTCATTAAGATGATCTGCATAATTTTGATAAGCTTCTGCCGAACATACCCCCAGTGCTTCAGCTTCTAAGTTTTCATTAATCTTATTTTCAGAATAACTCCTAGATTTAAGCCTTTTTTCTAATATTTTTGGATTTAACCTAAGAACAATTATCTTATCAACATTTTTACAGTTACATAAATGTGAAAGGTGTCCTTCGACAATTAATAACTTAAAATATTTTTTATTATTTGACTTAATATTATTAATATCATTTGAAGAACTATCTAAAATTAAATTATTTAACATGAAATTTTCAATTTCTTCATTGATTTTTTTATCTAGCTTTGAAATATTGACTATTTTATATCCTTTATCAGAGTCTATACCCTCAATCATATCATTTTGTATAGCTAACTCACTAATTTTAATTATTTTAGAAATATAATTATCTGAAAATTTTTCTTTCAAAAAGTTGGCTAATGAAGTTTTACCGGTTCCAGGAGTTCCAGTAATAAATATAACTTTATTATGAGAGTTTTGATTAGAATATTTCATATTTGAATCACAATACAATTAATTTGACTAATTTGATTAATATAATTAATTAATTTTAATTATTAATCTATAATTAATAGGAATTAGAGAGTCAATAAAGATTATTTTTTAAGAATAACTCTTAATACATCTTTATCATTTAAAACATGGTCTGGACCAATCTTTTGACCAGGAAATTTAACAGAATCTCCCCAAACCTTAGCATGGCGGAAATTTTTCACAAATTCCCTATGTAATTTTCCACAAACATCTAAGACAGTTGCGCCTTTTTTAATTATCAAAGGGTCCTCAAAGTCGGCTTTTTTCCCTTGTGGCTTAAGATAAACTCTTATTAAATTCAAATTTTCAAATATTTGGTCTTTAAGATAATCAATATTGAGTTTCTTATCAGCAGAAATTGGAATAAAATTAGGAATAGTTTTTTTTAACTCTTTTAGGTAAGTATCATCAACAAGATCAACCTTATTTAAAACGACTATTGCAGGAACATAAGAACGATTGTTTTCCAAAGAATCTATAAATTGATCCATAGTCACATCACCCCTAATTAGAACATCTGCATTATGCATACCATATTCATTTATAATAGATCTTATAGTAGCTTCATCAAGATGGGTTAATTCTTCTGTTGAAGAAACTTGCACACCACCAAGTTTTTTTCTCCTAACCGTGACATCAGGTTTATTCTCATTTGGACGAATACCAATATCTCTTAATTCCCTTAAAATAATATCAAGATGTTGAGGATTAAAAACATCTAAAACTATTACAATTAGATCAGCAGTCCTTGCTACAGAAAGAATTTCTCTACCTCTACCTTTTCCACCAGCAGCCCCAGTTATAATTCCAGGAATATCAAAAATTTGAATTTTGGCCCCTCTATACTCCATAATTCCTGGAACAATGTCAAGAGTAGTAAATTGGTATGCGCCAACTTTTGACTCCGCATTAGTTATTTCATTTAGTAGAGTTGATTTTCCAACAGAAGGAAATCCAACTAAAACTGCAGTCGAATCTCCACTTTTTTTTACATGAAAACCTTTACCTTTAGTCCCAGAACTCTTTCTTTGAAGAGATTCTTCTTTTAATTTTGATATTTTAGCTTTGAGTTTACCAATGTGGTGCGATGTAGCCTTATTATAAGGAGTTTTTTGAATTTCATCTTCAATTTTCTTTATTTTTTCATCTATATCCATAAAACTCACTAATATCCAATAATATTTTAATAATAAATAATCATGATAATTACAATAAAAATTTGATATTCCATTATATTAAAAAATAGTATATTACTAAATTAAAAATTAAAATAATAAAATATATAAAAAAGCACATACCCAAGATATATGGGAATATGCTCGTAAATGAATCTTTTTAGATTATATAGCTAACTTGATATAACTAAATATCAAGTTGAGCTATTAGTAGATCCTGTTTCATTTCTTAAAGTATTGTATCCACTAATTTTCCATAAAGAAATTCCATCATCCATATGTACCATTTCAAAGGAATCTTGTCCAAATCCTCCAAGTATGAAAAGCTTGGTAAACATGGAATTCTCAAGTTCTTTACTCATAATAACCGAAGTATAAGTTCCATTATTAGCCATCACGAGTAAAGTATAGTTTCCACTTTCATTAACAGTTTCATTCTTAACCAGCATATTGTCTTCTATAATAACTAACCTATTAACTGTGAAAGGATTGAATGAAGTATTATTCTGTGTTTTAACAGGAGTTCCATTTGCAAATACTGCTGCAGTAGTCGCATTAGTGCTATTATTATCAGCAGTTTTTGTAACAATGGTTTTAAATAAAATACCATTCTCTTCCAAGTTAGTTATATTTGCTTGATAAATACCATTTCCAACATTTTCCATAGTAGCAGGTTGTTGAGCAACAAGATATTGATAACCCGTACTATTTTTAATATTGAAATCCCAATTTCCAAAGTAAGACCACCAACCAGCTTTTTGTAACATGTCAGAACTTGCAACAAATATAACCGGAACTGGTTCATCAGGATGTGTTAAATTTACAACATTAGTTGCTTGAGCCGATGTCAGATTATAAGAATTAATCATCTTATTCTTGGCTTCTTCTTTTGGAAGAGTTAATGTATTTTGAAGAATTTCAACAGATTTCTCACTATCATTATGAGTATAATTATCCAATAATTCTGTTGCTTTATCACCACTGAAAGCTAACATTTCAAATATAGCTGCAGAGAGATTCGTATCATTCGTCGTCATCGCTTTACCGGTCCAAAATGCTCTTATACCTGTTTGCGAACCACCATCAAAAAGTGTTGGTCTTTCAGAAGCTATTTCAAATAAATAACCAAAATCCCACCAAGATGCTAAAGTAGTATCATTAGTAGTATTTGCTTTAACCCATAGCATGGAATCCCACATTGGATCACTAGTACTTGGGACAACAGATTCTGAAACTTGATATGCACCAAATATTGTAGGAGAAATTATTGCGAATGTTAATATTAATATTACTGCAGTTTTAGCAAATTTAGAAGATTTAAACCCTCTGAAACCGTAAATCAATAATCCAGAGATTCCAATTATAGCAAAACATATGATTATCGGAATAATCATTGCTAATGTAGAAGAGATATTAAACAAAGGATAAAATACAGCAAATGTTTGGAACAGAGGATAAACAATCAAGAAAGTCCCAACAATAGCTATTGCCATTAACTTATTTTTACTGTCTACCCTATCTTTGATGTATACTACCGCATATCCTACAAATAAGCCAACACAAAGCCCTAAAGGAATCATTAAAACCATGATAAACCTTGAACCTTGTGTTACCGCAATTGCAGATAAGAATATCCATACAGAAAACAATACAAGATAAAGTAAAGTTTCACGTTTATTCCTATTTACATCCTCAATAGTTTTTATATCACTTAATGTAGATTCTATAAGAGAATCTCTACTCTTACTTTCTTTTAATTTAGAAGCAGATTTACGTTGCCCCTTAGGAGGTTTTTTACTTATATCTTTTGTTCTAAATGATCTAAGTTTCCATAATCTTTGTGCAAATAAAATCAAAATAAAGAATGCACCAAATAATGCTACAATTCCCCCCACACCATTGATTATACCTCCAGAATTAGCCGAAAATGCACCAGATATTCCTCCAGTTAAAAGACTTGGAATTTGCAATTCAGCAACTGAAATATAAACATTAGGATAAGCAGCAGCATTAGCTACAGATTGAATTTGAGTCGCACCAATGAGATTAAAAGGAGCCTGTACAATAGAATCGAAACCATTTGTCAAACCTAAACCAATAAACCCAATGATTGCAATAACAACAATGGAAAAAATTTCTTTTTGATCCGTGAACCAAGCTAATAAGTTAGAATAGTCCTTTCTCGGCTTAATAAGATTTACTTTAAGTATAAAACCTAATAATAAATATACAATCATAAATATGACTAACATACCTATATAAAATATATATCCATCCCATGCTAAAGAGAAAAGAACCATTGTGATAATTGTTAAAAAGATATAAATTAGCCTATAAATTAATTTACTCGACCTTATACTCTCAATAAAGAATAGAACTAAAAACAAAGGTAAAACTACATTAAACATATCTGTATCAAAAAATCCTGCAAATGTGTGAGCAAAATAATTTGGAGCTAAAGCTACAATTAAGGCAGCCGTTGCACCCCCATAATTATTAGTAAGTCTTCTGACAATAATGAATGCAGGAATAGCTGCAAGTGGAGCTATTAACACAGAAGTATAAAATGCGACCTCTGTTAAAGAAACATCCGAAAATATATTAGAAATATAATATAAGAAAGCAGTTACATAAACAATCATTGGCTTGTAGTCTGCACTTCTACCCTCAGGAGCATAAGAAAGAGTGTCCCAAGGAGTACCATTTTTAATAGTGTCTCCCATATGTCCATAGTCAAGGAAATTTTCTGTCATACGTAAGTTATAATATGAATCCATTTCAGTGAAATAGGGAAGTCCGCTAGCGTCTTTGTAGAAAGATTGTTGATCAGTTGGAATAACTGATAAATCAGCTGCTTGAAATCGCAAAAATGCGACAAAGCAGACAATTACCAGTATGATAGCTACTGACTTTAATATCGACATTATTTTACTTTTATCCATAAATATCATCCAGTAAATGAATTAAATATTAATTAAATTATACATATCCTAGTAAAAGGACATTATACTAATTAAATATTCAAAGTCACTATGTTTCAAATTATCCTATTATTAATCTAAATCAATATTTCAAAGTTAAACAATAACTAATATATGATTATGTAAAAATTCATGTAAAATTTTATAATCCAAAAAAATATTATAGAATAAATTTGTGAATTATAAAAATATTGATTATTGATTATTAAAGAACAATCCAAAATATATATAAATAATACAACATGACAATATTGAATATATCTATATCCATAATAATAGTGTATGATAACACAAATATTATTAGATAAAATATATCCATTACTATAAAGTCAACAATATTATTTGAAATACAATTTTAATAAATATTATTAATTTGTCTAAATAACAATATTATCCTAGATATTTATAACTTTACCTTATTAAATTATACTGTTTTTAAGGAAAATTATTAGAATTAATTTATAAATTTTAAAAATAATAAATATAATATAAAAAGTAATAATTAGATTTTAAGAGTAAAAAATTAAATAGATTAAAAAAGAGATATTAATAACAACAAAATTATATTTAAATTTATAATTAATTGTAATGAAACTTTTTTAATTATATAAAATTTTAATAATAATATAATATTCAAAATCTCAAATTATACAATTAATTGCTATTTTTCTCAGATAATTTATCCTCTAGTTCCTCTAAAGAGGATGTAAATTTACATTTTGGAAATCCACTACAGCCAACAAACTCTCCATAGCGACCATGTCTTTTAATGAGATCTTTACCACAATCTGGACATTTACCAACGATTTCAGTCTCTTTAACTACTGAATGATCCACACCACATTTAGAATCTAGACAAGCTTTTCTTCTAGATTTACCTCTTCCAAAAGAGATATTAGGAAGCCCACATTTTTCACATTTACTTTTTAGTACTTCTGCCCCTTTAGGGAGAGAATAAATAACATTACAATCAGGATAATTAGAACAACCCACAAATGAAGATTTAGTTTTTGGAGAAAATCTAACAACTAAATTGCCTCCACAAGCACACTTACCAACAATTCTACTCTCTTGATATGCATTATATAAACCTTCACCAATTTTAAGATTATTTTTATCAATATCTTCAAGTATAGCTAGCACTTCTTTTTTTGCATCACCAATAACTTTATCTTTAGTCACTTTATCAGCCATTATGCCTTCAAGTTCTTTTTCTAAATCTCTTGTAAGTTCTTCACTAGTGAGATTCTTACAATATTCTTGCAAATTAGAAATAATATTCATACCCAGTTGATTAACCTCAATTTTTTTCCCAGATATATATTTTCTATCATATAATTTTGCAATAATATCTGCCCTTGTTGCCTTTGTGCCTAATTCCCTTTTTTCTAATTCTTTAATTAAGGAAGCCTCATTATATCTAGCAGGCGGTTTAGTTTCTTTTTCCTCAGACAATATTTCATTTACCTTAAGTTTATCTCCTTTTTTAAGAGTAGGGAAAACATCTTCCTCAATTTTACGGAAAGGATAATGATCCAACCAACCCATAAATGAAACTCTTTTTCTTTTAAAAAAGAATTTTTCTTTATCAACACTTAAATCCACCCTTAAAGTTTCTAATTTAGAATTTTCAGAAAATACACTGATAAATCGATAGACAATAAGTTCATAAATTTTAGCGCTATCAGAATCTAATTTTTTAGGAATAATCCCTGTTGGATGTATAGCAGGATGAGCAGCATCAGTTTTTTTACCTTCATTTGGTTTAATTTTCTGAGAGAGGGCATCTATATGTTTTTTGAATACTTCATTTTCAGATAATTGAGCAAATATTTTATCAAATTCCAAACTTTCAGGTAATTTTTGAGAGGAAGTACGAGGATAAGAAGCATAACCTTCAGTATAAAGATTTTGAGCAATAGTTTGGGTCTTTTTAGGACTGAATCCAAAGACAGTATGGGCTTCAGACTGTAATCCTCCTAAATTAAAAGGAATTGGTGGTTTTCTAATAGTTTCAGTGATTTTTAATTTATCTATTGTTGAATCTGCACCCTGACATCTTTCAAATATTTTTTCTGCCCGTTTAGAGTCAAAAATCTTACCATCTATATGATCTGCAATAATATCCTCTTTTTCAGAGTTATTTTGAAGCAATGCTTTAATCAACCAGTATGGTTCTGGTACAAAGCTCTGAATTTCTTTTTCACGATCTACCAATATAGATAATGTTGGAGTTTGCACCCTACCTGCTGATAACTGTAAATATTTATATTTAGCCTTCCTAACGGCATTTGTTAAAGCTTTAGATATATTAACCCCAAAATAAAAATCAACAATATGTCTAGCTATTCCTCCATTAACTTGAGGAATATCTAATTCTATTTGATTATTATATGCTTCAATAAGATCTTTTTTTGTTAAAGTAGAAAATTTCATCCTAGAGGTTATATCAATTGAACTTTCACCACATGCATATTTTAATGCATTAAAACCAATCAAGGTTCCTTCAATATCATAATCACAAGCATGAATATACTTATCCGCACCTTTACCTAATTTTTTTATAGCATAAACATAATCTTTAACATAATTTAAATTTTTTTGTGTTTCATAGGCAGGGACCCATTTTAAATCAAAATATACTTTTTCTTTTTGATTTTTTGGAGTTAAAGAATACAAATGACCTACAGCAGATATTATAGTAATTTTTTTATCTTTCTCATTAATCTCCCAATAGTTAACCTTTCTACCATATTTAAGTTTCTTTACATTGGAAGAAAGAGCTTGAGCTATTTTCTCAGCAGATTTTGGTTTCTCACAGATAATCACTTCATGCATTATATCACTTTATTTTGTAAATCTAATAATCAGTATTTTATAAATAATAATAATAATAATAATAATATAAATGTAATTTTTAACTAATAATATTAATAAATTAAATAATAAATTAAATAATAATATATTAAACAATAATATTTTTTTTTAACTGTATTTTTTAACTTACTATTTTATATCTAAATATTTCTTGAACTTATCTATTTTAGTCTATTTTATAATATTTATATTATTTTATTTATAATGAGATATCAAAAAATATATAAATATTACAAAATATTTCTAAAAATTTAATAATAATAAATATTAATACTAATATATGAAATAGTATTATTTAAATTTTTTTATTTATTAATAATCAAAACCTGAATAATAAAAATAAATATTCAAAAAATAATTCTAAGAAAGTAAGTATATTAGAATAATAAATAAAAAATAATTTTATATTAAATTTAAATTATAAAATAAAAAAAGAATAAAAACACTAGCTATATAAGAATAAGAAATTTATCGATCTTTTTTATAGAATCCATAAAATTCGCTACAGTATGCACACATAGGATATTTTCCATAATGATAATGACTATCATCATCCTCATTAATGTTAAACTCTTGGTGGCACATATAACAAATTTCTATTTTTTCATTATTATCAATTTGATTAGGAGATTCATTTTTTATATCCTTACTCATTGTTTCACCAATAGCTAGATTAATAAAATAGTCTTAAATATTCATATTAAAAACTATTTGGACTAAATTTGGCAATTAATTATAATAGGGGGAGAAAAATTATTTTTATTTCTAAAAAATACTCCTATTACAAAATAATTGGCATTCTAAAATTAACCTATGTCGTGTTTCTGTAAAAGTAAAAGCTCTTCAGTAGTAAGTTTTTTACCATGTTTGAATTTTTCAAATATATCTTGAGCTTTCTCTTTTTCTTCACGGTTTTTCTTAGTATTAGCTTGTTTTTCAGATTTTCTTCTTTTAGATTTATTAGTTCCAAGTTCTTTATTGATAACATGAATTTCGCTTAAAACAACTTTAAACTCTTCATGTTTAGAAGATGCTGCTTTCCTTGCTTCAACAAACTTTTTATGAGCTTCATCTGCTTCAGTCCTAATTTCATCAGTTTTTCTGAAGTAATTAAGCATTTTCTCATGGTAATCTTGAGCCTGAGTAGATAATTCAACTACATTTGCATGATGATCTTCAGAAATCTTTTTAAGTTTTTGAGCTTCTTCTTTAATTTTTTCGTCTTCTTGGATATCCATTAATTGTTTTCTTAAATCATTAGCATTCTTTACCAATTGATTTTCTTTTTTGATATCTAAAACTCGAGTTTCGATGATTTTATCAATTTTTTTGATTTCATTCTCAAGTTTTAACCTATCTCTTCTTCCAGAAGACCACTCAAGTTTTTTGAGCTCATCATTAACATTGTCACGTAATTTTTTAGCTTCTTCCACAGATTTATTAACTTCATTACGATTATCTCTTAATTCAATAGCTAATTTTAGATTTTCTTTTAAATCATTATTAAGTTCGTCACGTATTTTACGTTGTTCTTTAGCTATTTTGTTAAACTCTTCTCTTTCATCAGCTATTTTAGCAATGATTTCTTCTCTTTCATCTTTTTGTTTTCTAACTCCTTCAGGAGTAGGAGCAAGATCAAAATCTACTTCAGGAAGAGCATCTTTTTTAGATTTTTTGGACTTAGTCTTTGAATCTTTTTCAGGGTTTTTATCTTCCTCAGTAGCTTCCTCAGTAGCTTCCTCAGTAGCTTCCTCAGTAGCTTCCTC
>NZ_CALGFC010000043.1 GCF_937881195.1 uncultured Methanobrevibacter sp. | reverse complement strand
TTAATAGATAATTTAATAGATAAATGAATAAATAAAAGGAATAATTAATTTAATAGATAATTTAATAGATAAATGAATAAATAAAAGGAATAATTAATTTAATAAATAATTAATAGAAAAAATTAATAAAAAACTAATATAATAACAAAATAATAATTAAATCTCTCTTTTTATAATTACTTTTTTAACAAACATCTTCTTTTTTACAAATAGTCTCTTTTTTAGTTTTTAAAAGTAAAATATGTGCACTAACACATATTCCTACAATAAGTAAAATTAATCTAATTATTGGACTGTTTATTATTAAAGCAGAAATAGTCAACATAAACCATAAAAATATTAAACTGTTCCTTTTAACATCTAGTGGAATACCTTCTTTTTTCTTATAATTTTCTATATAACTTCCAAAGTATCTATTGCTTGAAATCCACTTTTCTGCTCTTTTTGAACTTTTCCCAAAACAGAAAAAAGCAGCTAAAATAAATGGAGTGGTCGGTAAGATTGGTAAAGCTATGCCTACTGCACCTAATCCTACTAAAACAACCCCTAAGCTAAAAAACACGCTTCGTTTAGGTTCCATATTTGCACAATTATTTAAAACAATTAAATTTTTTCATTTTTTGTGGCTTCAACTCTTTCTTCTTGAGTCATTTCAGAAAGATTTTTAACTTTGGATATATCAAGTCCAATTCCCTCAGCTACACGTGTTCCATATTCTGGTTCTGCTTTGTAGAAAAGAGCACATTGTCTATATTGAATTCTTTCTTGGGCATTTCCTAAGTGTACAACTATATTATATACTAGATGATCCTTATCCTCATCATTTAAAACTCTTCTCCAAAGTTCACCTGTTTGGAAAAAGTCAACATCTTCAACTGGCCTTGGGTGTCTATTAATTTCCGCTTTCAATTCTATAGTTGGTGGAGTAACTGTTTCATCTACTTCTGGCCCATCAAATGAATTTGGATAGTAATTAGGCCCACTTCCTCCATTATCTGTGACTGTCATCGGCCCGTCTCTTTGATAGGTGTTTACTTCAGTATTTTTTGCCCTGTTTATTGGAATTTGGTGATGATTTGGACCTAGTCTATGCCTTTGAGTGTCTTCATAAGAAAATAACCTTCCTTGCAAAAGTCTGTCTGGTGAAGGTCCAATTCCTGGAACAAAATTTGAAGGTGCGAATGCAACCTGTTCAACTTCAGCAAAGAAATTTTCTGGATTTTTATTTAAAACTAATTTTCCTAGAGGAATTAATGGATAATCTCCATGGAACCAAACTTTTGTTACATCAAATGGATCAAATTCATATTTTTCTGCTTCTTCTGGAGTCATTATTTGGACATAAACATTCCATTCTGGATAATTTCCCTCTTCAATAGCATTAAATAGATCTTCTACAGCATGATCTGGATTTTCACCGCACATTTTAACTGCTTCATCATTTGTTAAGTTTTTTATTCCTTGCGCTGTTTTAAAATGATATTTTACCCATACATATTCATTTTTCTCATTATACCACATAAATGTATGACTTCCAAAACAATCCATATGTCTGAAATTTTTTGGAGTTCCTCTATCTGTAAATAAAAATGTTGCTTGATGTATTGATTCAGGTGTTAAGGACATAAAATCCCAAAACATATCTGCATCAGCCAAGTTATTTTTTGGATTTCTCTTTTGAGTATGTATAAAATCTGGGAATTTTATTGCATCTCTAATAAAGAAAATTGGAGTATTATTTCCAACAAGATCGTAATTTCCTTCTTCAGTGTAATATTTCATAGCAGTTCCACGAGGATCTCTTTTTGCATCAGCAGAACCTCTTTCTCCCCCAACGGTAGAGAATCTTATAAAAACCTCAGTTTTTTTACCAACTTCTGAAAGAAATTTAGCTCTAGTATATTTTGAAAGGTCATTTGTAACTTCAAAATATCCATAAGCCCCAGTTCCTTTCGCATGAACGACTCTTTCCGGTATTCTTTCTCTACCGAAATGCGCAAGTTTCTCAGTTAAATGAGAATCTCCTAACATTGTATAATTTGATCCTTTACCTGTGGTAATGGATGCCTGATCATTAGGTACAGGAATTCCTTTATTTGTTGTGAATTTTTTTTTATTTGACATTTTATCATCTTGTTTGTGATTTGTTTTTGTATATTAATATATTACTACTAAAATATATAATTTTTTAATTAAATTTTTTAATAGGTTTTTTATTAAATTTTATTTATAGTATAATTAAATTCAAATAATATAATTCTTATATTTTTTTTAAGTACTTATTTTCATTTTTAAAACATGAGATAATAAACAAAAAATTCTAATAATAGTTAAAAAATAATAAAAAACGAAATAAAATCATATTAATTATTAATATATAAATTATTAATATATGAACTATTAAAATATTAATTAATATGATATTAATTTTTGGTATGGAAATTATCAGAATAATTATTAAAATAAATTAAAATAACTAGAAATTAAAAAATTAAATTGAACAACACATTTATTAGGAAATTATAAACAGTTTAGGGACTTATAATCAAATAATTGTTTATTTTATTTTGTTTTACTGGTATACAATATATGTATTTTATGAAATATTTTTCATTAGTTTTTCATGATATTGTATCATATTAGTATATTTTTTATTATATTATCCTGCTTAATTACTAATTATTTTCTTTCAATAGTAAAATAGACAAAATATAATTTGTATATTTAATTATAAAGATATATAAATATTTATTTAGTTGTTTATTTTGTTTTAGATATATACAATATATGTATTTTATAAAATATTTTGAATTGGGTTTTTGGTTATTAAATCATATTAGTATAATTTTTAATATAATTTTTCATGCCTAATTATTAATAATTTTCTTTTAATAATAAAATGGATATAATAAAATTTATATATTTTATTATAAACTTAGAAAAATATTTATTTTGTTCTTTATTTTGATTTACTGGTATACAATATATGTATTTTATGAAATATTTTTAATAATGTTTTATATTATTTTGGTACTTTTTAGTATAATTAACCATACTTAATTAAGTGAAATTATCATAATAATAGTAAAATAAATAGAATAAAATTTATATAATTAATTAAGGAGATAGAAAAATGTATTTTATTGTTATAATTAAATAGTTTTTTATAACTTTTAAATAAAATATATTAACTTTGATTTTAAATTTTTATAACTGATATACTATTAGAGGGTAATTATATGTATGTAAATATAGGAAATGGTCATGCTGAAACACATTTAGAGTTTATAAAGGTTTTAAATGTGAGAATAGAAGAAAGAGATCCTTTAAAACCAGTTTTTGATGAGTTGCCTTTTTTAGCAAATTTTGAAAATGAAGATGATTATCTTAAACTTGTTGATTATGGAGTATTCCACATCGAATTAGAACATGGTAAAATATTAGTTGATTGTAAATTAAATAATAAAATAAAGTTTATTGATGAAAATACTGATGTAGAAGGTTATTATAGTTATTCTAAATTATAATCTCTTTTTATCATGTATTATTTCAATAAATTAGGTCTTTAATATAATTTATTGGCCTTTTAATTAAAATAATTCTTTTTTCTTTATGTCTTATTTGGATATATTCTCATTTTTTACATATTTAATTTTTATAATTTCATTGAAACAAAATTTTTAAGCATTTTAAGACCAGAAGGCCCACTTTTTTCAGGGTGGAACTGTGTTGCAAATACATTGTTTTGGTGTAAAACTGCTGTAACATCAAACCCATATTCTGTAGTTCCTGATATTACTTCTTCATCTTCTGGTGATGCATAATACGAGTGAACAAAATAGAAATAATCTTTATCTATGCCATCTATAATAGAACAACTTTTTTCCCGTTCACATAATGTCATATCAAGGCGATTCCAACCCATGTGTGGAATTTTTAGACCGTTTTCAGCTGGAAGTTTTTTAACTTCTCCTTTAAAAATATCTAAACCCTTAATTCCTGGTGTTTCTTCACTTTTTGATAGTAATGCCTGTAATCCTAAACAAACTCCTAAAAATGGTTTGCCGTCGGATATATGTTCTGTTATGATTTTTTTATAGGGTTCAATATTATTCATAATTTGTCCAAATGCACCAACCCCTGGTAAAACAAGATATTTTGCATTAGATATCTCTTCAGGATTATTAGTGATATTTGATTTTATATTAATTTTAGAAAACCCATTAGAAATACTCCTTAGATTTCCACTTCCATAATCAATAATTGTAATCATGATGTAACCTTTTTTACTTTTCTTATTTATTTTTATCCCAATTACTAATAGTTCTAATCATCATACCAAAGTCAGAGTCCACTATTTTAGAAGTACCGAGTGTTTTTGAGTGGGCATCTAACTCAGCTACCACATAATCGTATCCCAATTCTCTTAAAGGTTCAACGAGTCTCGGACCATCTGTAACAGCTATTGTTTCTATTTTTGGATTAATATCTTCAATTTTCAATGCATGTGGAACTCCAATAACTATAACTAAGTCAAAATTATTTTCTTTCAATATATCTTCAGCTTTTTTGGGAGTGATCGGATATTCATCTAATCCTCCAGTAATATAATCAATAGATATTCCATTTTTTTCTAATTCTTTAGTTATATTTTTGGCATGTTCTCTTATTCTAGGAAGTCCAATATTTTTATCAAGATTAGCTATAATTTTTGGTTGGTTTTCTTTGTTTATACTTTTGAAATCAACATTTAAAACATCTGCAAACAAATAACTGGTTTCTTTTTTTGCATTAAGTACGAATGCTACTTTTTTACCTTCTTTAAGATTTTTCAAGACTATTTTTGCCACTTCTTCTTTATTATCTCCAAAATTTGGTCTTATGTATTTTCCTTTAGCCATCCCCCTTGTTTTTTCAATTTTAGTTGCTAATTTAAGCATATTTATTTGTCTATTGGCTTCTTTTTCTGGAATCACTCCATATTTACTAGCTACCTCTAATACAGCTATTGCTCCTTCAGTATTATCTCCTTCACCAAATCCTCCATGAGATTCTACAGGTAATACTATTGCTTCTGTTTCAACATTCTCAATAGCTTCTTTAAGATCTTCACCTATTATCATACTTGCACAAGTTCCAACTATTCCAACTAATTTTGGATTGAACATTTCATTTGCCTTTTTAAGAGTCTCTTCTAGTTTATCACTAGCTCCAAATATAAAATCATTTTCTGCCATTGCTGTTGTCAATACTCTAACTCCATCACTTTCAAGAAGTCTTCCAGTTCTAAAACAACAGCCATGAGGGCCATGCATTATTATAACATCAGCATTAAGATCTCTCAATGTATAAAGTGAAGCAGCTATTGGGCTTGGTCTTGGATGCATTTTATCTCCTTTTTAATATATTTTAAGAAATAATTAGTTTTATTAAGTTATTATTTAATAATTTATCTTTTTTAAAGTTATTTATGAAATTATTATTTAAACTTAAATTTTCATTATTTAACTCATTATTTAATAAATTTTGCTAATTTTGATGTAAATCTTTATTTTTACACTTGAAATTAACCTCTGTAATATCAAATATGATTTTTTTATTACTATTTCTGTAAAATATTAATTTCTTATATAATCACTAATCATTGGCAGTTATTTTTTCTTTATTCCTAAGCTTTCCTAAAATTAAAAGCTTGTAAAAAATATTGGGCTATGGTATTTTGTTTATTTATATTTCAAAATTTTGATAATTGTTCAATTCATCAATAATTATTTCTTATTCTACCACGATTTTTTTTGATATTTTTCGTTTATTTATTCATTAATTGATTATTAATTGCCTTAATAACTTATAATATCTTTTTTAGTTTAGCATAATCTAATAAATCTTTTTTATGTCATTTTTTTATTACTATTAAATATTTTATCATCAAAACATTTATATATTAATAATTTTATATAATCGTTAGTAAATATAATAATTGTTCTTTTTTATTTTTTCAATGTTATATTTAGGAAAATATTATAATTATTGGGTAATATTTTCTCTATTGAAAAATATGTATGATAAAAATTAATGTTATATATAAAAAATTAATATTGTTGTTAAAATTAATATTATGAATTTTAACAATTATATTACAACATAAATGCTAAATATTTTAATTAAATTGTTTTTTTTTTATTGAATATTCTATATCATTTACTTATATAATGAATCAATTTTTTATATACTTTTTTTAATCATTTTACGGCATTACTAGAGAATTGGGGGGAATTATTCTGGTAAAGAGTAAATATGCCTATTTAGTAGGCATTTTCTTTATTTTATCTATATTTGTATCTATTCAGTTTTGTGCTGCTGATGGTTCAGTAACTATTAGTAACTCTACTTCTGGTGGATTAAACAGTACTATATCTAGTTCTGAAAATTATAATAATATTAACCTTTTAAATGGAACATATAAGGGCGGAAATAACAATAAATTATCTGTAAACAGTAATAAAAATTTAACAATACAGAGCTACGATTCTAATAATAAAGCTACTATTGATTGTTCTGGCTCATGGTTTATAAATAATAAGGGAAATTTAACACTTAAGAATTTAATAATAAAGAATGCTGGTTTTTATGAAAATGGTGCAGTATACAATAGTAAAAGTTTAACTATAATTAATTGTACTTTTTTAAGTAATACTGGTTTTCCAATGGGTGCAGCTATTTATAACACTGGTGATTTAAGTATTACTGGCTCTAATTTTATCAATAACTCCGTTTATAGTGATGGTGGAGCTATTTATAATAGTGGAAATTTAGATATTTATGATTCTATCTTCACAGGTAATAAAGCTAGTGGTAGTGGTGGAGACATTTATAACATTGGAAATTTAACTGTTAATTCTTCTAATTTTACTAATTCTTCTGTTAATAATTATGGTGGTTCCATATATACATCTGGAAATTCATATATCGTTAATTCTAATTTTATTTTTACTAAAGCTAGTTTCGGCGGGGCTGTTTTTGTTAATGGATACTCTAAAATATATAACTCTACCTTTATTAATTGTCGCGTTCCAGACCGTGGAGGAGCTATTTATAATAATGATAGTTTAACTCTCAATAATTCTATTTTTAATGGTAATAATGCAAGTATTGGGGGTTCTATTTTCAACATTGGTAAATTAATAGTTAATAATTCTAGTTTTAATAATAGTTATGTTCCAGACCGTGGAGGAGCTATTTTTTCTAATAATAATTGTAATATTTCTAATTCAATTTTTACTAATAATAAAGCTTGTCAGGGCGGAGCTATTTTCAATGATGTCACAGGATATTTATTTGTTTTTGGAAATCAAATGTTAAATAATAAAGCTACTTATATAGGGGATTCAATTTATAATGATGGAAAAATTTGTATTATTGGGCTCACATTTTTAAATAATAATTCATATTATGTTGAAAATGGACAAAATTTTTTAATCTTTGCTAATTTAACTGATAATATGGGCAATCCTATTACTGGCGGAATTATTTCTTTTTATTTAAATAATAATTTCCTAGGAAATGTTAATGTGATTAATGGCATGGCAAATCTAACATATTATGTTGATATTGCTGGTCCTTCTATAGTATCTGGTTATTATTCTGGTTATTATTCTAATTCTAGCTATGGTGATCAAGGAATTATTATTAAAAATGGTTTACTTACAAATTCTCACAAACAAAGGGTTAATATTACTGTTTCTAATGTTAGTGGCAAACTATCCAAGAAAGTAAATTTAACTGCTAAATTAACTGATGAAAATGGAAATGATCTTCGTGATAAAATCCTTAAGTTTTATGTGAATGGTGTTTACTATGGTAGTAGTACTACCAATAATCAAGGTATTGCTAAATTATCGTATACTCTTTCAAATATCGGATTATCTACTTATTATGTTGTTTTTGATGGGGATGCTGATTACATGTCATTTGTCAGTTCTAATGCTAGTGTTAGTGTTGGTAAGGGTGATTTGAGTGTTGTGGTTGTGG
>NZ_CALGFC010000042.1 GCF_937881195.1 uncultured Methanobrevibacter sp. | reverse complement strand
TTTAAATTAATTATAATGCTAATATTCTAAATGATATTTTTAAATTAATTATAATACTTATATTTTAACAATATAATATAAAATATAATTGAATTAAAATATAATTAAATTAATATTAAAATCCATTAATAATGTTCTTATACAAAAATTATAAATATAAATAGCTTAATCAATTTCAAAGTGAAATAATGAAAAAATATAAAATAGCAATAATAGGTGGTGGGCCTGCAGGCATGATGGCTGCAATATCCTCAGCAAAAGAATTGAAAAAACCTAAAAATGTAATTTTAATTGAAAAAAATGAATATTTAGGAAAAAAATTGCTTTTAACTGGAGGAGGAAGATGTAATATAACTAATCTTAAACCTACTAAAAAATTCCTAGAAAAATTAAGAAAAGAAGATAAAATATTCTTAAAACATAGTTTGTATGCATTAGATAATGAAAAATTATTATCTATTTTTGAAAAAAAAGGATTGGAGTTTAAAGAAGAAGAAAATGGTCGATGTTTTCCTATAACTGATGATGCTAATTCTATTCTTTTGATTCTAAAAGAATATTTATCAGAACTTAATATAGATATTTTATTAAATAACCATGTGAAAAATATTTCAAAAAATAAAAATAATATTTTTGAAATTAATAAAAATAATGAAAATAATAAAAATAATGAAATTAATGAAATTAATGAAGTTAATAATGAGGATAGTAAAAGTAGAGACAATAATGATTTCATTATAGAAACAAACAAAAAAACAATTTATGCTGAAAAAGTTATTTTAGCTACTGGAGGAGATAGCTATCCTCAAACTGGATCAAATGGAGAAGGATATAATATAGCTGCTAATTTAGGACACTCTATTTCCCAGATATACCCTGGAGCTATTCCATTAAAAATAGAAGATGCTTTTTTAAAAAAATTAGCAGGAATAAGTTTAGAAAATATTTCAGTTCTATATAAAACTAAAAATAATCAAAAAATTACTTCTAAAGGAAATGTTTTAATCACTCATTTTGGTTTATCAGGCCCAGGTATATTAGATATTAGTAACTATATTTCTAAAGATTATAATTTTTCTAAAGACAAAAATTCTGAAAAATTTAGCCATGAAGAAATAGAACTAGAAGATATATGCATTTATTTAGATATGTTACCTAATATGACAGAAGAAGAATTAAATGAAAAAATAATCGTTGATTCTCAAAATAATGGAAAAACTATGGTTAAAAATTATTTAAAATATTATCTAAGAAATAGATTTATAGACTTTTTTTTAAATAAAATTGGTGTTAGTGGAAATAAAACACTTAGTAATCTGACTAAAAAAGATAAAAATAAAATAATAAATAATATCAAAAGTTTCCAAATAAAAATAAAAAGTTTACCTGAAAAATCTGCTATGATTAGCTGTGGTGGAGCCAATATTGATGAAATAAACTCCAAAACTATGGAATCCAAATTAAAAAATTGTAAAAACCTTTTTTTTGCAGGAGAATTACTTGAAAGTTATGGCCCAACTGGAGGATATAATTTACAAATAGCTTTTTCAACAGGATATTTAGCTGGAACTTCTGCTACAAAATAAGTTAAAAATTTGAAGTAAGTTATATAATTAATAAATAATAATAAAAAAATAAGAAACTCTAAAAAATAAAGAGTTTAAAAAATGTTTAATTTTTTTTTCTTCTAATAGATAGTATACTAATAAAAATTAATAGTACTAAAATAGAGGTAATAGGAATTCCAGTAACTTTCATAGTAGATTTATTGTTAGCATTTGAATTGCTTTCATGTTGAGTTGAAAAATGTGTTTTAGTAGTAAAGTTATAGTTTTGATTATCAATAGGATAATTACCTGGATCCATATCGGATCCATTGTTTAAACCCACATCAGAACCGTTATCAGAACCGTTATCTGAACCATTGTCTGGATCAATAGGATTTTTTACTACATTAAAAGTTGTAGAATTAACAAAACCATAATGTGAATCATTTCCTACATAATATACTTGAACCTTAATATAGCCTTCATATTTGGGATTATAAGCTATGCTCCATTCACCTACATTATTAGTTATTAGATTATAAACTACACCATCAATAATAACATCAAGCTGAACATTAACTAATGGATTTCCATCTACATCTACAGCAACACCACTAATAATAATATTCTTACCTACATTAGTATTCGGAGCATTTATAGTGGAATTAGTAGCTATTAAAATGATTCTTAATTGTCCTTCATTAGTGATTATTCCATAGTTTCCAATTCCATTATAATAACCATTAACAGAAAATAAATCGCCTTCTTTTCCTATAACAACATAATTAATATTAGCATGGCCTTCAATTGATTCTAAACTTCCAATAAATATCCCATTTACATAGAATGTTATGTTTTGTCCTGTGACAGTATTACCCATATCGTCAGTTAAAGTAACATTTAAAATCACATAAGTACCATTAGTTAAATTAGTTGTAGAGTTATTGATATAGGTTAAATTTAAAACACCAATATTGCCAGAATTATAAATCATAGACCCCAAAGTTGCAGAATTATTAATCATGATATTACTAGAAAGAGTTAGATTAGAATTTGCATTATTATAAATAACGCCACCATTTTCTGCGTTATTATTTTTGAAATTAGAATCAGTTAAAATAAGATTTCTATTGTTATTAATAGCACCTCCTCTAAGTTCAGCCATATTGTTAGTGAAATTACTATTTGTTATTATAGAACTATTACCTTGATTGTAGATAGCACCACCATATCCTGCTGCATTATTAATAAAAGTAGAATTTATTATTTTCAAATTATAGGCACCATTACCATGATATATAGCCCCTCCACTAGTAGATACTGTGTTATTTATGAAAGTACTATTTATTACAGTGAAATTAACACCACCTAAATTACGAATATTATGAATAGCACCACCATAATTTCTAGCAGTATTATTTATAAAAGTACTGTCTATTATCATATAATTATTATCATCACTATAAATAACACCTCCACCACTACCGATAGCAGTTGCATTATTTTTTGTGAAATTACTATTTATTATTGTAACTCCATCACTACCTTGACCAAAAATAACACCACCCCATGTAGCCGTGTTTTTTGTGAAAGTACTATTTATTATTATGAAATTATAACTTCCAAAATGCATAATAGCACCACCATAATTCCTAACTAAGTTATTTATGAAATTACTATTTATTAATGTGAAATTATAACTCATATCAAAGATAGCACCACCACCATCTGCTTCATTGTTTATAAAAGTACTATTTATTACTGTAAAGTTGTTTCCTTGATTTCTTATAGCTCCTCCACTATGGCTACCAGCGGATGTGCTGTTTGTGAAAGTACAATTTATCACTTTGAAATTAGGACCTTCATTACAAATAGCACCACCATAGCCCTTAGCTGCGTTATTAATAAATTCACAGTTTATGACTGTTATATTTGCAAAATTATTGTTTCTGATAGCAGCACCATCATTAGTTGTATTTCCGTTTATAAATGTTATATTAATGAATTTTATAGTATTATTGTTTATGAAGAATATTCCATTGTTTTTTTGTGCATCGATAATAACACTATTTGATGATCCATTGCCTTGTATTGTTAAACTTTTGTTAATTACTATATTGGTATTGTTATTTCCAATATATTTACCTGGTTGTAAAAACAATGTATCACCATTACCTGTATTGATTATACCTTGAGCAATACCTCCAACATCACTATCAGATATTGTATTATTTGCTGCACTAGTTGTTGATAAACCAAATAATAATGTTACCATTAAAAGTGTTAATATAATAATGTGCTTATAATTTTCCTTCAAAAATCTATTTTCTCGAATTATTTTGCTTTTCAAGATTTTCACCTCCTTTTACATCAAATAAATAATATTTAAAATATCTCTAGAAAACGTTCACTCAAAACATTTTCCATACAATAATAATAAACAATTAACTATATAAATATTTTCGTAAAAGAACGAACATTCGTCCCAAATAAAACATTTGATAAAATAAAAAATAATCACATAATCCAAAATAACTAAAAATAGGTAAAAATAACTAAAAATAGGTAAAAATAACTAAAAATAGGTAAAAATAACTAAAAATAAGTAAAAATAACTAAAAATAAGTAAAAATAACTAAAAATAAGTAAAAATAAGTAAAAATAGGTAAAAATAACTAAAAATAAGTAAAAATAAGTAAAAATAGGTAAAGATGAATTAAAATAATAAAAAATAATAAAAAATAATTAGAAATAAATAAAAATAACAAAAAGATAAATATTTGAAAAGTTTATATTAATTAGTTCATTGTCTAAAAAAGAATTATTGAATAAAAAATATCTAAATAATTGTTTAAATCCCAAAAACACTTTTAGCTGATTTTTCAGTAAATTTATCAATATAATCAAAGGATTCTTCCTTTATTTCAGCTAACTTTTTTACTACAAATTTCACATTAGAAGGTTCATTTCTATCTTCCCTATTTGGAGCAAGATAAGGGCTATCTGTCTCAGTTAAAATATTTTCAAGAGGTATTTCCTTAAATAAATCTTGATGATGTTTTGAATAGCATATCATAGTTGAAATTGATGCATAATAGCCCTCATCTATTAATTTTTTAGCTGTTTTTAAGCTACCACTATAACAGTGAAATACAACACTGGGGATATTATCATATTCTTTAACTATATTAAATGCTTTTCTTTCACAATCTCTAGCATGAATAATTAAAGGTTTTTTATATTCATTAGCTAACTCCACAAATTTTTTAAATGTTTCTCCTTGTTTAGCCCTCTCTAATTTATTTTTAACATAAAAATAATCCATTCCTACTTCTCCAATGGCAAGGATATCATCAATATGATTTATCATTTGATTAATTGATAAATTTAAGTCTTCATCACTTATTTTTCCAGAACCAACTGGATGAAAACCAAAAGTAGGATAAATAAAGTTATTATTCTGTTTTGAAAGATTGAGTGCTCTTTCATTTCCCTCAATGCTAGTTCCAGAGTTTATTATTGCAGTAAGATTTTTCTTTGCATTTTTTATTATTTGATCTCTATCCTCATCAAATTGTTCAAAATCAACATGGCAATGAACATCTATCATTAAAATCCCTCAGTAATGATTATAAAAATTTTAAAAAAATTAAAAATAATTAATAATTTTTTAGGTCCCATATCTCCTTTCTCTTTGTTGATAATCTCGAATAGCTCTTAAAAAATCTACTTTTCTTAATTCAGGCCACAAACTATCACAAAAATATAATTCAGAATAGGAAGATTGCCATAAAAGAAATCCACTCAATCTCTCTTCCCCGCTTGTACGAATGATTAAATTAGGATCTTCAAGCCCTGCAGTATACAGATTATCACTAACTGTTTTTTCGTCAATCTCATCCCTAGTAATTTTACCTTCTTCAACTTCTTTAACTATTTTTTTTATTGCATCAACTATTTCAAGCCTTCCATCATATCCAATAGCTAAATTAAAAAGTTTTTTGTTGTAATGAGCAGTAGATTCTTCAGCTTCAAGAATTGCATCCCTTACATTTTCAGGTAAAAGATCTAGTCTTCCAACTACCTTAACTTTAACCTCATTTTTATGAATTTTTTCATGAGCAACTATTCTTTTAAAATTTTTAACAAACAAATTCATAAGACCTTCTACTTCTTCTTTAGGCCGATTAAAATTCTCTGTTGAAAACGCATAAGCAGTCACAATTTCAATTCCTAAATCAATACTCCAGTCAAGAACTTTCTCTAGTGTATCAACACCAATTTCATGCCCTTTAATAACATTGATATTACCTTGGACTCTAGAGTATCTCCTATTACCATCCATGATTATAGCTATATGCTTGGGCATAGTATAATGATCTAGCCCTCTTGATATATACCATTCATAAAGTTGATATATTGGTTTCATAAATTCCATATTTTTACCTTTTAATAAATAATAGAGGATAATTTTTAAACTTTTAATATAAATAAGAATGTAATTAAAATTTAAAAAGGATTATAGATAATAAAAAATTATATAATATTGCATAATATTAAAAGTAATATACAAAATTATAATATTACAGAAGAAAATCTAATTATAAAAATAAAATCTAATTCTGAGAATAAAAATTTATATTAAAAGATTTAGTACTCTATATATTATAAAATTAACTATATTAAATTAAATATCATTTTAAAATTAAAACTTTTTAAAATAGAAAATTATTTATTTAATAGTTTTTTATTAGCTAAATTAAATGCTAAACTTATAGCCCTCATATAACCCTCTTTTGACTGATCACGACTTGTGTCGATGAAAATTTTTTCACTACCTAAAGCAATAGCCCCAAAACTTTTCCATGAATCAACTAATACAAGAGTCCTAAAAATTATATTCCCAATTATCCCATTAGGAGCAACAATTATATTGTTTCCATCTTCAATAGCTTTTTCTATTAATATGTTATAATTTTTTATAGAAATATTCTCAAAATTATAAATTAAATTCTTTTGAATATTTTTTGATTCATTGATATTTTCATTTTTTATATAATTATTTGATTCAAGGCATTTAGAATATAATTCATCATGTAAAAAAAAATCACTTAACTTTTTTAATAACTTTTCACTATCTTCTAATGATTTATCAATTTCAGAACTTCTTCCAAAATCTTCTTTTCTTCCACAGGACAAAATAGCTATTTTAGGAGTTTTGCCTAATCCCAATATAAAGTTAACAGACCGAATAATCATCTCAAATTTTTCATCAATATTTTTTCCTTCATCGATGCCAACTGGTTCTAACAAAAACCCATTAAAATCTAATTCTGAATCTTCAACATCCTCATTTAATTCATTTTTAAACTTGATAAAACTTGCCCTATTAATAAATTTTTCCTTGTTTAAATATTTTAGCTTTCTTAATAGACTTGAAGATTTTAAAGACCCTCTAACAACAGCATCAACTGTTTTATCATTCATTGCAGATATTAAATCATCATCAGAAAAAGCTAAATTTATTTCAAGGTTATTTTTCTCAGCTAATTCTTCTTTTGCTAAGATAACATTTTTATTTTCACCACAACCAACAACAATTTTTACCATATATTAATATATTTATTTTATTATTATTATATTTTTATTTATTATTTTGATAAATTATTATTAATTATAATATAATAGAATTAATAATCATATTATTAATATATATAGTATATATAGAAAAGATTATATTTAATGAAGACATATATTATATAGATTAAGTAATATACTAACTATTAATTTTATATAGTTAATTTAATCATAATTAACTACTTTTTAAGATAGTTTATTTTTAGAAATAATAGGATGAAAATATATTATTTATCCTATCAAACAATTTTTTTATAATGGTTATTAACTGTTTAAAATAATTAAAAGTATATATTATCTCTAATATTATATTATCTCTAATTATTAATAGAATTGTTAAATAAATTAAAAATAAAAGAATAAACGAAAACTAAAAAATAAAAAACAATTTTTAAATTTACTATTTTGGGAAGGGATAAAACATGGAAAGAAAAAATAAACTTATAATTGCAATTACTGTAGTAGCTGCAATTGGAATACTTGCTGTCGTTTGGGGTACATTTTTAGGTGGTCCTGATTTATCTCAAGGAGATAAAAGTATTTTGGTTTTAGCTGTTGACGAAGGCGAATCAAGACCTGGTATGGGTGCTGTTGATATGGCATTTGTAGTAAATATGAAAAATGGAAGCATATCTAATTATACTCCTGTATATCCATCTGGAATGAGACATCCAACACAATCAGAACCTGCAGAAGCACAGGCCCAAGGGGCTGGAAGTAAACTTTTACTTCATGACTCATTATGGGATTCTAATACTCAACAAGGAATGCAATATGCAAAAGAAATTGTTGAAGCCAATACAAATATGACTCCTGATGCAGTAGTAGCCATAAATACTGAAGCATTAGATGCAATCATAAAATCTGCCGGTCCTATAAAAGTTAATGGACAGGAAACTAATATTAGTGCAATAGATCTTGTAAGAGAAAATGATGAATTGCATGGAGGGAGCATGAGTAGAGGAGAAGCTGTTATGGCTCTTGCATCAGCACTTTCAACTGCTGCAAATAATCCTGAAAAAAGAAATGCGATGGTTCAAGTTGCATTAGACCAATACTCAAAAGGCAACATTGTAATGATTCCTCAAGGATCTTTTGTTAGTTTAATGGCTTCTAAAGGTTTAGGATCAGTTTTAGGATAATTAGACTAATTATGGTCTAATTTTTTATTTTTATTTTTAGATTATATGATATTTTTAGATTATATGAATTTTAATATTCATTATTAATATTGAATATTATTACTTTAATATTATTACTTTAATATTATTATGTTAATCAAAAATTAATATTTCAATAATTTCTCTTAATTTTTAATAATATTAATAATTATTTCAATTTTTTTAACTATCTTTGTATATTCCATACTTTAAGTTCTTTTTTAATTGTTTTTTAGCTTATTTTCCTAATAGAATTTTATTTTTATAATTTTATTCTTTATAATATTTTTTTATAATATTATTATAATCATATACATATTAATCAATTTTTTAATTTTTTTTAGATTCAATTTTATCATTAAAAAATAAAATATTTAAAAAAAAGTTCATTAAAATAAAAAAAATAATTTAATTAAAAGAATAAATTAAGAAACTAGCTAATTAAAAGAATAAATTAAAAGAAGTAAATTAAAAGAAATAAATTAATTGAAAAATAAAATAATTCATTTCCAAGCTATTTTTAATGAATTTTCAATAGCCAATATTAATTTTTCTATATCTTCATTATTATGAGAAGAAGATAAAAAGTTACACTCAAATTGACTTGGAGGTATGAAAATGCCATTATTCATTAATTCATGGAAATAAACAGAAAATCTATCAATATCTGACTTTTTAGCTATTTCATAATTTGTTACCCTATCTTCATTGAAATATATCTGAAACATAGATGCCAAACCGACTGTTTGGATATTTAAACTTAAATCCATAATTAATTCAGAAATTTGACTTCTTAAATAATCTCCTTTCTTATTTAAATTTCTATAAAATTTATTATCAAGTTGTTCTAAAGTTGACAAACCTGCTTTTATGGATATTGGGTTTCCATTAAATGTTCCTGCCTGATAAACATTTCCTTCTGGAGCTATCATTTCCATTATCTCTGATTTCCCTGCAAATGCACCCATAGGAAATCCACCACCAATAATTTTACCCATAGTTACAATATCTGGAGTAATAGAATAATAAGTTTGAGCGCCTCCACGAGAAAGTCTAAATCCAGTTATAACCTCATCAAAAATAAGAAGTATATTATTTTCTTCAGTAATTTCTCTTAAAAAATTTAAATAACCATCATTTGGTTCAACACAACCAATGTTACCCATTACCGGCTCTACAATTACTGCTGCTATATCCTCTTTTTCATCAGCAATAAGTTTTTTTAAAGCAACAATATCATTATAAGGACAAGTTAATGTATTTTTTGTAGTATCATTTGGAATTCCAAGAGAATCTGGAAGTGCAGCTGCTCCCGAACCAGATTTGACTAAAACATAATCATGAGCCCCATGATAACTACCTTCAAATTTAACTATCTTATTTTTCCCAGTAAAACCCCTGGCTAATCTTATAGCACTCATTGTAGCCTCGGTTCCAGAATTTACAAACCTTATCATTTCAGCGCATGGAACTCTTTCAGTAACCAATTTAGCCAACTTTATCTCATTTTCAGTTGGAGCCCCATAAGCAGTACCAATATTAGCTTGATTACAAACATCTTTTATCACTTTAGAATCTGAATGACCTAATATTAAAGGACCGTAGCCTAAACAATGATCTATATACTCATTACCTTCAACATCCCAAATTTTAGATCCCTTGGATTTTTCTATAAAAATAGGATATGGTTTAAATGCACGTACTGGAGAATTAACTCCTCCAGGAAAAAATTTTCTTGATTCATTAAATAATTCTTCTGAATTCATTTTATCAACACACAAAAAGCATTATATAATTAAAAAATAATCATATAAAAAAAATATAATCATAAGCAAAAACAATCAAATAAAAATTATTAAGAAAGAATAATCAAATAAAAATTATTAAAAAATATTTAGCTTAATAATCTAAATTTTTCATAGTCTGAACTAGTGAATTAACACATGCTACTGCCACAGGAGTTCCACCTTTTGGCCCTTTTGTAATAATATTAGGAATAGAACTGTTTCTTAATTCTTCTTTTGAATCAGCAGCACCAACAAATCCAACTGGAACTCCAACAATAGAAGCAACATCTAATTTTTTATCATTATATAATTCAATAGCCTTATAAAGAGCAGTAGGAGCATTTCCAACAACAATTATCCCTTTAAAATCATTTTGAGATGCAAATTCAATAGCAGCAGCAGCTCTTGTAATTTTTTTACTTTTAGCTATTTCAATTACTTTTTTATCTCTAATAAAACAGTCGACATTACCACTATATTGAGTAATTCCTGCTTTAACCATGTTAATATCAGTTAATATATCTTCATTATTTTTCAAAGCTTTTAAACTAGAATCAACAAAATTAGAACTAATTGAAACTAATTTAGCATATTCCGGATCAGCAGTAGAATGTACAATTCTTTCTATAATATCTTTCTCTTCATTTGAAAGTCCTTTAATTTCTTCTTCAATTAAAGATCTAACAATTTTTCTGCTTTTATCAGCTATGTCCAAACCTTGTTTAGTTGATGCTCCCATAAACATATTATCACTTAATGACCACATAATAATTTAATGTTTAATTATTTTTTTAGTGGTAATAAATCTCTTTTTTTAAAAACTTTCTTAGCAGCAAAAATTCCATTAATAGCTGCAGGAAATCCTGCATATGCAGATATTTGCATTATAACTTCAACTATTTCCTGAGGAGAATTTCCCACATTTAATGCAGCATTAATATGATTATTAAGCTGTCCATCTGCAGTTCCTAATGCAGTTAAAGCGGCGACTGTAGCTAATTCTCTAGTTTTCAAGTCAAGCCCTTCTCTAGTATATATTTCAGAGTAAGGAAATTCAACAATAAATCTTCCTAAATCTGGAGCTATATCTTCTAATTCTTCAAACAAACCATTTATAGCATCTTTATTAGTTATTTTAAGAATTTTCATTCCCTTTTCGTATCTATCTTCCATTTAATCACCAATATTTATAAAACATAATTAATTATCCAAATATAGTATTTTTATTATTATAAATTTAAAACATGAAATGAATTTAGATTATTATTTCAAAAATTTGCTTTATGATTCCAATTATACATTTATATTTTAATTTAATAAGAAAACCCAAAAAAACCTCCAAAAATCACCATATAGTAAAATTAATAAACAAATATTAAATTAATTTATGAAAAGCCAATGAAGATATAATTTACAATTAGATACTACTAATTATTATAATTTTACATATATTTATACATATTAATAATAATATCAATTTCTTAAAATAAAAAGATTATTAAATTATAATAAAAAATTATAAAATTTCAAAAATTATTAAAATTTATAAAGTTTATAAAATTTATAGAATTTATAGAATAAAGAAAAAAATAATAAAAACAAATAAGAAAATAATATATTATATATTAACTATTAAATTTATAAATAGTAGAAAATTATTTTAAAAATTATAAAAATAAAAAATTTATTAGCTATTAAAAAATAAAAAGAAAGAAGATATGTGGAAAGATGAAACCTTATGTAATACTAAATGCAGCTATGACACTTGATGGTAAAATAGCTACAAAAACGGGCAGTTCTGAAATATCTGGACCAGAAGATTTAAAAAGAGTTCATGAACTTAGAAAAGAAGTTGATGGAATAATGGTTGGAATAAACACTGTTTTAACAGATAATCCTAAATTAACAGTGCATAAAATAGATTCAAAAAAATCAGATAACCCTATCAGAGTAATAGTAGACAACATGGCAAGAACACCACTGAAATCTAGAATATTAAATGATGATGCAAAAACAATCATTGCAGTTTCTAATAGAATTAGAAAAGATAATGTTGCACTGGAACGTTGTGAAAAAATTAGTAAAACAGCAGACATATTCTATTCCAAAGATTATCCTGTGAATTTAACAGAATTGATGAGTTACCTCTACTCAAAAAATATAAAAACATTAATGCTGGAAGGAGGATCAACTCTAAACTTTTCAATGATAAAAGAAAACCTAATTGATGAAATAAAAGTTTGTATAGCCCCAATGATAGTTGGAGGAAAATATGCTAAAACATTGTTTGATGGAGATGGTTTTGATTTTATGAAAGAAGCTATTAACCTTGAATTAAAAAATAGGTATCAATTAGGAAATGATTTGGTGCTTGAATACAAAGTTCTATGATTTTATTCTAAAAAAAAAGCTTTATGTGCTTATTTTAATATATAAAAGTTTATAAGCTATTAAATTAAATAATAGATATGATATTAAAAATAAGTTAAATAGTTATATTTTAACTCAAATATAGATTTTAATCAAATTTATATTAGTAATAAAAGAATTTTATTAAATTTGAGTTCTTTTTGTATATATACTATATTGCATGACTCTACAATTAGTATTATATTTATATCTATTTTTTAATTATAAAAATTAGATAAAAAAAAGCAAATAGATATAAAAATTTGATATATTTAACTTATTTTAATGAATATTTAGATTAAATGAATCTAGTAAAATAAAGCTAGATAATAGAGTCAATGAGGTGGAAAAATTAAGTTGAAAAAAAAGGCATTTATTTTATTTATATTTTGTCTATTTTTCATTGGAATAAGTGCAGGTTATGCAAGTAATATAACTAATTCATCAAGTCTTGGAGATAGTATAGAAAGCAATAATTTTGTTCAAGGTGTAAATGAAAACACAATTAATTTAAACTCAAATAATATTTCTAATGAAAGTGAAAAAAAGGATAATAACAATGAAAACATCCAAAAAAGTGCTTCTAATAATAACACAAAAAATAAGTTAACTGGTCAGGCAGCTGCAGGCGAACCTGCTAAATTAACTCAAAGTCAAATATTAAAAGCATCTAAAACTGTTGATAGTTATATAAAAAAATATAATAAACTACCTAACAGCATTAATATTGGAGGATACAAGTTTTCAATGCCCGAATATATGTATATATTGAGTAAAACTATTTATTACCAATATAACAAAAAAACAACATCTGTTACTATAAAATATAATATCAAAAATCCTTCTAAGGCATCAGGAGTTACTATAAAAGGTTCGTTAAGTAAATCACAATACTATTCTTATTCAAAAAAATTAATAAAATATATTGATACTGCAAGTAATAAAAATCAAGCCCCTAATTTTTTAACTACTAAATTAGGGAAAATGCAATATCAAACTATAATATATATGTTAAATAAGGTTGTATATTATAAATATAGTAAAGGATATTTACCATCAAAAATAACTTTAAAAATATCCAAAAATAATAATATAAACAAATTAATGCCAAAATATACTCGTTCTGTAACACCATCAAACCCTACTACTTCTAGTGGTATAAGTTTAAATAGTATCAAAGATGCAGCATCCAGAGTAAATGCATTTATTAATCAAAATGATGTACTACCAAATTATGTAGAAATAAATTCAAAAAAATATACTATGGCTAAATTTCTATATTTATTAAGTTGTGCAATAACAAATATCAATAGTGGTTCAACAAGCAGAATTACTCCTATTTCAATAAGTAATCCAGTAAAACCTACAGGAAATTCAATAAACGGCAAATTATCAAAAACTTCATATATATCTCTAGCAAAAAATGTTACAAAATATCTAAAAACCAATAAGCAAGCTCCAAACTATGCAAATTCTCCTTTGGGAAAAATTCAATTCCAAACAATAATATGGGAATTTTCAAAGATACTAGAATATGTATCAAAATATAATAAATTACCTTCAACTGTTACTATAAATGTAAATTCTAATAATCCTATTAATTCTGGAGGTAATGGTGAAGATAATTCAGCTAAAACTACTGTTTTAAATGACAAAAACACTTTAAGTGAAAGTGAGTTACAAAAATATTTGAAAAGCACTAAAAACTGCCAAGTGACAGATTCAACAATACAAAAATTAGCAGCCAGCATTACAAAAAATTGTAATAGCGAATTAGAAAAAGCAACTGCTATTTATAATTGGATGCAAAAAAACGTAGATTATAGTTTTTATTATGATACCAAATATGGAGCTGTTAAAACATCAAAAATTGGATATGGTAACTGTGTAGATCAAGCACACTTATCAATAGCTCTTTATAGAGCATCAGGATTAGCAGCAAGATATGTTCATGGCTCATGTACATTTTCTAGCGGAAATGTTTATGGACATGTTTGGGTACAAGTTCTTATAGGCGATACTTGGACAGTTTCTGATACAACAAGCTCAAGAAATAGTTTAGGTGTTGTGAATAATTGGAATCCATATACATACAAACTCAAAACAGGTAAAGTAGCAGAAATAACATTCTAATACTTTACTATTTTAATTTTTTATTTAATATTTAACTCTTCATTTATATTTTATAAATTATTTACTTTTTTATTTATTAAACCCATTTTACAATTACTTATTTTATTTTATAGATATTATTTAGTATTTATTTTCCATTAATAATATTTCTTAAGATACAATTTAAATTCTAAAAAATTTCTATTTAGTTTTTAGTATTATTATTTAATAGTAGATTTGTTATATAAAAAAAGTATTAATTATTGGTTATAAATTGAATAATATTTATAATGAGTGCTTTTTATTAGCAAATAAATTGTTAAAACCCTAATAAATAATATAAACTTTTGTATAGTTAATAAAAATGATAATAGGATACTAATACAATGCTCTTGAAATAAGATTAAGGGTTAAGAAAAAAGCTTCAATAGGAAAAAACAATAGATTTATAATGTTTAAAAGACAAAACAATTAAATGCTCAGTTTTAGAGTTATATTATAATAAAACTTTATTGAAATTATAAAACAACTTATTATAATATAAAAAACTTTTTAATTGAGTAATGGAGGTAAAAAAATTTCGAATAGAGTAAAAATGTTGTCTGCATTTATTATACTATTTGTAATTGCAAATAGTAGCATAATATATGCCAATGACACAAACGACACTATAGGAAATCTTTTTACTCAGAGTGCAGATAATTTGTCTGAAGATTCAATAAATAATGTAAATAATTCAGAAAAAGATATTATTAATATAAATAAAGAAAATATTAATAATATTAGCGAAAATCAAACTAATAACGAATCTTCGACAAATAACCCAAATGATTCAAATTCAGAAATAGGAGAAACTGAAGATAATTCAGATTATGATAATAATCAACTAAACAATTCAAATAAAGAAATTTCTGAAGAAAATAATCAAACAGGCAATGTTTCAACAACATATTCAAAAAATGCAGCTGGAGGTACTGTAGAATCAAATACTATTAAAATTTTAACTTCAACAGTTAAATTCAGTAATAAAAATATTATGTCTGCAGCAACCGAGCTAAAAAAATATGTTGAAAAAAATGGTAAACTTCCAGATTATATAACTTTAAATGGTGAAAAGATATCTATGAGTGAATTTCTATATTTACTCTCTAAATCCATTATAAATTTAAATGGAGGGAGTAATTCAGATATTACTACAAAAGATATTAAAAATCCGAGTTATCCTAATGGTGGTTCAACTAGTGGAAAATTATATAAATCTAATTATATAGACTTAGCAAAAAGAATTGTTTCATTTGTAGATTTGAACAATCAAGCTCCAAATTATGGAAGTTCAAGTATAGGAAAAATACAATTTCAAACTATAGTTTACGGATTTGCTAAGATAGTAGATTATTATAAGTCCAATAATGTAATGCCTAACTATGTTTCATTTGATAAAAAGATTTCCACTAACCTAAATAAATTAGTGCCAAATTATAATGGTAAAAATGGGATTATTGTTGGTGGAGACCCTAACACAAATAGTAGTACAAATGGATCTAATAGTTCCTCAAGCTCTGGAACAATTAGTTTAGCTAATATAAAAGATGCAGGTTCAAGAATAGAATTATTCGTTAAGAATAATGGAGTTCTTCCAAACTATGTTTTAATAAATGGAAAACAATATTCAATGACTGAATTTTTATATTTAGCATCAGCCACAATTGTAAATATTAATAAAGGAATTAATACAGGCATTGTAGCTAAAACTTTTAAAAATCCTTCAAATCCTTCAGGAAGCTCAATAAATGGAAATATATACAAAAGTGATTTTGTAGATTTAGCCTCAAGAGTTTCATCATATATGCTTAAAAATGGTCAAGCTCCAAATTATGGAAGTTCAAAACTAGGAAATATACAATTCCAAACCTTAGTATTAGGTTTTTCAAAAATTCTTGATTTCACAAAAACAGAAGGAAGACTACCAAATTATTTAACATTAAATGTTAAAAGCACAGATAAGATAAATGGAGGAAGTGGAAGTAGTGGAGGAAGTGGATCTGGATCCATACCTACTGGTCCTTTAAATGAAAAAAACACATTAAGTTCAAGTGAATTACAAAAATATTTAGTAGCTACAACTAATTGTCAAGTAAATAATGCAGCAATAAAATCTTTAGCAACAAGTCTAACAAAAAACTGCAAAACTGAACTAGAAAAAGCAACAGCAATATTCAACTATGTGAGAGATAATATAAAGTATAGTTTCTACTATGATACAAAATATTCAGCAACAGGTACATTAGAAAAGAAATTAGGAAATTGTGTTGACAAAACACACCTATTAATAGCTTTATCTAGATCTGCCGGGCTAGCTGCAAGATATGTTCATGCAGACTGTACTTTTACAGTAAGTGGAAGAATAGGGCATGTTTTTGCACAGATAAAAGTAGGCGACACTTGGGTAGTTGCAGATACAACAAGCTCTCAAAATAGTTTAGGAACTGTTAAAAATTGGAATATAAATACATACACATTAAAAGGACAAGGAAAATCTGCAAGTATAAACTTCTAAAAATTTTTAGAAATAAAAGTAAAAAGATTTAAAAAATTAAAAAATTAAAGAGGATTTATTCCTCTTATTTTTTATTAAATAAATTTTATTATATTCTTTATCAATAAATTTTTATATTAAATCACAAATTAATTTTATATTACCTTCTATTAGATTATTATTCCATATTTACATTATTATTTTTAATATTAGATTATATTTTATGGCAGATTATTATATAATTAAATTTAATTATTTTATTAATTAAATTAATTTAAATAATATTTCTTTTTCTAAGAATCTTAAGAGGATTATCTCTTAAAACAGTGTTTACCTGTTTTTCACTCAATCCAGCACCTAAACCAATAAGTTTAGCCTTTTCATATGTAATTAGATCATTTGGTGCATGAGCATCAGTATCAATCACTAAATTTGCGCCTACTTCATTAGCAATTCTAGCAACATGACCATTAGCTAAACAATGACCTGCTCTTGCACTAATTTCTAGGAATATATTATTATCTCTAGCTATTTCAGCTTCTTCATTGGTAATGAGACCAGGATGAGCTAATATATCTACATTTTGGGAATTTACAGCAGCTAAATTTGTTCCACTAATAACGGGTTCAGATAATGTTTCCCCATGAACAACTATAATATTAGCTCCATAATCCCTTGCTTTTATAGCTAATTTATCAATAATTTCAATAGGAACATGTGTTATCTCAGCACCAATAACAACATTTATATCCCAATTTTGATTAATATCATCTACAGCATTAGCTAATTTAGATATAGATTCTATGTTTGAAGAGTCAATATGATCAGTAATAGCTATTGTCTCATGATTCAAAACTGCTGCTCTTCTAGCTAATTCAGAAGGTAACAATTCACCATCACTAAACAAGCTATGCATATGTAAATCTATTCTTTTTTTCAAAAAAATTTCTCCTAAAGATTTTTTTAAATAAAATCTGTTTAAATAAAAATTATTTAGATAAAACCTGTTTAAATAAAAACTATTTAGATAAAATATGTTTAAGTCATATCAAATTATAGTTATTAATAATTTTAAATATTAATTATATTAGTTTTAGATATCAATCATATTTTTAAAACTAGCTATATTTAAAACTAGATATAAAAATTTTAATAAATAAATATAATGATTTTATATAATTTACATGAATAATTCTAAATAATTTAATTTTAATATAATTATATAATCTTATTAATAATATGATTTATTATAATAATATAGTTTATTATAATAATATATAATAATATATTATTTTCAAAATAAAATAAGTTTATGAATAATTTACTAGAAATAAAAATTATCTAAAACCAAAATATTGAAAATAAGGTCAAAATATAAATTTATTTATAAAAAGGAATAATATGAAAGTATCAACATTTATACCAAGCCATATAACTGGGTTTTTTAGCATAAAAAATGATCAAGATCCTTTAAGAAAAGGTTCCTGTGGTGCAGGAGTTTTAATTAATAATGGTGTTAAAACAACAGTTGAATCTTTAAAAGATGAAAACACCACAAAAAATAATATTAATATTATTATTAATAATAAAAAAGACTTAAAAAACGAAAAAATAAGTTTAAAAACAATAGAAGCAATTGAAAACAATTTTAATCTTGAATTGAAAAATGATTTAATTATAAATCATGAAATAAGTGTTCCAATTGGATCAGGATTTGGTACTTCTGCTTCATGTGCACTTGGAACAGCTATTGGATTATTTAAACTTTTTAAACCAAAAATATCAAAAAATGATGCAATGCAAATGGCACATTTTGCAGAAGTTAACCTTGGAAGTGGTTTAGGAGATGTTTTATCTCAAACATCCAAAGGTATTGTTATTAGGGAGTCTCCAGGAGCCCCAGGAATTGGTAAAACACTACCTTTAAAAGAAAAAAACAATTTTTCTGATTTTGTTGTTCTTACAAAAACATATGGGCAGATAGATACTTCTACTATTATAGAAGACCCAATTAAAAAAAGAAAAATAAACAAAATAGGAATAGTTATGCAGGAAAAAATAGAAAAAAATCCAACTTTAGAAAATTTTATGAACTGTTCATATGAATTTGCAAAAGATACTGGTTTAATAAACCGCGAGCTTTTAAATATTGTTGATCAGTTAAAAAAATGTACTATTGGATCATCAATGGCAATGCTTGGAAATACTGTTTTTGCAATTACAAAAGAGGAAAATTTATCAAAAATTGATGAATCTGGTGACTTTAAGGTTGAAGATTTTAAAATATCAAAAATATATAATGATAATATATGAATTTTAATAAATATTTAAAAACTAAATAGTATTTAAAAATTAAATAGATAAAATAAAAGATAATATGATATTAATCAGTTATGATATAAAAATTTATAGAAAACAATTGGAAGAAGTCCTAAAAGAAAACGACATAGTAATTGAATTAGGATGTCATATTGGAAATACCAGCCAAATGATAGCTAAAAATATTAAAAAAGGCAAATTAGTTGCATTGGATAATAGTCCCGAATCTATTCCTAAAATGGATATTCTAAGTAAAAAATATGAAAATTTAGAATTTATTAGTGGTGATGTTAGACTCCATGATACAATAGAAAAAGTTTCTAAAAAATTAGATAAATGTGATGTTCTTTCTGTAGATTTAGGCGGAGGATATCACCCAGACACCACATTCAAAGTATATTTTATATGGGCATCATTATTAAAACCAAAAGTTACCTTAATTCGAAACAGAGGACTTATTGATTTTGTTAGAAGTTCTCAGACAGAAGAAATATTTGAATCATCTGAGGGTTGGTTAGAATCCTGTGGAAGTGAAGGAATACCCCCACAAATAAAAGAATTCAAACTTTGGAGCCCTAAATTAAATAAAAATAAAAAGAATTAATATTATTATACATTTTAGGAGATTATATTATTAGAAGTTTATATCATCAAAATTAAACTATTAATATTTACACAAAATAATTTATAATACTAATATTTACACAATAATAATCTATATTATCATAACCTTTATGATTAAAAATTTTAATATTACAAACATTCATATTATCAAAACTAATTATGTTCAATTATATTATTAAAGTAATTGAAAAATATTTTATAGTTAAAGAAATAGAGATATCGTTATTATAAAAAATTATAAAAATATTTTTAATTTAAAATTAACAAGAATTATTAAAATGAAAAGATGAATTATAAAGCTTAAAGAAGATTTATAATGTTTAAAAGGTTTATCTTATTTAAATATTCTTAAATTACAATTCATAGGAGAATGAGTAATTATGATTGGAAAGAGAATTCGTTTAGAAAGGATCATAGATAGAAAAACTAATAGGACTGTTATTGCACCAATGGACCATGGAGTATCAATTGGACCAGTTAAAGGAATAGTTCATATGAGCGAAACCATCGAGAGCATATCTCGTGGTGGAGCAAATGCAGTTTTAATGCACAAAGGAATAATTGAACAAGGACATAGAGGCTATGGTAAAGATTTAGGACTTATTATACATCTTTCAGCAAGTACTTCATTAAGCCCTGATCCTAATAACAAAGTTTTAGTTACGTCTGTTGAAAAAGCCATACAGTTAGGAGCAGATGCTGTATCTATACATGTAAATATTGGATCAGAAACAGAAGCAGACATGTTAATGGAATTAGGCGAAATAGCTGAAACATGTAGCCAATGGGGAATTCCTCTCCTTGCAATGATGTATCCAAGAGGGCAGAAAATTAAAAATGAACATGATGTGGAGCTTGTTAAACATGCTGCAAGAGTCGGTTCTGAATTAGGTGTGGATATTGTTAAAACAAATTATACCGGAGATCCAGACACTTTTAAAGAAGTTGTTGAAGGAGCATTAGTTCCAGTAGTAATAGCTGGAGGCCCAAAAGTAGAAACTGATAGAGAATTATTAGAAATGGTAAAAGATTCTCTTGAAGTTGGTGGAGCAGGCGTTGCATTTGGAAGGAATCTTTTCCAAGCAAAATCCCCTGGAAAAATTACAAAAGCTATTTCTGAAGTCGTGCATAAAGACTTAGATGTTGATGAAGCTTTGAAAATCTTAGAATAAACTTGTAACCAATATTTAAATTAAGGAGATTTGATTTTGACTGAAAAATTCGCTTGGATTATGTCCCCAGATAAGGAATGGGAAGAAAAAAAAGACTTAATTACTACTGCACTTGAATCTGGAATTGATTATGTTTTAGATTTGAAAGATATTAATAATATAAAAAAATTAGGAAACATAAAAATTATAAGCGAAGATGAAAATGCAGATATATGTCTTGTTGGAAACAACGGAGAAGGAGATGGAACTCTAAAATTAGACATTAACACGGATTTAAATGATTCTATCGACTTGGAAATAGCTAAAAACCTTAAAAATAAAGGAAAAAAAGTTGTAGCATATGTTGAAATCAATAGTAAAAAACATGAAGAGTTAGCTAGAGTTTTGGGAAAAGTAGTTGACTATTTAATACTTGTAGGGAAAGATTGGACAGTCATCCCACTTGAAAATATAATTGCTGATCTTCAAAGTGAAGAAGTAAAACTAATTGCTGCTGTGAATAGTCCAGAAGAAGCTAAATTAGCTATTGAAACTTTAGAAACTGGTTCTGATGGAGTTATATTCCAACCAAAAACATTTAAACAGATAAAAGAAATTGCCAAAATAATTGAAGATGCTTCTAATGAAGAATACGATTTAAAAGAAGCTACAATTACCAACATTAAACCTGTAGGCAGTGGAGATAGAGTATGTATTGATACAACTTCCATGATGTCTCAAGGTGAAGGTATGTTAATTGGTTCTTATTCAAAAGCCATGTTTCTAGTCCATAGTGAATCTCTTGAGAGTGAATACGTTGCTTCAAGGCCTTTTAGAGTAAATGCGGGGCCAGTTCAAGCATATATTATGGTTCCAGGCAATAAAACAAAATACTTATCTGAGCTTGAAACTGGTGATGAGGTTCTAGCTGTAGATAAAGATGGTGAAAGTAGAACTGTTATAGTAGGTAGAGTCAAAATAGAAAAAAGGCCCCTTATATTAATAGAAGCAGAATTTGATGGAATTAAAATAAAATCATTATTACAAAACGCTGAAACAATAAGGCTTGTGAATGATAAAGAGGAAGCTATTTCAGTATCAGACATCCAAATTGGAGATAAAATTAAAGTATTTATTGATAAAGGAGCAAGACACTTTGGAATGTCAATAGAAGAAACAATAATTGAAAAATAGTTTTTGTGAAATTATGAGTGAAAAATATCGTTGTTTTTTAGCTATTGATATTAATCAAGATTTAATTCAGAATATCTTGAAAGTTCAAAATGAATTTAAAAAAACTGAAAATAATATAAAATATGTTGAAAAAGAAAATTTTCATTTTACACTTAAATTTTTTGGAGACATAGATAAAAAGAAAATCATTGAAGTTAAAAATGTTATAAGAAAAGTTTTAAATGAAAATAATTTGAAAGATGAATTTTCTAACCAAATATCTATTAAAGGAATTGGAACTTTCCCAAATGAAAATTATATGAAAGTTTTATGGGTTGGATCTGAAAACAACCCCTTTTTAACTAAATTACATGAAAAATTAGACTCAGAATTTAAAAAAATTGGATTTAAATTAGATAAAAACTTTAAAACTCATATTACAATAGGAAGAATAAGAAATTTAAGAGATAAAAAAGAATTTAAATCAAAAATAAGAGAATTAAAAGATATTGAAATTGGGAATATGGATATTGAAAAAATATCTTTAAAAAAGAGTGAGCTAACTCCAAATGGACCTATTTACTCTGAAATCAAAATTTTTGATTTATAATTCAAATTCTAAAATATAATTATAACTATTAATAATAAATATTATCTCAGATTTATTTAGTTATTATTTTATATTAATTATGGAATATTATTGCAAAACTCATTTAGCTATTATTCTAGCTATTATTCTAGCTATTATTACGGCCATATTATAGCTATTATTAGTAAACTATTATGGATTATTATAGGCTACTATTATTATAAATTATTAGTATAAATATTATTATAAATATTATTTCAAATATTATTATAAATATTATTTTAAATATTATTTTAAATATTATTTTAATTAACCAAAGTTTATAATTATTAATATTATTAAGTGATTTTATGGACTATAAAAAAATATTAAAAGAAATAAAACCTACAGAATTGGAAATAGAAAAAGTTCATGAAATTGCTAGGGATGCTATTAACTATATCAATAATAAATCTAAAGAGGAAAATATTGATGTTGAAGCTAAACTTGTAGGTTCAATAGCAAAAGGAACTTGGTTGTCTGGAAGTTCAGATATTGATATCTTTATTAATTTTCAACTTGAATCAGATGAAGATTATCTAAAAGAAAAAGGCCTTTATTTAGGATATGAATGTAGTAAACATTTAAATGGAATAGCTGAAGAACATTATGCATCTCACCCTTATCTTACTAGCCATATTAATGGATATGATGTTGATTTTGTTCCATGTTATAAAATATATAATGCTGAAGAATTGAAATCCGCAGTAGATAGGACAATTTTACATACCAATTATATTCAAAAACACTTAAAAACAGAAAAACAAAAAGAAGAAGTTCTACTTCTAAAAAGATTTATGAGTGCAGTTGGTACTTATGGATCAGAATTTAAAGTAGGCGGATTTGCAGGATATCTTTGTGAAATATTAATATTAAGATATAATAACTTTGAAGAAACTTTAAAAGCAGCATCTAATTGGAGAAATAAAACAGTTATTGATTTAAAAAATTACAAAACAGAAAAATCATTTAAAGATCCACTTATAGCTATTGACCCAACAGATAAAAATAGAAATGTTGGAGCAGCATTGAAAAAAGAAAAAATGGCAGAATTTGTTATAGCTTCTAGAAATTTTCTAAACTCTGATGAAAAAGATAAAATAAAGTTTTTCTATAGAATTAACCCGGAAAATTATTATAATAAAAAATATAATGAGAATAAATATAATAAAAAGAAATATAATAATAAACATAATAAGGAATTAAACCTTGAAAATTCTTATAAATCAGTTTATGAACAATTTAAAGATAGAAAAACTAAAACAATTACAATAAAATTTAATATTCCAGATATTCCAGTTGATTCAATTCATCCTCAGCTTAAAAAAACCCAAGAATCTATTGAAGAAAAATTAGAGGATAATGATTTTTCTGTCTTCAAAAGTGATTATTGGACTGATGAGAAAAAAATTGGGTTATTCATATTTGAATTAAATGTTTACAAACAGAGCAATTATTATATTCATGAAGGTCCTAAGGTTTGGGATAGAAAAGCTTGTGATAATTTCATAAAATCACATCCAGAAAATTATTACATTATTGAAGACAAACTAGTTTTAAATAAAAAAAGACAGTTTAACTCTGCAAAAGATTTCATTAAAAATATTTTAACAAAAGAAAATATAAACAATATAAAAGTTGGAAAAAATATGAAATGTCTTTTAATAGATACATATAAACTGAACACAATGAAAAATTTATTAAAAGAAGAATTATTAAATGAAAATTTAGAATTAATGGAATTTTTAGACGATTTTTTAAATCCTGGACAACTCTTAAAAAGATAAAATAAATATATCTATAAATATAATTTTATCTTTATACATGAAAAAATAATATTTATACAAAGAAAATTTTATTATTGCAATTATTTATACATTTCAAGTTTTAAATAATAATAATAATAATGATAATGATAATGATAATAATATAATTAAAATAATATATCTAATTAATTTATTTTTTTAAATCTAATTCAAAAGATGTTTTTAAATTAGGATTAAATCCTATTTTTTTATAAAATTTATGAGCATCAATCCTATCATTATTACTTTGTAGAGCTATTCTATGACAATTTTGTTTTTTTCCATATTCAACTGCCATTTTAACAATCTCTTTTCCAATTCCTTTACTTCTATAATTTTTATCAATAATAAGGTTTTCAATAATTCCTATTGGTCTACCTTCATGAGTTAAATTAGGAATTATAACTATAAAAACAGAAGCTATTACTTTTTTATTTTCAATTGCTATAAAATATTTTATATTATCATTTATAGCTAAGTTCCATATCTCCTCAGCTTTATCTAGCCTTATCGGATTTTCATCTGGGTGTAATTGTTTATAAAGATTTAATATTCCCTCTAAATGTTCTTTTTTTCCTATAAAAAATTCCATAAAAACTCTCCAAAAATTATAAAACTACAAAAAATCAAAGAAATTACTTTTTATACTAAAAAAAATTATCAGCTAATCTCTTTCTTCAACAAATTTAGGAACTGCACTTTTAAGTGGATCAAACCATTCTCTATCTTTAACTTCAGTACATTTCATACTAACCTTTGAATGAAGAGAAGTGGGAAGCCTGAGAATTCTTTTAAGATCAATAGAAACTTTTGCATCAATAGTAGCTAAATTGACTCTAGCCATAGATTTAACCATATCTTTATATCTTCTAGGACCTATCTTACTTTTAAAAATTCCCCACTGGTTGTCTTCAAGTAGTTCCCTATTTTTAATAATATCTTTCAACAATTTAGGATTAATTCCATCAATAGACTCTTTTCCAGTTAAATGTTGAATATTATATTTAGTCCTATCTGTGAATATCTTTGGATATGCTATAGGAATAGAAAAATGTTCAAAGTTATAGCTACTTCCAGTTCCACCTTCAATATTTCCATATTGCAAATTTGGAACTTCAGCTCCAGCTACATATTTTAATATTTCTGATCGAAGGTCACTATCAGAACCCATAATTTCCTCATCTAAGATTCTTATATGATATCCTCTTCCAGAATATATTAAATGAATATTTTTTAAACCTATATCTCCTTCTAAAGTATCAATTAGATTATTTACAATTTCAAGAGCTTCTCCTAGACATATTTCACAAACACCATCACAATTACATGATCTTATAGGAATATCTTTAGCATCAACATCAAAAACATACTCTGATTTAATCCAATCCCCTCTTCTTCTAGGATTTTCATAAAAAGCAACCGAAATATAAGCTGCAAAAGGAGTTTTATATCTTAAAAAACGTCGAAGAGAATCTTTACCCTTAAAAACTTTATATCTATCATTAGGACCATGTCCTAAATGATCAAATCCAAATTCACGTTTATTAAGACCATTTAATATAAATTCAGGTAAATCTTTATCCGACCATTCATCCCGATAATACCTTCTTCTTTCTTCTAAAGTAGCTGGCTCAAAAATAATATCACCAAATATTTACTAAATATTTTTTACATCTAAATTAACATAATACACTAAAATTAAATAATAATAATAATAATAATATTATAATATATAATTAATCTTAATGAATATAATCAAAAAACCCAAAAGGAATTAAAACCCCAAATTGGAATTAAAATATATTATAATAAAATATAGTTTATTTTAATAAATTATATTCATTTTCAATTTATTATTCATTTTCAGTTTGATTTTCAACTTTTTGTTTTGTCTTTCCTTGTTTTTGAAGCTCCCACTTAGCTCTCGAATAATAAGAAAGAGGGTTTCCAATTTTTTCACATGTTTTATCAGGCCTACATAGCTGAGGTAAATGCATTTTAATTTTTTCACAACTCATAGGAGTATACCATTTAGTTTCTCCTTCATTTTCAAGATCAGGATTATTATGCATTCCAAAACCAAGTTTTGAAGTAATATTGATTTTTTCCTGAGGTTGATCCTCAAATAATGGAGGAGAACAATTATCTGCAGCTTCATAAATAAGAGGTAAAATCTCATTTAAAGTTATTGTTAGATTAGGATCAATGTCAGATACCTTTACATCAACTCCCTCATTTTTAAAAATTCCCGGATATAAACGAGCATAAGAAATAAAAGAGGTTAAAAGGAGAACAATTGCGTCATTTCTTCCTCCCGATGAAACACCTTCAACAGTATTAGCTATACATGGAGGAAAAGCTTCTTTTATTAATTTTCCAATTTTCATATAGCCATCTTGCCCACTTGGACCATAATAATCACTATACTTAGCATTGAGTTTATTAATAGTTTTAGTTATTCCTTCAGCAAGTTTAGAAATAGCTGGATGGATTTCAATTGTAGAAGACATTTCTTTTATTTTTTTAAGATAGTTTTCAGTATTTTGCATTATCATTTTAGTTAATATTAATTCTTTAATACTATCCCCAATTATAATATCATACATTCTATCTGGAGCCCTATCTCTAAATTTATCCCCAAAACGATTGATAAAATCCTCCTTATTTAATATTATCTTTCCTTCATCAAGAACTAAATCAGTGAGAGAAATCTTTTTAGAAGCCACTAAATCTTTTAAAAATATCCAACTAATTTTTTCATCAAATATCAATTGATTGAGTAAACTATTAACAATTTCTTTTCTTTCATTAGGCATTAATTTAACTAATCTTTCTTCAATGAGCTTTCCTTGAGATTCTACAAATAATCTAGATTCACGAGAATTAATATTAAAATTAGTAGCTATAGCTTGAGAAAGTAAATGAAAAGAAATAATATCTGCTTCAGCTATCTCTTCATTTAAAAGATAGCTATAATCATCATTGATAAAATTTTTATTATTTTTACGTTCAATAAACCATTCTATACGCTTAATAGCTAAATCTGCATAGCTCTTAGGTATCAAATAATCATCACTAATATTTTGACGTTTATCATGAGTAACTATATAAACTAATTCATCATTATTATAAAATACATCCTCAAGATTTCCTTTTTTCTTAACTATCTCTTGACCTTCTTCAGAAAGAGGATTTATAAATGACAATAAAACCATATTATTTATTTTATCATTAATCATTAAAAAAATTATTTATAAAAAAATTATAAAAAATTACTTACAAAAAATTATAAAAAATTTAATTATAAAACAATATTTTTTTTATTAATATTTATTAAATAAAAAAGATTATTTGTATAATTTATATTATTATAAAAAATGTTAAAAATAAATAAGAAATAAAGATATTGTTAATTTTTATATGAGAGATTATTATATTCTTTTTTAAATACATAATAATTAATATATTCTATTAAAAATATTTTAAAATGTTGAAATAATGATTAATTAATAATTAGTTGTTTAAAAGAGTTTATTATAAGTATAATTAATAAATAGCTATTTTAAAATTAAACATCAAATTTATATAAGAAAAAAAGTAGAGATATAACATATTTAATTTTTTAAATATTCTATGTTTTTTAGATATAATAAAATACTATCTAATTCTTACAAAATTATAATAAAAGAATTAAAATTTATCAAATAACTTTAACAAAATAAAAAATTAATTAATAGGAGGAAAAAGATGTCTAAAATATTTATTTCATGTGCACTTCCATATGCTAATGGACCCTGTCATTTAGGGCATTTAAGATCAACTTATATCCCAGCAGACATTTATGCTAGATATAATAGGATGATTGAAAATGAAGTATTACTTGTTGGAGCAACTGATGAACATGGAACTCCAATTGCAGTAAAAGCAGATAAAGAAGGTAAAAAACCTATTGAAATAGCTACAAGATATCATGAAATGATTGTAAATGATTTAAAATCATGTGATATATCCTTCGATAGTTTTACACGAACCACAGATCAAACTCACTATGATATAGCTCAAAATTTCTTTTTAGATTTATATAAAAAGGATTTAATCTATGAAAAGAAGATAAAACAATTGTATTGTGAAAAATGTAAAAAATTTTTACCTGACAGATATGTGGAAGGAACATGTAAGTATTGTAAATCTGAGGGTGCAAGAGGAGACCATTGTGAAAGTTGTGGTAGGCATTTAGATGTAGGAGACCTAATAGATCCTAAATGTTTAACTTGCGGCCATACCCCCATAATAAAAGAATCAAATCATTATTTCTTCAGACTCAGTAGTTTTCAAAAGAGTATTGAAGAATATATAAATTCTAACAAAGAAATGCCTGCAAATGTAAAAAATTATGCTAAAAATTGGCTAAAAGAAGGATTAAATGATTGGATATTGAGTAGAGATATGGAATGGGGCATTCCAATTCCACTTGAAGGAGTAGAAGGAAAAATAATATATGTATGGGGAGAAGCATTCTTAGGATACATTTCTTCTGCAGTACAATGGTCAAAAGAAACTGGTGAAAAATGGGAAGACTATTGGAATGATACCACAATTCATTTTATTGGAAAAGATATAATATACCATCATGCACTATTTTGGACATCTCTTTTAGAAGGATACGGCTGTAGACTCCCAACTAATATTATTGCAGGCGAATATCTTTCACTTGAAGGGAGAAAAATGTCCACAAGTCAAAATTGGGTAATTTGGGTAGAAGATTTTGTTAAAAAATATGATAGTGATTTATTAAGATATTATCTTACAATAAATGCTCCTTTAAGTAAAGATACTGACTTTTCTTGGGATGATTTTGGAAGAAGAATTAATGATGAACTAGCAGATGTACTTGGAAATTTTTTACATAGAACATTTACATTTACTAAAAAGTTTTTTGATAATAAAGTTCCAGAATACAATAAACCAAATGATGACGATAGAGCTTTTGAAGTGGACATTGAAGAGATACCAAACACTGTGGGAAAACTAATTGAAGAGTTTAAATTTAGAGAAGGGCTTGTTGAGATAATAAAAATAGCTAAAAAAGGAAATAAATATTTCAATGATCAAGAACCTTGGAAAGCTATTAAAGATGACCATCAACGTGCATCTAACTGTTTATATCTATGTAATCAGCTTACAAAAGTCTTAGCTATAATTTTAAAACCATATATACCAAATAAAGCTCAAGAGATTTGTAATATATTAAATATTTCTAATGAAGCAAAATGGAATGACTCGAAAATTCCTATAGAATTCCATCATGAAATAAATAAAGCAAAACCTTTATTTAAAAAAATAGAAGAAGAAACACTTGAAAAAGAAAAGAAAGATCTTTATAAAAATTTAGAAGATAAAGAAAATGAAAAAGAAATAAATAACAATACAAATTCAATAGAGACTGGAGATGAAAAATTGAGTGAAAAAATTACTATAGACGATTTTGCAAAGATGGACATTAGAATAGGAGAAATATTGGAAGCTGAAAAGATTGAAGGTTCTAATAAGTTATTAAAATTGCAAGTAAATATAAAAGAAAAACAGATACAAGTTGTAGCAGGAATTGGAAAAAAATATTCTCCTGAAGAATTAATAAATAAAAAAGTTGTTGTATTGGTTAACTTACCTCCTGCAAAATTATTTGGAGTTAAATCTGAAGGAATGATACTTGCAACCGACAGTGCTACATTATTAGCTTGTGAAAATGGAGAAATAGGAGAAAATATAAGATAATTTCAAAATTATACTACTAAAACAATTTTGATAAATAATTAAAATTTTTTAATAAAATAATTAGAAATAAAAATTAATTAGAATAATTATAATGAATATAATTTAATAAACTAATTAAACAATTTAATAAAAATAAAAAATGAATGAAAAAAAGAGTATAATAAAAAAATAATGTTAAATATGAAACAAGAGATTAACATATTTTAAACATTATAAAATAAAAATTAAATCCTATTATACCTTCACACTTCAATAATAATGAAATTGGCGTTATTCTCAAATTATTGTAAGTGTTAAGTCCTCACGGTGATTAAATGGATGAGTCTATTCTTATAAGTAAGACTGAAAAATATTTAAACAAAATCCAAAATGAAAAAGTAAATTTGGAAAATATTTCTAAAATAGAAGTATTTAAATCAGTTTATTGTAAGTTTACAGAAAGATTAAATAAGCTACATGAAATGAAAGATGATATGGATCTAAAAGGTTATACTGCACCATATAGATCTTTGAATAAATATGGATCAAATGTTTCAGGAGATGTTGCTTTTGAAGAAATTAGTGAAATAAATAGGCATGGACAATATTTCAGGATGAAAGCAACAGCTAAAAAAAACATATTAGACCGTGTTAAATCCGCAATTGATGCACATAAAATAGCTATTGGGCATTTAGAAGAGTTTGGAATTTTTAAATGTGAATCTTGCTCTAAAACATACAAACCCTCTATTTTCATGGAATTAACTAAAAAAGAAGATAATAAAGAAGATAATAAAGAAAATAGAGAGAATAATAGAAAAGAAAGTGAGAATAAAAATATTAAGAGTGATGATGAAAATATAATTCTAGAAGAATGTTCCTGTGGAAGCAATGAATTTAAGTTTGAAATTAATAAAACAGGAGTTTATAGGCTAGAAATAATACAATATTTACCATTATCTGGAAATTATATGGTTTTAATGTCAGGAATGACAAGTTGGGGCAGAGAATCTTTCAAAAAGGTTTTAAGTATTTTGAAACAGGAACGAAAGGGTGTTGTTAAAACTGTCTCAGCAGTAGTTAAGTTTAAAGAAAATGATCGTTGGATTAGAAAAAGAGTATCTTTAGACTCAGAATATGTTAATAACTATGAAGAAGAAATAAGAAAGCAATATGGTAGAAATGTAAGAATAGAATTTCTACAATTCCATCGAACTAAACCAACTATAATTAATGATAAGCATGCAAGAACTGCATTGGCCATAGGTTATGCAAAATATGCAGAAACTATCGTTCAAAATAATAAAGAATCAGTTTTTAAAGACAAAATTAGTAATATTTATAAATTAGCCAAATATGATGAAATAGTAAGGGATATAAAATTACAAAGACCTAAATTTATTGTTGGTGAAGACTCATTAGAAGAATGGAGAAGGTTTGAAACTGAAAATAGGTTAAAAACTGTTGGATTGATGAGTAAAAGAGAAAATTTAGACCCTCAATTAAAACAAGATATTAATAAAAGAAAGAATATTGAAAGAAAAGTTTTTTCAGAAGTAGCTTCAACATTAATATTATGGGACATATTTAAATATTACTTAACAACTTCTCAAGATAGGCGAAAGAGGTATGGTGGACCATTTCCATATCTAAGAAGTGATATTGATAGAAAACAACGAAAAATTTTTGAAAATATGAATAAAGAGTCTGTCAATATCCTTAAAAATAGTGAAACTGAGAAAATTATTGAATTAAATAATATGGATTTATTACTAAATAAAAAATTCAACTTAGAGAAAAAAATAAAAGGATCTAACATTAAAATTAACTATGTAGCACTTGGTGCAGCTGTGATAAGCTCTAATTGTAATGTACCAGTTTCATTATCTTCAAAAACATTTAATGTCACAGAAAAAAGTGTTGAAAAAGAAATTAAAAATATTGATACCTTTAAAAAACCAAAAAGTAATAAATCTAAAAAATTCCTAGAAATGATAAAAAATAAGTAGTTTATTTTAGTAAAAATAAATAAATTAATATTGAAAAAGAAATAAATTATATTATATAAGTTAAAATGGTAATTGAAGAAGAAAATAACGAAAACGGTTCCAATGTCCATATTAGCTCCCAATTAAGTTCAAAAATGATTGTTGACTTAATGGATAAATATCCTAACCTAAAAAAAATTACTTGTCCTCCTAGTATATATAATAGAATTTCAAAAAAATATTTAGAAGTTTTAGAAGAATTAGAAATAGATGTAGAAGTTAAACATAATTGGAGAACTCCAAAAAAGTATTCTGATGAAAAAAAGAAAGAAATTATTGATTTAATAAAAAATGGGAGTACTCCATTTGAAATAGCTGAACAGTTAAATTTGCCTTTAAAAACTGTTTATTATATGAAAAATAGTTATGATAAAGAAAAAATTAAACTTAAAAGAGGAAAAAAGAATAAATATGATGACTCAATAAGAACTAGGATTAAAAATTTATATAAATCTGGAGTTTCAGCACAAAAAATTGCAAAAAAAGAAAAAATTCCCATTAGAACTATTTATTATATAATAAAAAATGGTTAAAAACTAATAATAACTAATAATAACTAATAAAAACTAATAAAAACTAATAATAACTAATAAATACTAAAAACTAATAAATTATTTACAAAAATTAGACTTAAAGATAAATAATAATTTAAATTTAATTAATAAGAAATAAAATAACTTAAATCAAGGATTATTAAATATTTAAAGGTGAAAAATTGACAAATATGCTTATTACAAATCCAGACATTTCAATAGTCTTGATTTCTGCTGTGTGTGGTATTTTAGGGTTTTTTGTAACTAGGTTTACAATGCCTAGATTGATAAATAAACTTGAAAGAGCAAACATAATAGGGAAAGATATTCATAAAACTGCTAAACCAATAGTTGCTGAAATGGGTGGAATTGGAATATTATTTGGATTTATAATAGGAATATTTGCTGGTATCTATTTACATCCTGTGTTAACTTTCCCATTAACAGTTGTTTTATTGGTTATTCTCCTTGTTGGGATTATTGGAATGGTAGACGATCTTTTAACATTATCATCAAAAGAAAAGTTCATATTACTATTTTTAGCAGGCATACCATTAATATGGATAGCACCTCCAAATGTAGGATTACTTTATATAATTTTAATCCCAATAGCAGTTTCAATTGTAGCTAATCTTACAAATATGCTAGCAGGGTTAAATGGAATTGAATCTGGTCTTGGTGTAATAGCTATGACCTCTTTAACCATATCCTGCATAATTCTTGGGAAATATGACGTGGCAATCATAAGTATGAGTATGTTAGGAGCATTAATTGCATTTTTACTTTACAATAAATACCCTTCAAGAGTTTTTCCTGGAGATACAGGAACTTTAATTATTGGAGCGACAATAGCAGCAATTGCATTTATTGGTAGGATGAAATTAATTGCATTCATAGTCCTTATTCCAAATATACTTGATGCATCAATGAAATTTTATAGTGCAGGAGTTATGGAGAGACAACAACATAGACCAACTGAAGTTAATGAAGAAGGTAAGCTTATAATTCCCGATCAAGGTTTTAAATCATTGATTAGGTTAGTTCTTAGAAAACCTATTAGTGAAAAAGAGGCTGTGAGAATTATTTGGGGAATAGGAATTGTATTTGGAATATTAGGAATCATTGTAGCAATAATTCTTCCAAGTGTAATTGGAAACACTACTTTAGCCCAATTTATTAAGTATAAAGATATTTTATATTATTTATTCTAATAATATTATGAAAATTTTATAATATTAATAGAAAATAAATATATAATAATATTAAATTAAGCTATTAAATAATTGATAGCTTAATAATTAATTTAAATATTATCAAACCCATTGAACATTTGCTGTTGTGTATAAATGTTTTTTAGAAAAACAAGGGTTATATAACCCATTAGATAAATTATTTGTATTAAAAGCTAATGTTATACTTTTTCTTAAACTAAAATTTATTTTTTCCCCAATAGAAACCATATCTTCCCTTGAGATTAGTGAAGTAGAAGAAGCATAAACCCTTATTTGAATGCTAGTTTTATTATATCTATCATCAAAACCCCTATTGATTGTTTCTATTTTTACTATTTTTATAGAATTAGGATGTATTAAAACAGTGTTATTAATTTTATATTTATCATAAGCACTTTCTTCAAGAACACTTATTCTTCCAGCATTTAAACCAGGGTTAATTCCGTTTTTAGCTGCAAGAATAGCTAAATTGAAATCATAGATATTGCCTAAAAAATTAGCCATTAATAAAACTGTAACTATACTAAAGCTAATTAAAAAAAGAAATTCTATTGATCCTTGCCCTTTATTCTCATTTTTAATTATCATATTATCCTCAATTATCTCATTAATTATTCTAAAAATTTTAAAAAATAGATCAAGAAATTATAAATATTTACAAATTAAATTAGTTAATTTTATAAACTTGAACTCCTGTCATATTATTTTTATCTATTGATTTTTTAATCTTATATGAATTTCCAGGATACATTTTAAAATCATCAACCAGATCATTATTAATATTAATTATTCTAACAGGTATTATTTTAGACTCAGCTTTTTTATTTTTAAATTCTAATAAGACTTCATTTTGATTTATAGTTAGTGAAAAATAATTTTCAGAAATATTATATGGAATTTCAATCGTTTTTCCATATCCTAAGTAATTTGAATTAACTTGGTTTATAATATTAGCTATTTCATCAATTAAAGTTCTCCCATTTAAATCTTCTTCAATAATTTTCTCATTTTCTAAATTAGTTCCAACTATATTAAACATAACAATTCCAATAATTAAAGTAAAAAATATTGAAAATAAAAAATCAATAGTGTATAATCCTTTTGAATCCATGAAAAAAGATTATTTTTTAATATTTAAATGATTAACTGATTTTTTTATATAAAAATGTATTAAATAAGAAATTTTCTAATAAAAGAATAAAATTATTAAAGAAAATAAGATTATTAAATATATAAAATCTAATCAAAATACAAAGTTAATCAAAATACAAAGTTAATCAAAATAGAAAGTTAATCAAAATACAAATTTAATCAAAAATAATTAAGTAAAATATTAAAAATTAAATAAAATGATAAAAATTGATTTAAATAATAAAAATATTTAACAGAGCTAATTAAAATATCTTTTTTAAAAATAAAAGTATCTGAATAGAAATAATAATATAATTAGAAGTATAATAATAAATATTAGTTGAGAAAAATGTATGAATTATTATTATTTACTGGAGGAGTTTATAAATTTAATGAATTTAAAGAATTCATTGAAGATATTGGTGGATTAATAATTGAAATGGAAAGTTTTAAAATTAGCAGAGGAATGTATTTTTTAAGTGAAGAGATTAATGTACTAATTCTTGCTCCAGTGGGGGAAAAAGAAGAAATAGAATTTTTTGCTAAAAATATTAAAGGATCCATCGAACAAGTGAAAATGGAAGAAAAAGAAAGTGAAAAAGTAATAATAATATTTGAAATTTATAAAAAGTTAAAAATTAACAAATTATCAAGTATTGACGAGATAGTAGCTAATTTAATAGATAATAATGAATTTATCAAAATAAAAAACAGAAAAAATGAAATAACAATAAATAAAGAGGAATTTTTAGAAAAAATTACTAACTTATTAATACTAATGGAAGAAATGGAAATAATAAAAAGAATAGAAAAAGAAAAAACTAGTTATTTCAAGATTAAAAAATAGATGAGAAAATCTAAAATCCAATGAAAATCAATGCTGATAATAAATTAAAGCTAAAAATATTATAAATAAAAACTAAAAAATTAATTAAAAGCTAATTAAAAACTAATTAATATAAAATTAATATAAAATTAATTATCATGAAAATTATAAATAATATATAATATTTAAAAAACAAATGAATTTAAATAATTTTATGGTAGAGAGGATAATATGAGGATTTTTATACTTAGTTCAGGAGAGTATGGATCTAAAATAGTAAATGGAATAGCTACTCATGGATTTGCACCAAATATTGTAGGAATACATGAATTCCCTTCAAAAGATGATTTGCCCGAATTTATAGACGATATAAGTGGATATATACCAGAAAATATTCCAGATTCAGATTTAATAATAGCAGTAGGACTTTATGGAGACATAAATATGGTTATTCCAGAAGTAGTTCAAAAATCAGGAGCTCAATCTGTAATTGCACCTATTTATCATCCAAAACAACTACCAATAGGTCTTCAAAATGAAATCAAAGGCGAATTAAGCGAAAATAAAACAATCATATTCCCAAAACCATTTTGTGGATTAACTCCTATAGGCGATAAATATATAGACAAATTTGCAGAAATCTTTGGTAAACCAAAATTTGAGATAAAAACAGATAGTGAAACAGATGAAACTGATTTAAATAGCACTATTTCTTCTATAAATGTAATAAGGGGTGCACCTTGTGGTTCAAGTTGGTTTATAGCTGAAAATCTAAAAGGAATATCTGTTAAAGATGCTGAATTTGAAGCAAACAATAAACTCCATAATTTTCCATGTGTTGCCTCAATGGCTAGTGATAACATAACTGGAGATACAGTACTTCATATTGCTAGTTATCGTACTAAAGAAGCCATAAAAAGAGCTCTTGGTTTTACTTGCAAAGTTCCAATAGTTGATTCAGAAGTTTGTGAAGGTCTCGAAGAATGTGAAAATGTATGCTTAAATTGTTGTCCAAATGTACTTACTGGTGTTAATACTATATATCATGATGAAAATGGCAAAGCTGTAATTGATCCTGCATCATGTGGAGTATGTGAAATCTGTATACGCGAGTGTCCATATGGAGCTATTGAAGTCTACGAAAAAAAGGTTAATGTTGATAAGGATAAAGATTAAATAAAAATATATATTGATTATAATATTATATAATTAGCTAATAAGATAATAGATAAACTAATAATTAATTAAGAATACATTAGTATTAGTATTAGTATTAGTATTAGTATTAGTATTAGTATTAGTATTAGT
>NZ_CALGFC010000041.1 GCF_937881195.1 uncultured Methanobrevibacter sp. | reverse complement strand
TTTATCTATTAAATTATCTATTAAATTAATTATTCCTTTTATTTATTCATTTATCTATTAAATTATCTATTAAATTAATTATTCCTTTTATTTATTCATTTATCATCATATCAAATATTAATTTATATATACTATTTTTAATGCTTTAATCAATTATTAAATATTCTAAAATTCAGTTATTATTAAATAATAGTTAATATTAAGTATAATATCCAATAAAACAAATCCAAAGTAATTATTAGAGATAAAAAACTTATTTTATGATTTATATTTATAGTATTTCTATGTTAAGTATTCTATGCTGATTTTTATAAAAAATATTAAATATTTCAAAATACATAAACTTTAGTAGAATAATGATAATAATAGCTAAAAATAACATGAGAAAACCTTTTACTATTATTTTTATCGTTTATAAAAAATTTTTTATCAATATGAATATATAAAATCAATAATGATTAGTTATAAATTATATAAAAAGGAGTGAAAGTATGATGGACAAGAATATATTTTGGGAATTAATCCAAACATCTTATAAAGAAGCTGATTGGGAAACAGACAAACAAATGCAAATATTGAAAAATAAATTATCTGATTATAGTCAGGATGAAATACTAAAATTTGGAAAAATTTATGAAATATATGCAAAAGAATCTGAAAAAAGTAAATTATGGGCTGCAGCTTATGTTTTAAATGATGGTTGTTCTGAGGATTGTTTTAAATCTTTTAGAGGTTGGTTAATCTCTAGAGGAAAAGAACCATATTTAAATGCAATTCTCAACCCAGACTCCATTATTGATTTAGATATGCCTTATGAAGATGACTATTATGAAAATGAAGATATGCTATCTGTTGCACAAATGGCATTTAACGAAAAAATAGGGTCAAATGAAGATATAAATTTATATTATGAACGAATGAGAGAATTTGAACTAGATACAAAAGAAATATTCAATATTGTTGATGAAATATCATTTGGAGAAGACATAGATGCAAAATGGGATAAAAAAGATGAAGAAAGCATAAGAAAGCTTGTTCCAAAATTATGTGAACAATATTGGTAAAAAAAGCATAATAAAGCATTTAAAAATAATAATTAACATGAAATAAAGTAATAATACCATGAAGACAGGCGATAAATTTACTAATATTGACTATAATCTTAGGAAATTTAGAAATGATGATGTTTGCCCCATAACTAAGTATGCAAATAATCAAAATATTGCAAAATGGCTTACTAAAGAATTTCCAAGTCCATATTCTAAAAAAGATGCTGAAGATTTTATAAATATTACTTCAAAAAAAGAATTTATGAAAGTATTTGCAATTGAAGTAAATGGTGAAGCTGCTGGCTCAATATCTTTATCTTGTAATTCAAAAAATGAAAAAAACATTAGTTTTAATTCTAATAAAAATATTAAAAAAGCAGAAATAGGATATTGGTTAGCTGAGAAATACTGGAACAATGGAATTACTACCTCAGTTATTAAAGAGATAGTTAAATATGGATTTAATAATTATAAAATAGAGTGCATATATGCAACTACATTTGAAAATAACATTATTTCTCAAAAAATTCTAAGTAAAGCAGGTTTTAATACTGATTCTAAAATAAAAAAGATTATTAAAAATAATGAATCTTATGATGTAATCATATATTCAATTAAAAACGATTCAAATAGTTTATAAATTATAAAATGAGGGATTTAAATAGAAGAAGTAAGTAAACAATTCAATAAAATAGCTGAAAAATATGACTCAGAAAGAAAAAAATTAATTCCTGTATTTGATGAATTTTATGGGATAGCCATAGATAGTATTAAACTTAAAAATCTTAATCCAAAGGTTCTTGAGATAGGAACTGGAACAGGTATTTTTACTGAAATGTTTCTTGAAAAATATCCTAATGCTAAAATGGATTTGGTTGATATTTCTGAAGATATGTTTAATATTGCAAAAAAACGCTTTGAAGGAAATAATAATCTTAATTTCTATTTAAAAAATATTTTAGACTTTAAACCAGAAAAATACAAAAAATATGATGTTATTATTTCATCTTTAGCCATACACCATTTACCTGATGAGAAAAAGATAGAATTATATGACAATATTTTTCAATGGTTAAATCATGATGGGTTATTTGTAAATGCTGAAATAATAGCTGGTGAAACAGAATATTTAAACAATATGTATGAAGAATGGCAATTTGAAATAGCTAATAATCTTGATGCAGAAGGAAAACAAAAAGCAATTGAGAGATTAAAACTAGATATTAGAACTCCTGTAAGTAAACAACTAAAATGGCTAAAAAATGCAGGTTTTAGTAATTTTGATTGCATATATAAAGCTTACTGCTTTGGAGTATTATGGGCTAAAAAATAGATATAAAAAGATGAATATGAAAAATATATAGAAGATATATAAAAAATATATAGATGATATATAAAAATGTATAGAAGATATATAAAGATTAAAGAATAAAAAATAGAAAGAATAAAAAAGAAATTATTTAATTTTAACTAGTTATAATGCTAATAATATCTCCATCACATAATTCATAATCACTAGCTACCCTCATATTCTTTTTTGCGTTAACAGCATGCATAAATTTATCACCAATATCAGTATGAATAACATATGCAAGATTTCTAGGATTTGAACCCATTTTAATAAGTATAGGATCTGGAAGGACATTTCCATTATTATCAGTAAATTTATGCTCATCCTCAACTGGGTAAACAACTATCATATTAAGTAATTCAAAAACAGCAGTATTAATAGCTTTTTGAACACCAGTACTCCCATATTTATCCAAAACATTTTCTTTGATATAGTTTAAAGCATTTAACTGATTTTTATTTAAATTTTCCTCATCAGGAATTTCAAAATTAGACTCACCGGGATTATAATTTATTAAACCTGCTTTAGATGCATTAACAAGCGCTAATTCACTATCAGCAGATGCTGGAATAACATCCGGGTATTTTTCTTTAATTCTTTTTATATTTTCCTCAGATGTTGGAAGATCTGCTTTATTAGCTACAATTAACATTGGCTTGGATATTTTTCTGAGGTTTGTTACAAGCAAGATTAAATCTTCTTTTTCCCATTTTTGATAATCTGGATTAATTGTTCTTTTTGCTTCAATAACATCTTCGAGACTTACACCAGTTCCAGACATTTGTTCATATATAACTTTAGCTACATCTAATTTTTCTGCTTCTATTTTTCTAATAAGCCTGTCCCAATTTTTATTTAAAATTCCATACATCCACATGACAATTTCATATTCAAGAAATTCGATATCTTCAAGAGGATCATGAGTTCCTGGATCAACTGGGCGACCTTCTTCATCAGTAGATCCAGAAGCATCTATAACATGAATGAAAACTTTGGCTTGCCTTAAATCATCTAAAAATTTATTACCTAAACCCCTGCCTTCATGTGCTCCTGGAACTAAGCCTGCAACATCGATTAATTCAACATGAATATATCTTTTTCCATCAATACATTCAGAATTTCGTGGATTACAAGTAAGATTTAAATCCACACAAGGACAAGGTTTTACAACATTTGCTATAGCTTTATTTGCATCAATAGTTGTAAATGGGTAATCTGCCATTTCAACTTTTGATGTTGTAGCTGAGTTAAAAAATGATGATTTACCAACATTTGGTTTTCCTGTAACTGCAATTTGAAGCATCTTTTTGACTTCCTTAATTTTTATAAATAGATATTTTTAATATGATATATTTTTTAATATGAAATATTTTTAATAAATTTTATAATCTGAATTATATTCTTTAATAAATTTTATAATCCAAATATATTCTTTAATAAATTTTTATGATAAATATTATAATAATATTTATGATGAAATTAATAATTAAAAAAATAATTAAAATAATAAAATACTGTTTTTTAATAAATTTATTGAATTACCTTATTAAACATTGCTTTTTCAAAATATTTTCATATCCCAATATTAAATTATAACTAATAATAATTTTTTATTGAAATAAAAAACTAAAATTAAAATGATAAAAAAGCTAATAATTGAAATATTACTATTTTTTAATTATTTTTTTATATTATAGCTTATATTAGAATAAACTAAAATTCCCATAATATATTAAAAATGACTATTTACCTAAAATTTAATTAAAAAATTATTTAAATTTAAAGATTAAAGTATAAATTATATGAACACTTTATCTAAAAAAATATTTGCTAATATAAAATTTTTTATTAGAACCCTGATTGTTTGGGTTGGAGAAATTATTGTACTATATTTATTAGCTAATATGGCTATTGGTTTAAATATTGATGGATTTAACACAGCGATTATTGTAATAGTTATTTTAGAAATAATAAATGCCCTCTTTTGGCCAATACTTGCAAGAATTTTTCTTCCTTTTTTAGTATATACCATCGGTATTGGGTCTCTTCTTTTGAATGCCGGTGTAATATGGGTAATAAGTCTATTCCTGCCGACATTAAGTATAGATGGATATGCTTTAATTATTGTACCTCTTGGAATAGCAGTAATACATACAATATTAACTTCAATACTAACTTTGGGCAATGAAGATGAATATTACAATTTTATTATAAGAAGAAAAAAAATAAGATATAATGATGATTATTTTACAAATGGAGAAGTTGATTATAATCAATTCCCTGATAATTATAATGAAAAGAATAATATAAATCATGAAAACAGCACACAGGTTAATGAACCAGGATTAATTATAATAGAAATAGATGGGTTAGCTAAAGATATATTAGAAGAAGCAATAGAAAAAGGTCATATGCCTACTTTAGCTAAATGGAAAGAAGATAAATCCCATAAAATAAAAGAATGGGAAACAGATTTATCTAGTCAAACTGGATCAAGTCAGGCAGGGATATTGCACGGGAATAATGAAGATATAGTTGCATTCAGATGGGTTGAAAAAGAAAATAATAATAAGATAATGGTTTCAACTGGGCTTATGGATGCTCCTAAAATTGAAAAACGTATATCCGATGGAAAAGGCCTCCTTTATAATAATGGATCAAGTAGATCAAATTTATTTTCAGGAGATACAGAAAATGTGCTATTTACATACAGTAAAATGTATGACATAAAAAAATTCTACAACCGAACATGGTATTATGTTTACTCAAATCCTTCAAATTTCGGCCGTATTATTTTATTATTTGTATTTGATATTTTAAAAGAAATCATTTCTCAAATAACTCATAAAGTTAAAAATATTAGGCCTAGAATTAGAAAAGGATTTATGTATTTATTTGTAAGAGCCTGTGCTAATGTATATATAAGAGAAATAAACACACAAACTATTATTGGAGATATGGTTAAAGGAAAAACTGATATAATATACTCTACTTATTTAGGATATGATGAAATAGCTCATCACTCAGGAATTAGAGATAATGATTCATTTAATGCATTGAAAGGTATTGATAGGCAAATTAAAAGAATAGCTGGTGGAAACAATTACACAAAAAGGCCTTATAAAATTGTTGTACAATCAGATCATGGACAAAGTAATGGAGCCACATTCAAACAAAGATATGGTTTAAGTTTAGAAGACTTAGTAAAAAATCTACTTCCAGAAGATATGAATGTTTATGGAGAATTATCCTCCAATGAAGATCACTTTGGCCAAGTAATTACTTCACCAATTACAGATGTTAAAAATATTGTTAGAGATAAAACTGAAACAGCTAAAAATAAATATGATGAAATATCAACAAAAATTAAGTCAAAAGGAGACAATATTTTAGAGTATATTAGTGATTATAAAATTTCAGAATCAACAACCATTAAAAAATCAAAAACAAACCTTAAAAATGCGGAAGTTATTGTACTTGCATCTGGAAATTTAGGATTGATATATTTAACTCAATGGGAAAATCGTCTGGATTATGAAACTATAAAAGAATTATTCCCTGAATTAATCCCTGGACTTGTTCAACACGAAGGAGTAGGTTTTATTTTAGTTAATTCTAAAGAAAATGGAGCATTAGCTATTGGAAAAGATGGAGTATATTACTTAGATGAAGACAAAATCGAAGGAAACAATCCTTTAAAAGATTTTGGATCCAATGCTAGAAAACATCTTCTTAGAACAAATAATTTCAAATATGTTCCAGATATTTTGGTAAACAGTTTATATGATAAAGATAATGATGAAGTTGCAGCATTCGAAGAGTTAGTTGGTAGTCATGGTGGTCTTGGAGGAACACAAACTAAACCATTTATTATGTATCCCTCTGAATGGAAAGTAGAAGATGAAGATATTGTTGGTGCTGAAAACATCCACAAACTTATTAAAAAAAATTATAATTACATTCATGACCAATATAATGATATATAATTTAAGATATATCAAATAATAATGAAAATAATGAAAATAATAGGTTCAATAAATTATTCAAGAGATTATAAAATAGATATAGGTTAAAAAATGACAAAATTATTTATTGTTGGTATAGGGCCAGGTTCTAAAGATTATATTACTGAAAAAGCAAAAAAAACAGTACAAAATGCAGATATCGTTGTTGGAAGTTGGAGAGCTATTGACATTTTCGATGATATTAAGGAAACAATAGGGCTAAATGTAAAAGATCTTCAAGAAAAATTGGAAGAAGCAATTGATTTATCAATAGAAGGAAAAAAAGTTTGTATACTCTCAACTGGCGATCCTGGATTTTCAGGAGTCTTAAAAACTATAAAAAAAATTGCTAAAAGTAAAAATTTTAATTATGAAAATATAGAAGTGATACCAGGAATTAGCTCATTGCAATTAGCTGCAGCTAAAAATAAAATATCCTGGGATGAAGCAAATATAATGACATTCCATGGTAGAGAAGAAATTTCATATATTTTAAATGTTATTGATAATGGACTTCCTACAATCGCACTGCCATCAAAAAGTGTAAAAGATATGGCTAAGTTTTTAATCGATAACAATGTAGATGAAAATAGAAAAATCACAATATGTGAAAAATTAAGTTATCCTGATGAAAGAATTGTTACAACTACTTTAAAAGAAGTTTTGAATAGTGATTTTAGTTATATGTGCGTTATGATAATTTACTAATTATTAATAAATTATAATTTTTATAAAAATAATATTAAAAAATAATATTAAAAAATAATCTTAAATCTAAAAAATAAAATTATTAACAGTGCAAATTAAAATAAGAAAATAAAATTGAAAATGAAAATAAAAGAGTAAATTTAAAAACAAAAAAGTAAAAATAAAAGATTAAAAATAAATGAATATTAAAGAAACAGTGAAGAAATAATAAAGAAATAATAAAAGAATAATAAAGGAATAATAAAGGAATAATAAAGGAATAATAATAAAATTATTCCATAAACAAGGCTGGTTTATAAGGCATTGCATTTCTAGCCTTATTTTGTGGGTCATAGCTATTATCTTTGTGAATAATAACTTCAGAACCTACTTCTTCAGATATAAAATCTAAAGCATCAGATAAAACTTCATATTCATCAATTTTACCAATATATCTTGTTTTTGTCATTTCACGACCAACTTTTTTAGCAACTTCAGCTATTTCTTTTTTATTGTCATGAATATTTTCACCAATAGCTCTGCCCATAATTTGACCAATGTCTGGTTTTCCAACATCATCAGCTATTCTATATAACATCCATTTCCAATCAGGAGCTAAATAAACATGAATCTTCTCAGGAGTAACATCAACAATTTTTTTAATTTCATTTATATCTTTTACAATAGATTGAACCATTTCTTCAGATTTTTCTATTACTTCACTTGGTATACAGCTATCTACTTTTAGATTTAATGTTGGAGTACATTTCATTGGGAAATATTGATATTTGATTGGCCATTCAGCTTCAGATACAAATCCTTCACCACCATATTTAGCCCATAATTCTTCACAGCTATGTGGAGTGAAAGGTGAAAGAATTCTAATCCAAGATTCTAATATGGAAGATAGAACAAATATAAGAGCTTCATCTGGATCTTCTAATAAATGTTTTGTACGATACATATAATGATCAACATCTTTTTTAAGTAGGAAAAGAGAATCTTGAAGTGCTTTTCTTGTTTGGAAACCTTCAAGTGCAGTAGTTGCATCATTTATCCGAATATACAATTGATTCATCATCCAAAGATCGATTTTTCTAGTTAAATCAACCCTTTCAATATTGCTTAAATCTAAAGACGATTTATTTTTATTCATTTTAATTGATTCTATCTTTTCTGCAAACTCGAAAAACCAGTCAAGGCGCCTTTTTGTACCGACAACTTCTTTTTCTCTCCAATCAAAGTCTTGCCATGGTTCAGCTGAAGACATTAAAAATAATCTTACTACATCTGCACCATATTCATTTATTGCATCACTAAGAAGTATAACATTTCCTTTAGAAGAAGACATTTTGTTGCCTTCAAGTAAGCCCATTCCAAATACAACCATACCCTGTGGCCAGTTTTCAGGAGGGAAAATAGCTGCATGATGAAACATATGAAAGCTTAAATGATTTCCAACTAAATCTTTAGCTGAAAGTCTCCAATCTAATGGATACCAATAGCTGAACTCATTTTGAATCTCATTAATAATATCTTCATCAACTTTGAGTCTGAAATCATCAATATTAGCACCAATTGAATTTAATTGAGTTTTATCAATAGTATCAATATTTATATCATTGTCAAAAAATATTTTTTCAAAAAATGCATCATTTAAATCTTCAGAATTAATATCTTTTAAGTATTTAGCTATAGTGTAATAAGACATATAAATTGTAGAATCAGTTAATGGCTCTATTAACCATTGTTTATCCCAAGGTAATTTAGTTCCAAGACCAATTCTTCTAGAACAAGCCCAATCTTCTAACCAACCAATATAATACTCAAGATTTGATCTGACCTCTGCAGGAATTATGTTTTCATTTCTAAGTAACTTTCTTGTTTCATCTTTCCATTCTTCATCAGAATATTTAAGAAACCATTGATTATCCATTATTTTAACTACACATTTTGTACCACATCTACATATTACTGGATGTTCTGCAAAATCATACATAATAGTAGCTTGGTTTTTAGATATCATATCCTTTTTAATATTTTCACGAGCAATGGATACACGTTCACCAGAATAAATAGGAATATGTTTACTAATAATCCCTTTAGAATGTTCAACTTTGTATAGTTCATTTGTAGCTTCTTCTAATTTAGGATCTTCTTGATTCTTAACATTTAATCTTTCTATTACATCTTTAGCAGGTATTTCACTATATTTTTTGATAGTTACAACATTTAAAGGTTCTATTTTATTTACAATATCCTTTAATGAATATTTTTCTATTAATTCTTTATTATTTTTTAAATCTTCGAGAGCTATATAATCTGCAGGAGCATGACCAGGAACAGAAAATACTGAACCACTACCATATTCTGGATCAACAAAACTAGCTGGTAAAATTGGATGGTGATCTTTAGTTACAGGATTTTCAATATGAGCTCCTATTAATGTTTCTGGATCAATATCCCCTAATATTTTTAAATCCTTTATTTGATTTGAAATGTTATCGAAAGATTCTTTGCTTATTAACCATGTTTCTCCATTAGTACCATTTTCAGAATCATCACTAGTCACTTGAATATACTCAACATTAGGATTCAGCCATAAGTTAGTAGAACCATAGATAGTTTCTGGTCTGAATGTAGCTGGAACTAGATATTTAACATTATTTGCAGTGTTAATATTATCCCCATTGTCTTTATTAGTATCATTATCATTTTTTTCAATTATTTTAAATTTTAGAAGGGTTAATTCATTTACTCCAACTCCTTCTCCTTCTAAAAGATCATGATCTCCAACTGGGTTATCACAATGTGGACAATATTTAACAGGATGATTTCCTTTTCTTATTAAATCCATCTTTTTTAATTTTTTTATTTGCCATTCGATAAATTTTTTATAAGTAGGATCTGTAGTCCTAAACTCTCTTCTCCAATCTATTGAATAACCCATGTCATCCATAACATTATGATACTCTGTACTGAAATATTTTACAATATATTCTGGATCTTCGAGTTTTGAAATCTCATTTTTAGGAACCTTATGGACATTTTCATATAAATCAAGTGTCCAAGGGTCTTTATCCTTTATCCTACTAGCGATTCCAATTACTGGAGCCCCAGTTACATGCCATCCCATAGGAAACAATACATTATAGCCCTGCATTCTTTTAAATCTTGCGTAAACATCGGGAACCGTATATGTTCTTCCATGCCCAATATGCATGGCCCCACTTGGATAAGGATAAGCTACTGTTAAAAATATTTTTTTTCTTTCATCATGATCTGACTGAAATAGCTTTGATTCCTTCCATTTTTCTTGCCATTTCTTTTCTATCTCTTTACTCACTTAATCACCAGATATAAATTGAATATAATCATTGAATTAAACATAAATTAAAATATTAATGAAACTAATTAGATAAAGTATCCTAATTAGATAAAATAGTAATAGAATAATTAGATAAAGCATCCTAATTAAACAATACTAATAGAATAATTAGATAAAGTATCCTAATTAAATAAAATGTTATAGAATAATTAGATAAACTATCTTAATTAGATAAAATATCAATAAAACTAATTAATTAAAATATTAATTAAAATATTAATTAAAATATTGATTAAAATATTGATTAAAATATTAATTAAAGTATTAATTACAATATAATATGTTATATTATATTTACTTATATTTACTTATATTATTTACTTATATGATAAAATAATAATAAAAATGAATAATATTAATTAATTTCATCTTTTACCCATTTTAAATAGTTTTTAGAAACATTAGAAATAGGAATAGCTAAAATACATGGATTATCATAGCTATGTATGCCCTTAATAAAATCTATTATCTCATCGACATTTTTTTCTATTGTTTTAAGAAGTAAAATAGCCTCATTATCCTCTTCAAGGTTTCCTTCCCACCAATATATGGATTTCATATTAGAAACTATATTAGAACAGGCAGCTAATCTTTTTTCTACGACTAATTTTCCAATTTTTATAGCTTCTTCCTCATTACTTGTAGTAACATAAATTAATGCCATCAAATTATCACAAACTAAATCATACTCATTCAAATAAAATTTTTAAATAAAATTATATAAATAAAATTTTTAAATAAGATTATTAAATAAAATTATTAAATAAAATATAAATAAAAAATATATTTTTGATAGGTTTAAAATAGCTTTTTTTCTTCAAAAGGACTTGGGGGAAATTCTAACTTATGTTCATTATTATTAATTCTATTTTTCAAATCAACAAGAGTTAATTTAGAAATATTCACTTCTTCTAAAATATCCACATCTTCTAATTGTTTATCTATTAAAAGATATAATAATTTATCTAAAACATCGTAAGTTAAACCAATTTCATCTTCATCAGTCTGACCTATCCATAGTCCAGCTCTTGGAGGTTTATCTATAATTTCATCTGGAATATTCCATTCTTTAGCTAATTTTCGCAGTTGTGTTTTATATATATCCCCTATTGGTTCAAAATCGCAAGCACCATCACCATATTTAGTAAAATAACCTATTAATAATTCACTTTTGTTACCAGTTCCAGCTACCAGACAATTTTTCATATTTGCAAAATAATACAACATAGTCATCCTAATTCTTGCTTTAAGATTACCTTCACTAGCAAGATCTTCTGAAATATCTGAAGCATTATCATCTTTAGCTAAACTCAAAAATTCATTAGTTATAGTATCTATATTTATTTCTTTGTAATCAATATCTAATAATTTAGACATAGCTCGTGCATGTTCTGTATCCTCTTTTGGAGTAGTGGAACTATGTAAATGATAAGAATAAACATTATTTTTACCAATAGCTTCTTTTAAAAGAAAAGCTACGACACTTGAATCAATCCCTCCACTCAAACCAATTACAATTCCATCTGCACCCGCTTTATCTAATATATTTTTTATAAAAGTAGTTATTTCATCTTTAACTAATTCTGAATCGATTTCTGGAAACTTCATATAATCACGAAAATTTATATTATAATTACAAATTATTTCAATTTTTAAATTTAAATTCTTAGATTTTTAAATCTTAGTTTTCAAATTTCTATTTTTTATTTTCTATTTTTTAATTTATCTTTTCTATTTTATTTTCTATTTTTTAATTTTTAGTCGATTTAGAAAAGTTTATTACTGAAAAGTATAAAAATTCTAAAGAGTTTGAAATTAATAATTAAATTAAAATAATTATAAATTTGAAACTAAGATAATTTGATATTGAAATAATTTTAAATTTAAAACATTTTATATATTATAAATCTATTTAACTTAACTAATAAAAATTACTTTTAGAAAATTTATAAAAAAATTTAATAAAAAACTTAATAAAAAACTTAATAAAAAAATATTTAATAAGGAAACTATATTATCATAAAAATTTATAACAAAGGAATTAAAAATAAAATAGAAAAGATAAATTAAAAAAATTATTTAGAGGAATTATAATGAAATTTAAAGATTTATTCAAATTTAAAAATGGCCAAACAACATTTGTATTTGTAGGCGGAAAAGGAGGAGTTGGAAAAACATCCATATCTGCAGCTACTGCAATTTGGATGGCCAAACAAGGGAAAAAAACATTAGTTGTATCTACTGATCCAGCACATTCCCTTTCAGACTCACTTGAAGCACCAATTGGTCATTCTCCAACATTAATTATGTCTAATTTATATGCAGTAGAAATTGATCCTGAAATGGCCATGGAACAACAACAAGCAGAACTTGAAAGTAAAAAAAGTTTAGCTACTGGTGAACAAGCCATGGGATTAGATTTATTAGGAGATCAATTAGATCTTGCTTCTTCTTCTCCAGGTGCTGATGAAGCAGCTGCATTTGAAGTTTTTCTTCAAGTAATGACTACTAATGAATATGATGTTGTAGTATTCGACACAGCACCAACAGGTCACACACTTAGACTCCTTTCATTCCCAGATTTGATGGATTCCTGGGTCGGTAAAATGATTAAAGTGAGAACTAAACTTGGTGGAGTAGCTAATACCTTTAAAAATCTAATTCCGTTTATGGGTGATGATGGAAATGATATTCAGTCAACTGCCGAATTAGAAGAAACCAAAAGAAGAATTGATGAAGCGAAGAAAGTAATGTCTGATCCCGAAAGAACAACATTCAAAATGGTTGTAATTCCAGAAGAAATGTCAATATATGAATCTGATAGAGCTATGGAATCATTAGCAAAAAATAATATGACTGTTGATGGAGTTGTTGTAAACCAAATCATGCCAGACATTGAAAACTGTGATTTTTGCCAGTCCAGACATAAAATACAACAAAAAAGACTTGCTTTAATAAGACAAAAGTTCTCACATCAAACAATAGCAGAAATTCCATTATTTAAAGAAGAAGTTAAAGGAATAAAAAAATTAGAAGAAGTTGCTGAAGTTCTTTATGAAGGAAAAACTCCAGAAGATGTTGAAAAAGACGCCATACTTCTTTAATAAGTTTAAAATGGTTAAATAAACTTATTTTAAATTTTAAAAGAATTAGAATAAACAATCTAAGAATTAGAAATTGGGGTAAATTATAATATTATTATATAATTGTCTAAATTATATTAAATATTTAAATTAAAAATATATTAAAATTAACTTTAATATATTAAAAATATTTTTATAATATAAGAACTAATATTATATATAATATTATATACTAAATAAATAATAAATAATATACTAAAAAATTATAAATAGTATACTAAAAAAATTATAAATATTAAAAATATCTTTTTAAAAATTAGTTTTATGTTTCTTTTAAAAATTGATTATCCATTAATTAATTCAAAAATTAATTACAATGTTTCTTTTAAAAATTGATTATATTTTTTTTTAAAAAATTAGCTTAAATTATATTTAGACTATATGATTTTTATTAAAATAAAAATATTATTAAAAATATAATTAAAATAAAATTAATATAAAATTAATATAAAATGGAATTACTAAAAAATAAGATTAATATAAAATTAATAATAAGCTGGAATTATTAAAAAATAGAATTAATATTATAATATTAATATTATAAAATCAATATAAATTGAAATTAATATAAATTAAGATTATTAAAAAATGAAATTAATAGTATATTAAATTATACTAAATTAAATTAATAGTATGTTAAATTATACTAAATTATATTATAATGTAGTAATTAGAGGGTAGCTGATGAGCAATATGAAAAAAGGAATTCTGATCATATCACTTATTTTAGCAACACTATTCTTATCTGTAAGTTTCGTGTGTGCAGAAGATGGATTAGGAGGAAATAATAGTAATAATAATGTAACAACCAATTTGACAAATAATACCTCTGGAGGATCAAACTCTAGTGTAGATAACTCAAATACTTCTGTAAAAACAGCTGCTAAGCCTTCAAAAGTTTCACAAAGTAGTGTTATCGCTGCTTCAAAAAATCTTAAAGCTTATGCTGATAAATACAAAAAATTACCAAATTATGTTACTATTAAAGGATATAAATTTTCAATGCCAGAATTTTATTATTTAATGTCAAAAACTATTAGCTATAAAAATAGTAAGATAAAATCTAGTATTATTGTTAAGTATAATCTTAAAAACCCAAGTAAGGCATCAGGAACATGGGTAAGAGGAAATATTTATTCATATTATTATTCTATTTATGCTAATAAAATAATCAAATATATGGACAGATATAAAAAGGCTCCAAACTATTTAACAAGTGCTGGTGGAAATAAGATACAATATCAAACTAATATCTATTTATTTGCAAAAGCATTAAGTAAAACAGGAACTAAACTTCCATACTATGTGACTATAGATATAAAATCAGCTAATCCTATAAACAGCTATCTGCCATATTATGATAGAAACAAACCATTAAGTAAATTATTAGGAAAAAATGACCTTGGATATGTAGAGCTAATAGGTCCTTATGGTAATGTTGATTCTAAAATAAAAATAGCATATATTATAGGAATGCACCCTTTAGAAAATAAAGCACATACTGCTCTTTATAAGACTTTAACAAGTTATAAAAATTTAAAATATGCATATTACATTTATAAAGTAACAGTTACTAAAAATCCTAAAGATTATACTGATGGAAGGATGAATGGTCAGAAACTTGCTCAAAAATATATTCTCCCAAATATCAAGTTGAATAAATACAATTTAGTTGTTGATGTACATTCTAATCTGGGAACAAAAGGCGGAAACTACCAAAAAACAAATTTCATATTTGCTCCAGCGAAAAATAAGAATTCATTAATAATCGCGAAAAAAATAATTAAAAATATTCCAGGACTTGACTATTATTATCCTAGCTCTCAAACAAGCCCTCAATATTGTACTGAACCATTAGTAAGAGCAGGTATTAAAACAATAGTCTATGAAACATATTATTATGAAACTAGCAGCGTGACATTAAAATATATTAAACAATTAATAGCACAAGTAGATAAATTAAGTCTTTAGATTTTAAATTAAATTTTAAAATCTATTTATATTTATTTAATTTTTTAATTTATCTCAAATATTTTTAATTTATTTCTAATTCTATTTTTTTATTTTTAATTATTTTTATTTTGTTTTTGCTTATCTTTATTCTATTTTTAATTAGTCTATTTTTAATTATATTATTTCTAATCAAATTATTTCTAATTAAACTATTTCTAATTAAACTATTTCTAATTAAACTATTTCTAAT
>NZ_CALGFC010000040.1 GCF_937881195.1 uncultured Methanobrevibacter sp. | reverse complement strand
TTTAATTAGAAATAGTTTAATTAGAAATAGTTTAATTAGAAATAGTTTAATTAGAAATAATTTGATTAGAAATAATATAATTAAAAATAGACTAATTAAAAATAGAATAAAGATAAGCAAAAACAAAATAAAAATAATTAAAAATAAAAAAATAGAATTAGAAATAAATTAAAAATATTTGAGATAAATTAAAAAATTAAATAAATATAAATAGATTTTAAAATTTAATTTAAAATCTAAAGACTTAATTTATCTACTTGTGCTATTAATTGTTTAATATATTTTAATGTCACGCTGCTAGTTTCATAATAATATGTTTCATAGACTATTGTTTTAATACCTGCTCTTACTAATGGTTCAGTACAATATTGAGGGCTTGTTTGAGAGCTAGGATAATAATAGTCAAGTCCTGGAATATTTTTAATTATTTTTTTCGCGATTATTAATGAATTCTTATTTTTCGCTGGAGCAAATATGAAATTTGTTTTTTGGTAGTTTCCGCCTTTTGTTCCCAGATTAGAATGTACATCAACAACTAAATTGTATTTATTCAACTTGATATTTGGGAGAATATATTTTTGAGCAAGTTTCTGACCATTCATCCTTCCATCAGTATAATCTTTAGGATTTTTAGTAACTGTTACTTTATAAATGTAATATGCATATTTTAAATTTTTATAACTTGTTAAAGTCTTATAAAGAGCAGTATGTGCTTTATTTTCTAAAGGGTGCATTCCTATAATATATGCTATTTTTATTTTAGAATCAACATTACCATAAGGACCTATTAGCTCTACATATCCAAGGTCATTTTTTCCTAATAATTTACTTAATGGTTTGTTTCTATCATAATATGGCAGATAGCTGTTTATAGGATTAGCTGATTTTATATCTATAGTCACATAGTATGGAAGTTTAGTTCCTGTTTTACTTAATGCTTTTGCAAATAAATAGATATTAGTTTGATATTGTATCTTATTTCCACCAGCACTTGTTAAATAGTTTGGAGCCTTTTTATATCTGTCCATATATTTGATTATTTTATTAGCATAAATAGAATAATAATATGAATAAATATTTCCTCTTACCCATGTTCCTGATGCCTTACTTGGGTTTTTAAGATTATACTTAACAATAATACTAGATTTTATCTTACTATTTTTATAGCTAATAGTTTTTGACATTAAATAATAAAATTCTGGCATTGAAAATTTATATCCTTTAATAGTAACATAATTTGGTAATTTTTTGTATTTATCAGCATAAGCTTTAAGATTTTTTGAAGCAGCGATAACACTACTTTGTGAAACTTTTGAAGGCTTAGCAGCTGTTTTTACAGAAGTATTTGAGTTATCTACACTAGAGTTTGATCCTCCAGAGGTATTATTTGTCAAATTGGTTGTTACATTATTATTACTATTATTTCCTCCTAATCCATCTTCTGCACACACGAAACTTACAGATAAGAATAGTGTTGCTAAAATAAGTGATATGATCAGAATTCCTTTTTTCATATTGCTCATCAGCTACCCTCTAATTACTACATTATAATATAATTTAGTATAATTTAACATACTATTAATTTAATTTAGTATAATTTAATATACTATTAATTTCATTTTTTAATAATCTTAATTTATATTAATTTCAATTTATATTGATTTTATAATATTAATATTATAATATTAATTCTATTTTTTAATAATTCCAGCTTATTATTAATTTTATATTAATCTTATTTTTTAGTAATTCCATTTTATATTAATTTTATATTAATTTTATTTTAATTATATTTTTAATAATATTTTTATTTTAATAAAAATCATATAGTCTAAATATAATTTAAGCTAATTTTTTAAAAAAAAATATAATCAATTTTTAAAAGAAACATTGTAATTAATTTTTGAATTAATTAATGGATAATCAATTTTTAAAAGAAACATAAAACTAATTTTTAAAAAGATATTTTTAATATTTATAATTTTTTTAGTATACTATTTATAATTTTTTAGTATATTATTTATTATTTATTTAGTATATAATATTATATATAATATTAGTTCTTATATTATAAAAATATTTTTAATATATTAAAGTTAATTTTAATATATTTTTAATTTAAATATTTAATATAATTTAGACAATTATATAATAATATTATAATTTACCCCAATTTCTAATTCTTAGATTGTTTATTCTAATTCTTTTAAAATTTAAAATAAGTTTATTTAACCATTTTAAACTTATTAAAGAAGTATGGCGTCTTTTTCAACATCTTCTGGAGTTTTTCCTTCATAAAGAACTTCAGCAACTTCTTCTAATTTTTTTATTCCTTTAACTTCTTCTTTAAATAATGGAATTTCTGCTATTGTTTGATGTGAGAACTTTTGTCTTATTAAAGCAAGTCTTTTTTGTTGTATTTTATGTCTGGACTGGCAAAAATCACAGTTTTCAATGTCTGGCATGATTTGGTTTACAACAACTCCATCAACAGTCATATTATTTTTTGCTAATGATTCCATAGCTCTATCAGATTCATATATTGACATTTCTTCTGGAATTACAACCATTTTGAATGTTGTTCTTTCGGGATCAGACATTACTTTCTTCGCTTCATCAATTCTTCTTTTGGTTTCTTCTAATTCGGCAGTTGACTGAATATCATTTCCATCATCACCCATAAACGGAATTAGATTTTTAAAGGTATTAGCTACTCCACCAAGTTTAGTTCTCACTTTAATCATTTTACCGACCCAGGAATCCATCAAATCTGGGAATGAAAGGAGTCTAAGTGTGTGACCTGTTGGTGCTGTGTCGAATACTACAACATCATATTCATTAGTAGTCATTACTTGAAGAAAAACTTCAAATGCAGCTGCTTCATCAGCACCTGGAGAAGAAGAAGCAAGATCTAATTGATCTCCTAATAAATCTAATCCCATGGCTTGTTCACCAGTAGCTAAACTTTTTTTACTTTCAAGTTCTGCTTGTTGTTGTTCCATGGCCATTTCAGGATCAATTTCTACTGCATATAAATTAGACATAATTAATGTTGGAGAATGACCAATTGGTGCTTCAAGTGAGTCTGAAAGGGAATGTGCTGGATCAGTAGATACAACTAATGTTTTTTTCCCTTGTTTGGCCATCCAAATTGCAGTAGCTGCAGATATGGATGTTTTTCCAACTCCTCCTTTTCCGCCTACAAATACAAATGTTGTTTGGCCATTTTTAAATTTGAATAAATCTTTAAATTTCATTATAATTCCTCTAAATAATTTTTTTAATTTATCTTTTCTATTTTATTTTTAATTCCTTTGTTATAAATTTTTATGATAATATAGTTTCCTTATTAAATATTTTTTTATTAAGTTTTTTATTAAGTTTTTTATTAAATTTTTTTATAAATTTTCTAAAAGTAATTTTTATTAGTTAAGTTAAATAGATTTATAATATATAAAATGTTTTAAATTTAAAATTATTTCAATATCAAATTATCTTAGTTTCAAATTTATAATTATTTTAATTTAATTATTAATTTCAAACTCTTTAGAATTTTTATACTTTTCAGTAATAAACTTTTCTAAATCGACTAAAAATTAAAAAATAGAAAATAAAATAGAAAAGATAAATTAAAAAATAGAAAATAAAAAATAGAAATTTGAAAACTAAGATTTAAAAATCTAAGAATTTAAATTTAAAAATTGAAATAATTTGTAATTATAATATAAATTTTCGTGATTATATGAAGTTTCCAGAAATCGATTCAGAATTAGTTAAAGATGAAATAACTACTTTTATAAAAAATATATTAGATAAAGCGGGTGCAGATGGAATTGTAATTGGTTTGAGTGGAGGGATTGATTCAAGTGTCGTAGCTTTTCTTTTAAAAGAAGCTATTGGTAAAAATAATGTTTATTCTTATCATTTACATAGTTCCACTACTCCAAAAGAGGATACAGAACATGCACGAGCTATGTCTAAATTATTAGATATTGATTACAAAGAAATAAATATAGATACTATAACTAATGAATTTTTGAGTTTAGCTAAAGATGATAATGCTTCAGATATTTCAGAAGATCTTGCTAGTGAAGGTAATCTTAAAGCAAGAATTAGGATGACTATGTTGTATTATTTTGCAAATATGAAAAATTGTCTGGTAGCTGGAACTGGTAACAAAAGTGAATTATTAATAGGTTATTTTACTAAATATGGTGATGGTGCTTGCGATTTTGAACCAATAGGGGATATATATAAAACACAACTGCGAAAATTAGCTAAAGAATGGAATATTCCAGATGAAATTATAGATAAACCTCCAAGAGCTGGACTATGGATAGGTCAGACTGATGAAGATGAAATTGGTTTAACTTACGATGTTTTAGATAAATTATTATATCTTTTAATAGATAAACAATTAGAAGATGTGGATATTTTAGAAGAAGTGAATATTTCTAAATTAACTCTTGTTGATTTGAAAAATAGAATTAATAATAATGAACATAAGTTAGAATTTCCCCCAAGTCCTTTTGAAGAAAAAAAGCTATTTTAAACCTATCAAAAATATATTTTTTATTTATATTTTATTTAATAATTTTATTTAATAATCTTATTTAAAAATTTTATTTATATAATTTTATTTAAAAATTTTATTTGAATGAGTATGATTTAGTTTGTGATAATTTGATGGCATTAATTTATGTTACTACAAGTAATGAGGAAGAAGCTATAAAAATTGGAAAATTAGTCGTAGAAAAAAGATTAGCTGCCTGTTCTAATATAGTTTCTAATATGAAATCCATATATTGGTGGGAAGGAAACCTTGAAGAGGATAATGAGGCTATTTTACTTCTTAAAACAATAGAAAAAAATGTCGATGAGATAATAGATTTTATTAAGGGCATACATAGCTATGATAATCCATGTATTTTAGCTATTCCTATTTCTAATGTTTCTAAAAACTATTTAAAATGGGTAAAAGATGAAATTAATTAATATTATTCATTTTTATTATTATTTTATCATATAAGTAAATAATATAAGTAAATATAAGTAAATATAATATAACATATTATATTGTAATTAATACTTTAATTAATATTTTAATCAATATTTTAATCAATATTTTAATTAATATTTTAATTAATATTTTAATTAATTAGTTTTATTGATATTTTATCTAATTAAGATAGTTTATCTAATTATTCTATAACATTTTATTTAATTAGGATACTTTATCTAATTATTCTATTAGTATTGTTTAATTAGGATGCTTTATCTAATTATTCTATTACTATTTTATCTAATTAGGATACTTTATCTAATTAGTTTCATTAATATTTTAATTTATGTTTAATTCAATGATTATATTCAATTTATATCTGGTGATTAAGTGAGTAAAGAGATAGAAAAGAAATGGCAAGAAAAATGGAAGGAATCAAAGCTATTTCAGTCAGATCATGATGAAAGAAAAAAAATATTTTTAACAGTAGCTTATCCTTATCCAAGTGGGGCCATGCATATTGGGCATGGAAGAACATATACGGTTCCCGATGTTTACGCAAGATTTAAAAGAATGCAGGGCTATAATGTATTGTTTCCTATGGGATGGCATGTAACTGGGGCTCCAGTAATTGGAATCGCTAGTAGGATAAAGGATAAAGACCCTTGGACACTTGATTTATATGAAAATGTCCATAAGGTTCCTAAAAATGAGATTTCAAAACTCGAAGATCCAGAATATATTGTAAAATATTTCAGTACAGAGTATCATAATGTTATGGATGACATGGGTTATTCAATAGATTGGAGAAGAGAGTTTAGGACTACAGATCCTACTTATAAAAAATTTATCGAATGGCAAATAAAAAAATTAAAAAAGATGGATTTAATAAGAAAAGGAAATCATCCTGTTAAATATTGTCCACATTGTGATAACCCAGTTGGAGATCATGATCTTTTAGAAGGAGAAGGAGTTGGAGTAAATGAATTAACCCTTCTAAAATTTAAAATAATTGAAAAAAATGATAATGATACTAATAAAGACAATGGGGATAATATTAACACTGCAAATAATGTTAAATATCTAGTTCCAGCTACATTCAGACCAGAAACTATCTATGGTTCTACTAACTTATGGCTGAATCCTAATGTTGAGTATATTCAAGTGACTAGTGATGATTCTGAAAATGGTACTAATGGAGAAACATGGTTAATAAGCAAAGAATCTTTCGATAACATTTCAAATCAAATAAAGGATTTAAAAATATTAGGGGATATTGATCCAGAAACATTAATAGGAGCTCATATTGAAAATCCTGTAACTAAAGATCACCATCCAATTTTACCAGCTAGTTTTGTTGATCCAGAATATGGTAGTGGTTCAGTATTTTCTGTTCCTGGTCATGCTCCTGCAGATTATATAGCTCTCGAAGATTTAAAAAATAATAAAGAATTAATAGAAAAATATTCATTAAAGGATATTGTAAATAAAATAGAACCTTTAAATGTTGTAACTATCAAAAAATATAGTGAAATACCTGCTAAAGATGTAATAGAAAGATTAAATGTTAAGAATCAAGAAGATCCTAAATTAGAAGAAGCTACAAATGAACTATACAAAGTTGAACATTCTAAAGGGATTATTAGTAAACATATTCCTATTTATTCTGGTGAACGTGTATCCATTGCTCGTGAAAATATTAAAAAGGATATGATATCTAAAAACCAAGCTACTATTATGTATGATTTTGCAGAACATCCAGTAATATGTAGATGTGGTACAAAATGTGTAGTTAAAATAATGGATAATCAATGGTTTCTTAAATATTCTGATGAAGAATGGAAAGATGAAACAAGAAAGTTACTTAGAAATGAAAACATAATTCCTGCAGAGGTCAGATCAAATCTTGAGTATTATATTGGTTGGTTAGAAGATTGGGCTTGTTCTAGAAGAATTGGTCTTGGAACTAAATTACCTTGGGATAAACAATGGTTAATAGAGCCATTAACTGATTCTACAATTTATATGTCTTATTACACTATAGCTAAATACTTAAAAGATATTAATTCTGAAGATTTAAATGATGCATTTTTTGAAAAAATATTTTTTGACAATGATATAAATATTGATACTATTGATAAAACTCAATTAAATTCAATTGGTGCTAATATTGATGATTTCAGACTCAAAGTTGATGAAGATATTATTAATGAGATTCAAAATGAGTTCAGCTATTGGTATCCATTAGATTGGAGACTTTCAGCTAAAGATTTAGTTGGAAATCATTTAAGCTTTCATATGTTTCATCATGCAGCTATTTTCCCTCCTGAAAACTGGCCACAGGGTATGGTTGTATTTGGAATGGGCTTACTTGAAGGCAACAAAATGTCTTCTTCTAAAGGAAATGTTATACTTCTTAGTGATGCAATAAATGAATATGGTGCAGATGTAGTAAGATTATTTTTAATGTCTTCAGCTGAACCATGGCAAGACTTTGATTGGAGAGAAAAAGAAGTTGTCGGTACAAAAAGGCGCCTTGACTGGTTTTTCGAGTTTGCAGAAAAGATAGAATCAATTAAAATGAATAAAAATAAATCGTCTTTAGATTTAAGCAATATTGAAAGGGTTGATTTAACTAGAAAAATCGATCTTTGGATGATGAATCAATTGTATATTCGGATAAATGATGCAACTACTGCACTTGAAGGTTTCCAAACAAGAAAAGCACTTCAAGATTCTCTTTTCCTACTTAAAAAAGATGTTGATCATTATATGTATCGTACAAAACATTTATTAGAAGATCCAGATGAAGCTCTTATATTTGTTCTATCTTCCATATTAGAATCTTGGATTAGAATTCTTTCACCTTTCACTCCACATAGCTGTGAAGAATTATGGGCTAAATATGGTGGTGAAGGATTTGTATCTGAAGCTGAATGGCCAATCAAATATCAATATTTCCCAATGAAATGTACTCCAACATTAAATCTAAAAGTAGATAGCTGTATACCAAGTGAAGTAATAGAAAAATCTGAAGAAATGGTTCAATCTATTGTAAAAGATATAAATGAAATTAAAAAAATTGTTGATGTTACTCCTGAGAAGATTCATGTTTATTTAGCTCCTGATTGGAAATGGATGTTATATAGAATAGCTGATGATGTTGGAAAACCAGACATTGGTCAAATTATGGGCAGAGCTATTGGTGAAAATATTCATGACAATAAAAAAGAAATAGCTGAAGTTGCTAAAAAAGTTGGTCGTGAAATGACAAAAACAAGATATATTGGTAAAATTGATGAATATGAAGTTTTATCTGATGCTTTAGATTTTATATCTGAAGAAGTAGGTTCTGAAGTTATTATTCACAAAGATAATAGCTATGACCCACAAAATAAGGCTAGAAATGCAATGCCTTATAAACCAGCCTTGTTTATGGAATAATTTTATTATTATTCCTTTATTATTCCTTTATTATTCCTTTATTATTCTTTTATTATTTCTTTATTATTTCTTCACTGTTTCTTTAATATTCATTTATTTTTAATCTTTTATTTTTACTTTTTTGTTTTTAAATTTACTCTTTTATTTTCATTTTCAATTTTATTTTCTTATTTTAATTTGCACTGTTAATAATTTTATTTTTTAGATTTAAGATTATTTTTTAATATTATTTTTTAATATTATTTTTATAAAAATTATAATTTATTAATAATTAGTAAATTATCATAACGCACATATAACTAAAATCACTATTCAAAACTTCTTTTAAAGTAGTTGTAACAATTCTTTCATCAGGATAACTTAATTTTTCACATATTGTGATTTTTCTATTTTCATCTACATTGTTATCGATTAAAAACTTAGCCATATCTTTTACACTTTTTGATGGCAGTGCGATTGTAGGAAGTCCATTATCAATAACATTTAAAATATATGAAATTTCTTCTCTACCATGGAATGTCATTATATTTGCTTCATCCCAGGATATTTTATTTTTAGCTGCAGCTAATTGCAATGAGCTAATTCCTGGTATCACTTCTATATTTTCATAATTAAAATTTTTACTTTTAGCAATTTTTTTTATAGTTTTTAAGACTCCTGAAAATCCAGGATCGCCAGTTGAGAGTATACAAACTTTTTTTCCTTCTATTGATAAATCAATTGCTTCTTCCAATTTTTCTTGAAGATCTTTTACATTTAGCCCTATTGTTTCCTTAATATCATCGAAAATGTCAATAGCTCTCCAACTTCCAACAACGATATCTGCATTTTGTACTGTTTTTTTTGCTTTTTCAGTAATATAATCTTTAGAACCTGGCCCTATACCAACAATAAATAATTTTGTCATTTTTTAACCTATATCTATTTTATAATCTCTTGAATAATTTATTGAACCTATTATTTTCATTATTTTCATTATTATTTGATATATCTTAAATTATATATCATTATATTGGTCATGAATGTAATTATAATTTTTTTTAATAAGTTTGTGGATGTTTTCAGCACCAACAATATCTTCATCTTCTACTTTCCATTCAGAGGGATACATAATAAATGGTTTAGTTTGTGTTCCTCCAAGACCACCATGACTACCAACTAACTCTTCGAATGCTGCAACTTCATCATTATCTTTATCATATAAACTGTTTACCAAAATATCTGGAACATATTTGAAATTATTTGTTCTAAGAAGATGTTTTCTAGCATTGGATCCAAAATCTTTTAAAGGATTGTTTCCTTCGATTTTGTCTTCATCTAAGTAATATACTCCATCTTTTCCAATAGCTAATGCTCCATTTTCTTTAGAATTAACTAAAATAAAACCTACTCCTTCGTGTTGAACAAGTCCAGGGATTAATTCAGGGAATAATTCTTTTATAGTTTCATAATCCAGACGATTTTCCCATTGAGTTAAATATATCAATCCTAAATTTCCAGATGCAAGTACAATAACTTCCGCATTTTTAAGGTTTGTTTTTGATTTTTTAATGGTTGTTGATTCTGAAATTTTATAATCACTAATATACTCTAAAATATTGTCTCCTTTTGACTTAATTTTTGTTGATATTTCATCATATTTATTTTTAGCTGTTTCAGTTTTATCTCTAACAATATTTTTAACATCTGTAATTGGTGAAGTAATTACTTGGCCAAAGTGATCTTCATTGGAGGATAATTCTCCATAAACATTCATATCTTCTGGAAGTAGATTTTTTACTAAGTCTTCTAAACTTAAACCATATCTTTGTTTGAATGTGGCTCCATTACTTTGTCCATGATCTGATTGTACAACAATTTTATAAGGCCTTTTTGTGTAATTGTTTCCACCAGCTATTCTTTTAATTTGCCTATCAATACCTTTCAATGCATTAAATGAATCATTATCTCTAATTCCTGAGTGATGAGCTATTTCATCATATCCTAAATAAGTAGAGTATATTATATCAGTTTTTCCTTTAACCATATCTCCAATAATAGTTTGTGTGTTTATTTCTCTTATATATACATTAGCACAGGCTCTTACAAATAAATACATAAATCCTTTTCTAATTCTAGGCCTAATATTTTTAACTTTATGAGTTATTTGAGAAATGATTTCTTTTAAAATATCAAATACAAATAATAAAATAATACGGCCGAAATTTGAAGGATTTGAGTAAACATAATACCATGTTCGGTTGTAGAATTTTTTTATGTCATACATTTTACTGTATGTAAATAGCACATTTTCTGTATCTCCTGAAAATAAATTTGATCTACTTGATCCATTATTATAAAGGAGGCCTTTTCCATCGGATATACGTTTTTCAATTTTAGGAGCATCCATAAGCCCAGTTGAAACCATTATCTTATTATTATTTTCTTTTTCAACCCATCTGAATGCAACTATATCTTCATTATTCCCGTGCAATATCCCTGCCTGACTTGATCCAGTTTGACTAGATAAATCTGTTTCCCATTCTTTTATTTTATGGGATTTATCTTCTTTCCATTTAGCTAAAGTAGGCATATGACCTTTTTCTATTGCTTCTTCTAATATATCTTTAGCTAACCCATCTATTTCTATTATAATTAATCCTGGTTCATTAACCTGTGTGCTGTTTTCATGATTTATATTATTCTTTTCATTATAATTATCAGGGAATTGATTATAATCAACTTCTCCATTTGTAAAATAATCATCATTATATCTTATTTTTTTTCTTCTTATAATAAAATTGTAATATTCATCTTCATTGCCCAAAGTTAGTATTGAAGTTAATATTGTATGTATTACTGCTATTCCAAGAGGTACAATAATTAAAGCATATCCATCTATACTTAATGTCGGCAGGAATAGACTTATTACCCATATTACACCGGCATTCAAAAGAAGAGACCCAATACCGATGGTATATACTAAAAAAGGAAGAAAAATTCTTGCAAGTATTGGCCAAAAGAGGGCATTTATTATTTCTAAAATAACTATTACAATAATCGCTGTGTTAAATCCATCAATATTTAAACCAATAGCCATATTAGCTAATAAATATAGTACAATAATTTCTCCAACCCAAACAATCAGGGTTCTAATAAAAAATTTTATATTAGCAAATATTTTTTTAGATAAAGTGTTCATATAATTTATACTTTAATCTTTAAATTTAAATAATTTTTTAATTAAATTTTAGGTAAATAGTCATTTTTAATATATTATGGGAATTTTAGTTTATTCTAATATAAGCTATAATATAAAAAAATAATTAAAAAATAGTAATATTTCAATTATTAGCTTTTTTATCATTTTAATTTTAGTTTTTTATTTCAATAAAAAATTATTATTAGTTATAATTTAATATTGGGATATGAAAATATTTTGAAAAAGCAATGTTTAATAAGGTAATTCAATAAATTTATTAAAAAACAGTATTTTATTATTTTAATTATTTTTTTAATTATTAATTTCATCATAAATATTATTATAATATTTATCATAAAAATTTATTAAAGAATATATTTGGATTATAAAATTTATTAAAGAATATAATTCAGATTATAAAATTTATTAAAAATATTTCATATTAAAAAATATATCATATTAAAAATATCTATTTATAAAAATTAAGGAAGTCAAAAAGATGCTTCAAATTGCAGTTACAGGAAAACCAAATGTTGGTAAATCATCATTTTTTAACTCAGCTACAACATCAAAAGTTGAAATGGCAGATTACCCATTTACAACTATTGATGCAAATAAAGCTATAGCAAATGTTGTAAAACCTTGTCCTTGTGTGGATTTAAATCTTACTTGTAATCCACGAAATTCTGAATGTATTGATGGAAAAAGATATATTCATGTTGAATTAATCGATGTTGCAGGCTTAGTTCCAGGAGCACATGAAGGCAGGGGTTTAGGTAATAAATTTTTAGATGATTTAAGGCAAGCCAAAGTTTTCATTCATGTTATAGATGCTTCTGGATCTACTGATGAAGAAGGTCGCCCAGTTGATCCAGGAACTCATGATCCTCTTGAAGATATCGAATTTCTTGAATATGAAATTGTCATGTGGATGTATGGAATTTTAAATAAAAATTGGGACAGGCTTATTAGAAAAATAGAAGCAGAAAAATTAGATGTAGCTAAAGTTATATATGAACAAATGTCTGGAACTGGTGTAAGTCTCGAAGATGTTATTGAAGCAAAAAGAACAATTAATCCAGATTATCAAAAATGGGAAAAAGAAGATTTAATCTTGCTTGTAACAAACCTCAGAAAAATATCCAAGCCAATGTTAATTGTAGCTAATAAAGCAGATCTTCCAACATCTGAGGAAAATATAAAAAGAATTAAAGAAAAATACCCGGATGTTATTCCAGCATCTGCTGATAGTGAATTAGCGCTTGTTAATGCATCTAAAGCAGGTTTAATAAATTATAATCCCGGTGAGTCTAATTTTGAAATTCCTGATGAGGAAAATTTAAATAAAAATCAGTTAAATGCTTTAAACTATATCAAAGAAAATGTTTTGGATAAATATGGGAGTACTGGTGTTCAAAAAGCTATTAATACTGCTGTTTTTGAATTACTTAATATGATAGTTGTTTACCCAGTTGAGGATGAGCATAAATTTACTGATAATAATGGAAATGTCCTTCCAGATCCTATACTTATTAAAATGGGTTCAAATCCTAGAAATCTTGCATATGTTATTCATACTGATATTGGTGATAAATTTATGCATGCTGTTAACGCAAAAAAGAATATGAGGGTAGCTAGTGATTATGAATTATGTGATGGAGATATTATTAGCATTATAACTAGTTAAAATTAAATAATTTCTTTTTTATTCTTTCTATTTTTTATTCTTTAATCTTTATATATCTTCTATACATTTTTATATATCATCTATATATTTTTTATATATCTTCTATATATTTTTCATATTCATCTTTTTATATCTATTTTTTAGCCCATAATACTCCAAAGCAGTAAGCTTTATATATGCAATCAAAATTACTAAAACCTGCATTTTTTAGCCATTTTAGTTGTTTACTTACAGGAGTTCTAATATCTAGTTTTAATCTCTCAATTGCTTTTTGTTTTCCTTCTGCATCAAGATTATTAGCTATTTCAAATTGCCATTCTTCATACATATTGTTTAAATATTCTGTTTCACCAGCTATTATTTCAGCATTTACAAATAACCCATCATGATTTAACCATTGAAAAATATTGTCATATAATTCTATCTTTTTCTCATCAGGTAAATGGTGTATGGCTAAAGATGAAATAATAACATCATATTTTTTGTATTTTTCTGGTTTAAAGTCTAAAATATTTTTTAAATAGAAATTAAGATTATTATTTCCTTCAAAGCGTTTTTTTGCAATATTAAACATATCTTCAGAAATATCAACCAAATCCATTTTAGCATTAGGATATTTTTCAAGAAACATTTCAGTAAAAATACCTGTTCCAGTTCCTATCTCAAGAACCTTTGGATTAAGATTTTTAAGTTTAATACTATCTATGGCTATCCCATAAAATTCATCAAATACAGGAATTAATTTTTTTCTTTCTGAGTCATATTTTTCAGCTATTTTATTGAATTGTTTACTTACTTCTTCTATTTAAATCCCTCATTTTATAATTTATAAACTATTTGAATCGTTTTTAATTGAATATATGATTACATCATAAGATTCATTATTTTTAATAATCTTTTTTATTTTAGAATCAGTATTAAAACCTGCTTTACTTAGAATTTTTTGAGAAATAATGTTATTTTCAAATGTAGTTGCATATATGCACTCTATTTTATAATTATTAAATCCATATTTAACTATCTCTTTAATAACTGAGGTAGTAATTCCATTGTTCCAGTATTTCTCAGCTAACCAATATCCTATTTCTGCTTTTTTAATATTTTTATTAGAATTAAAACTAATGTTTTTTTCATTTTTTGAATTACAAGATAAAGATATTGAGCCAGCAGCTTCACCATTTACTTCAATTGCAAATACTTTCATAAATTCTTTTTTTGAAGTAATATTTATAAAATCTTCAGCATCTTTTTTAGAATATGGACTTGGAAATTCTTTAGTAAGCCATTTTGCAATATTTTGATTATTTGCATACTTAGTTATGGGGCAAACATCATCATTTCTAAATTTCCTAAGATTATAGTCAATATTAGTAAATTTATCGCCTGTCTTCATGGTATTATTACTTTATTTCATGTTAATTATTATTTTTAAATGCTTTATTATGCTTTTTTTACCAATATTGTTCACATAATTTTGGAACAAGCTTTCTTATGCTTTCTTCATCTTTTTTATCCCATTTTGCATCTATGTCTTCTCCAAATGATATTTCATCAACAATATTGAATATTTCTTTTGTATCTAGTTCAAATTCTCTCATTCGTTCATAATATAAATTTATATCTTCATTTGACCCTATTTTTTCGTTAAATGCCATTTGTGCAACAGATAGCATATCTTCATTTTCATAATAGTCATCTTCATAAGGCATATCTAAATCAATAATGGAGTCTGGGTTGAGAATTGCATTTAAATATGGTTCTTTTCCTCTAGAGATTAACCAACCTCTAAAAGATTTAAAACAATCCTCAGAACAACCATCATTTAAAACATAAGCTGCAGCCCATAATTTACTTTTTTCAGATTCTTTTGCATATATTTCATAAATTTTTCCAAATTTTAGTATTTCATCCTGACTATAATCAGATAATTTATTTTTCAATATTTGCATTTGTTTGTCTGTTTCCCAATCAGCTTCTTTATAAGATGTTTGGATTAATTCCCAAAATATATTCTTGTCCATCATACTTTCACTCCTTTTTATATAATTTATAACTAATCATTATTGATTTTATATATTCATATTGATAAAAAATTTTTTATAAACGATAAAAATAATAGTAAAAGGTTTTCTCATGTTATTTTTAGCTATTATTATCATTATTCTACTAAAGTTTATGTATTTTGAAATATTTAATATTTTTTATAAAAATCAGCATAGAATACTTAACATAGAAATACTATAAATATAAATCATAAAATAAGTTTTTTATCTCTAATAATTACTTTGGATTTGTTTTATTGGATATTATACTTAATATTAACTATTATTTAATAATAACTGAATTTTAGAATATTTAATAATTGATTAAAGCATTAAAAATAGTATATATAAATTAATATTTGATATGATGATAAATGAATAAATAAAAGGAATAATTAATTTAATAGATAATTTAATAGATAAA
>NZ_CALGFC010000039.1 GCF_937881195.1 uncultured Methanobrevibacter sp. | reverse complement strand
TCAATTAGATTATTTATTTAATTAGACTATTATTCAATATTCAATTAGATTATTTGTTAAATTAGATTAATCACTCAATTCAATAATTATCAAATTATCCATAAATTTTAATTAGCAGTTAATCAATAAATATAAGATTATGAGGTTAAAAAATGATGGAAAAAAGCTTTGTTATGATGAAACCAGATGCTGTCCAAAGAAGGATTATGGGAAAAGTCTTAACTCGATTTGAAGAAAAAGGACTTCAAGTTATTGCTGCAAAACTTTTAAAAATTGATGAAAGCCTTGCAAAAGAGCATTATGGTGAACATTCTGAAAAACCTTTTTTCAATGATTTAGTTAGCTATATAACTTCATCTCCTTCATTTGCAATGGTAATTGAAGGCGACGATGCAATATCATTGATTAGGAAAATAGTTGGTGCTACCAATCCTAAAGAAGCAGATCTTGGTACTATAAGAGGAGATTTTGCGATGGATATGGGTAGAAATATTATTCATGCTTCTGATTCTCCAGCTTCAGCAGAAAGAGAAATATCTTTATTTTTCAATGAAGATGAAATTTGTGAATATAAAATAGCTGATGATGCTTGGATTTATGAATAAATCTTTATTGATGTTTTATTAATAATTTATTAAGTTTTAGCTATTTAATGAAATATTATTTTAAATATTTTTAATAAATATTAAACTTTTAAATATATTTAATTAATATTAAACTTTTAATATTTTTAATTAATATTAAAATTTTAAATACTTTCAATAAATATTAAACTTTTTAAATATATTAAATATTCAAATATTAAATATTCTCATTGGTATTAAATTTATTAAATATTATTGTTCAAATAAAAAGATTTAATTGTTCAATTTAAAAAGATTGATTGATTTTTTATTTTAGAGATAGAATTAATCATTTTAGAAATAAAATTAATCATTTTAGAGATAGAATTAATCTTTTTATAAATAAAATTAATTACTATAAAATTGGAAAAATATGAAAATTAGGTCCCCTATTGTATCTGTTCTTGGCCATGTGGATCATGGTAAAACAACACTTCTTGATTTTATTAGAGGTAGTACTATAGCATCTAAAGAAGCTGGTGGGATAACTCAGCATATTGGTGCTACTGAAATTCCTATAGAAACAATTCAAAATATTTGTGGAGATTTTATTGGTAAATTAACTATCCAAAAAGACATTCCAGGACTATTTTTTATTGATACTCCTGGGCATGAAGCTTTTACTAGTCTTAGAAAGCGTGGAGGAGCATTAGCTGATTTAGCTATTCTTATTGTGGATATTAATGAAGGTTTTAAACCTCAAACTTTTGAAGCTTTAAACATTCTTAAAATGTATAAAACTCCTTTTATAATAGCTGCAAATAAAATTGACAGATTATTTGGTTGGGATTCTCATGAAAATTCTTCATTTTCTGAATCTTTTTCAAAACAAGCTAAAAATGTTCAATTAGGCTTAGACAAACAGATTTATGAATTAGTTGGAATTTTACATAAAGAAGGTTTTCAATCTGAAAGATTTGATAGAATAACTGATTTTTCTTCACAAATTAGTATTATTCCTATTAGTGCTAAATCTGGTGAAGGAATTGTGGAATTGCTTGCAATGTTATTAGGACTTGCACAAGAATATTTAACTGAACAACTAAAAATTGAAGAGAATTCTCCTGCAAAGGGAACAGTTTTAGAAATCAAAGAAGAAACTGGCCTCGGCGTAACTATTGATACTATTATATATGATGGTATACTTAAAAAAAATGATGAAATCGCTTTGATGGAAGTTGGTGATGTTCTTATAACTAAGATTAGATCAATTTTAAGACCTCTTCCTTTAGAAGAGATGAGAGATTCTAAGAAAAAATTCAAAAAAGTTAATGAAGTAGTAGCTGCAGCCGGTATAAAAATAGTAGCTCCTAATCTCGATAATGTAATTTCTGGCTCTCCTTTAAGAGTTACTCATGAAGGGGATCATGTTAAAGAAGAAATTTTAAGAGAAATAGAAGATATTACTATTCATACTAATGATAATGGAGTAATGGCTAAAGCAGACACTCTTGGTTCTCTTGAAGCTCTTGTAAATTTATTACAGTCTATGGATATTCCAATAAGAACTGCTGAGATAGGTGATGTTTCTAAAAGGGATGTTATTAATGCATCAATTGTACAGCAAGAAGATCCATCTCATGGGGTAATTATTGCTTTCAATGTTAAAGTTCATCCAACTGCTCAAGAAGAGTTAGCTAATTCCGAAATAAAATTGTTTTCTGGTAATGTTATATATCAAATTACTGAAGAATATGATCTTTGGATTAAAAATAAAGAAAAAGAACAAAGACAAAAATGGTTGGATGCAATAATAAAACCTGGAAAGATTAGAATTATTCCTAAACTTGTTTTTAGACAGAGTAAACCAGCAATTGCAGGAATTGAAGTCCTTAGTGGAACTATAAAACAAGGATTGCCATTGATGAATAATAATGGTCATGTTGTTGGGTCTATTGAAAGTATGCAGGATAAAGGAGATAATTTACCTTCTATAAGTAAAGGTCAAAAGGTTGCAATGGCAATTAAAGATGCCATTATTGGAAAAGACTTTGAAGAAGGGGATGATCTTTATATTGATATTCCAGAAAAGCATTATAAAATATTAGAAAGAGAATTTAAAGATAAATTGAGTGAAGATGAATTTGAAACTTTAAATGAAATTTTAACTATTAAAAGGAAAGTGGATCCTGATTGGGGAGCATTTGGACTTTTTGAATAATTTAACTATATATTTTCAAATAAATAGTTTATTTCAAGTTTATTATTTACCATAGTTTAATACTTATAAAAAAAATAAAAACTAATAGAATAATTAATAGAAATAAAATTAATAGAAATAAAATTAATAAAAATGAAAAACTAATAGGATAATTAATAAAAATAAAAAAATAAAATAAAGATAATGATAAAAATATTAATAGAGGATAATAAGAATAATATAATAAAAAGTATATAATAAATTATTGATTATATATAAATATTAAATATGCTATGAAATTGTTATAATATTAAATATATTATGAAATTATTATTATAATATTATTATAATATGAATATTATGATATATCTTATGGTTTTATACTCACAAGAATGATAATTTAATTAAAAATTTTTATTAATATATAAAAAATTTTTATATATATTAAATTGTCAATTATTAAATATTAATTATTTATGTTTGTTTAAAGGAGGAATTTTTTGGTATTTAAAGTTGTTATTTCAGAGAAAGAAGAAAGTCACCAAATTGAAGTAGATAATAATAAAAAACAAATCGTTGGTTTGTCTATTGGTGATGAATTAAGTGGAGATTTAGTTGGACTTGAAGGATATACATTAAAAATCACTGGTGGAAGCGATAAGAATGGTTTCCCAATGAAAAAAGATGTTGAAGGTCCTAGAAGAATTAAAAGTTTATTATCTGGTGGTATAGGTTACAAACCTAAAGCTGATGGTGTTAAAAGAAGAAAAACATTAAGAGGAAATACTATATCTGATGATATTGTTCAAATTAATACCGTAGTAGCTGAAGCAGGTAACAAATCTATTGATGCTATACTTAATCCAGAAACTGAAGAATCTGAATCTTCAGAAGAATAATTGGGTTATTTTTAACTCTTTTATTGTATTAAATTGTCGTGTATGGAATTGTTGAATATTTTTAATATAAAAACACAGCAGGTGTAATCTGTGAAAGTACAGTCTGATGTTAACATAGGGCTAGTGGGTCATGTCGATCATGGTAAAACAACTCTTACCAAAGCATTATCAGGTATCTGGACAGATACTCACAGCGAAGAAACAAAAAGGGGCATATCTATTCGTTTAGGATATGCTGATATTGAATTTAGGAAGTGTAACAAGTGTGGTGAACCTTTGTGTTATACAACTGCTTTAACTTGTGAACACTGTGGAGAAGAAACTGAATTTTTAAGAAAAGTATCTTTTGTTGATGCTCCTGGGCACGAAACTCTTATGGCTACTATGTTATCTGGTGCTGCAATAATGGATGGTGCAGTTCTCGTAATAGCTGCAAATGAACACTGTCCTCAACCTCAAACAAAAGAACATTTAATGGCTCTTGATGTTATTGGTGTCACTGATGTTATTGTTGTTCAAAATAAAATTGACATAGTTTCTAAAGAAAGAGCTATTGAAAGTTATAAGGAAATTCAAGAGTTTGTAAAAGGTACCTGTGCAGAAGGTGCTCCAATTATTCCTGTTTCAGCTCAACAAGGAGCTAATATTGATATATTAATCGATGCTATTGATAAGAAAATTAAAACTCCTAAAAGAGACCCTAATAAACCTTCAAGAATGCATGTTGCAAGGTCATTTGATATAAATAAACCTGGTTCTCATCCTAATGATATTAAAGGTGGAGTAATTGGTGGAACTTTAATTCAAGGGACACTAAAACAAGGACAAGATATAGAAATTCGTCCTGGTATCGAAAATAAAAGAGATGGGAAAAATGCTTGGATATCTTTGACATCAAAAATTATTGGTTTAAATGCTGGTGGAGAAGAAGTTGATGAAGTAGGGCCTGGAGGATTATTAGGTGTAGCTACTATGTTGGACCCTTCACTTACAAAAGCAGATTCATTATCTGGTTCTGTAGCTGGAGAACCAGGAACTCTTCCTGATGTATTACATAGTTTTGCAATGGAAACCCATCTTTTAGATCGTGTTGTTGGTACTAAAGAAGAAAGAGATGTTGCTCCTATTAAAATCAAGGAACCTTTAATGATAAATTGTGGTACAACCACAACAATTGGTGTTGTAACAAAAGTTAAAGGTAATGTCCAAGTTACTTTAAAATTACCTGTTTGTGCTGATAAAGGCGATAGGGTAGCTTTAAGTCGTAGAGTAGGAGCTCGTTGGAGATTGATTGGTTATGGTATCATCCAATAATGTATCAGATAGAATTGTTGAAAAGGAAATTGTAATTGATACAAATTTTTTATGATTCCCTTTCAGTTCAATATTGATATAATAGATGAACTTGAAAAAGCTTTTCCTTCATATAAATTGACTACTACCAATTTTGTTATAAATGAGCTAGTTGGTTTAAAGAAAAATTTAAAAGGCAAAAATAGGGTTGCAGCAGGAATTGGTCTTAAAATAGCTAAATCTGCGAATGTTTTAATAAAAGAGATTTCTCTTAATAAAGACGAATCTGTAGATGATGGTTTACTTAGAATTTCAAAAATTTTAGCAACAAACGATATTGAGCTAAAAAAAAGAGCAAGAAAAAAAGGTATAACTGTTGTTTATCTACGTCAAAAAAGATATGTTGCCTTTGATGGATATTTAGAATGAATTTAATTGAATATTAAATAATGGTGGAAATATGAATTTATGGACTGAATTAAATCCAGGATCTGAGTTTCCTGAAGTAATAAATGCAGTAATTGAAATTCCTAAAGGATCAAGAAACAAATATGAATATGATAAAGATATTGAAGCTTTTGCTTTAGATAGAGTATTATATTCTTCAGTAGTATACCCTGCTGATTATGGTTTTATTCCTCAAACTATCTATGATGATGGAGATCCGATGGATATTATGGTATTAATAGATCAACCAACTTTTCCAGGTTGCGTAATTGCTTCAAGACCAATTGGAATTATGGGGATGATTGATGGTGGAGATAAAGATTATAAAATTCTAGCTGTTCCTGTTGATGATCCAAAATTTAAAGATATTAACAATATATCTGATATTCCCTCCCATGTTCTAGATGAAATTGAGGAGTTTTTTAAAACTTATAAAAATCTCGAAGGCAAAAAAGTTGAAGTGCTTGATTGGGAAGATGCTGAGATAGCTAAAAAAGAAGCTATTAGATCTATTGAATTATACAAAGAGAAATATTAATACATAATTGGAAATTAAATTTATATTTAATTTTATTATAATTTATTTATCATATATTTTATATATTAAAATATATTTAAATAATTTTATCATATGAATATTATGAGGGATTTATTTGTACTATTTAACAAAAATTGAGGATACTGTGAGAATTCCTCCTTATAGGTTTGAGGATCCTCTAGAAGAAGTGGCTATTGAAACTTTAAATGAAACTTACAATGGTATGCTTGATAAAAAATTAGGCTTACTTGTTAGTGTAAATGATATAGAGGTCATTGGGGAAGGTAAAGTAATAATGGGTGATGGTGCTGCTTACCATGAAGTTATTTTCAATGCAGTATTCTTTAAACCAGAATTATATGAAATAATTGATGGTGAAGTTATTGAAATAGCTGAATTTGGAGCTTTTATCCGTATCGGCCCAATGGATGGTTTAGTCCATGTTTCTCAAGTTACTGATGATTATATCAATTATGACTCCAAGAGAGGAGCTTTACTTGCTAAAGAATCTAAAAAGAGCCTTGAAGAAGGAAATTTTGTCAGAGCTAGAATTGTTGCTGTTAGTTTAAAAGGCAAATCCACTAAAGAAACTAGGATTGGACTCACTATGAGACAACCTAATTTGGGAAGATTTGAGTGGATTGATGATGAGAAAAATAAAAGTAAAAAGTAAGATATAACTACTTTAATTATTAGGAAGTATTATAATATGAGTATGAAAGCTTGTACATCATGTAAAAGAATATCTACTAAGGAACGTTGTCCTGTTTGTAACAATCCTACTTCAACTAATTGGAGTGGTCTTTTACTGATTATAGATCCAGAAAATTCTGATATAGCTAAAGAATTAAATATTGAATTACCTGGTGAATATGCTCTTAGAGTAAGATAAATTAATATTATATATATAATGATTTTTATTATGTATAAATAATAATTATCAGATTATAATTGAATTATATTGTATTATAATTGAAATTGTGTTATATTATAATTGAATTGTATTATAATTGAAACTGTATTGTATTATATTATAATTGAATTGTTATTTATCTATAAATGAATTGTTATCTATTTATAATTTAATTATCTATTAAATTAAAAATTATTAAAATAAAAATAAAATTTAAATCTGGATTTATTTACATATTAATCTATTAAATTTGATTCAATTTAAATTTGAGAATATATAATAAATTTTTATTATTTATTATAAATTTTGGACTTATAATAAATTTGAATTTTATAAATTTTCCAAAAATTTTTTCATATATATTTATATATTTAAGAGGTTTAATCGTGTTAGTATTAGATGAAGCTGATAGAAATAAATTTAAAAAACCTTTAGGTAAATTATACCCATTGTTTGAAGATGCATTACCTAAAATTCTTTCATCTAAATTTTTAATATCTGTTGGAGATGCAACAACTAATAATCTTCTTAATGAAAAAATTTATCCTAATATTAGTATTATTGATAATTTAATTCAAAGGAAAATTCATAATAATAAAATAATTCAAAATAATGAAATTAATCGCACTGAAAATGTTTTGTTTACAAAAAATCCTTCAGGAACTATTACTGATGAACTATGGGAAACCATAGATATAGCTATCAAAAATGCAACAAATGATGATATAAAACAATTAATTGTTGTAGATGGGGAAGAAGATCTTGCTGTTCTTCCATGCATCATAATGGCTCCAGAGAATGCTACTATTTTATATGGGCAACCTAATGAAGGATTAGTATTTTTAAATGTTTCTGATGTAAGAAATAAAGCTAATGAACTACTTAAGTTGTTCAAAAAAGTAGCTAACTAAAATTATTTAAATAAAGGTTATATTAAATTAAAGAGGCTTAAAAATGGAAATTGATATTTTAAGTAAAAAAGAAAATAAAGTATTAGATAGGACTGAAGTTAAATTTGATTGTATTTATTCTAATGAAGCTACACCTAAATTATTAGATGTTAAAAGTAAATTAGTAGCTTTATTAGACACTAAAAAAGAATTAATTGTTGTTGATTCTGTTCAACCTCAATATGGTCAAGCTAAAGCTGCAGGTTATGCAAAAATTTATGGCTCAGTTGAAAGTTTAAATAATATTGAAACTGAACATGTAATGGCTAAAAATAAAGAAGCCGAAGTTGTTGAAGACACTGAATCAGAAGAAAATTCTGCTTCTGAAGAATAATTATAGTCTGGAGGACTCAAACTATGAAAAAATCTACACTTTATGAAGTTGATGGAGACAAATTAAAAAGGAAAAATCCGTTTTGTCCTCGATGTTCTGGTGGTGTATTTATGGCTGATCATGGTGATAGATATGCTTGTGGAAAATGTGGATATACTGAGATTAAAAATAAAGATTAATTCTTCTTTTTAATTTTCATTTAATTTTTATATTTATTATTAGAACTTTTTATTTTTATAATTCTATAAATAAAATTTTATTATTTAATATTTTTTACTATTTTTAATTTTTTATTATTTTTATAGATAAATTTTTGATTATAGGGATTTATCTAATTGAGATTATTATACAATTCTTTTATCTAATTTTTCATCTAATTTTTTTATTTAATTTCTTTATACAATTCTTTTATCTAATTTTTTTATCTAATTTTTTTATTTAATTTTTTATTAATAATTTTTATTTTTAATAAAAAAAGTTAATAAGGGATATATAACTAATATAAGTACGTATAGAAAATATATTTTTTATTGTTTACTAATAAATTTTATAATAATTGAATATGATAATTAAATATAATAATTAACATATAATAATTTTTTTAAAAATTAAATATAGATATCTATGATATGTTTAATTAATCATTAGAAATAGAAATAGAATTTCTAAGGGGTATTGAATTGAATTTAAGAAGTGGAAGATTAGATAAAAAGATGACAGAAGATGCAGCAGAATATACATCTTCACTTGATGCAGATAAATATATCTTTGATAGTGATGTTAAATGTAACTTTGCACATGTATTGATGCTAAAAAATGAAGATATTATTGATGAAGAAATAGCTGATAAAATATTAGAGGCATTAACTAAACTAAGAGAAGAAGGGTTTGAAGCACTCAATTTTGATTATTCTGTTGAAGATATTCACATGGCTGTTGAAAATTATGTTACTGATATGGTTGGTCAAGAAGTAGCTGGTTTTATGCACACAGCTAAATCAAGAAATGACCAAGTTGCTACTGATATTAGGTTGGCTTTAAGATCTAAGATAATCGAAATTCAAATAGCTATCTTAGATTTTATTGAGGGATTAGTAAAATTATCTGAAGAACATAAAGAAACAGTTACTATTGGTTATACTCATCTTCAACATGCTCAACCAATTACTATAGCTCATAATTTTATGGCTTATGCTCAATCATTAAAAAGAGATTATCAAAGATTAGATGATACATATAAAAGAGTTAATCAGAATCCACTTGGCTCTGCAGCTATGACTACAACTAGTTTTCCAATCAATAGGGAACTTACTACTAAACTTCTTGGATTTGATAATTATCTTGAAAATTCCATGGATGGTGTTTCAGCAAGAGATTTTATATCTGAAACAGTTTTTGATTTAGCTACTTTAACCACAAATTTGTCAAAAATGTGTGAGGAAATGGTATTGTGGAGTACTTATGAATTTGGAATTATTGAGATAGCTGATGAATTTTCTTCAACTTCATCAATAATGCCACAGAAAAAGAATCCTGATGTTGCAGAAGTTGCTAGAGCTAAATCTGCTGTAATTAATGGGGAATTAGTTACTATAATGACTATATTAAAAGCTATACCTTATACTTATAATAGGGATTTACAAGAAATAACTCCTCATCTTTGGAATTCAGTAGAAATGGCTTATAATACTCTAAAAATTGTGAAAGATATGGTATTATCTGTAAAAATTAATAAAAATAGATGTTTAGAGTTAGCCAGTGCTAATTTTGCAACTGCAACAGATTTAGCTGATGTAATGGTTAGGGAATCAAAAATTCCATTTAGAACAGCTCATAAAATTGTAGGTCGTCTTGTAAATCTTTCTATTGAAATGGATTTAGAAATTGAAGATATTAGCTCTAGTTTCATAGATGGAATATCTAATGATTTAGGTTTTGGTAAATTAAAATTGTCTGATGATATTATTCAAAAATCTCTTGATCCTTTAGAAAATGTTAAAATGAGACAAGTTCCAGGTGGACCTTCTCCTGAAATGGTTCAACTAGCTTGTGATAACATGAAAAATTTTCTAAAAGAAGAATTTAGTAGGAAAATTACTGAAGATTAATTTTTTTATTGATTACTTATTGATTATATGTGGAATAGTTTAACATGTTATGTGTGAATAGTTTAAAATAATTTTAATAAATATATCCTTAAAGAGTTATATTTTAAATGGCTATTGTAATATTTAATAACTATATTTTTAAAGAGTTATATTTTATTAAAAAAAAGTGTGTCAAAAGCAACCTAAAGTCTACCTAAAAATATTATTATACTAATTTGTGGGATTGAATATACTAATTAAATCAATTCCAACAAAAACAATCAAATGAGATATGGTTGTTAAAAAATATAAAAAAATACTTCGGAATTTCAATATCAACTATTATAAAAGACTTAAAAGAACTTTTAAAACTTTAAACTAATATTTAAAATAAATTAAAAGGTAAAAAGAAAAGCAGGATATATTGTAACATGAAAAATGACACAGATTTCATTGGAGTATATCAACTAGTTAATATTAGGTTGTGTCTGAAAAATGATTGAACATAATCAAATTAAATTATTTAATAACAAAGAAATAAGAAGTTTATGGAATAAAGAAGAGGAAGAATGGTATTTTTCAGTGATTGATATTGTGGGAGTTCTTAGTGGAAGTAAAAACCCTAATGATTATTGGTATAGGTTAAAACAAAGAGAAAAAGAAAATGGAATTGAACTATCGACAAATTGTCGAAGTTTGAAACTCCCTGCCAAAGACGGCAAAATGAGATTAACTGATGCTGCTGATACTAAAGGAATTTTAAGAATTATACAATCAATACCTTCTCCAAATGCCGAACCTTTTAAATTATGGTTGGCAAAAGTTGGCCATGAACGTTTAGATGAAATAGCTGATCCCCAATTAAGTGTTGAAAGAGCAATAAGTAACTATAGAAAAAAAGGATATAGTGAACAATGGATTACTCAATGATTAAAAACAATTGAATTTAGAAAAGAACTTACTGCTGAATGGGATAGGGCAGGAGTTGAAGAAGGTAATGAATATGCTATCTTAACTAATGAATTGAGTAAAGCCTGGTCTGGAATGACAACTGGAGAATATAAAGATTTTAAAGGATTGAAAAAGGAAAATTTAAGAGATAACATGACTAATTTAGAACTTGCTCTTAATATGTTAGCTGAAGCAACTTCTACTGAATTTTCTAAAGCTGAAGATCCTAAAGGTCTTGATGAAAGTAGAGTGGTTGTAAAGAGAGGTGGAAATGTTGCTGGTGAAGCAAGGAAAAATATTGAAAAACAATTAGATAGGACAATTTTAAGTAAAAAGAATGCATCAAATCCAAAATTATTGGATGAATAATATTTGTTTTTGTATTAAATCTTTGTTATCTTATTTATCATAATTGCTATTAAAATTACTATTATAATTATTATCAGAATCATTTCAAAGTCGTTTGTAAAATCCTGCCTAAAAATAATATTATACTAAATATAAAAGAATAAAATAATATGCTAGAAGGTTACTTTAATAAGTAATAATAGAAATTTTGATAAAATACTTTTTCATCAAAAGTTATTTCAAAAGGGAATCAACAAAACATTACAATTTACAAGTGCCAAGAGATACTTTAAATAAATATATTTTTAATGAATAATACATTTAATTATCACATTTCTAATTCATCTAATCTTTTTTCTATTTCTTCATCAGTTAAATCTTCTTCTATTTCATCTTCATCAGTAATCTCTTTATTTTTTTTACTCTTTTTTTTATTAGTATCTTTTTCAGATTTAGATTTTTCTATTTTTAATTTTAATTCATAATTTTCTCTTATTTCCTTTGATAACTTTTCATCTCCCTCAATAATAGGGCCAGTATAGTCACAATCTTTACATTCCCATATAGACCAATTTTGAGGAATTATCCAATCAACATTTTTTGATCCACATCTTGGACATATTTTCATTTTATCTACCTAATCTTTAATATTTTTCATTTTTTTATATTCATATTATTATATATTCTATTACTTAATTATAGAATGTTATATTATAATCTTATAGAATAAGACTTTTTTGGATAATATTATATACAATCAAATACAAAATATTTACTATGAAATCCAATAACACCAATTTAGCTATAGGAATTATTGCTATTATAGCTGGGCTTTTAGTGATTGTTTTCCCTAATATTGTTGCCTATGTAATAGGATTAGTTCTAATTGCCTACGGAGTATTGAACTTTTTATAATCTAATTTATATTATAATTTTTTTAAGGAATTATATTATAACTTCTTTTAAAGATTGTAATATAAATTAATAGATTATAATATGTGGTTGTAAAAGTATATATCAGAAATAACATATTTTTTTATTTTTTATTTTACATTTTTTTATTTTTTTATCTTCTATTCTCTTTATTTTATATTTTCTTTTTTTTTATCTTCTATTCTTTTTATTTTATATCTCTTTATTTTTTATTTCTATAATTTTTATTTTGTATTATAAAAACTCCATATTAAATCAAGTGCTTCACCAGGTTCCAATGCACTAGATCTTGTTTCTCTAAGTATTCTTTGTATTGAAAATTTTTTGAAATATGGGTATTTTTTATGTGATTCATGTAAAAGAGGACAACCAAATCCTTTTATTTTTTCTAAGTTATATTCACTCATTATTTGTTTTATCTCTTCTTTTCCTATTGATAAAGTGGCAGGTAAATTTAGCCTAAACATATATTGATCTTTTTTTTCTGAATTATTATACTTTGTAATACATTGGGATCCTGTGGAAAGCATATCTCCAAAAATTACTAGATTTATATTCTTATCTTCACCATATTTAAATAAAGCAGCTTGTGTTTCTTTTGAACATCTTCCACAGGGATGAAATTTTCCCTCCAATGAATTTTTTATTATTTCATTATAATCTATATTTATATATTCATGTTTAACTGAAATTTTTTCACATAATTTTTTTATATTATGTTTAAATTGATTAGGAAGTATTATTGTTCCAGGATCGACTGTAACTGCTATTGGATTAAAACCCAATTTTTTTGCTATTACTAATGAAAAGCTACTATCAACTCCTCCGGATAGTGCTACTATAGCTTGATTTTTTTGATTATCCTCTTCATATTTATTTTCATCAAAAAATTCATTAAAGTTGAAGCTATAAATGTTTTTTAATCTCTCTTCTAAGGTGTATTTTAAATTATTAAGAGTTTTTATCATTGTTCTTGATATATTGTTTTTTTTCTGTTCTTCTATGAACGAATTAACTTTATTTAATGATAAATCCATCCTATACTCTTTTATTAAATAATCAGAATAACTTTCAACATGTATTTTATTAATTTTTAACTTTTCTCTAAGTTTACCTACAACCCATCCACCTTTTCCAATAATAGCTGATTTTTCAGGGCGATCAGGAGTTATAATCCACAATTCATCATTTTTTTCATCATATATTATTTTTTTTATATTAATTTCAGAATCTTCATGTCCAATTTCTTTTCTTATATCTTCAATATTATTTTTAATATTATTTTTTATTATTTTCAATGTTTCACCGTTTTAAGTTTTGAAAACATTCTAATAAAATTATAAATAGTTTATATTATTTTTTGTTTGAAATTGCTGATTTTCTTTTGAAAATTCAATATTATCGTATAATCTTATATACTTAAATAGATATAATAGTTTATAATAATTATTTGGATATAAAATTATGTTGGATATAAAATATTAATATTACATAAATTAATTAAATATTATATAAAATATTTGAATTATATATAAAATAATTAAATAATTTATAATAAACTTGTAATATATCTATAAAAAATTCAATATTGATTTAATAATATTTTTATTAGAATGTTAATTGATATAATTTATGTTTATTATAATTAATTAGCTTAATTTAAAGTATTAATTTAAATTATTTATTAATATTATTTAGTAATGTAATTTGTTTAATGTTTAGTTGTGATGATATTAGTATAATATTTTTTGGTTAATAAAATTAAGAAGAAAAGTATAATTATGATAAATAACATATTATTTATGCTATGATATTTATTAATATTAAAATAGGAGTTTAATGAAATGGCTAGCTTATTAGGAATTTTTAATGATGATAATGATGAATTTTATCAAAAACTAGCTAAAGAAAATATTAAGCTTGGTATTAATTATAAAAGATTCAGTAAACCTCCTGTTTTTGGAAAAAATCTCCTCTTACGTTCTAATACCATTATTTATAATGATGTTGTTATGGGTGATGACTTTAAAACTGGCCATAATGTAGTAATTAGGGAAAACACTAATATCGGTGATGATGTTTTAATTGGAACTAATACTGTAATTGAAGGAAATTGTACCATTGGATCTAATGTTAGGATTCAATCTAATGTTTATATTCCTACAAATAGTGTAATTGAAGATAATGTATTTGTCGGTCCATGTGCTTGTTTTACTAATGATCGTTATCCTGTCAGGGTGGAATATGATTTAAAAGGACCTCAGATTAGGAAAGGTGCTTCTGTAGGAGCTAATACTACTTTTCTTTCAAATATTGAAGTTGGTGAGGGAGCTATTGTAGCTGCTGGAGCAGTTGTTACAAGGAATGTGCCGTCTTTCTATTTAGCTATTGGTGCACCAGCTAAAATTAAACCATTACCTGACCATTTAAGAGTTCCTAATATTCTTTAATATTATTTTTTTTCTTTTGTATAATTTTTATAATTAATTATATTATATACAATTTATATACAAATTTTTAATATATTTTATTTCTTATTTTTATAATTTTATATATTATTAAATTATATTATTATTATTATTATTATTATTATTATTATTATTCTATGTGATATAGTTAAATTTTTCATTAATATTGCTATTTATTTATATTGTACTGAAAGAGTAATATTTATTAAGGTAGTTAAATATAAAATAATAAAATAATGTTTTTGGCATTGTTTTTATATTTATTTTTCAAATTAAATAATTCATTCTTCTTGATTGAATTATGATTTTTCTTAAATGATTTTTTTTGTCAAGTTAGATAATTATTTTAAATTATAATTAATATTAGATATAAAAACATGTTGAATATAAAATTATGTTGTATATAAAATTTATAGTAATTACAATTATAGTTCATAAGGAGATAAAATGATAGTAAAAGATTGGTGTATGTTCTGTGGAGAATGTGCGGGAGTTTGCCCAAGGAATTTAATTGAAGTAAAAGAATCTGCTTTAATTTTCGATGAAAGTGAATGTAGAGATTGTAGTACTTGTGTCAAGGTATGTCCGGTCACAGCACTAGAAAAAGAATAGGATAATAATATATTTAAAATTATTAGATAATATTTATTAGGTGGATACAAAAATGATTAAAACTGATGTATTAGTAATTGGGTCTGGACCTGCAGGATCATCAGCAGCTAAACATGCTGCTTTAGGAGGAGCTAAAGTAATAATTGTTGATAAAAAATCTGAAATAGGTGCTCCAAAACGATGTGCTGAGGGAGTTTCAAAGGCAGGACTTGCAGATTTAGGAATTGAGCCAAATAATCGTTGGGTTACTAAGGAACTTGATGGTGTACGTTTAGTATCTCCAAATGGGACTGATGTATGGCTAACATCTGATGAAATCGAGCTTCCAGAAGCAGGGTATATTTTAGAAAGGAAAATTTTTGATAAATATATGGCAATGGATGCAGCTAGGGCTGGAGCTGAAATTAGGATAAAAACACTTGCTCACGGTATGAGAAAAGAAGGAGATGCTTATGTTGTTACCTGTGAACATATGGGTGAGTTATTTGAAATAAAAGCTAATATCATAATAGCTGCTGATGGACCAGAGTCTCGTGTAGCTAGATGGGCAGGGCTTAAAACAGCTACTAAAGCAACTAACATGGAATCCGGTATCCAATTTGAAATGGTCGGAGTAGAAATGGAAAAACAAGATGTTATTGAATTTTATTTTGGTAGTGTTGCTCCAGGAGGTTATGCTTGGATTTTCCCTAAAGGTGATGATATAGCTAATGTTGGTCTTGCTGTAATAACTAATGATACTGATAAGTCTCCTTATGAGCATCTTAAAGATTTTGTAGCTAATTGTCCTGCTACTAAAAATGCTCAAGCAGTTGAATTTAATATCGGTGGAGATCCTGTTGGTGGAATGCCAAAAAAAATATATGAGGATAATATTCTTGTATGTGGAGATGCTGCAGGCCAGGTAAATCCTTTGACTGGTGGAGGAATCATTAGTGGTATGAAAGGAGGAATGCATGCAGGTATTGTTGCTGCTAATGCAATATCTGATAATGATTTTTCAGAAAAAAGATTGAAAGAATATGATTCTAATGTTAGGGATGATATAGGTCATGAAATTGATAAATATTTAAAAGTAAAGGATTATGCTCTATCTTTATCTGATAAAGAACTTGATTCTGTTGCAGATGCTTTCCAAGACATTAAATTTGAAAAAGTGAGTACTACTGAACTTGTAAAGAATTTAATAAAAGTCTCTCCTAAGGCATTACTAAAATTAGGCAAATTATTATAGTATTTAATTATATTAATTGATTTTTAATTTCTTTTTAAATATTAAATATTTTTTTTCTTTTATTTTAATATATTATATTTATTTTCCTCTTATTTTATTATTAGGTATTTTTTATTTTTTTATTTTGGATATTAAACATATTTATTTTCTTTTACTTTGGTTAAAAATTATTTTTAATAAATTTTTTTATTAATCTCTATTACTAATTTTAACACATAATAATTCTTTATTTATTTATAAATATTTTTTATTCTCTTTTTTTTATTTTTTAAGATTTTATATGAATTTTAACTAAATAAATTTCTTATTTGTAATATTTTTTAATTATTTAATAATAATTTTTTATTAAAAATAGTCAAATATATATCAAAAGATGTATAAATAAAAATACACATTTGCATTATGAATTTGACTCTATAAAGATGAAGTGAATCTATGTTAGAACTTTACAAAAAAATGATAAGTGAAGCTATAGCTGCTCAAAGAGCAGATGTTAGTACTGTTAAAAAAAATAGGGGAAAAGAGTTTAAAATTAAAGATGCTGAAAGTTATGTAAAAGTAGCTGGGGATATGAAAGCTATTGATGGTCAAGCACAATCAGTAATTGATCTTCATGTTAACTCTGTTAATACACACTTTAACACATTAAGTAGTTTAACCGACACTGTTAGGCCTGAAGATGATCCATTTGTAGAACATTATCAGACACCTGCTATTCTTGAAATTCTTTGTGAAGAAGATGAAGATTTTGAAAAAAGTTTAAAAACCTTTATATCAACTATTGATGATTGTGAATCATTAATTGGAAAAGAAGTTATTAGAAGATATGGTGGTTTTTATGGTCCAACTTGTGTAGTTGATTTTGCACTTATTCCTGGAAGTACTAGTAATGTAGTTAATCAGATATTATTAGAAACTAATATTCCCGATATACATAAACAAGCTATTTTAGCTGCTAAATCATGGGGAATGAATACTTCATACGGTGTTGGAGAAGTATTTTCTAATGAGCTTGAATCTGGCAGTACTGCTGGAGAAGCTGTAAAAAAAGAAATTGATATGATTAAAAAAATTTATCAAACACCAATTGATGCTCAAGCTGATTTAATGGATAATGCAGGGCATACTTCATTTGATGTTCGTAAATATATGTCAAAATACAAAAAAGAGATGAGAAATACTACTATTAATGCTATTGAGGATGGTGTTCATTATGCTAACATTGTAACTGTTCCTGCTTATTGTGTAGGTGATATTTCTCACCATATAGCTCAATCAACTTATAATATGTGTAAAGATGATATGATTATGGGGATAATTGAAGCTACTACTGATGTTATTGATAACACTTTAAATTCAAATATCAATAATTATAAATCAGAGTTTGATGTTTTATCATTAGCTACTGGTTCTTCTGCAGCTGCAGTTGAATATATTCTTGAATTAGATGGTTTTAATGCTCCAATGATTGTCGATCTTTTGACAAAACGTTTCCATAATTTTGTACAGCAATTCCCAACAAGAGGGGCTGCTGCAGAACTCCATAATTGTGATTTTATGGATATGATATATAGGGGATGGGGTTATACTGATAAAGCAAGAAGATTAAGAAGTAGTGAAAAAGAAAATTTAACTCCTGTTGTCAATGGTTTTAAAGTTGATCTTGATCCAATTAGAAATAATGAAATAGTTATGAATCCACAAAGATATACTTATCCTGCATGTGCTATTTCTGTTAGATTCTCTTCATTAATGAGATTAGCAGATTATCCATGTCTTTTAACTAGTGAACCTGTTACAGCTACATTAATGACTAATATTATAGCTCTACATAAAGATAATCCTGCAGCTCCAGTAAGAGGTTGTAAAAATTGTGCTTCAGCAGCTCTTGTAGATTTCAGACATCATTACTGTCAATGGAGAGAAGCTGTATAATATCTAAATTATTGATAGTTTAATTTAAAATATATTTTTATTAATTTTTCATATTTTTTTCTATGAAAAATGAAATTAGACTATGGGTTATTTTTTTATTAAATATTTCATATTTAATTGGAGGTATTTTATGACCTGTGGAATTGAAAAAAAAGTTTTGGCTGAATTAATTGGAACTTTTTTATTAGTATTTTTTGGAACAGGTTCTGCTGTTGTCACGCTGTTAATTACAAATACTTTTGATCCAAATAATGTTGGTATTGGGGTGCTTGGAGGTCTTGGTGATTGGATAGCTATTGGTTTAGTTTTTGGACTTACTGTAATGGCTTGTATTTATCTTTTTGGAAAAATATCTGGTGCACATTTAAATCCTGCTGTTACTATCGGTCTTTTGGTTACAAAAAACATATCGTTAGGAGATTCTTGTTATTATTTTGTTGGACAATTTATTGGTGCAATACTTGGAAGTTTAGCTCTTTTAGCTACTTTAGGTATGCAAGCTGTTACAATTGGTGGATTAGGTGCTACTGCTCCAGGTTTAGGGGTTAGTTATTTTCAAGCCATATTTGCAGAATTTATTGGTACTTTTTTCCTGATGTTAGTAATAATGGGGGTAGCTGTGGACAGAAAGGCAGATCCTGGATTTGCAGGGATTTCAATTGGTTTTACAGTTGCAGCAGTAATTGCAGTTTTAGGAGCATTTACAGGGGCTTCAATTAATCCTGCCCGTACTTTTGGTCCATATTTAGTTGATTTATTAGCTGGAGGTACAAACTTCTGGATTTATTATCCTATTTATTTAGTTGGTCCTATTTTAGGTTCAATTGTAGCGGCATTGGTATACTCTTATATTGCGAAAGGTACTGATGTTTGTGAACTACCTCAACCATTCCAAGAATAATTTATTAAATAATTTTTTTATTTTATTTTAAATATTTTTATTTATTTTTTTAATTATTCTATAATTATTCTTTAATTATTCTATAATTATTCTTTAATTATTTTTAATTATTTTTAGTTATTTTTAGTTATTTTTAATTATTTTTAGTTATTTTTATCTATCTCTTTAATTTAACTATTAAAATTTAAAATTTTTATATAAACATCTATTGTTTATAATATAATTTTTTTATAAATAGTTTAATATTTTTTATTTTATCATAATGATTTTTAAAATATTATTTTTTTAACTTTTTAATTATAATATGATAAGTTATATAATAAAAGAACAACAAATCTTAATATTAATAATAAAATAATTAAAATTACTAATTATTTAATTTATAATTGGTATGGAAAAATTAGTATATTTTAATATTTTAATAAATTTTCAATATAAAATTATAAAAATTAGGTGTAAATTGAATGATTCTAATCACTGGTGGTGCTGGATACATAGGGGCTCACGTCAACAAAGAACTTCATAATGAAGGTTATGACACAGTTGTTTTAGACAATCTCTCTTCTGGACATAAATATGCTGTTAATTGGGGAGAGTTTAGAGAGGGTGATATATCTAATATAAATTTCATTGATTCTATATTCAATGAGTTTGATATAGAGGGAGTTATGCATTTTGCAGCATTTACTTCAGTAGGAGAATCTGTTAAATACCCTGCTAAATATTTTAAGAATAATTATAAAAATACTTTGAATTTATTGAAGGTTATGAGAGAAAATAATGTAAATAAATTTATATTTTCTTCAACTGCCTCTGTATATGGTATTCCTAAAAATATCCCAATTACTGAAAATGATATTTTAAATCCAATTAATCCCTATGGAAAATCTAAATTAATGGTTGAACTTGCATTAGAAAGAGAATTAAAGTTAAATCCTAATAATTTTAAATATTCTGCTCTTAGATATTTTAATGCTTCTGGTGCAGATATTGATTGTGATATTGGGGAGGATCATAATCCTGAAACTCATCTTATTCCTCTTATTTTAGATGTAGCTATGGGAAAAAGAGATAAAATTAAAATATTTGGTGATGATTATAATACTCCTGATGGAACATGTATAAGAGATTATATTCATGTAAAAGACATCGCACAGGGACATATAAAAGCATTTGAGTATCTTAATTCATTTGATAATTTAGATTCTAATTCAAATCCTAATACTAATTCAAATTCTAATCTTAATTCTTTAACGAATATCTTTAATCTTGGTAATGGTAATGGTTTTTCTGTTAAAGAAGTTATTGAAACTTGTGAAAAAATTACAGGAGAAGAAATTAAAAAAGAAGTTGTTGATAGGAGAGAAGGTGATCCAAGCATATTGATAGCGGATTCTAAAAGAGCTTTTGATATTTTAAATTGGGATCCTGAATATTCTGATTTAGAAAAAATTGTTGAAACTTCTTGGAATTGGCATAAAAAATGTTTTAAATAATATTTTATTTTATTATTTAATGTGATTGGACCTTATTTTCATTGAATAAGAAGTCGGTGATAATATTTATTTAAATAAAGCTATTTCAAATAATTTTAATTCTTTAAATATCCTTAATATAATTAAAATAATTCTTTTTTGTTTTATAATTATTTTTCTTTGTATTAATACTTCTAATGCTGAAGAATTAGAAAATACAAATTTTGAAAATGGTATTATTTCTAATAATACTATTGGTGATATTAAATTAGATAATAGTACTAGTAACATTAATAATGTTAATAGTAGTAATAATGATAATAATACTCTAAATATAACTGTTACTCCTAAAAAAGTTGATACTTATTCTCCATCTGCTTCAATATCTAATTATAATACAAAAAATAAACCTAAAAAATTATCTCAAGGAAATATAATTATTGCTTCTAAATATATTAATAGATATATTTATCTGCATGGTAAGCTACCTAATTCTGTTAAAATTGCAGGATATAAATATTCGATGCCTGAATTTCTTTACCTTGTTTCAACTGCAATTAAATATAAACATTTAAATAATTTATCCTCAATTAAAGTTAAATATGACATTAATGATCCTCAAAATATTCGTGGTGCATCTATTTTAGGTTATATTTCCAACAAAGAGTTTTATATCACAGTTAAAAAAGTAATTAGTTATATTGATTATTATAATGTTGGACCTAATTATATTTCAACTAAAATTAATTATAAAGGTTCAGATAAAGTAGTAAAAATTCAATATCAGCTAATAATATTTTTATTCTCTAAATTTATATCAAATGATAAAATTCCAAATAGTTTATTTTTAAATATTAGTTATTCTAATCCTATATCCAATTCAATTCCAATATACAATAGAGAAGGGACTAAAAATCATTTAAATAATAAGTATAATGGAGAATCATTAGTTAAATACTTAAAAGCTTCTAAAAATTGTCAATCAAATAGTGCATATGTAAAAAAATTATCTAAAAAAATCACAAAAGGTTGTAAAAGCAAATTACAAAAAGCTAAAGCAATTTTTAATTGGGTTAGAGATAATGTAGTATATACTTCATACTATAATACTAAATATGGTGCTAAGAATGCTTTAATAAATAGAAAGGGAAATTGTGTTGATCAATCTCATGCATTAATATCTCTTTATAGGGCTTCTAAAATACCTGCACGTTATGTTCATGGATATTGTAAGTTTGTAAGTGGCCACTGGTATGGGCATGTTTGGACTCAAGTATTAGTTGGTAAAGTATGGTATGTTGCAGATGCATCAAATTATGAATTGAATGGTTTTGGGCATGTTAATAATTGGAAATATAATAGCTATAGTTTATATGGTAAATATAGTAGGCTAAATTTTTAATTTAATATCTAACTATCAATTTAATAAATATTAATTTTTTATCTTTTTAACATTAAATCCATAACACTATATTTTATCTTTTTAACATTAAATCCATAACACTATATTTTATCTTTTTAACATTAAATCCATAACACTATATTTCTTTTTTTGATTTTTATTAGATGTATTAGTACTTCCCATTAACGGAGGCATTGAAGTTTTTAAAAATTCTTTATTTGCCCTATCACTAACTTCTTTAAATATCATTTTATATGCTGTACATTGTGGATCAACAGATTCAGTAGTTCCATTCGCTACAATACCATTATATGGACAACCTCCTCTACAAAATTTTATATATGTACATTTTGCACAGTCAGTATCTACAAATTCTTTAAAACTTTCAAGTTTTTTCCAAGCTTCACTTTCTTTTAAATCTTCCATACTAGGATTATCAGAAACATTTCCCATTACCCAATCTTCCATACCATTAAAACGATAACAAGGATATATTTTTCCATCATGTCCAATAGCTAATGTATCACCCATACAGTCTGCGAAAGTACATAGTGTTCCTCTTCTCATAAATGAACTTTTACATATATGGTCAAAATCTTTTATTTCAATTTTGTCAAGATCATTTAAATATCTATCTAAAAGACTAATAAGTAGATTTCCATGGTCTTCTTGTGATAATGCCCAAGGGTCTGCATTATCTCCCCTCATTGATGGAAGAGCTGCATGAAGTTTAATATTATAACCATTTTCTAAAAAGAAATCATATACTTCTTTTTCATAATCTTTAGAATATGAAGTAAATGTACATATAAAACTTACTTTAACTCCATTATCTGTGGCAATTTTGTATCCTTTCATAGTTTTATCAAAATAACCTTTTCCTCTTTGATAATCATTAATTTCACGAGGCCCATCAATACTTGTACTAATAGCTACATTATATTTAGCAAATAATTTGGCTAATTCATCATTTATCAACCATAAATTACTTTGCAATGAGAAACCTGCTTCTTTATGTGTTGTAGCATTTTTAAGCATAGGCAATGCTTTTTTATAAAATTCATAACCTGCAAGTAAAGGTTCTCCTCCATGAAATGTGAAATGGACATAATCATCTCTAAATCCATCAAGCCATGTTATAATTTGTTCTATTATTTCAATATCCATTATTCCAGAATTTTTCTTAGATCCCCAACAATATTCACAGTTTGATGGACAATCAAGAGTAGGAATTATCATTACATGAAAAGTCATAATTTCACTATTTTTTTATGGTTTATTTTAATTATTTTTGGATTTTATTTTGAACATTATTCTTTTTCACTGTCCTTTGTTTCAAAAATATGACCACATTTGTCACATACTATAGATTTCATTTCTGCATGAGCTCTATGTTCATCCAACATTTTTCTTTCAACAGTTTTGTCTTTTGAACCACATTTTGGGCATTCTGCTAATAATTGTTCTAACTTCATATTATTATTTTTATATTTATAATTTAAATAAATTTTTGTAATTTTATTTTTATGAATCTTTTATTTATTTTTAATTTACATGAATTATTTGTTTTATATGAATTTGTTATTTATTTTTGTTTTATATGAATTTGTTATTTTTTTTACATTAATCTATTTTTTATATTAATCTTTTATTTTTTCATCAATTAATGGATAGACTATAAACTGGTATATTAGACACGAATTGATAAAATTTATAAAACTAATTATGGGGGGATTTGTTAATTTTATTTTTTTCTTTTATCCCTTATATATAATTTATTTTATTATATTAAAATTATTAATGATTTAACTTATCTTAAACATTTTATTTATTTAATAGCCAATTTTTAAATTTAGGTTTTAATTTTTATAAGAGTATTATTGGTTATTAGAAGAAATTCTAGGTTAACTTTATATAATATAATTTATAAATAACATTTTGTAATTATTAATAATGATAAATATGAATTATATTAATTTTTATATTAATAATATTTTTAATTGTTCTGATTTTAATTATCAATTTTTAGATAATTTATTTTTATAATTAATTACTATCTCTTCATATTTTTATTTATTTCATATTATGACACTATTTATAATTACATTTTAAATATAACATATATTTATTACTAGATTATTAAATATAATATGGATTAGTAGCAAAATAGATTAATGAACTAATATTATTTTTTGTAATTTAATATTATTGATTATTTTATTATATAATTTTTATTATCGGCTATTTCCTTATATAATTTTAATATTATGGTATAAAATTTAATATAAATAAAGGTATTTTTATGAGTTCAAGATTAAAAAAATCAAAATATATTGAAGTTGAACATAAAATTCAGGGTAATTTGTCTAAGAATAAATATATCTTGATAATAACAGCATTGTCTTATTTTTTATGCGGTTTTTCAGTATCAGTAATATCTGTTGCATTACCAACTATGGCTCGAGATTTTGCAGTTAGTGCTGTGGCACAAAATTGGATAGCAATGGTCTTTTTTCTAACAATAGCTATCTTTTCTCTACCTTTTGGAAAAATATCTGCAAAATTTGGACTCAAAAAGACTTTTTATATGGGATTAATTCTTCTTATAATCGGATCTTTTGGGGTTTCTATTTCTAACTCTTCTGACCTTTTAATAGTTTTTAGGGCTTTACAAGGGTTAAGTGTTGCAATTTTAAATGTTTCAACATTAGCTATTGTAACTGAATCTTTACCTCAAAATGAAAGAGGTAAAGGAATAGGAATAATCACTTCTATTGCATATGTAGGACTAATAGCTGCTAATGTTGTTGGTGGGTTTCTAACTAATAATTTTGGTTGGAGAAGTGTCTTTTTAGTTGTAATACCATTTTTAGTCATAACAATTTTAATAACATACTTTAAAGTTCCTAATGAATGGATACTAATAAAAAATGACAAATTTGATTATGTAGGGGCACTAATTTTTGGATTAGCTATTTCATTTTTAACTTATGGATTTACAATAATGCATACTTTTAATGGAATAGGCTTACTATTTTTATCTGCAATATTATTCATAATTTTTGGAAAATGGCAATTAAAAATTAAGTTTCCTCTATTCCCAGTAAATGTTTTAAAAAATAAAAAATTTACATATGCTAGTATTGCGGCATTATTATGCTCTTTTTCAACATTTGTAGTTACTTATATTGTTGATTATCATTTGCAGTATATAAATGGGGTTGATCCTCAGACAACAGGTCTGATTCTAATGTTAGCACCAATTTCGATGGCTATATCCACATTTTTCGCTGGAAGATTTTCAGATAGGGTTAATCCCCAGTTAATTGCAAGCTTTGGTTTATTTATAGCATTCATATCTTTAATAATTTTAACTCTTTTAGATCAAAATACTCCAATATTGGTAGTTATTTTAGCTATTATTCTTGAAGGTCTTGGTTATGGAATATTCATATCTCCAAATACAAATATTGTTGTAAGTTCTCTTCCAGATAAATTAGCATCAATTGCATCAGCTACAGTTTCAACAACAAGAGTTATAGGGGAAACTTTGAGTTTAGGGATGTTGACTGTTACTTTTGCAGTGATTATGGGATCTCTTCAAATAATTCCTAAATATTATCCTCTGCTAATTGAAAGTTCACAAATAGTATCCCTTTTACTAGCTGTAGGTTGTTTATTAGCTATAATTTTTTCTTTGATTGGGGTAAAAAATTTAAAATTCGAAATTTAGAATTTAAAATTTAAATATAAAAAATTTAAAAATATAATATAGAAAATTTGAGAATTTAAAAATAGAGCTTTTTAAAACTTTTATTTTATTTTATTTTATATTATATTATTATTTTTTATAAAAATCTAATTTTTTATAATATTTTTATAATATTTTTTTAATATATTTTTAAATAAAATTTATCTATAAATTACTTTTTTTTAATATTTTTTAAAATCATTTTTTTTGAGATGGTTTTTATTTATAAAAATTTATATACTTTATAAAATATAATTTATATTCAATTTAATTTTTATTAGATTTGTATTAGATATTTTATATTAAATATTAGCTTATTAATTAATTTTTTTAGAAATTTGGGTAGATTTTATGGAGATTATAATAGGACTTCCTAAAGGAAGTTTAAATAATGTAAATAGAGGAAATACCTATCAACTTTTTAAAGATGCTGGGTATGAAGTTCGAGGATATGAACCAGGTAATGAATCTTATGAGATTAATATTATCAATGATGATGAAATTAAGGCATTTTTAACTCGTCCTCAAAGTACACCAGTTGAACTTAATAGAGGAATGGTTGATATTGCTATTGTTGGTGAAGATTGGGTCAAAGAAGAATCTGTTTCTCATGAAGGAGGAATAACAAAAATAGGGGATCTTGATTATGGTCAAACTCGTCTTATAGTTGCTGTACCTGCAGATTCTCCTTATTTTTCTTTGAGTGAATTCTTTAGACTTAATAAAGATAGAAATACTCCAATTTTATGTTTTACTGAATATCCAAATCTTACTCGTAAACATATCATGGAAAATGATGGTTATAAGGAATTATTTGGGGATTCTGTTCCTTTGGTTCAAGTTAGAGGTTTAGTTGATGGTGAAAATGACATGGTCCAAATAATCAATTCTGATGGAGCAACTGAAGTTTATATTGCTAAAGGCGCGGATTTCATAGTAGATAATACTCAAACTGGGAGTAGTCTAAAGAAAGCAGGTTTAGTTGAGCTTGAAACAATTATGCATTCTTCTGCAGGCCTTTATGCAGGTTCTAATTGTGTTGGTGAAAAGTTAGAAAAAGCTAAAATGATTTTTGAACAACTTTATGGTGCAACAACTGCTAGAAAATATTTTGATGTTAAATTTAATGTTAACAATGATATGGCTTTAGCTGTAAGTGATTTTTTAGTAAATAACAATTATTGTTCTGATGAACCTACAATTAATACTGGAAGCAAATTTTCTCAAATTAATGTCCTAATTGAAAAAAATAAGTTTCCTGAAATGTTAAATGGGATAAAAGATTATAATGCATCTTCAATTGTTAGGAATGATGTTAAACAATATGTTAAATAATTATTAAATTATAATTTGAGTAATTTTATATCAAATATAATATTATATAGAATATAATTTTATATCTACTTAATATATATCGATTATAATTTTATATCAACTATAATTTTATATATGCTTAATAATTATATCGACTATAATATTATATCAAATATGAATACAATAATGGATGTTTTTTATGAATGTTAAAAATAATATAATTTTAGCTATGGATTTAATGGATATTTTAGAAGCTTATAAAGTTGTTGAAGAAATTTCTGATTATATTGATACAATTAAAATTGGATATCCATTGACATTGGCTGAAGGAATCAAATCTATTGGTATTTTTAAGGATAATTTTGATTTTAATGTTATTTGTGATTATAAAGTAGCAGATATTCCTGAAACTAATTCAAAAATTGCTGATTTAACTTTTGATGCTGGAGCAGATGCATTAATAACCCATGGTTTTGTGGGTAAAGATAGTGTTAATGCATGTTTGGATGTTGCTAGTGGGTATGGTAAAGATATTTTTCTTTTGACAGAGATGTCGCATCCTGGAGCAGAAATGTTTCTTCAAGAAGTTGCTGATGATATAGCAAAGATGGGAATCGAAATGGGAATCAAAAATTATGTTGCTCCTTCAACAAGGCTTAATAGACTTTCGGAAATTAGAAATATTGTTGGTAAAGACTCTTTTATAATATCTCCTGGTGTTGGTACTCAAGGGGGGAATCCTAAAGATACTTTGAATTATGCTGATGCTTTAATAATTGGAAGATCTATTTACAATTCAGAAGATCCTAGATTAGCGGTTGATAATATTTTGAATTCTTTGAAATGATTTTTTATCAATTTTTATTTTTTATTTTTAATAAATTTCTATTTTAAATATCTTTTTATTTTTATTACTCTAATTTTTTAAAAATTTGCAATAATTTTATTATTTTTAAATATATTTTATATATAAAAAATTCATTATTTTTAATAAAATTTATTATTTTTTACTTATATTAAAATATTAACTTGTTATTATTATTATTATTATTATTATTATTATTATTATTATTATTATTATTATTATTTGTTTATAAATAATATTCATTAGTACAATTTTAATAAATTAATATAATAATTTTATTTTTTAATATGCTCTATTAATCTATATAATTATAATTTTTTTAATTATTTTACCATTATTCCTTTTTATAAAATTATTATTACTCTATTTTTCCATTTCGTTTAATTTAATTAAATTTAGCTTGAAAAAAATCAAAACATTTAAATAATATACTGATAAATTACTATTATCAAATAAACTTTATGCATATTCAAGTTTATTTTATATTATATGAGGTAGCCAATTAATATTAATTATAATTAATTTGGTTATAAATTTTTATTTATTAAAATAATATGGAGAGATAATTTATGCACATTATGGAAGGATTTTTACCACCACTTTGGTGTGCTTTTTGGTATATACTTTCAATTCCAGTAATTGCTTATGGAATTATACGTATTAAAAAAGTAACTGATGAAACACCAGAATCTAAATCACTTTTAGCGGTTAGTGGTGCTTTTATGTTTGTACTTTCGTCATTAAAAATGCCTTCTGTTACTGGTAGCTGTTCACATCCTACTGGTAATGGTTTAGGCGCAGCAATATTTGGACCTGCTGTAACCGCAGTTCTTGCTACAATTGTATTATTGTTTCAGGCAATACTTTTAGCCCATGGTGGTCTTACTACTCTTGGAGCAAATGTATTTTCTATGGGTATTATAGGGCCTCTTGTAGCATGGACGGTTTATAAAGGTTTTATGAAGTCAAATTTCTCATCTGCGGTAGCTATATTCTTCGCAGCATTTTTTGGAGATCTTTTTACTTATATAACAACCTCATTCCAATTAGCTATGGCTTTTCCAGAGCCTACTTTCCAAGCAGCTTTTACTACATTTTTCGGAATTTTTGCCATAACTCAAGTTCCATTAGCAATTGCTGAAGGATTATTGACTGTTGTTATTTGGGATCAACTAACAAAATATAAACCAAGATTACTTGAAAAATTGAATGCTTTAAAAGTTAAATCTAACTCTAAAGTTTCAGGAGATAGTTAAATATAATAGCTAAATTTAAGGAGCTAAATTTAAAAGTGCTAAATTAAATGAAGTGATATTATGAGTACTAGAAATAGAGATATAATTTTGTTAATCCTTGTAGCTATTATTGCTATAGTTCCAATGGTAATGTATTCTGGCCTCGGGGAGGATCAAGGCTATTTTGTCGGTTCTGATGATGGTGCTAGTCAAGTTATTGAAAAACTCGGTTATCAACCATGGTTTTCTTCCTTTTGGGAACCTCCAAGTGGTGAGATAGAAAGTTTGTTATTTGCACTTCAAGCTGCAATTGGTGCAATAATTATTGGTTATTTCATTGGTTACTGGAGAGGTACTTCGAAATATGAGAAAGAATGATATTAAAATAATTATTATTGATTATAATAATTATTAATATTAATCTATTAAATTATATAATTATTTTAATTATTTAATTATTTTAATTATTTAATTATTTTAATTATTTAATTATTTTGTGGGTTGTTAAATTGGAAATTGATTATATTGCACATGAAAATAATTTGAGAAATGTTAAAAGTAGCTATAAGTTTATAGCTTCCATTTCCATAATGATTTTTGCTTTAGTAGTCAATATGCCAATTGTTTCTCTTTTTATAACTTTTGTAATTGGAATTTTTTTACTTTTAGTGGCTAAAATTCCTTTTAAATTTTATATTAAATTCATTTCTATACCTTTTGGTTTTGCTTTAATAACATGTATTTTCATGGCATTCTTTTTTGGTAGTGGTCAGATATTATTTAATACTGGTATTTTTGGTATTGTTATAAGAGAAGATGCATTATCACTTGCAATAACCACATTTTGTAGAACATTGGCTTGTTTTTCTGCTCTTGGACTTTTATCTTTAACAACACCAATAGCTGAGATATTAAACGATCTTGGCAAAATAAAAATCCCAAAAATATTTATTGAGATTGCTTTATTGATGTATACATCTATTTTTGTATTTTTAGATCAGATAAAAATAATGACAAATGCTCAAAAAACAAGAATGGGGTATAATGGATTTAAAAATTCTTACAGGTCTTTAGGTCTTTTGATATCCAATTTATTTTTTAAATCTTTAGATAAAGGTGAAAAATTACAACATGCTTTAGATTCTAGAGGTTATAATGGAGAATTACCTAAATATAAACCTTAATATATATCTGATAATTAATTTTGATTTAAAAGCTTTTTAAAGATATGTTACTAATAATTAATATTATTTAATATTATTTAAAATATTAATTGATTATTTATTATTTGATAATATATTCAATTAAATAAAAGAATATCTAAATAACAATATTTTATAAAAATACAAAATACTTTATAAATCAATAAAATTTTATTTTTTATTTATTTAAAATACTTTATTATATTTTAATAAAATATAAGTAATAACAGTTTATAAGAAAATTTAAAAAAAGTAATACTGCTAAATAATAATAAATTATGGAGTTAATTGTTTTATATATCTATTCAATAGTTAATGTATAATATATAAGCCGATAATTAGTTATATTCTTAATTATTTTTATTTAATCTATTTAATCTATTTAATCTATTTAATTTATTTAATTTATTTTGGTTTAATGTAAAATATTGGTGAAAATTTGAATTTCAATAGATATTGGATATTTTTAGGATTATTATCTGGTTTGTTATTTGGTATTGCAACACCATTTAGTAAAATTCTTTTAATTAATTTAAATTCCTTTCAATTAGCAGGTTTATTATATTTAGGTTCAGGGACTGTTATTGTCCCTACTATAATAAAGAAATTATATAATAATTTAAATTATAATATAAATAAAAGGGATATTAATAAGAATAATGCGATTGATAATGAAAATGATAATAAGAATAATAAGAAAAATAATAAGAAAGATAATAAGAATGAGAATAATGAGGATAATAAGAATAATAAGAATAAATATAAGAATATAAATGAAAAAATTATTAAAGAATATTTATTTAATCTTGGATTTGGTAAAAACTTTTTAAAAATATTACTAATAGTTATTTTTGGCGGGATATTAGGGCCTTTATTTTTAATGATGGGTCTTTCTTATAATAGTGCAAGTTCAACAGCAGTTTGGCTAAATATGGAACTTGTAACCACAGCAATTTTAGGAGTAATTTTTTTCAAAGATAATTTGGATAAATTTGCAGTAATTGGATTGATTTTAACATTTTCAGCAGGATTAGTAGTCTCTTGGAATAATTCGTTTGGAAACTTATTCTCTATAATTTTTATAATTTTAGCTTGTTTTTCATGGGGTTTAGATAACCAACTCACTTCTATTGTTGATGGAGTTTCTCCAGAATTCATTACATTTGTTAAAGGTATTTTTGGAGGAGGAATTAATTTAACTATTGGCTTATTTTTAGCTCATCAGATTTTATCAATAGAATCAATATTTTTTGGTATAGTGTTGGGGATAGTATCCTATGGATTGAGCATTGTTATTTTTATTAGTTCTGCTCAGAATCTTGGGGCTACTAGAAGCCAAATTTTATTTTCAACTGCACCATTTTGGGGTATTTTATTTTCTCTATTTATTGGTGAACCAATAACATTAAATTTGATTATAGCTAGTTTATTATTAATTATTGCAGTATTAATTACGAATAATTTGGTTCATAATCATTATCATTCTCATAAAAAAATTGAGCATATTCATCTTCATTCTCATGATGATAATCATCATAATCACAATCATAATATTGATAACCCTGAGTGTTGTGATAAATCTAAAAATAAAAAACATAGTCATATGCATCATCATAATGAAAAATATCATAAACACAATCATTTTCCAGATTTACATCATAAACACACTCATTAAAATTAGTAATTTTATTAATATTAAAAAATATTATAATAATAAGGGTATTATTGTTAATAGACTCATTATTATTAATTCTTTAAATATTAATCATAAATTTGAAGAATAATGTTTTAAATTTTAATTTTAAATAATTATATATGTAAATAAAACATAATTTATAACAATTAATAGGTGGACTAATGAATATTATAGAAGCTAAGAATATTACTTATTTATACTCTGATGGTACAAAAGCATTGGATAATATTAATTTCAAGGTAGAAAAAGGTCAGATTGTTTCATTACTTGGTAAAAATGGTGCTGGAAAATCTACACTTTTTCTACATTTTAATGGAATTTTTGAACCAGAAAATGGTGAAGTACTTATTGATGGTGAAAAATTAGAGTATAACAAAAAAGGTTTGCTTAAAGCAAGACAGAAAGTGGGAATTGTATTTCAAAATCCTGATGACCAACTTTTTGCACCAACTGTTGAGGAAGATGTTGCTTTTGGTCCACTCAATATTGGCTTCTCTCAGGAAGAAACAAAAATACGTGTTACAGATTCACTTAAACGTGTTGGGATGGAAGGCTTTGAGAAAAAACCTCCACATCATTTAAGTGGTGGGCAAAAAAAGAAGGTTGCAATTGCTGGTATATTAGCTATGAATCCTGAAATTATGGTTTTAGATGAACCAACTTCAGGATTGGATCCTAAAGGTGCTTCTAAAATGCTTAAATTATTATATGAACTTAATAATCAAGGTATGACTATTATTATATCTACTCATGATGTTGATTTAGTCCCTCTTTATTCTGATAAGGTTAATATTATTAAAGAGGGTAAAATTATTAAAGAAGGAACTCCTCATGAAGTATTTGATGATATTGAATTAATTAGAGATGCAGATTTGAGATTGCCTAGGGTAGCTCATCTTTTAGAAGTTCTAGAAAAGCAAGACAATATTAAAATTTCTAATTCTTATCCTTTAACTATTGGTGAGGCACGTAAAGAACTATTAAATTACTTAAATGAAAAATAATTTATAATATTAATAAGTTACATAGTAATAGTTATATTCATAATTAGATTAGAGTTAAATATTAATAATTTTAACATATTTTAATTTTATAAAAAAATAATTAATATGTTAATAACTAGTATACTAATAATTAATAACTAAATAATTAATATAATAAATGATTATAATATTAATAGTAATTATAAAAATTCATTTATAATAAAATTATAAATAATTATTTTTAAAAGGTGTATAAATGCGAATTGGTATTTGTGATACTACTTTTGCCCGTTTTGATATGGGCGGAGCAGCTATTGATGAGTTAAGATCTAATGCAACTGATTTAAAGATTGTTCGTAAAACTGTTCCTGGGATTAAGGATCTTCCTGTGGCTTCTAAAAAACTTATCGAAGAAGAAGGCTGTGAAATTGTTATGGCACTTGGAATGCCAGGTCCTATGGAGAAAGATAAGACATGTGCCCATGAAGCTTCTACAGGCCTTATTAGTGCACAATTAATGACAAATACTCATATTTTAGAAGTTTTTGTCCATGAAGATGAAGAAGAGAAGGATAATCTTTTAAAAGAATTAGCCGAAAATAGGGCAAGGGAACATGCTCAAAATTTAATAAAAATGATGTTAACTCCTAAACAAATGCAAAAAGAAGCTGGAATGGGAATGAGAGAAGGTAAAGAGGATGCAGGTCCTTTATAATCAAAATTAAAATTTTATTTTATCTTAATTTCTAAATTTTAGCATATTTTAAGTTAATTTTATTTAAAGTTAAAAACTGGTCTATGGGAATATTAAAAATAGTAATGTATTTATATAATAATATTTATATAAAATTACATAATAAAGTGAACACTCTGTAAAACAAATGTCTAATAATTCTATTGATTATTTAAACAAAACAAATTAAAATAAATTAATAAATCTAACTAATAACTTTTGTCAATAAGAGGTTTCATATAATTTTTTAGCTAATATAACTAATATATCTAATATAACTATTAACTAATGCATATAATATATCTAATATAACTATTAACTAATGTATCTAACATAACTACTATAACTAATTATATATCTAAAGTGGTATATCTAACATGATAAATAAAAACACAGATTCTAATCACTATAATACTAAATTAAACAAAAAATATACTGATGGGATATTTATAGTAATTCCTGCTTTTAATGAAGAAAAAACTGTTGGTCCAATTATAGAAGAAATTGTAAAATTGGGATATATGGCTGTTCTTGTTGATGATGGTTCTAAAGATAATACCTTTAAAATAGCTAAATCTTATAAATCTAAATATCCAAATAATATATTTTTATATCAACATGTTATAAATAGGGGCTTAGGAGCTGCCTTAAAAACAGGTATGACTGGAGCATTGATACATGGTGCAAAATTTGTTGTTACATTTGATGCTGATGGTCAACATGCTATTGAAGATATAGCTAAAGTATCAGAACCATTAAAAAATGGAAAAGCTGATGTTGTTATTGGATCAAGGCCTTTTGAAGATATGCCTAGCTCTAAAAATTTTGCTAATACTATTATGAATTTTATTACTTTTGTATTTTACAAAACTAAAGTTAAAGATTCACAATCTGGTCTCAGAGCTTTTAAAGCAGAAATTATTCCTAAATTAAGTTTATTGTCAAGAGGTTATGGCGTGTCTTCAGAATTTATAAGAGAAATCAGAAAAAATCGTCTTAAATTAGAGGAAGTTACTATTACTACTATTTATACTCCTGAAACTCAGGCAAAAGGGACTAATGCATTGGTAGGGCTTAAAATTTTATTTAAGATGATAATTGATATATTTAAATAATTTTTTAATAATTGATTTAAATTTTTTATATATGTTATTTTAATGGAAGGTGTAATAATTTTCGGAGATATAAAGTTATTTCAGATATTAGTTGTAATTATAGCTATTTTAGCAATATTATTAGTTTTTAATAGATTTCATAAGAAAAAAACATCAGTTACTACTTTTGTTTTATGGGTATTATTATGGATTTTACTCGCCATATTTGCAATAGTTCCTGAATCAAGTACTAAAATAGCTAGTGTTATTGGTATTGGTAGAGGTTTAGATTTAATAATAATTTTTGGTGTTATTGGTTCTTATTATTTAATATTTAGGGTTTATATGAAACTTGAAAAATTAGATCAAGATATAACTGAATTAGTAAGAAAAATTTCAATTGATAAAGAATTAAATTATGAATTAGAATCAAATGATGAAAAAGATGAAAATTAATATTTTATAATATTGATTCTAATTCGTTTTATTTTACAATTTTTATAATTTAATTTTAAATTTTTATAATAATTATATTCAAAAATTTGATTTTTTATAATTTTTTATTTTTATATTCATTATATAGAAAAAGATATTAATAATAAAATACATAATGTATTATAATAAAATTTTTAAATAATCTATTTCTCTACTATTTTTAATAGATTTTATAATTATTTTTACAATATTAATGAATTTACATATAATTGTATAATTTTATAATTAATAATAATTAATTATAATCATTTTAATTAATATCCTGTATTAATTATATTTATAATTATATTTATACTAAATTTTTATTCATGATTGTCATAGTAGAATTTATACTATTTATTTATAATGTCTCATTAGTTATTAGGGGTATTATAATTGTTTTTTAGATATTTTAATGTTTTGAGAGTATGGTGAATGTATAATGTTATATTTTAGAGGATGTACTGCTCGTGAAAGAGCAAATTCTATTTCTGATTCTACAAAAAAACTTTTAAAGTTAGCTAATATAGATTTTAAAACTTTAGATAATGAAGAATGTTGTGGTTCTGTTCTACTTAGAACTGGTTTTGAGGAAGATGCTAGAAAACAGATGAAAAAAAATCTACCAAAACTAAAAAATGAAAAAATTGTAGTTTCTTGTGCTGGTTGCTATAAAACTTTAAAAAATGATTATAAAGAGTTCATTGGTGCTGATTTAGATGTTATTCATATTTCTCAGTTACTTAATGATATTATAAATAATGATTCTAAATATGATTATTCCTTAAATGATATTTTAGATAAAAATTCACTAAAAAATAAAAATATTTCAGTCACATATCATGATCCTTGTCATTTAGGTAGGCATGCTGGGGAATTTGATGCTCCTAGAGATGTTATAAAAAATTTTTCAAATATTATTGAAATGGAAAATATTCGTGAAAATTCATTATGTTGTGGTTCTGGTGGAGGAGTAAAATCTGCATTTCCAGAAATAGCTAATTCAATAGCATCTAAAAGGGCCGAAGAAGCAGAAAAAACTGGATGTAATATTTTAATAACTTCTTGTCCTTTTTGTAAGATAAATTTGGATGAAAATTCATCACTTAAAGTTTTAGATCTTTCTGAATTTGTTTTAGCTTGTATTGAAGGCAATTTGGATGAAATTTTAGAAAATAATGAGGAGAATCATTAAATGAATGAAAATGAATTGAAGGCTATGAGAAATTCATTTAAAACTGTTTATGATAAACGTAAAGGTATCCTAAATGATCCTCAAGTTAAAAATCTTCAGGAAAAAGTAATCAATATAAGAAAAGATTCCATTGATAATAATCCTGAATTAATTGAATCTCTTAAAAAATCTTTTGATAGGAATGATATTGATTATGCATTTGCAAGTAATGATGAAGAAGCTAGAAAACTTATTCAGGATATTATAATTTCTGAATCTGATGAAAATGATAATATTAATTTTGATGATAGTAATCCGATTGTAGTGGCAAAATCTAAATCTAATACTCTTGGTGAAATCTCAGCTTCTAATTTTCTTAAATCAAAAGGCATGGATGTTGTTGAAACAGATTTAGGAGATAGAATATTACAACTAAAAGGTAAAGATAATAAACCTGCACATCCAACAGGTCCTGCATCTCATTTAAATGTTGAAGCAATTTCAGATATTGTAAGTAAAGGATTGGGTAAGGATATTCCTCCAAATCCAAAAGACATTATGGATGCTGTAAAAAAAGATATTTTAATTAGGTTGTCAGATGCTAAAATTGGATTAAGTGGTGCTAATGCAGTGGCAAGTGAAGATGGTTCTTTGGTATTTATTCATAATGAAGGAAACATATCTCTTATATCTTTAATGAAGACTCATATTGTTGTAGTAGGTATAGAAAAGATTGTTAGAACTATTGAAGATGCTATTTCAATAGCTAAACTTGAAACTATATATGCGACAGGAAGTAAAGTAACTTCTTATATTAATATTGTTTCTGGACCTTCTAAAACTGCTGACATTGAAAAAAAGCTACTTAAAAATATGTATGGTGCAGAAAAAGTATTTGTAATTATATTAGATAATGGAAGGTCAGAAGCTATAAAATCAATTGGTGAATGTCTTTATTGTATTGGCTGTGGTAGTTGTATTGTAACTTGTCCGGTTTATAATGCTATAGGTAATGATTTTGGTTTTAATAATTATTTGGGTGGTCGAGGAGTAGCTATGAGTAAATTTATTCAGAATACTGAAACTAGTGTTTCATCAGGTCTTTATAAATGTACATTATGTGGGCTTTGTAAAATTAGTTGTCCAGTTACTATTTCAACATCAGAAATTATTGAAAATCTTCGTGCTGAAACTCATAAAGAAGGATTATATCCAAAAAAACACGATAAATTTAAGGAAAATATTAAAAATAAGGGATCTCCATATTAAATATTCTATTTAGTTAGTTATCTTTTCTTTTTTATTATTTTTTTATTATATGGTACATATTTTCTTATGTGTATAATTCAATTTATATAATTTAGTTTAATTATTATACCCATATAATTAATACATATATAATTAATACGCATGTATTTAATACACATATATATAAAATATTATAATAATATGTAATATATAAATTAATTATTTAAATATTTAATAATAGAATCTTAAATTATTATTGCATTGATATTCTAATGAAGATATTTAAATATATTTTTTGTATTTAATAGTATTATTATACCCAGTATTATTTTACTCATATTTATTATTACTTAATAAAATTATTATTTTATATTGATATTAATATATTAATGTTTATAACCTATAAATTAAAAACAATTAAATATTCAAAATTATTAAATATAGTATATATAAATTTATTATAATTATCTATAATATACAATGGAAGATTTAAAATGAAAGTTGATACTTTAATTATTCAAACAAAAAACTCAAAGGATTCTTTGACATTTAAAGTAGGGCAAACTCTTACATCAGATAAATTTGAGCTTTTAACAGTTGATAGTCCTATAAATTATATTAATATTAATACAAAAACTGGTTTTGTTGAAATTAAAACAGATCAAGACAACTTTTTATGGTACTCATTAAATGATATTCAATTTTTATCTTTTAATATTTAATATTATTTAATTAGTGATTATAAAAATTAATCATAACTATTTAGATTTTTATGTAAAGTTATTTTATTTAAAATTTAACTAAAAACATTATTAATTTGAATAAAAAGTTATTTATTTTATAATAAAAAATTTTTGTAAAAATATATTATTGACTTTTTTAATCTAAAAGTTTTTATATTATAGATTTAATAGATAAAGTAAATTAATATTTTTTAAATACTAGATGTTTTTTAAATACTTGATATTTTTAAAATGCTTGATATTTTTAAATATTTAATATTTTAAATAAAATTATTTAATATTTTTAATAAATTGTTTATTATATTAAATATCTCTATTGGTATCTTAATATATCTATTTGTTATTTAATATGCTGATTTATTATATAAATTAATTAAATTTGTTTAACTATTTATTTGATGTTTTTAAATTTTTTAAAATAATATTATTTAAATATTATATTTATATTAACTATATAATAAGTAGTAAAATTAGTATGTATCTTATTTCAGTACTTATCTTAATTTAGTACTTATCTTAACTTTGTATTTATTTTAGTTTAGTATTTATTTTAATTTAGTAATTAAATTTTAGTAAGTAAATTTATGGAGGAAATGTATTGCTTCTATTAATAAGCCCAATAAACAATGAAGAAGCACTTGAGTCTATAGAAGGCGGTGCAGATATTGTTGATGTTAAAAATCCCAAAGAAGGATCTCTAGGTGCTAATTTCCCATGGGTTATTAGAGAAATTAGAGAAATGACTCCTGATGATATGTTAGTTAGTGCGACTCTTGGTGATGTTCCTTATAAACCTGGAACAGTATCTCTTGCAGCTATGGGTGCTCTAACTTCTGGTGCAGACTATATTAAAGTAGGATTATATGGTACGTCTAACTATGAGGAAGCTCTAGAAGTCATGACCAATGTTGTTAAAACTGTTAAGGATAATAATCCTGATGCTGTTGTTGTTGCATCTGGTTATGCTGATGCTCATAGAGTTGGAGCAGTTACGCCATGGGATATTCCAAAAGTAGCTAAAGAATCTGGTAGTGATTTAGCTATGCTGGATACTGCGGTTAAAGATGGAAAAACTTTATTTGATTATTTAGATATAAACGAATTAGAAAAATTTGTAAATGAAACTCATAGCTATGGTTTAAAATCAGCACTTGCAGGTTCTGTTAAAAAAGAACAATTAAAACCTCTTTATGATATTGGTTGTGATGTTGTTGGTGTTAGAGGAGCTGCATGTACTGGTGGGGACAGAAATACTGGTAAAATCAGTAGAGTTGCTGTAGCTGAGTTAAAAAATCTTGTTAAATCATTTGATTAATTTTGTCATTTGATTAATTTTATTATTTGATTAAATATTAATTATTTGATTAAATAATAATTGATACTTGATTTTTATAAATCTATCAAATATTATGTTTATAATTTATTTCATTTAAGAAATTATATTATTTCATTTAAGAAATTATATTATTTTGTTTAAAAGATTATGAAATATTATTTTATTAAAAATTATATTAATTTTTATTTATAAATAGGTGTGAGGGAAGTGTATTCAAAGAAATTAAAAGAAGCTGAACTAGGTTTTACATATGATGACTTTTTACTTGTTCCAAATGCATCATATACAGAAGCAAAAGATGTTGATACAAAGGCTAAAGTATCTAAAAATTTTGAATTGAATATTCCAATTATTAGTTCAGCTATGGATACTGTAACAGAATCAGACATGGCTATTGCTTTAGCTCAAGAAGGAGGACTTGGTGTTATACATCGTAATATGACATTAGAACAGCAAGTTAAGGAGGTTAAAAAAGTAAAAATGTCTGGAGATTTAACAATAAAAGATGTTGTTACTATTACTCCAAACTCATCTATTTTAACAGTAAAAACTATTATGGATGAAGAAGAAGTTAGTGGTCTTCCGGTCATTGAAGATGAAAAATTAATCGGTATTATTAGTAAAAGAGATATTAAACCTTTTTTGAATAACAATGCTGATAAAAAAGTTGAAGAAATAATGACTTCTGATGTTGTGACTATTGAAGAACCTATTACTCCATCTGAAGCCCTTGAATTAGCATATGAAAACAAAGTTGAAAGGCTTCCTGTTATTAGGGATGGTAAATTGGCAGGAATAGTTACTATTAGAGATATTTTAAATCATAAAAAGTATCCTCATGCTGCTAGGGATAAAAATGGAAAATTTTTAGTAGCTGCAGCTACTGGGCCTTTTGATTTAGAAAGAGCAATGGCACTTGATGAAGCGGGAGCAGATGTTCTTGCAGTGGATTGTGCTCATGCTCATAATATGAATGTAGTTAAATTTGCAAAAACAATGAAAGAGAATATTGACGCAGACCTTATCATGGGTAATATTGCTACTCCTGAAGCTGCTGAAGATTTAATATCTCAAGGGGTTGATGGTTTAAAAGTTGGAATTGGTCCTGGGTCAATGTGTACAACAAGGATTATTGCAGGTGTAGGTGTTCCTCAATTAACTGCTATTTCATCAGTTGCTGATGTAGCAAGTGATTATGGTGTTCCTGTAATTGCTGATGGTGGATTAAGATATTCTGGAGATATAGCTAAAGCCTTAGGTGCTGGAGCTGATTTAGTAATGCTTGGAAATTTACTTGCCGGTACTTATGAATCTCCTGGTGATGTTGTTGTGATGAATGGAAGAAAATATAAACAATATCGTGGAATGGGTTCAATGGGTGCTATGACAGGAGGTTTTGGTGGTGGAGCTGATAGGTATTTCCAAGAGATCAAAGGACCAATGAAACATTCAAAACTTGTTCCTGAGGGAGTTGAAGGTGCTGTTCCATATAAAGGAACTGTTAATGAAGTAGTATTCCAACTTGTTGGTGGTCTTAAAGCATCTATGGGTTATTGTGGAGCTAAAGACATTAAAACAATGCAAGAAGTAGCTAAATTTGTTAGAATTACTTCTAGTGGTATAAAAGAAAGCCATCCTCATGACCTTTTAATTACAAATGAAAGTCCTAATTATCCTACTTTAGAGTAATTTTTGGCTTTTATATATTTTTTTATTTTATTTAATTTTTTATTTAATTTTTTATTTTATTTTTTATTTCATTTTTTATTTCATTTTTTTATAATTTCTAATTTCATTATTTTTTATTTATTAATATATTTTTCTTATTTTTATAGAAAAACTTATTACATTTTATTTTCATAGATATTATTATTAAAAATTATTATTAATTGTCTATTTTACTCCATAATTATATGGATTTGTTATAATATTAAAAATTTAATAAAATTTTATTGAGAGAATTTAAGAAGTGTTATAATGTCTGATTCAACTAAATTTCTCAGAGATAGTGTTCATGGCAATCTTCCATTAAATGAATTTGAAGTTGAAGTGATTGATTCTCCTCAAATTCAAAGATTAAGGAGAATTAAACAGTTGGGATTTATATCTTTAATATATCCTGGTGCAAATCATTCACGTTTAGAACATTCTATTGGGACAATGTTTTTAGGATCAAAATTAGCGGCTCACCTTGATTTATCTGAATATGAAAAAAAATTGGTTAGAATTGCCGCACTACTTCATGATATAGGTCATGGCCCATTTTCTCATGTATCAGAAGCTGTTTTAAATGTTAAACACGAAGTTTTAACAGCTAAAGTTATTGAAGAAACTTCATTAAATGATCTAATATCTCAAGAATTTGATTCAAAAGAAGTTATAGATATTATTAATGGTAAGGGGGCTCTTGGACCTATTATTTCTGGTGAATTGGATGTAGATCGAATGGATTATCTAATTCGTGATTCTCATTATACTGGAGTAGCATATGGGGTTATTGATGTTGATAGAATTATTGCAAATCTTAAACTTAAACAATACCTTATTTTAGATATAAAAGGTGTTCAAGCTGCCGAAGAAGCCCTTGTAGCTAGGTATCAGATGTACCCAAGTGTTTATCAACATCATACGACTCGTATTGTAAATGCAATGTTTAGAAGATGTCTAAAAAAGGTTTTTAAAGAAGGTATTATTAGTAGTGATGATATATATAAATATGATGACTCTGATATGTTATGTATATGTAGGAATGTAGATGAAAGTGAATCAGATAATAATGCTTTTATTAAGAATATTATAACTAGATTAGATAATAGAAATTTACTTAAAAGTGTATGTTCAACAAGATTGAATGAATTTGAGAATCCTCCTGAGATTTTTAATATAAGTAAAAAAGCTCTTTACAAATGTGAAGAAGAGATTAGTGAAGATATGGGGATTGATAAAGATTATATTATTTTAAATATTCCTGAATATCCTAGATTTGATGAAATGAAGACTCAAGTTGCACTTGGAGATGAACTTTTTCATCTTAATGAGATTTCTAGTATTGTTAAAGCACTTCAAACTGCAAGATTTAACTATCCGGACATTTGTTTATATGTCCCAAAAGAGGATAAATATAAATTTAAAAACTTTAAATTAGATAATTATTTGGATCTTCCAAAAAGAGCGGAAAATAAGTTTGATAAAGTTCATTTTGAACAATCAAAATTATTTGATTAGAATATTTTTTATACTTATTATTTTATTAGATTAATATTTCTAATATTTATTATGTGATTAGATTAATATTTTTAAAATTATAATAAGTAGATTTATTTATATTTTCTCATGTTATTTGTTTATATAATATATCTGTAGGTATAAAAATGATTGTTATAGCAATTACTGGTGCAAGTGGTGTTATTTATAGCTTAAAACTACTTGAAGCACTTAAAAAATTAGGTATAGAAACTGGGGTTGTGGTTAGTAAACCTGCTCAGATAATTTTTGATTATGAATTAGGGATTAAAATTGATGAAATAAAAAAATTAGCTAATCATTTTTATGAATCAGATGATTTAACTTCATCTATTAATAGTGGTTCTTTTAAATTTGATTCTCTTGTAATTGTTCCTTGTTCAATGAAAACTTTATCTGCAATAGCTAATGGATATGGAAATAATGCTATAACTAGAGTAGCTGATGTTGCATTAAAAGAGAAAAGAAAAACAATTATTGTCCCTCGTGAAACACCTCTTAGGTCTATTCATCTTGAAAATATGTTAGAGATAAGTAGGGAAGGGGGAATAATTTTGCCAGCTATGCCTGGTTTTTATCATAACCCTGAAAATGTTGATGATATTGTTAATTTTGTTGTTGGTAAGATACTAGATTCTCTAGATATCGATAATGATTTATTTAAGAGATGGGAATAATTATTTTCTAAAATTCTTAAAAAAATTATCCCTAAAGAAGTTTAGTATAATATTTTTATTAATATATTAATGGAGAATAACATGATTAAAGATGATGATTTTATAAGTTCTAAAGATGTTCCAGGACCAACAAAAGAAGAAATTCGGTGTTTATTATTATGTAAAAGTGAAGTTTCAAATAGTGATATAGTTGTGGATATTGGTTGTGGAACAGGTGGAGTAACAACAGAATTTGGGAAAATAGCAAAAAAGGTAATATCCATTGATAAAAATCCAAAAGCCATAGAATTAACTTCTAAAAATATTAAAAAACATGGAGTTGCTAATAATGTTGATTTGATTCAAAATGATGCTGTTTCAGCACTTGAATCAATAGAAAATTTTGATATAGTGGTTATTGGTGGAAGTGGTGGAGATATTGATAAAATTTTAGAATTGGTATCATCAAAATTAAATCCAAATGGGAGAATATTAGTCACAGGGATTTTAATCGAAACAAGATATCTTGCTATTAATAAATTGAAAAAATTAGGATTAAATCCTAAAATTATAGAAGTAAATATTTCAAGAGGTAGGGATGTGGGTATTAGAACTATGATGATAGCTGAAAATCCCATAGCCATTATATATTCTAAAATTACTTCAAATTGATATTTATCCTAAAATTATTTAAAATTAATTCTTATAGCTATAAGATTAAAATTATTAGATAATTAAAACATTCGCTTCAATATATTGAACTATATGCAGTTAATTTTTATCATACATATATTTAGATTAATAATACAGATTAATAATATAAATTAGTAATATATATTAGTAGTATTCTTTTGTTGTTTTTTTTTATTATTACTATTATTATTTGATAAGGAGGACCAAATTGAAAATAAACTGGAAAATTAAATTAGGAATAATACTATTATTAACATCAATAATTATGTATTGTTTTGCATATTTTACTTTACATGAACATGAAAAAGTTCTTTTTTATTTAGTGATTGATTTAGCTTTTATGCCTTTAGATGTACTTGTAGTTGTTCTTGTTGTTGAAGGAATAATAAATAAAAAAGAAAAGGAAACAATATTAGAAAAACTTGACATGATTATGAGTGTCTTTTTTTCAGAATTTGGGACTGAATTTTTATCTAAATTTATTAAAATATCTAATAAAAATGATAAAGTTAATAACTTATTAAAAAGCATAAATAATTGGTCAGATAATCAATTTAACAATTTTTTAAATGAATTAAAGAAAACACCTTGTGAAATTGATTTAAATTTAAATTCAAATGAACGTAAAATCTTTTTAATAGAATTAAAAGAATTATTGGTTAGAAATAGAAGTTTTTTAATAAGGCTACTTGAAAACCCAAATTTACTGGAAAAAGACACATTTTCTAACCTTCTTTTGGCTATATTTCATTTAGATGAAGAGCTTGAAAAAAGAGATCTTAAGGTGGAACTTATAGAAAGTGATTATGAACATCTTACTAATGATATCAATCGGGTTTATTCTACCTTAGTTTATGAATGGATTAACTATTTGTACTATTTAAAACTACACTATCCTTATATGTTTTCTATTTCAATTCGTACAAATCCTTTTGATGACAATGCAAGTATATATGTAGATGAATGATTAGTATCATTAAACTAAAATTATTTTATATTTCTACTTTTAATTTTTTCATTTTCAACTTTTATACTATCTATTTTTTCATTTTCAACTTTTATACTATCTATTTTTTTATTTTCAACTTTTATTAATATTTATTTTTTATTAATATTTTGATTATATTTATTATATAATGTACAATTATATGGCCTATTTAAACATCTTATTTTTATAAACATTATTTTGGACTTATTTTGAGTAGATAATAATAGAATACTTTATATAGTAGAAAGAAGGTATTTATAATCATAATAAAACCCATGAATATTTTTTTATATCATGGTGGGTATCTATGACACATTTGACACTAGAAGAATATAGAGAAATGGTAGAAGAAATTATGGATATAAAAAATACTACTGGTGAAATGCCAGAGTATGCTCAAATAAGCGATATTAGAATTCATCGTGAAGATTATTGCAATATGATTGAGCGGGTCAATAAATTTATTTTAGAAATGGGGAGAAGTCCTCGTTCAATTGAAATTGGGTAATTCAATTTAAAATAAATATATTTCCAAAATTTTCAATACTTCAAATCAACAATGCAAAAAATGGCTAATTAAAGCTGTATTATAACCTTAATAATATCTATAGTATTATATATTATTATTATTTATATGAATTTGTAATTTATAGATATTCTTAGTTGATATAATCTATAAATTTGATTATATATAATAATGGTGAAAGTTTTAATATAGTAAAATTAGAATTATCTTTTTTACACTTTGAGAGTGTATTTTCAGTAATATTATTTTATTTTTTATCTATTTTCCTAGTTGATATTAGGATTATTTTTTGATTTTTTCAATATCTTTTTTATAATTAATATTACTAAAGTTAAATTTTGATATTTTATAATCTTCTAAATTTTTATTTTTACTATTATTTTTACTATTAGTAGTATTAGTATTAGTATTAGTATTAGTATTAGTATTAGTATTAGTATTAGTAGTATTATTATTATTATATTCTTCATCTATTAGTATGAAAAAGGGTTTTATATTTTTTATAATGGATTTTACTTTCATTTGATTTTTTTTTAAAAATATTTCCATTTTTTTATAAGTATCTTTACTATAAATGCTGTGTAATGGTTCTGAATTTTCTATAAATATATCTTTAGTCTTTTCTCTTTCATAAAATCCTGATTTAGGAAAAGTAAAATTTTCATTTGATTTTTTAAAGTGAAAAGGTATTATTCCATCAAAATTAATATAATCTGATTTTAATCTATCTAAAACATTAAACATAGTTTCTATATATTCACTACTTACAAATGGTGAATCACAAGGTAATATAAGCCCATAATCCCCAGAAATATTTTTAAGTCCTGTAATTATTCCTGACATTGGCCCTTTATTTTTTATTTCATCTTCTAAAAAACTTAAATTAAAACTAAAATTTATATCATTTTTTTTAATATATTCATTAATAAGTAATTTATATTTAGATATTCTTTCAGTATTATTTAAAACAATGAAAGCTTCATCAATTTGATAGTTTAATGATTCAAGTACATGAATTAGCATAGGAGTATTATTTATTAGCATAGATCCTTTATCTTCACCCATACGCTTACTCATACCACCACATAAAATAATGCATGAATGTATGCTTTTCTTTTTCATAAATATCCTTAAATTTTTATAATTCCAATTATTTAATTTTATAATTATTAAGCAAATATAATAAAATATAATAAAAATAGTTAAAAACTCTAAATAATTATATTTATTTAATTTATATTATTTTATATAATAATAAAATAATAAAAAAATGATTATGTTACTAGTATGTATTTAATAATTAATATTTATTTAATAGGATATATTTATTTTTATTTAACAAAATGTGTTTTATTTATGCCATATTTATCAAAATAAAACATAAATATATTTATTAAATAAATTTAAATTAATTTTTATATTCAATGTTTTCATTAATCAATGAAACGATCGTCTGATTTTGTATTTTCTGCATTTTCGTGTTTATCTTCAAACCACCCAATTTTTAGATCTTTACAAGTATCTTCATATAGCTGTGGAACATATGGTTTTATGTCTAAAAGGGGAGTTCCATTTAAAATATCCACATTTGATATCTCAATTATATTATCTTTTACTGAGTCTAATTTAACTACTGATATTCCAATCGGATTGAATCTTCTAGGAGATCTTGTTGCAAAGACTCCATGGTGGTCATTATCTAAAAATGGTTTTACTTCTAGAGAATATCCTTTAACCTTATGCAAATAGTAAACTAAGGTTAAATGTGAAAAACCATCTAAATCTTTTAATCCTGGTATTAAGTCATCTCTTAAGTGAATTTCTCCTTTAATTCCTCTAGCACCAATTGGTTGAATTGGCATTCCTTCAAGTTCATCAAAAGGAGAGTGTACTGTTCCAATAGGGGTAAATTCTATTTTGTTCATATTTGAAATTATATTCTTTTTAATTTATATATTTTATTTTTTTAAATAATTTTTTAGATAATTTTATTAGATGAAATCGATATGTAATGATTTTGGAGGTCGATGATAAAACTTTTATTTCCCAATATAAAAGATAAATAAGAATATTTATATAATACAAATGACATAATAAAAAATATAAATGTAATTATAAATCATATTGTTCATATTTTTTAAAATAAGTCTGTATGATTTTAATTATATATTTGGGAGGAATAATATGAAAATTAGTGCAAGAAATAAAATTGATGGAAAAGTTGAAGATGTAAACTTAGGTGCAGTAATGGCAAGTATTAAAATTAATGTTGAAAATCCTGGAGTTCTAACAGCATTAATAACTAAAGAATCTGCTGAAAGTTTAGGTCTTAAAAAAGGAGATAAAGTTTCAGCTATAATAAAATCAACTGAAATAATTGTTGGAAAAGAATAATATTTTTTATCCTTTTCTTTTTATTATTTTTATTTTATAAAAAAATATTTTTAGATATATTATTTTTAGATATATTATTTTTATAAATACCATTTTTATAAATGCCGCTTTTCTAACACGTTTTTTTCTTTTTATTAGCCACCAGCCATTATAATTTTTGTCCCAGTGCTTGATATTTCTTCTTTTTTAAATTCAACATCAAATTTAGTTCTTTCTATAACTTCTTTTAATGCATCAAGAGTTTCATTTCTATGAGGTCCTAATACTGCTGTTAAAAATAAGGGGTCTCCGGTATAAAATTCACCTATAAAATGAATAATAGCTACTCTAAAAATACCATATTTAATCTTAACACTTTCTGCGATTTTTTCAAGATCTTTTTGAGCTTTTTCTTTGTTAGGTGTTGTTAATATCATTTTATCAACAATTTTTTCACCTTCATTACTTTTTTCAGTTCCTCTAACAAAACCTTCAAATGTAAATATTGCTCCAGATTCGTCTATTTTTTTATCTTTTTTTAATGAATCAACTAAATCTTGTATTTCATAATATTCATCATCTTTTTCAACTATTTTAATAACCATTATACATTCTCCTATAATTAATATATTCTATTTAAATTTATTCATTTTAATTATTTATCTGTTATTGTAATCATTATTAATTTTAATGATTTTATATATTTAATGAGCTATACATAATTGTATTAATTATGGTTTAATAATTTATTGGCTTATAAATTTAATAATTTAATAGTTATGATTATTTTTTTATTAAATTTATATTTGTAAATTATAATTTATTTTAATCAATCACATAAATAAATATAACTATTGTTATATAATATTTTTATATTTTAAACTAGTTAGTTAATATTATTTTTATTATTTTAGTATTTGTTTTTTGGTGTTTTATAAGTTAATTAATAATTTTACTTAATATTACAATTTTTTAATTAAGTTTTTTTTATTTCACTAACTTCTTTTTTACTTAGGTGTTTTATTCTTTCTATTCCTTTGATTTCTTCAATAATTTCAGCAGTTGAAAGTGGAACTAATTTTTTCCAGTCTTCAGAAGATAACATTCTTCTTCTAACTTCTGTTCCGGAAAGTTTTTCTCTTTTAAAAAGTGGAGGTTTAGATACTTCATAATCTTCTTCTTCAAATAATCTTTGTACTAATGGATTTCCACTAAATACATGGCCAAAAGGAGGTGTTAGCATCTTTATATGAGAAACCCAAACTGCATTCATTTGAATATCTTGAATAGGTATAATATAATACTTAGAAGAGTTTATATTGTTTTCAGCTAATGCTTTTGTAAGCATCATAACTCTTTCTCCAGCTGTGAATGGATCAACTGTTGTATGACTTAATTGTGCACTTCCAATTCCAATGATGATTTCATCAACTTCCTCAAGTGTTTTTTTAATTACTTGAATATGTCCTTTATGAACTGGTTGCATCCTACCTATTAATAATCCTCTTTTTTCTTTCATTGGTATAATATTTAATTATTCATATTATTAAATTTAGCTATATTTTTCAATTTTTTAATTAACTTATTTTTTAATTAACTCATGATTATTAATAAATAACTATAATTATTAATATTAATTATATTAATTAATGAATTATATTAATTAAAGAATAAACTTTATAAGATTAGATTTTAATACATTAATTATCATACTAAACTATTTGTTAAAAATTATTATTAAATAATAATTTATGTATTATTAAATAAGGATAATTATAAATCTAATTAAATTGAATTTATATATTGGATTGATAGATTGAATTTATATATTGGATTTAATTTCTGTATACTGTTATTTTAAAGACTATAATGTTATAAAACACCTATTAAATAGTGATATTCATGATTAAAGTGGAAAATCTTAGTAAAAATTATAAATTAGATAATGGTGAGGAAATATCTGCACTAAAAAATATCAACCTTGAAGTTAAAGATGGTGAAATATTAGGTATAATTGGAATGAGTGGGTCTGGAAAAACTAGTCTTCTTAGAATACTCCGAGGTGTTGAAAAATTTGATGAGGGAAAGATAAAACTTGATAATATTGAAGTTTCATCTGATTCTAGTCAATATTACTATAATAAACTTAGAAAAGATACTGCAATTCATCTTCAAAGATCCTTTGGGTTATGGCCAGAAACAGCTCTTAATAATGTTGTAAGAAAATTATATGGTGCTAAATATGGGGATGAAGCTTCAACTGATTTTGATTTTGCTTATGATCAATTTGGTGATGAAGCAATGGAAATTTTAAAGGTTGTTGGTCTAGAAGATAAATCAGAACATTTTGCTCCAGTATTAAGTGGCGGAGAAAAACAAAGGCTTATAATGGCTAGACAATTAGCTAAAAAACCAAAAGTATTACTTCTTGATGAACCTGCTACTATGGCATGCCCAAGGACAAAACAAGCTATTCTTGATTCAATTAAAAGAATCAATAGTGATTTAGGAGTAACTGTAGTATTAGTTTCACATTTGCCAGAAGTTCATACTTATTTGGCAGATAGGGTTATTTTACTTGAAGATGGTGAAATTAAAGAAGAAGGAGATGCTTCTGATGTTACAAAAGAGTTTTTAAGTGATATAGAGCCTGAAATTGAAATTGATTTGACTGTAGATGATAAATCAATAATTAAGGCTAATAATATTGAAAAGAAATTTTTCCTTCTAAAAGGAGGAAGTGTTTTAGATATTGAAGATATCAATTTAGAAATTAAAAAAAGGGATATATTAACGATTCTTGGTCCGAGTGGTGCAGGTAAAAGTATAATTCTTAGAATTCTCGCAGGATTAGATTATCCTGAAAAAGGAGAAGTTTTATATAGGCTTGAACATGAAGAATTGGATAATATAGATAATGATTCTATAAAAAACTCTAAAAATAATGAAAATGATTCTAAAGAAGATATTGAAGATATTTGGGTTGATTTGGATGATCCAGGAATTAATAGGATGAAAGTCAGGAGAAAAATAGGTTTTATGTATCAAGAATTTGCACTTCAGCATCATTCTACTATAAGGGATCAGTTAGCTACAAAATTAGGGTTTAAAAATCAATTTGTAGTGGATGATGCAAGAAAAAAGGCCAAGGAATTGGGATTAGGGGATGAACTTTTAGATTCATTATATCAACTTACAGATTTGCCTGAAAATGAAGCAAAATCTAGACTTGAACAAATTGGACTACTTCCAGATATTTTAGATGATTTATTTCCAAAATTTCCAGAAAAAGCTGTTAGAGAAGAAATTAAACCTCTTTTTGAAGCTTTAGATCTCCCTCTTGAAATATTAAATCGAAAATCTTATGAACTTTCTGGAGGACAGAAAGTTCGTGCAATGTTGGCTTTGGCTTTAGCTTCAAAACCAGAAACTCTATTACTTGATGAGCCATTTGGGGATTTAGACCCATTAACACTTAGAATCGTTTCAAATTCTATCAAAAAGATTAATAAAGAATTTAAATCAACTATTGTAATGGTTTCACATAACATTGATTTTATAAAAGAACTTAGTAAACGAGCTGTTTTTATGGATAAAGGAAAAATAATTGATGATGGTGATCCCATTAGATTAGCTAATGAGTTTGTTACTTTTTGTAAAGCTGATTATTTAAGTTAATTTTATCTTATTATTTCTTAATTGAAATTCATTTTAATTGAAATATTTTTAATTTAAATATTTTTATTATTTAAATATTTTTTAATCAAGTATTATTTTTGGTGAAGTTTATGTTTGAAAATATAATGGTTCCTTCTGATGGTTCTGAATATTCGTATTTGGCTGTTGAAACTGCTTTTGAAATTGCTAAAAAATTTAATTCTAAAGTTACTGCTGTTTATGTTCTTGATGAAAATACTAGTTTTTCTTATGATGATTTAGAAGATGAAGGAAATAAAATTTTAGCAAAAATATCCGAAAAAGGTAAAAAAGAGGGAGTTATGGTCATAGAACATTTGATTACTGCAGATCCTCTTAGGGATATGAAAATAATAGCTGAAAAGACACAAGTTGATTCTATTGTTATAAATTCTTTAGGAAAAAATAGATCTGAAAATCTTAAAATTGGAAGTATTGCAGATAGAGTTATTAGAACTTTTGATATTCCTATTGTTCTTGTTAAATAAATTTTTTTATAATTTATATTTTTATTATTTAAATTTTATTATATTATTATTTTTCATTTTATTTTATATTATTTCTTTTTTTATTATTTTTATAATATTCTTTTTTTATTATTTTTATAATAATAATTTTTTCAATAATAATAAATATTAGAATATACAATAATATAATTACAGTAAAAAATAATTTTATTCTAGATTTATAAAGTTTAATAATGAATTTTAGGTTCTATAAAATTCTATTAAAATTATATAAACTTTTTGTAAATCAATATTAATAATAGGAGTTGTATTATATGAGTGGTAGGATGAAATGTAAAGTCTGTGGATATATTTATGATCCTGAAAAAGGAGAACCAAGAGCTAATGTTGAACCAGGAACCGAATGGGAAGATGTACCAGATAATTTTAAATGTCCTTCATGTGGTGCTCCAAAAAGAATGTTCAAACCAATTTAATATTTATTATTTAAATTTATCAGTTTTTTATTAGTTTATAATTATGTATGTTGATTAGTATAATATTAATAATTGCCATATTTTAATTATTATAATAATATCATTATTATATTTTAATTAATCATTTTATAATTAATTATATTCTAATTAAAAATGTATATAATTAATGTTTAGCTTAAATTTAATTGATTAATATTATTCTTAATTATTTAACGTTTAAGTATATTTATTTAAATATTTATTTAAAGAATTTTAAGGTGATAATATGGATAAATATGTATGTGATATGTGTGGATATGTATATGACCCAGAAGAAGGAGATCCTGACAATGGAATAAATCCTGGAACTGCTTTTGAAGATTTACCTGATGATTGGACTTGTCCTATGTGTGGTGTAGGAAAAGACGAATTTGTTAAACAAGAGTAATCAATTGATTTATTATATAAAATTTAAAAGTTTTATATAATTTTTTGTTTTATATAATTTTCATTGTTTTTGTTTAATAATATGATATAAAATAATATAATATTTTAATTTTATTTTAATTTTATATCTTAGTTTTTAAATTTTAATATTTATTTATTTTATAATTTTATTTATTTCATAATTAGCTTTTCATTTTCTTATTGATACAATCTTATGTTTATAAGATTATTTATTATTAAAAGAGGTGTTTTTTATGGTAAACGCAAAAATGGAAGAAGCATTAAACAAACAACTTAATGCTGAGTTGTATTCTGGATATTTGTATTTGTCAATGGCGGCTTATTTTGAAGAAATTGATTTAGGAGGTTTTGCAAATTGGATGAGAGTCCAAGCTCAAGAAGAACTTTCTCATGGAATGAGGTTTTATGATTATATTGTTCAAAGAGGAGCAAGGGTTACACTTTATGAGATAGAAAAGCCTCAATCTTCATGGGAATCCCCTGTTGATGTTTTTGAACATGTTTTATCTCACGAGAAAACTGTTTCAGGATTAATTGATGATTTGGTTGATTTAAGCATAGAAGAACGAGATCATTCAACAAACAATTTTTTACAATGGTTTGTAGCAGAACAAGTTGAAGAGGAAGAATCAGCTAGTAGTGCTTTAAATAAAGTTAAATTAGCTAATGAATCATCTAATGGATTGTTTTTAGTTGATTCAGACTTTGGAACTAGGGTTTATACGCCTGATACTTCTGAATAAGTTAATATCACTTGGGAATTATTATTTTTTATTATTTCTTCCTATTTTAAACCATTTCTCTAATTGAAATATTTTTTTTTATTTTTTTATTTTTATTTATTAAATTTGATTTTAATGAATATTTTTAAGTTTATTTGGATTTTTTAGTATTTATTAATTTATCTTCTATGAAATTTGATGATTTTAGAATATTTCCTCTATATTGTGGTATTATTTCTTCTATAAAATCCATAAATGATTTAGTAATTTTATAATAAGAATCATTATTTGAATAATTCAATGTTTTATTTTTAATTATAATATCAATTTTTGAATCTAATTCCTTTTCTAGTGTTTCGAGAAATGTATCAATCCAACTATTTGGAACATTTATAAATGGATAGACAATTTTAGTTTCATTATTATAATCTGATTTGGAAAATGGAATTCCCTCACCTTTAAATATACTTGTTAATATAGATTCAACTTTATCATCTAAAGTTTGTGATAAAAGAACTGAATCAATTTTGATTAAATTACTTTTATCATTTTTATTAGCTTCATATTCCTCAGTATCACTAAAGAATAATTTGTCAATATTTTTTAACTTATCTAATTTTATAAATATTTGATTTTTTTGATCTAATTTTGATAAAAAAGAATTTATATTTTTTATATCATATTCCATAATTTTTATCCCATATTTTCGAGCATAAGGTTCTAAAACTATTTTTAATAAATAATCTACTTTATTTTTAGGTTTTAATATTAAAACATTATTTTTAGGAGATATTTCATTAGCTATAATTTCTGAAAATTTTATACATATCTTTCTAAGAACATTAGAATTTATAATTTCTATTTTGGGATAATATTTCTTAAAAGTTACTTGTCTTTTTTTAGAAAACTTAGCAAACCTTTGATCATTTATATATAATACCTTGGGTGTATAACTAACATATCTTGTGTCTATACCAATTATGCTAAGTAACTTTAAAACTTCTTTTTTTTTATTAGCTTTATCTATAGTTTGATTCATAAAATCATCTAGATTATAACATTTAGGTTAATATTAATTATTTTAGTAATTATAATTTACTATAATTAAAATACTAAAATTTAAGAAGAATATATGATTGATTAAATAATTATCTGAAATAATTTATTGGGAAAAATAAGACATATAAGAATAGGAGAATTAAGGAAAATATAAGTTGTAAATTTAATTTATTAATATTATTCTATATCTTATAATTAATATTTTATATTTTCATTTTATATTTTTATTTTATATTTTTATTTTATATTTTTATTTTCATTGTATTTCCAAGTATTATATTTTAAAATTAATTATTATTGATTATAATCACTTATTGCTTGATCTAATGCATCATCAATAGCTTTATATGATATTATGGGCTTAATTCCTTTTTCAATACAAATTTCAAGTGGTTTTTTCCCAAGATTCTGTGTTATTAAAATACTAACGTCATCAATGAGGGCAATGGCTTGTTCTGATTTGTTTTTTTCATCACTGTTACATGTGGGATTGTTTTTAACAGAACCTAAATATTCATAATTTCCATCATCTTCAACTTCAAAAAGTAAAAAATGGGTGGCTTGGCCAAAATGCTGATTAACATATTCTCCATCATCACTTGTTACTGCAATTCTATAAGACATTGATTCAATCTCCTTATTAAGTTTATTAATAGCTATTTTCAAATATGGGTAGTATTAATATAATTAAACATTCTAATATAATTAATAAATCAATTTTTTTAATTAGAATTATAAATTATTAAAAATTAAATTATTAAAATTTACATATTTAATTAATGTTTATGTATGGATGTAATAATTTTATAATATATATTATAATTTAATATTATTTATTTATTTGTTTTTTATTTAATTTTTTATTTGATTGTTTAATTTTTTAATTTTTTAATTATATTTTTACTTATTTTTTTAATTATTTTTTATTTGATTGTTTATTTTATTATTTTTAAATGAGCTATTTTATTTTTTGAGGGATTATTTCAATATCTTGTATTCATTATTTATTATTTTTAAATATCTTGTATTCATTATTTATTATTTTTAATTTTTATTAATATTCTATTTAATAGAATTTAATATGCTTTTTTCCATAATATCTAATGGGGCTTCTTCTCCAGTCCATATTTTAAAATTTTCAGCACCTTGATACAAAAGCATTTTAGTTCCATAAATTATAGTTGCGCCTATTTTCTTTGCTTCCTTTAAAAGATTAGTTTCAAGAGGATTGTAAACAATATCATTAACAATAAGATCTGAATGCATGATATCATAAGTAGCTATTGGTTCATCATTTAAATTTGGATGCATACCTACAGGCGTAGTATCAATTAAAATATCTGCATCGGCTAAACTTTTAGGTAACTCATCGAGGCTTCCATATTTAAATGTAATGTCTATATGTGAAAAATCTATTGTTAATTCGTCTAATTTTGAATTATCAGTAAAATCTGCAGATAGTAAAGTTTTAATATCATAAATAAGGGATTTTGCTTTTTTAGGACTTCTATTAATCATATTTATGCTGTTAACTCCTTCTATAGCTAATTGAAAAGATATTGCTCTTGCAGCACCTCCAGCTCCAACTATTACTACATTCTTATCTTTTAAATCTGAAACTTCTTTAATGGCTCGAACAGCACCAACACAATCAGTGTTATAACCTTTTGATTTGCCCTCTTTAAATTTTATTGTATTGACTGCACCGATTAGATTTGCCATTATATCAAATTTATCAAGTTCATTTATGACTTTTTGTTTATGGGGAATAGTAACATTAAGTCCTTGAATACCAAATGCTTTAGCACCACGAATCGCATATTTCAAGTTTTCCTTTTCTACTTTAAATGGAACATAAACATAGTTCATATTCATAGATTTAAATGCAGCATTAAACATCGCTGGAGAAAAGCTATGTCCAACTGGGTTTCCAATTATTCCAACAACTTTTGTGGTTCCATTTATCAATTAATCACTCTCTTTTCATTATTATTATTCTATTAAATTTTTTATTACTCATATTTCTATTAAACTTATTTATTACTCATATTTTAATTATAATTTTTTTCATTGAATATAATTAATTTTAATCTAGATAATATTGTAATAATTATTATTAATCTAAATTAAAAAATTAATAATTAATATTATTAAAAATTAATTTTCAATATTATTAAAAATATGAATTCCAATATTTGTCATATAATTATATAAACTTTGATAAATAAATATTTTAATACAAAATAAATATTTTAGCTACTAATTGGCAAGAATAATTATATTATTAAATTAGATAAATAATTATTAAAAAAATAGGTTGTTTAATTTATATATAAAATGTTCATATTAAAGAATTAATTAATCAAATTGATTTGTAGTTTAATAGAAAAATATTTTAATATTTGAATAGATATTTTAAATTTATAATAGTTATTTAATATAGAAAATTATAAAAACAAAATACAATTATAAAAATAAAAATTATAAAATAGTTTAAAATTTTATTATATTTATTATATTTATTTATATTTTAACTCATTTTTAAAAAATTATTTAAATTATTGTCTTTTCATTATAAATTGGAGGAATAATATTGGAATTTACAAGACCTCGTGGAACAAGAGACTTTCTTTTTGATGAAATGAGAGAAAGAAAAAAGTGTGAAAACACATTGAGAAAAGTCTTTGAAACTTATGCTTATCAAGAAATAAAAACTCCCTTATTTGAAGATTTAAAATTATTCACAACAAAATCTGGAGATCAGATTGTTGATCAATTATACAATTTCACTGATAAATCTAACCGTGAAATAACACTTAGGCCTGAAATTACGGCTCCTGTAGCTAGGTTATATATTAATGAACTCCAAAAAACAGCTAAACCAATAAAACTTTATTATTTTGGAAGTTGTTTTAGATATGAAAGGCCTCAAAAAGGAAGATTTCGTCAATTCTGGCAGTTTGGTTGCGAATTAATAGGTGCTAAATCTCCTGAAGGAGAAGCTGAAGCTATTGCAATGGCAGAACAATCTTTAGAAAATTTAGGAATTGATAGTGCTGAAATTCATATTAATCATCTAGGTATAATCAGGGGTTTATTTAGCCATTTTAAAATATCAAGCGATATTCAAGAAGAAATCATGGCTTTAATTGATAAAGGAGATAAAGATTTACTTGAAAGTGAGCTTACTAATGATAGAAATCCACTTATAGAAATTAACGAGTTATCACAAATATTAATTAAATTAGTAGATTTTGTCGGTAAAGATGAGGTATTGAACGATCTTGAAAATCTTATTAGCAAATATGATGAGGCTTTTGAATCTTTAAACGAGTTTAAAAAACTTATAAACCTTTTAAAAAGTTTCAAAGTTTCTAATTATACTCTTAATCTTGGAATAGCAAGAGGTTTAGATTATTATACTGGAATTGTTTTTGAAATTTATGTTCCAGAACTCGGAGCTCAAAAACAAATAGCTGGTGGGGGTAGTTATAACCTTGTAGAACTTTTTGGGGGAGAAAAAGTTGAATCTACTGGCTTTGCTTTTGGTTTTGATCGTTTAATGAATGCTATTGAAAATAATAGGTCTAAAACTAATAATTCTGAATCTATTATTGAAGAGGATTCTATTATTGATGTTTTCGTTGCACCTATATCTAATGAGACAAGAGAAAAGTCTTTTGAAATAGGTCAAAAAATCAGATCTTTAGGTATTCCGACTGAAATAGATCTTTCAAGAAAGAAATTTAAAAAATTACTTAATACAGCTAATAAATTAAATGCTAAATATGTCATATTAGTAGGAAAAGATGATTTAGATAAAAATAGTGTTACTATTAAAGATATGATTTCTGGAAATCAGGAATTAGTGGCTATAGAAGATATTAAAGAGTTTTTAAGCAATAATTAATATTTAATTGTAGGGAGTGTAATTATTAAAATTAATTTTAAACATGAAGTTAATGGAGAAAAATTGGTAATATCTGTTGTTCAAGATTATGAAAGTTCTCAAGTTTTAATGGTGGCTTATATGAATAAAGAAGCACTTACAAAAACTTTAAAGACAGGTATTGCTCATTATTGGAGTACTTCTAGAAATAAATTATGGTTAAAAGGAGAAAGCTCAGGAAACACTCAAAAGGTTAAAGAAATATTTACTGATTGTGATATGGATGCGGTTGTTTTAAAAGTAGAGCAAACTGGTGCTGCATGTCATGAAGGTTATTATTCTTGTTTTTTTAGAGAATTTGATGTAGCTAACATAAATGAAAATAATAAAGATTTAGAAGATTTGGATAAAGAAGATTTAAAAATCATATCTGAAAGATTATTTAATCCAGAAGAGGTATATGGTAAGGAATAATAAATCTTAAGTTATAACTTTTTATTAGATTAATGAATATTTATGGTATTTATTAAATTTTATTTTAAATAGTATATTAACTATTTAAACATTATAAACACAGGGGATTATCAATTGGAATTTATTGAAAAATTTGAAATAGAAAATGAAGAAAATATAGAGAAAATAGTGCCTGATACTAGTGCTATTATTGAAGGAGCAATAACTAATTTAATTAATGAAAATAATTTAAATTATCCAGAAATTATTATTCCTGAAGCAGTTGTCGCTGAACTTGAATATCAAACAAATAAAGGTCAACTTATTGGTCAAAAAGGGCTAAATGAGTTAAAAAAACTTCAAAAACTTGTTGATAGTGGAGAAATAGCTATTAGTTTCACTGGAAAAAGACCTAGCAATTATGAAATTTCTCTTTCTAAAACTGGTGAAATCGATGCAATTATAAGAGATGTTGCAAAAGCTGAATTTGCTATTTTAGTAACATCGGATAAAGTTCAAAATGAAGTAGCTAAAGCCCAGGGAATTAAATCTATATTTGTTGAACAAGAAGATAAATCCAGTAAGGAACTAAAAATATCTGAATATTTTGATGATGATACAATGTCTGTACATCTTAAGGAAAATGTTCCTCCAATGGCTAAAAAAGGAAAACCGGGAAATATAAATCTTGTTAAATTAAATTCAAAGCCTCTTAGTTATGATTATCTTATTAAAATTGCTGAAGAAATAATAGAAAAATCTAGATATGATTTTAAGACATATCTTGAACTTGAAGAAGAAGGAGCTACAGTTATTCAATCAAGAGAATACAGAATTTCAATAGCTAAACCTCCATTTTCTGAAGCAATGGAGATTACTGCAGTTAGGCCAGTAGCAGAAGTTTCTATTGAAGATTATAAACTTTCTGATAAGTTAATGGATAGACTTAGAAATACAGCTAATGGTATCTTAATTTCAGGTTCTCCTGGAGCGGGAAAAAGTACATTTGCTCAAGCTGTAGCTAAATTTTTTTCTGAAGATATGAATCAAATAGTGAAAACCATGGAATCACCTCGTGATCTTCAAGTTGGTGATGAAATAACTCAATATGCTCCTTTAGATGGGGATATGGAAAAAACTGCAGATATTTTACTTCTTGTTAGGCCAGATTTCACTATTTATGATGAACTTAGAAAAAATCATGATTTTAATATTTTTGCTGATATGAGGTTGGCAGGTGTTGGAATGATTGGAGTTGTTCATGCTACTCGTCCTATTGATGCTATCCAAAGAATAGCTGCAAGGGTTGAACTGGGTATAATCCCTTCAATTGTTGATACAACTATTTATATTGAAGATGGTGAAATTAAATCTATTTATGAAACTAATTTAACTGTAAAAGTACCTTCAGGTATGCAAGAAGCAGACCTTGCAAGGCCAGTTATTGAAGTTCGTGACTTTGAGACTAATGACTTAAAAAATGAAATTTACACTTATGGTGAACAGACTATTGTGATGGATGTTGATTTAGTTCAAGATAATGGAAAAAATAATGATTCTAAGTCCTCTGTAGATATGATAGTTGAGAAAGAAGTTACTAGGGCTGTTAAAAAAATAGTTCCAAAATCTAATGTTAAAGTTGAGCTTGTTTCTAATGATAGAGTAAAAGTTTTTGTAAATGAGAAATTTATTCCAAAAATAATTGGTAAAAAAGGTAAACGTATAGATGATCTTGAAAGAAAAGTAGGAATTAGTATTGGTATTGAACCTATTGAATCTTTAAAAGATCCTAAATATGAAAAGGAAAATAAATCTAAAAAAGCTGGTGAAGAGTTTGAAATTCCTTATGAAGTATCTAAAAAACACTTAAATTTAGATATGGGATATGAGAATATTGGCGAAGAGTTTGATGTTTCGGTTAATGGCGAATATCTTTTCACAGCTACTGTTGGAAAAAAAGGCCTTGTGAGATTAAAACAAGGTCTCGAAATTACTGAAATTCTCTTAGATGCAATTGAGATGGATATTCCGATTATTGCGACTTTTAGATAATTTTATAAAATTTGATTAATTTTATAATATTTGATTTATAATATTTTAATAATATTTTAATATTAATTTAATATTTTAATAAATAATTATAATTCTTTCTTTTTTATATTTTTTTCTTTTTTAAATAGCCTAAGCCAAATATTCCTGCAATCAAAATAAGGACTAAATATGGCAATATTGAATTTTCTCCCATTGCTTTTGCAATCTGGTTTGATATAACTTCATAAGCTTTACTTAGTAATGTTTTACCACTAGTTCCTACAGAATTTTGATTATTTGTTGTATTAGTTTTTATGGGACTATTTGTTTTGTTATATGCTTTTCCATTATTGGTTCCATTTTGAAGGCTAGGATTATTTAAATTTCCATTTGATCCAGAATTATCAATATTTGAACCATTTTGAGGATTATTTGGTGGGTTTATCGGGTTTCCTGATTGTGAAGATGGATATATTCTTCCATCAGCACCTATAACATATCCTGTTTGTTTTTTTCCATCCCATAGGGCCATTTCACCAGAAGCAGTTAATTTTGCTGTTAATATTGAAGCAAGTATCCTAGGACATATATGTGGAGTACTTTCTCCATAATAATTAGGTCCAATACCTATTTCATCAAATTGGGGCTTATTTTTAACATCAAAATTCTCATTACCTAAAATGGTATTAAATTCAATGTTGTGTGTTGAAGACTGATCATAATTATCTCCAATTACAATACCATTTCCTGTTTCAAATACATCTAAATCAGTGTCTGATGTTTGTTTTTGATCTTTAATAATATTCAATTTTATAACATTATTTAAAGACTTACCATTTAATTGTATCCCATTTGCATTTTTAGAAATTGTATTATTTATAATGTCTGTTCTTTCAGTTTTATCATTTAGGTTTATCCCATTTCTTTTATTATTAGTAATAATATTTTCGGTTATATTAGTTTTATATGTATTTGATAGACTTATTCCATCATAATTATTTCCAATTGTACTGTTAATGATTGTTGTCATATTTGATAGTATTACTTCAATTCCATGTAAATTATTATTTAATATTGAAGTTTTATTAATCATAACTTTTTGTGAATTATAAATGAATATTCCTGTTTTGCTGTTGTTTGTAATGATGTTTGATATTATTTTTATATTTGCTGAATTTATAATAAATAATCCATATTCTTGAGAATTTGAAATTATATTATTCTTCAAATTTGAATTTGTACTTTTATTAAGTAAAATTGAACCTTTTTGACCTCCAATAATTTTGTTTGAGCTCATTGTTACTGATGATGAATTAACAATAATTCCATAGTCATAGTTAGTAATTATATTAAACCCAATTAAAGAACTACCTAAAGCACTTTTTGTAAAATAGAAAGAAAAAGTATCATTTCCATCATTTTCATTTCCATTATTTTCTTCAAATTTATTTGAAATTATTGTTGCTCCATTTCCATTTAGAGTTAATTTTTTATTTATTATTAGTGATATGTTATTATATGTTGAATTTTTAAATTGAAGTATATCTCCAGATTTTGCAGAATCAATTAAGTTCTGTATTTCTTGATTAGTTGCATTATGACTAATTTCTATTGTTGCAGAATAGCTAGGAGATATAAAAATAAAAATAGAGAAAATAATTATAATCGATAAGAATAAATATTTAATTCTATTTTTTTCTATCTTTTTAATATTGTCCATTTAAACAGTCCACAAATATTTTTTTTAATATTTTTAATTATTTTTAAATAATAGACTTTATTATCTATTTATTTTAATTAATGACAGTTTTAATCTGCTTATTTTAGATAATATTTCTATTTAATTTATATTAATGATATTAATATTTTTAGTATGATTATTTATTATAAAATATCCTATTATTTTAAATATTATATTAATGCCTATCGTCTATTATTTCTTTTTGTATATTGTATTAATATTATCTTAAAGACAATATTTTTGTATTTTAATCTATTTTAGGAATTATTTTTATTATTAATGCATTTAATGTTGATAATTATTAGTTTTTATAATTTTAATATATTATTAGGTTCAATTTAACAAATATAACCATATGATTTTATTTTAAACTTTTTATTAAACCTTAATGTTCTTTTTATTTAAGTAGTTTATTAATCGTAATATTTAAATATAATGGATGCCATACCGATAATTATATAATTACATAACGATGTTTGTATAATTTGTTTATATTAATATTAAAATTAATGAAATTTATTCAAAATTAATTAGTAACATTATTATTGTAAATAAATTTATTATATTTAATTATATTATATATAAATAATTAATATAAAATATTGTATAATAAATATTTAATATTTTTATAACGATATATGATATTTATTTTAATATTTATTTTAATATTTATTTTAATATTAATTCAATATTTTTTATATTATTTTATATAAAATATTTAATATTCTTTATAATAAGTTTATAATTCAATATATGATATTTTATTATTTATTTTATTAATTTGATATTCATTCAAAATATTATGTTTATAATATTTAACATAACTATAGTTATATTTATTATCATAATATTTTTACTTTATATTGTTTTGTAGTTATAAAAACATATTTTATACTTAAATATTAATTAATTATGGGTTTTTCTCAATTAAATCGGTTAATATTTATTTAAATTAAAAAATATTTAGAAATAAGTATTAAATTAATTTAATTTTTAAATTAATTTAAATTATAAACTTATATAATTAAAATATTTAAAACTACCTAAAGGATGTGAATAATATTAAATTAAAAAATGGTAATGGCGGATTTAATAAAAGTATAGCTTTTATATTTTTTGTCTTAATAGCCATTGGAGGAATTGCTTTATCAATTGATTCTTCTTCGGCGGCACAAGTTGTCCATGTAAATGACACAAGTTCAAATTCTGATATACAAAATATTATAAATGGATTATCAGATGGAGATACTTTATTTTTTGATGATGGAATATTTGAAAATATCGGTTTAATTATTAATAAGTCTATTACTATAACAGCTAGTTCAAATGCACTTATTAAAGCAATTGTTGATAATTCAACTCTAAATCCAACTGATATATCTAAATATGGTATTGACAGGGCAGCTGCTTTTTATTTTGTAAATGGTTCAAGTAATAGTAGTATTTATGGTTTAAATATCACAAGTATGCCAGGATTTGACTATTTGACTAATTCATCTGCAACTTCAAAAAATGCACTAATTTATGCATTACGTAATACTAATAATGTAAGTATTCATGATAATACTCTTAATAATTCTGCATGGGGTATTTATTTAGCTATGACTACTGGTGCAACAACAATGTCTATTTATAATAATGTTGTCACCAATATGTCCGATACCGGAATTATCAATTTTGGTTCTGGTGCAGCTATAATTAACAATAATACAATCTCTAATGTTGGTAGACATGGTATTGATGTAAGACATGGAAGCAGTGCAAATACAACAGTTTCTAATAATACAATAATTAATGCTAGTGAGGGTATTTATACAATGCACTCTGGTGGCCATATATTTGTAAATAATACTATAATTAATACTACTTTAAGTGCAATCACTGCTTATGGTGCTTTTGATGTATTAATCCAAAACAATAGTATGAAAAATGGAATTATTGGTATTTTATTAGCTAGTACTTATCGCAATATAACTTTAGAAGGTAATAACTTTACATATTCTTCAAAATCAACTTCTCCTAGTTTTGGATATAATTTAGTAACTGCAGATTCTTCAACTTCTAATTCTAATGTTAATGGAACTTATTCTGATAGTTCACAAACACCTGCACAAATTTCTATAAACTCTTCTTATGAAAAAACTACTATAAAAAATGGACAAAATGTAAGATATACTGTAGCAGTGTCTAATATAGGAAAAGGAGCGGGAAGCAATATTACAATAGCTAATATTTTGCCTGCAGGTGTAAGTCCTGATTCTGTAATTATATCAAGTGGTAGCTTTTCCAATGGAGTATGGACTATTGACTCATTATCTAGTAATAGTAATGCTATTTTAGTATTTTATGCAAAACCTTCAAAAGCAGGAACTTTTGTAAATACTATAAATGCAACTTATAATGATAACTTAAATAAGGGTAATAGTTGGGTTGATCTTAATGGTACCAAAACTACACTAACTGTTGATAAAGATATCAAAGTATCTTGCAGTAATACATTCAGTGCAAGTAAAGTAAGAAAAGCTAATTACTTCTATATAACTACTCAAATTAAGAACACAGGCTTAGATAACTCATCTAAAATAACTAGTAAAATATCTACAACAAAAGGATTAAAAATAGCAGCAGTAAGTAAAAGTAGTTATGCATCATATAACAAAAATTCTAAAACTTGGACTGTTAAATCAGTTCCTTCTAAAAAGACAATAACTTTAAAAATGAAAGTCAAAGCAGTTTCTAAAGGAACCCAAAAAGTAAAAGTTACTACTAATGGTAATTCTCAAACTAAATCTGTAAAAGTTGTCTAATTTGAGTTTTAAATAAAATTTAATAAGTAGATGATTTTGACTATAAGTAGATGATATTAATTAAAAAATATTATTTACATATTCTTATAATTTTTCTACTATTATTTTTTATTTCTTAAGGGGAATTTTTATTATTGATAATTTTTTATTATTATAATTATTTTCTTATCGACGATTTTTTTCTTAAATTCATTATAAATAAATTTATATTAATTTAATAAAAATAAAATCAATATAATCAATTTTAAAGATTTTTAAATTTGTTTATTTTATTTAATTATAATCAAATATTTTAATATTGATTTATATTTTTTCAAAATTATATCGATAATAACATTTATATCTATGAACTATATAAATAAAATTGTTCATTTATTATTAAATTTTATAACATTCCAATGTATAATATAATTGATCTAATTTTTTTATATTGTATAATGTTATTATATCTTAAATTGGATTTTATTTTTAATAATAATTATTTTACTAATAATAATAATAATAATAATAATTCTAACATATTAGGTCTTATTATCAGAATATAGGATAAAAAAACATGAACCCAATGGATATTTTATGGCAAGCAGGCGTAATAGCAGCAATCATAGTTTTTGGTGTTAAAATTGGTTTAGGTTCAGCTATGGCGAATCTCTCAAAAAAATCTATTTTATTACTAATAGCTATTTATGGTATTGGTATTTATATTGCTACTCAAATAGCTTCTATTTATTCAAGCCAATTTACAAACTTTGTCATATCGTATAATATGCCAATATTTATAGTTATGTCTATTATAATGATTTTAGCAGGTTTAACAACTATAAGGGAATGGAAAGTTCATAAATGTAATACTTCAACAACATCTGCTTTAGCTGTAATCGCACCTTCTCCTTGTTGTTTTTTATCCATAACTATAACTGCCATATTTGTTGCTCCTATAATAGGTCTCTCTATTGGAGAATTGAGTCCTATAATATCTATAATATTGGCATTAGTTATTATAGTCTCCTATTTTTCTGCTAATATAATTGTTAATTTTATAAAGAAACCTTACCCAATTATTCTTGGAAATTTCATGTTGTTCTTAGGAGTTTACTTTTTACTTGCAGCATTACTTCTTCCAAATCTAATTGAAGGATTTAAAAAAATTATGAAACCTATAAGTTTAATAGATGTAAATCTTATGATATATCTGATTCCAGTAATTTTGTTATTATTGATAGTAGGGGCATTCTTTTCTAAAAAAACTAGTTTCTTGAAATAATTATTAATAAAATATTATTAAATTCTCTTTCAATAATGAAAATTTATAAAAATACATATTAAATTTCTATTAATTATAAAATTTTATGAAAATATATTGAAAAGTAATATTAATAATAAAAATTCCTTATTGAAAATTTTTAAATAAAATTCCTATGAATATTTCTTAAAATGCTCAAATTAAAAAATTTTCTGTATTATGAAGTGTTAGGTGATTAAATGGTTTTAAATATTCCAGGTAGTGGGATTTTAACTTCAACTTTAAATGTGATTTCTCAAAGTTTATTAATTCCAGTGATAGTTCTTTTATTAGTGTTTGTTGTTTATGCAGTAATCACTATTGGTAGCCTTATTTCAGAGTATAGCTCAAGAAAAAAGGTTCCAATTTCAACAATGAAAAATTTGATTAGAGATATTTCACTAGCTGAGAATTCAGATATTGCAAAAAATGCGATTAACTCCTCAGAAATTCCTGAAAAACAGAAAGAAGATTTGTTAGATTTAATATCTTCTGAAGATTTATCTAAAGAATCAAGAGAAGCTTTAGCTAGAAAAATAATTGAAAATGAAGAAAATTTAATTGATAAAATTCTTGAAAAAACTGATATTATGGCCCGTATTGGTCCTACTTTAGGATTAATGGGAACCTTAATTCCAATGGGTCCAGGGCTTGCAGCATTAGGTAGTGGGGATGTCACTGGTCTTGCAAATGCTATTATTGTTGCTTTTGATACAACTGTTGTAGGTATAGGTGCTGGTGCAATCGGATATTTTGTATCTAAAATAAGAAAAAGATGGTATGATGATTATCTGTCTAATTTTGATGCATTATCTGATGCAGTATTAGATTTTATGAAAAAAAAATATCAAAATTAATGTTTTAAATATTCTTTTACAAAAATAATATTAAGGATATTTTTAAGAATATTTTTAAGAATAGTATTAAGAATACTCTAGAAAATATTATTAAATGTATTATTATTAATAACTTTAAAAATAGTATAAATCAAACTATTAACAATTTATAAATTATTCGTGGTTTTTATGGTTAAATCCAAAAGAAATAGGAGGTCTTCAAGAACTGAAGAGGATCCAATGGCAGGAACAACAAATCTTGTTGATGCAATGTTAGTTATATCTGTAGGACTCCTAGTTTTCCTTGTAATGTCATGGAATATGCAATCAGTAGTTTTTAATGAAGATATGACTCCTGAAGAGAAAAAATCAACTATGGAAAAAATTAAAAGTGTTACTGATGTAAAGCAGGGAAAAGAGATCGATAATAATATTAATTCATCTAATAGTTCTGGAGAAGGGTATGTTGAGATGGGAAAGGTTTATAAAGATCCGAACACGGGAAAGCTGATAATGGTTGAGTAGTTTATTAAAAATATTTATAAAATAATGTTCAAAATACTATTTGAATACTTTTTAAATATTTTTTAAATACTTTTTAAATATTATTTAAAATATTATTAAACTACTTTTTTATTTATTATTTTATCAATATTTCTAATATTTAATCGATACAAGATTCATTATAATTATCTATTTGTGATTATATTAGTTTTATATCATTTTAATTAATTTTAATTAAATTTTATTAATTTTTATTAATTTTTATTATATAAATATATAATTTTAAGAATTTTTTTGGGAGGAAATAATATGGATGGAATTTTTGAAGAGCAACTTGAAAAAGCGAAGGTTTTTCATGGTGAAATATGTGGTGGTGTTCTAACAGGAACTAAAATGGCAATTTATGCAATTGAAGAGTTTAATCTTAATTTTAATGAAAAAAATCCAGAGTTAATATCTATTGTTGAGATTGATCGTTGTGTTTATGATGCTGTTCAAGCTATTACACAAGGTTCTACTGGTACTAAATCTGTTAAGTTAATAGATTATGGAAAATTTGCAATTACTTTTTACAATAAAGAAACTGGCAAAGCTATTCGATTAACCGATGTTGATGCAAGTTCAAGTAATGATACTGGTGAAACTATAGATGAAAGAATAGAAAGATATAAAAATACGCCTGCTCAAGAATTATTTAAAATTGAGAATGTTAATGTTTATTTTGATGAAAATAATTTACCTGGTATGCCAAAAATTAAAAAAAGATGTTCTGTTTGTAATGAAGTTGTTTTAGATAATAAACATTCATTAATCAATGGTAAACCTATCTGCCAGTCTTGTTTTAAAGGTTCATATTATGAAATAATTTAAATATTTATTTAAATAGTTATTTAAATAGTTATTTAAATAGTTATTTAGATAGTTATTTAGATAGTTATTCGATATTTATGTAGATAATTTAATATTATTTAAATTTTCGATATTTTTATTTAAATATTATTTTAATTTTAAATATTTTTTATTTTAATTTTTATTCTTTTTTATTTTAATTTTTATTCTTTTTTTTATAATTTATAGTTTTGATTTTTTGTTTTCATCTTTTGCTATTTTTTCTATTTAAATATTATATTATTACATAATTATCTTAATAAATAATAAAGTATATTAAACCTATTATATAATAATTAATTAAATCAATATACACTAAGATAAGATAAATTAGGTTAAAAAGTGATAAGATGAAAATAGGTGTATCAACATTAGCTATTAATAATGATAAATTATATGATGACTTGAAATTTTTTAATGAATTGAATATTGATTATATTGAAATATTACAAGAATATCCTAATTCTAATATTAATGTTGATTTATTAAACTCTTTCGATTTTAAATATACAATTCATTCTCCAATTATAGATTTAAATATAGCTTCATTAAATAAATCTATTCAGTTAGCTTCTATAAATGAGATTATAAAATCAATCGATTTAGCTAAAACTCTTGATAGTGATATTGTAGTTGTTCATCCTGGTTCAATCCCTTTTTTAGCTCGTAATTATGTTGATAAAGTTCTAAGCAAATGTCGTGAATCATTAGTAATTTGTGAAAACTATGGTTCTGATTATGATGTGCATATTGCAGTTGAAAATATGCCTAATATTGATAATTTCTTGTATAAAGATATAAATACATTGAATAGATTACTTTTTGATTTAGATATTGGAATGACTCTTGATGTTGGACATGCAGCAGTTAATGGTTTTTCAGAAAAAGAATTATATTTTGATTCAATTAAACATGTGCATTTGTCTGATAATAATTATGATAATGATATGCATTACTCTTTAGGTGAGGGATCAATTGATTTTAAAGCAGTGATTAAAAACTTCGAGAAAAATAACTATAATGGGATATTTGTAATTGAAGTAAATGATAAAGAATCTGTTTTAAAAAGTTTGGAATACTTAGAAAATTTATGAAATAATTAAATTGGATTTTTAATATTTAATTGATCAATATTTAATAATAATTATATAAAATAATATTTATTTAAAAATTTTATATTTATTTATATTATATAAAAATTAGATTATTTATTAATATATACAGAAATTTTGTATTTAGTTATATTATATAATTTATATAAAAATTAGATTATTTATTAATTATTTTTTTATATAATGAAATTAATATTTTAATTTATAAATTACTTATTCCAATTTAGCTGTATATTAGTGGATTGTAGAAGGTAAGGTAAATAATATGATATGGAATGAAAAAGCAGAATGTATGTCTAGAGATGAATTAAGAGAACTTCAACTAAAAAAATTACAAAAAACTGTTAAAGAATCTTATGAAAATGTACCATATTATAATAAAAAATATTCCGAATTTGGAGTTTTTCCTGAAGATATTGAAACACTTGAGGACATAATTAAACTCCCTTTCACAACTAAAGATGATCTTAGAGAAGGATACCCATTTGGAATGTTTGCTGTACCTCCAAAAAAGATAGTTGAAGTTCATAGTTCTTCTGGAACTACTGGCAAACCTGTTGTTTCTGGCTACACTCGAAAAGATCTTGATAATTGGGGTGAAATTATGGCAAGGGGGCTTAATATGATGGGTATTCATGAAGAAGATATTATTCAAAATACTCATGGTTATGGTCTTTTCACAGGAGGCTTTGGGGTTCATTATGGTGCTCAAAAAGTGGGATCTATTGTTGTTCCAATATCTACTGGTCAGACAAGGAGACAAATTGAAATTATGAAAGATTTTGGAACTACTGCATTAATATTTACTCCATCTTATGGTTTATATCTGGCAGAAGTCGCAAAAGAAGAAGGAATCGATCCAAAATCTATTGGTTTAAAGGCTATTGGTTTTGGAGCAGAGATGTGGACTGAAGAAATGAGAAAAAAAATTGAAAATGATTTTAATGCTCCTGCATTTAATATTTATGGATTAACTGAATTAATGGGGCCAGGAGTAGCTGTTGAATGTAGCTCTCAAAATGGATTACACATATCGGAAGACTATTTTTTACCAGAAATTATTGACCCAAACACTGGAAAACAATTGAGTGAAGGAAAAAAAGGAGAATTAGTTTTAACAAATTTGGAAAGGGAAGGAATGCCTATAATTCGTTTTAGAACAAAAGATATTACTTCTCTTCATTATAGTAAATGTAAATGTAATAGAACTTTTGTTAGAATGGATAGAATCACTGGTAGGTCTGATGATATGATTAAAGTTAAAGGAGTAGCTATTTTCCCATCTCAAATTGAAAAAGCTTTGCTCAAAATTGATAATGTTGAACCACATTATCAGATTATTGTAACTCGGCCGCATTTAATGGATGAAATTGAGGTTAAAGTTGAGGCATCACCGGATATATTTTTTGATGAAGTTAAAGAAATGGTTAATATAAAACAGAAAATTGAAGATTATATTGAAAATGAAATTGGACTAAGAGTTAAAGTTTCGCTTGTTGAACCTAAAAGTATTCCAAGAAGTGAAGGTAAAGCTGTTAGGGTAATTGACAAACGAAATTTGCATTAAAAAATTTTAATATATTATAACTTTGATATAAAAATCATATTTTTTTTGATTAATAATGGGGTATATAAATGAAGATTAGCCAATTATCAATATTTTTAGAAAATAAAGAAGGAAGATTATGGAATGCATTAGATACTTTAGCTAATGGTGGAATTAATATAAGAGCATTATCCTTAGCAGACACTTCTGATTTTGGGATTTTGAGAATTATTGTACATGATCCTGAAAAAGCAAAAAAAATACTTGAAGAAAATGATTTTATTGTTAAAATAATTGATGTGGTCGGAGTTGAATTGGATGATACTCCTGGAGGCCTTGCAAATGTTTTAAAATTGATGAATGATAATAAAATCAATTTAGAGTATATATATGCTTTTACTCATGAGAAAACAGAAAAAGCAATATTATTATTACAATCTAAAGATTTAAACTTACTTATTTCAGTTTTAAAAGATCATAATGTTAGTATAGTACCTTCTAAAGAAGTTTACAATTTATAATAAATTAATAATTAATTTACAAATCTTATTTTTTTAGTATTATATTTTTATTTTTTTTAAAAATAATTTTGTACTTAAAAATAAATATGTGTAAAAATATATAATATAGTATTAACTAATATTTAATTAACTTTTATTCAATTAACTTTATTTCATTAACTTTATTTCATTATGTTTTATTCAATTAACTTTATTTAATTAACTTCTGATTTAATTATTTAATCTTCATATTTTTTATAAAATTATATAAAAGGTGAAAAAATGGATAATTATTGTCCGAACTGTGGGAAAAAATTAGAAGAAGAAAGCGATTTTTGTTCTAATTGTGGAACTAAAATTTCTTCTGAAGAAGTAGATAATACTGAAAAAGGTAATGAAAGTACATATGAACAAACTAAAGTATATGTTAAAGATGAAAAAAGTCCTGGCTTAGCAGCTGTTTTATCATTTTTAATTATTGGTTTAGGTCAGATATATAATGGGGAGATTGCTAAGGGATTGATTTTATTAGTTGTATCATATATTTGTATAGCTTTATTCTTTTTAATAATTCCGCCGATTATTGCAGTAATTTTATGGATATATGCGATTTATGATGCTTATAATACAGCAAAATCAATTAATGAGGGTATATATTAATTTATGGATTTTATAGGATATTCATTATAAAATTAATGATTCTTGTTTTATCTAAAAAATAAAAAAAAGATTTGACTAAATAAATAAAAAATTAAATATATTATATATAAAATAAATTATTTTAAATTTTAATAAATTAAATAAAAAAAATTATTGATTAGCTATATTCTGCTAATCTTTCTATTCTTTTTAACATATTTGGATGTGTTGAAAAAAGCTCCATTACTTTATCACTAGTTTTAATATCGACGTTTTTAGTTCTTAGTTGAGCTAATTCTGCTTCTGATATTTCACCATCTTTATCAAGGTCTAGTTGAGCTAATTCTTGGATATCATCTCTTGCATGAGATACATCGTTTAAGAAGAAAGCTTTAACTCCTTCAATATCTTTAACTTGTTCTTTAGGAGATTTAGCTGCTCCATAAACTAGTTTATACAATGCTGAAGCTAATTTGTCTGGTTTTCCTCCAATCTCAATACTTCCTTGATCTGCATAGTATTCTCTAGTTCTTGATATAAATAAAACAATTAATTGTCCTATAAAGTAAGCAACAATTGCCAAAATACCTATTATTATTCCTCCATCATTTCTACTATCTCCACTAAAGAAAAATGAAAGGGCTATATAATAACATATGAGGGGAACTGCACTTACTAAAGTTGTAACTGCCATGTCATTATGCTTAATGTGAGATAGTTCATGTCCAAGAACTGCTTTTAATTCTTCTTTGTTTAGTGTATTAAGGATTCCTCTTGTAACACAAACTCGGCCATCTTTTTTAGTTTTTCCAAAAGCAAATGCATTAGGGATATTAGTTTCTGAAATTCCAATTTTAGGTTTGGGGATTCCTGCATTTATTGCTAGTTCATTAACCATTTGATGTAATTCTGGTGCTTGTTCTTCTGTAACATATTTTACTCCCATTGTCTTTTCAACAATTGAGGGACCAATTAAATATTGTATAAATATTATTACTAATCCTAATACTGCGAATAGTGTATAATTTCCACCATATCCTAAAAATGTGGCCGCTACTATAACTATGGCATATATTAAACCCATCAATACTGCTACAGCTAGAAATAATCTTAGTTTAAGTTTCCATGTACTTGAAATCATTTAAATACCTTTTATTATAAAATATTCTCGATTATGATATACTTGAATGTATAATTTATATAATTAAAGTAAATTAGTATAATTTATTTAAGTATAATATTTATCTAATTTTAAATAATTATAATTATTTAATTATAATCAACTTATTTGTGATTATAACTTATTCATTTAGTATTTATTTATATTAATACTATATTTTCAATTTATATGTTCTTTTATCTACTTATTTTGATAAAATACTATTTTAATTCATTAAAATTTTGTTAAAATAATTCTTAAGAGAATATATATCTTTAAATCTATAATATTAAAATATCGATATTAATATGTATGTTTATATATATAAATTTTGTTATTGTTACTAATAGTTATTTTAATTTTATAAGTGTATATTTGTATTTAATTTAAAAAAAATAATTTTTATAAATAAATTCAGGATAATTTTACTTATTTTACTCAAATTTAAAAAATCCTTTAGAGTTAAATTTATATTCTTGTAAAATTTCTTTATCTTCATTATCTAATTTTTGTTTTTTGACAGGAAAGATGGGACTTCCATTTTTACTGTATATTTTTCCAGAAATTTTTTTAGGAGCTAAAAATTTGCCTGCATCTCCATTAACAATAACAATGCCTTTTTTCATCTCAACTGCCGTGAAATCATTACAATTTCCATTTATTATGACTGTTCCCCCATTTAAGAGGGCAGCTGTATTGTTTCCACTATTTCCATCAACTCTTACAATTCCCTTTTTCATTAAGATTCCTGTTGAAAGATCAGCATCTCCTTTTAGGATGATTTCAAAATCTTTATTTAATCTAGCGCCTAATGTATCTCTTATTAGTCCATCATTTATTTCAAGCTTTTTACCATAAATTTTTGCATCTATTAATTTAATATTTATTGGATTATCCATTAATAATTCAGTGACTGAGATAAATTTTCGATATCTTTTAATATCTGATTTAACTTCCACCAAATTCCCAATTGGTTCTTTAATCTTTCCGCTAACATAGATACTTCCTTTTCTTATGCTTATTCCCATTCTACTGTCAACATTACCATTTACAAATACATCTCCAACAGTAATTGCTGATCCGGTACCTCCAAAATAAGCTAAATCAACACCCATACTAGAACAAAGTCTATGTCCAACATCTCCATTTATTTTTATTGGATTCCCTTTTTTTAAATGATCAACAATATATTGAAAGCTATAGTTATTGTTTGGGATTTTTTCTTTTGGATTTAACTTTTCTCCTTCATGATTCCAATAAAAATTATATGTAAAATCACAAAGGCAATCAATTGGCTCTTCAATATTTAATTCGATGAAGTTTTGATTGGTTTCTGTTTCTTCTTTTTTAAATCTCCCAAACATGATATCAATTCTTTTATTTTTGATTTATATTTTAAAAAATTATGTTGGTTTTATTTTTAATACATATATTTACAAACTTCGGATTCGTTTATATTTTCCATCATATACTAATTTTATAATGGCTTTATCAGTATTTACTTCTTTAAAATTCACTCCTCTAATATCTGTTCCTCTAATATATGTTTTATTTAAACTTGAACCATTCAATTGTGCATTACATAATTTAGTTCCAGATAAGTCTGCACCATCCAAATTTACATTTTTTAGGTTGCAATAACTCATATCTGCGCCACGAAGGTTAGCTCCTCTAAGATCAGCTCCCTGTAAATCAGCACCTCGAAGATTTGCACATGTAAAATCACAGTTTTTAACACTAATTTCTGAAAGTTTAGTATTACTTAGATTTGCCCTTCTAAAATCAATATTACAAAAATCCATTTCTCTTAAATCAGATCCTGTTAAATTAACTTTTCTATAATCTTTCATAATTTGTTTCCTCCAAAGATTTAATTTTGTATGAAGATTATAAGTAAATTAGGTAATATAATATATGTCCATAATATAATAAAAATTCTTCTATATTATTATAAATTTTATTTTAAATTATCTAGATTTTAAATTATTTAAATTTTTTATTATCTAAATTTTTATTTATTATTGAAATTTTATATATCTAAATTTCACACAAATTCTTGAAATTGTACATTATTAAACTTTTTTCAATTATTAAAAAATTTATAAAAACAAATTATTCTAATATTAATAAAATATTTATAAGATATAAATAAATAAAACAAAAATAAGATATTAATACAAAAAATATTATAAAAGATTGTTACTAAAATATTATAAGACTATTAGTAAAATAATTGGTCTAGTGATAATTATTAATAAAATGAATAATTAAATAATATCATTTTATACAATATTTATCTTAGATTATTAATCATTCACTTACGAAAAAACTTTTTATATTAATAATAAAATAATTATATTGACTAAAAATTTTTAAAAATAAAATTAGAAATATAATATTAAAAATAATATTGAATTGACTATTATTAATTTATTATTAGTTTATTATTATTTTATTCTTTAAAATTTATAATTAATATGGTGTTTATTAACTAACTGGTGATATAATGAAAGGACCTTGGGTAGAAAAATACAGGCCACAAACTTTAGAAGATGTTGTAGGGCAAAAACACATCATTGACCGATTAAAAAATTATGTAAATGAAGAAGGCATGCCAAATTTGATGTTTACTGGTCCTGCAGGAGTTGGAAAAACAACAACTGCTCTTGCTCTTGTTAAATCTATTTTAGGCGAATACTGGCGTCAAAATTTTTTAGAATTAAATGCTTCTGATGCTAGGGGTATTGAAACTGTTCGTACTAATATTAAGAATTTTTGCCGTTTAAAACCAGTAGGTGCTCCATTTAGGATAATTTTCCTAGATGAGGTCGATAATATGACTAAAGATGCACAACATGCTTTACGTCGTGAAATGGAGATGTATACAAAGACTGCTTCATTTATTCTTTCATGTAATTATTCTTCTAAGATTATAGATCCTATTCAATCAAGGTGTGCAATATTTAGGTTTGCTCCAATTAAAGGTCAGGATATTGCTAAAAGATTGGAATATATAGCTAATCAAGAAAATCTTGATTATGAGGGAAATTCAATTGAAACAATAGTTTATTTTGCCGAAGGGGACATGCGTAAAGCAATTAATCTTCTTCAAGCTGCAGCATCTGGTGAGGGTACAATAACCGAAGATAGGATATATGATGTTGTTTCAAAAGCAAGGCCAAAAGATATTAGTAATATGGTTACTAAAGCATTAACTGGTGACTTTATGGGGGCAAGAGACCTTCTTCGTGAGACCATGGTTTTACAAGGAACTAGTGGGGAAGATATGGTAAATCAAATATATCAAGATGTTACAAAAAGGGCAATGGAAGGTAAAATGGATGGGGAAGTATATATTCCTTTAATTGAAGCTATTGCAGACTCTGATTTTAGAATTAGGGAAGGTGCTAATCCTAGAATCCAATTAGAAGCACTTTTGACTAAATTTTTATAATTCCAATTTTTTGCAATATATTTAATTTATTATGTATTAAATATATTTTTTGATATTATATTAGCTATTTTATTATATTTAGGTAAAAATATGCGTTGGACAGAGAAATACCGGCCAAGAAATTTCGATGAAATTATTGGAAATGGTAAACAAAAAAAAGAAATTGAAGCTTGGGTTAAAAATTGGAAAGAAGGTAATCCTCAGCAATGCTTATTACTTGTTGGACCAGCTGGGACTGGAAAAACAACTTTTGCTCATGTAATAGCTCGTGAATTTTCAGATTCTATTGAACTCAATGCAAGCGATAAACGTTCATATGATATAATTATGAATACTGTAGGAGAGTCAGCAACCACAAAATCATTTTTCACTAATGATAATGATTATAAACTTATTATCTTGGATGAAGTGGATGGGATTCATGGAACTGATGATAGAGGTGGAACTAGAGCAATTGGTAAAATAATTAAAGAAAGTATTCATCCTATTGTAATGACCGCTAATGATTTTTATAGTAAAAGGCTAACTACTATAAAAACTAAATGTAAAGTTATAAAAATTGGAAAAGTTCACACTAATTCTATAAATGCACTATTAAAACGGATTTGTGCAAAAGAAGGGATTAAAGCAGATCCTGAAGCTGTACGTGCACTAGCTAAAGGTTCTAATGGGGATATGAGATCTGCACTAAATACTCTTCAGGTCATAGCTGAAGAAACTAAAAAACTCGAAATGGATGATTTAGAAATTGTTTCTCAAAAAGACAATACCAATAATATATTTGATAGTGTTAGAAGAGTTTTAAAAAGTAAGAGTATTGATAAAGTGAAAAATTCTCTTAGATTGGATGAGGACCCAACTTTAGTACTGGAATATATAGCCGAAAATGTTCCTAGGGAGTATGAAAAACCTAAAGAAATTAAAAAAGCTTATGAAATGATTAGTGAAGCGGATTTATACTTTGGGAGAGCTAGACAGACTAGAAATTATACTTATTGGAGATATGCTAGTGAATTTATGGGTGTTGGTGTTGCATTATCTAAAGATGATACTTATAAAAAATTCACAAGACTTACAGGGGCTATGGCATTTTCTTTAATGGGTAGAACTAAAGGCAAACGAGCCCTTAGAGATAAAATTGCCGAAAAAATTTCTGAAAAGATTCATGTATCTAATAGTGTAGCTATTTCTATGTTTCCTTACATTGAGATAATGTTTGAAAATGATGATGTTGCTTATGATATTTCGACTTTTTTTGATTTTGATGATGATGAGATAAAAAGATTTAGAAAGAAAAAAATACCTAAATCTGTTATTAAAAGGAAAGAAAAAGAAAAACAAGCCGAATTAGCTAAACAAAAAGAAAAAGCTAATTTTGAAGAAAAATCAGAAGAATATGTTCCAATAAGTTCAGAAACATTGTCATTTGTATCAAAATCAAATGAAGATTCAAAAAACTTTAAAGAAGCCGTCAAAAAATCAAAAATAACAGTAATAGAAAAAGAAGAAAAAGCTATAAGAACAAACGATCAAAAAATTTCAGAAAATCTTAAGAAAGAAAAAATAAAAAAACTTAAAGAAAAGGAATCTAAAGAAAAGGAATCTAAAGAGAATAAATCTAAAAGAGAAGAATTAAAAGAATCTAGTAAAAATAAACCTAAAAAAGAAGAAAAAAAATCTAAAAAAGTTAAAAAAGATTCTGCTCAAAAATCATTATTTAATTTTTGATTATTTTATTTTAATAATTTAATAGTATTCCATTAATTCATCAAATTCTTTATTAGATACAAATTCATCTATAAAATCTTTCATATCTTTTATAAACTCTTCTTTTCTATTTTTTAAATCTTCAATTTTGGAATAATCTTTTTTAAGGGTTAATATTAATTTAATATCATCAGTTTCTAGCTCTATTTCTGGATATTCTAAACAAAGTATTTCTTTTTCTAAATCATCAAAGCTTATTATTTTATTATCATAATCTGTTTCATTCATATTTTCTATTATATGTAATTTATTTCTATTGGCTGACTTTTCATTATTATTTGATTCTTTTAAAACCATGAAAAAACCTTTTAAATTTTATTAAGCTCTACCTAATTCTTTGTGGGCTCTAGCTAAATGTCCTGCAGCTAATGCTCCAATTAATGATAATTCTCCTGCTAAAACAGTTGCTATAACTATTTCTGCAAATTTTTTGACATTTCCAGAGCCTGAAACACCTAATATTTTTAATGATTCATTTGCTGTTTTGAGGCTTGTTCCTCCACCAATAGTTGCTATTGGTAAATCAGGCATTGTAACAGAAAAATACAAGTCTCCATTTCTATTTTCTGCTGTTGTTATCCCAAGAGATCCTTCAACTACATGGGCAATATCTTGTCCAGTAGCTAGAAAAATAGCCCCTACCATATTTGCAAAGTGTGCATTAAAACCCATACTTCCACTAGCAGCAGATCCAATAAGATTTTTTGAGGTGTTGACTTCTACTATTGCTTCTGTTGTAGTTTTTAATTTATTTTCAACTATTTTTTTGGGAATAAGTATGTCTGCAACTACGCTTTTTCCTCGACCTTCAACTAGATTAATTGAAGATGGCTTTTTATCAACACATGCATTACCACTAAGTGCTATTATTTCAGCATCATTTTCATTTAATAGTAAATCTAAAACTTTTTCAGTAGCTATTGTAACCATGTTCATTCCCATACTATCTCCAGTTGAATAAACAAAACGAGGATAAATATAATTTCCTACAACAAGTATTGGGTCAATTTTTAAAAGTTTTCCATGATTAGTAGTACTTTCAGCAATTTCTTTAAGATTTTGGAAATTTTTTTCAAACCAATTTTTTATTTTGATAGCTTCAATAGCTGATTTTGCTTTTATAGCAGGAGCCCTTGTCATTTTATCATCAATAATTCTAGTGTTAACTCCTCCTGTTTCGGTTATAGTTGAGCAACCTCTATTAACTGATGCTATTAAAGCTCCTTCTGATGTTGCAAGTGGAACATATAATTCTTCATTTTCTACATATTCTCCATTTATTTTTATGGGGCCTGCTATTCCAAGAGGGATTTGTATGGTTCCAATTGGATTTTCAATATTTTTTTTAGAAGCAGATTCCATATCAAGATTATATTTTCCTATTGTAGATAGCTCTGTGTTTGAAACTATTTCAATAAATTCTCTTCTTGTATCTATAGCTTCTTCTGTTGATGAAGAATATTTTTCAACCTCATATAATTTTAGTTCACCATCTATTAATTTTTGAATAATTTCTTTTTTATTCATATGAAGGCTCCATGATTTTTAATAATAACATTCTTAATAACAATAGTAATAATTATATTCTTATATAATAATAACTATATTCTTAATAACAATAGTAATAATAATACTATTCTTAATAACAATAATAATAATCTTAATAATATTTATTTATTATAATTTTTAATATTTATTATAATTTTGATTATGTAATATTAAATTGTTTTAATTAATTCAACAATATCTGAAGGTTTTTTAGCTACATTAACTCCTGCTTTTCTAAGTGCTTTCATTTTACTCTCTGCAGTTCCAGTATCTCCTTCAATTATTGCTCCTGCATGCCCCATTCTTTTCCCAGGAGGTGCAGTTATTCCTGCAATATATGAAACAACTGGTTTTGTTATGTTTTTTCTGATATATTCTGCAGCTTTTTCTTCAGCATTGCCTCCAATTTCTCCAATCATGACAATTTTTTCTGTTTCAGGATCATCTTCAAATTTTTGCAATATTGTTGAATAGCTTGTTCCAATAACGGGATCCCCTCCAATTCCAACACAGGTACTTTGACCAATTCCTTCTCTTGTTAGTTGACTAGCTACTTCATATGTTAAAGTTCCACTTCTAGATATTACTCCGACATTCCCTTCTGAGAAGATATGTGTTGGCATAATTCCCATTTTTCCAACTTTTGGAGATATTATTCCTGGAGTATTAGGTCCAATAACAGTCGCACCTTTGTTTTTTGCATAATCCATTATTTTCATTGCATCATGTACTGGGATGTGTTCTGTGATAATAACTACTAGTTCTAGATGTTTTATTGATTCAAACGCAGCATCTTTTGCATAGGGCGCAGGTACAAAAATAATTGAAGCATTAACATCAGTTTCTTCTTTTGCTGCTTCAATTGAATCGAATATCGGCACATTTTGAAATTCTTGACCTCCCTTTCCAGGAGTAACTCCTGCTACAATATTTGTGTTATATAGGAGCATTTGGTCTGTATGGAAAGATCCTTGTTTTCCTGTAATTCCTTGAACTAAACATCTGGTTTCTTCATTTAATAAGATCATTTTTACCCTCATTAACTTATCTAATATTTTAATGAATTTTTATTATTTTAATTAAATTTTATTATTTTAATTAATTTTATTATTTTAGCTATTTTTAATTTATTTCAGAATTCTAGATCTTGATTGAAAAGGAATTGATAAATCAATAACATTACCATTCATAAAAGCAGAAACTGAAAAAATTACACTTCCTGGAATAACATTGCAAGGAGTTCCTCTTTCAACAAGATAAGTGTTTTTATTTCCACAGGCAGCACCAATCATAGCTCCTGCAATCACTCCAACAGATTCAATATTTTCTACAGTAGCTACAACAACTGGGTCATCAGTCTCATTGGACACATAACCCACACCAGGTATTTTTCGTTGTTTGCCTATTTTATCACATATATCAGTAAGGCCAGATATTCCAGTAGCAGCATCAATACAGGAATTAGCTACATCTTCTACAAAAGGTTCTCCGCCATAAGTATCAAAGGACATTACAATTGCATCTGGATATCTATCCTGCCTTATTTTTGCTTCTGCATATGAAATTCCTTCTCCAGCAGTTTCAGGGTATTTTGATATTCCTGCAATATCTCCTATGTCTTCTGCATTGTCTTTAAGAATATTAACAATTTTCTTATTGATTTTTTCTAGTAGGTTATCTTCTACAAAAGCAGATATTACTATATCATCACCAGTAATATTAGTTAAAGCAGCACTATGGGCTCCTGATTCTACTAATTTAGGAATGTCTTTTTCTATATTTTCAGATAAAGAATAACTACAAGAAACATCATTTTTAGATATATCTGCTCCAATAGCTGTTATTTTCAATTTAACACCCAATAAATTTCTTTCAATATGTATTTAAATTTTCTAAATAAATTTTATATAATTTTTTCATATTATATTTTTTCATATTCTTAATAATTTACTAATTAATATTTATGATAATTATTATTTATTCATTGTTATTTATATTATTGTAGGTTTTATTCTAATATTTTTGAATTTTAGTCATTGTTTTTAAATAATATAATAATATATTTTTTAAAATTATGATATTAAAATCTAAAGATACTTAAATAAAAGATAAAATATTAGATAAAAGATAAAAATAAATAACATATAAAATAGATAAAAAATAAAATAGTTAACTTAATAATATTGGATATATAACATTATTTTATATAATAGTTTGAAATAGTAAATTTATTATTTAAATTAATGGAAGGGGAAAAATATTGATTTCACAAACTAAAATAGCTATTCCTATTATGCAAGAAAAAGAAGAAGAAATAATTAAAACCGCTGAAGATTATATTAAAAAAGGTGCAGATCTTTTAGAAATTAGGATTGATAGTATAATTAATGTTAATCCTAAAATTGTTAGGAACATTATTGAATCTATTGATTTTCCGATTATAGCTACTAATCGTAGTGAAAAGGAAGGAGGAATGTTTTTAGGTAGTGAAAAAGAAAGGATAAACATCCTTAAAAGTTGTTCTAATTTTAAAAATGTTAAATATATTGATATAGAGCTTCAAACTGATTCTAGTCTCCGAAATTATATTATTAAAAAGTGTAGGGAATCTAATATTAAAACTATTGTTTCTTTTCATGATTTTAAAAAAACACCTTCAGTAGATCAATTACTTGAAATTGTTAAACAAGAAAAAAAAATAGGAGATATAGCTAAGATTGCTGTAATGCCTATTACTCTTGAGGATACAATTAGTGTTTTAGCAATTATGTCTCGTTGCGATAATACAATAGCAATATCTATGGGAGAATTGGGAAGTTATACTCGTGTTATAGCATCTAAATTTAATGCTCCTATTACATTTGCTACGGGTGGGGACGTGACAGCTCCTGGTCAAATTGATATTGAAACTATGAAATTATTGTTAAATATGGATTTAATGGATCATGACATTCTCTTAGATGATTTATAGGCTTATTTTTATCTAGATTATTTATAAGAAAATTATATTTACTATTAAAAAATAATTAATTAATAGATAAATGTATTATAAAAAATAATATGGGGGTCTTTTTATAGAGCGGAATAAACTTATAACAATTTTTGTAGTTATAATTATTATTATTGGGATTGGAATTTTAGTAACCTCTTTTGTTTTTGCAGATTCTGTAATAATTGATGTTAGCTTAGATGGTGAAAACGCTACTGTAAATGTGATTTCTGCACCATTTACAAATAATTTTGGCAATATGAATAATGAACTTGAAAATTATTCTTATAATCAAATGAATAATATTGATAGTAATTCAACTACTTTAAAATCTGGAATAATGGAAATAGCTAAAAATCATGGTTTTAAAGACGTAAAAGTTAATATTCACTCTCAATTTGGTAAAGATCAAATTCCTATGGAAGTTACTGTTGATGGGGTTTCAATGGTCCCTACACTAAAAAATGGGGAAAAAGTTATAATTCAAAAAACAAAAAATCCTCAAATTGGAGATATAATAGTTGTTAAAGATCCTGAAGAAACTCTTCTAATAAAACGCTTAGGTAATATTAGTGGGGATAAAATTTATTTATCTAGTGATAATAATGATACAGTTCAAGCTTTTGTAAATGGAACTTACGTTGATATGATAGCTATAGAAAAATGGACCAATGCATCTAATATCGTGGGTGTAGCTAAAATATTTAATGTTTAATTAAAAAATATCCTTATTTTTAATTAATAATTATTTACTTTTTAATTAATTTTTAATTAATATTTATCTATTTTTTAATTAATTTTTTTAGTATGCTACTAATTTATTAATTAATTCTAAATTTATTAGTTAATTCTATTGTATTTTTTTTGTTTTGATTATTTCATTCATTTTTTTATCTATTATTTATAGGTTATTAATCTAAATCAATGGAATAAATATGTTCTATATTTTCTTTATGTATTTTAAAAGCATCTTCTTCTGTAAATATTCCTTTTTTTATATAATCAAGTGTCCTTTTTGGAACTGTTTTTAGGCCAAGAACTGCTCCTGGTCGACTTAAATCATCAAGATAGTCAGTTTCCATTAAAAAATTATCTCCTTTTGATATAGCTATTTTAATATTCTCTTTTCCTGACATAACTGAGGGTGTAATTCCAAAATTTTCATCTTTAGTTATATATGGTCCTGAGAAATGTTTTATTAGTTTTTTCTTATTAAATTTAATACTATCTGCAAATGATGCAAATTCTTTAAATTCAATTTCAGTTGCAGATTCTGTATGCAATTGAACAGGACAATCAATTTCTCTAGCTAATTCTAATCCATATTTTAGAATTTTGTTCTGATATTTCATTTCTTCATCTGAAACATCATAATGAGGCCTACCTATTTCACCAATTCCAAAAGCTTTTTTTTCTAAAACTAATTCTTTTCCATATGCCAATGCTTTTCTAACAATTTTAAAACTTTCTTCAAATGATTTTCCACTTTCAATAAGTCTTGAAAATTCAGCAGGATGAACACCAACAATTGGAAATGCTTTAACTTTGGTATTTTTATTTATATCTTCAGCATATTCAATAACTAAATCCATAGCTTTTTTAAAATTAAAAGGCTCTCCAAATGTCCATGAAGGTTTATTAGGTATTATCATAACTCTTCCACCAACATTATAAAATTGTTTAGCTACTTTGATTGGTCCAATTCCATTAATTGGGTCTATGTGAATATGATTATCAGTTATTGGAATTTCTAAAGGATTGGCTTTCATATAGATTACCTTTTTTTATTATATTTTGTTTCATTCTATCCCTGTTTAGCTATGCAAAATCTGCATACTGCTTTTAGATTATTAATATTATTATTTTTAACGGGGCAATAATATTTTCCATTTTCATACCTAACTTTAGTATGTCCAGGGAATGTACTTCCTACATGATGAATTGGTTCATCTAATATAAAAGTTGTATAAATACAAATTAAGTAATATATTAATCTATGAGATTCTATTACTTCTTCTTTATCATATAATTTATTTGATATTTCCATTTCACTATCTTGTTTTTGAAAATATTCAATTGCCTTTAAGAATAATTTTCTATTTACATTATCATTATAATTATTTTTATCTTTCAATATATCTTTCACACGCATATAAAAATTTTTTACATATATTTCATCAAAATATCCTTTATATTCCTTCTGAACATATTTACAAGACTCTCTAAACCTTGTTGTTGAATTCATAATATCAAAAACAGAAACATTTTCTGCCCATTTTTTTAAGATTTTTAACACATCATTTTTAGATATTTTTTCATTATTTTCTAATGATTTTAAATCTTCAAATAGCATTTTTATCACAGAATATAAAATTAAATTAGTATATATTATTATTATTATTATTATTATTATTATTATTATTATTATTATTTGTTATAGAAATTAATCATTGATTAATTAATATTAAATATATTTATTCATTTGTTTATTTATCATGATATTCTTCATTATAATTTATGTTTTTCATTTAACATAAAAATTACTATTAAAATTACTATTAAAATTATTATATGTGGAATTATTCTATATACTTATTATTAATCGATAGTATAGTAATAATATAACTAATAAACTGAAAATATTAAAAATAAATAAAAGAAAATTGAAATGAATAATTAGAAGAATATTAATTATATACTAAAAATCTAAATGCTCTCTTTTAATAATACTACTTCCAACAAACTCTGCATTATATCCAGCATCATACAAACAACGAATACCAACTCTTAAATCGCCTTCACGGTAAGCATGTTCAGCTACCATATGGATAACATCTTCTTTTATTACACCATTTGCAAAACCAATTTTACAACTATCACTTAATATTTTATGAATTTCATTTAGGTTATATGCATCAAAATTGATATTAATGGGTCTGAATATTGTTTCAACACTTTGAGTTAAAACAAAATTAATATATCTTTTGTTTGTCACGGTTATAAGACTAATTTTTGCTTTTGGATTGATTTCATGAGCCCTGAGTAAAGTATACATAACTCTATTTATTTGGTCAATGTCCTCTCCAGATATTTTATTTGATCCATAATCATCTAAACAGACTACAAGTATCTTTTCTGTTTCACCTAGATAGCTGACTATTTTATTTTTTAGTATATGGGTGTTAATTCCTGGTTTCACATTTTTTTTATAAATCTTATTATAAATCTTTGTAAGAATTTGATTTTCAGTTTTATCAAATTCACAATTTATGTATGAGGTTATTACACTAAATTCATTTTCTATTAACTCAAAATATTTTTTCACAGCTGTTGTTTTGCCTGTTCCATAAGGCCCAGTGATTTCCATATTGGTTGGAGGATGATTACTTTTTAATTGTTTACTGTGATTTATCATAGCTTGTATTTGTTTGTCTCTAAATCTTAGTATTTCTGGTAAATATTCTAATGTAAATACATCTGCTTGTTTGAATAATGTTCCTTCTTGCTGTATTACTTCATGGAATATATTTTCTACAGTTTTCATAATATTTTCACTCAAATATCTCTTTATAATATCTAATAAATTTTATAAAAAATACATTTAATCCGAGAGGGGGTGAAAACTAATACTTATTTTTTTATATTTAATATTTTTAAATATTTATTTACCATTAATATCTTTATAACTTTTATAATTTATTTTAATTTTATATTTCATGTAAATTTTACAATTTTGATAATTCTTATAATTCTTATAATTCTTATAATTTTTATAATTATATGTTTTATAATTATTATATAATAAAAAATAATTAATAATTCATATTATTTATATAAATAAAATAATTAATAAAACAAACCAGAAAATTATTTAAATTAGTAAAAAGAGAATATAATTATCTTAAAAGAATTATTAAATAGTTTATCTTTTAATCAATACTTTAAGATTTAGAATAAAGTTTTTTGTTTAAAATATTCAATATAATGTATTGTATATTAATATAATATTTAATAATGTATTTGTATAATATTTAATATATAAATCTATTATTTATTAAAATTTATTAATAAATTATTAAATTTTTAGGTATTAAATATAAATAAGATTTAAAAAATTTTATTACTGCAAAATATGGAGGAATTAACATTAAAGTAAGATTAAATCAAGAACATAAATTATCTAAAAATATTGGGTTCACTCCGAAATATTTTAAGAATAAATCTATAGTTTATATTCAAGATGATAAAAAAATGTATATAGACTATATTGAAGTTACTAATATTGGTGGGAAAAAATTTAAAGAATTTCTAGAGGCTACAAATAAAGAAGGATATAAAATTTATATTCCTCAAGCACCAGTTTATCTAAAAAAAATAATTAGGAAATATAATCTTTCTTTTGATCTTTGGGTGGATGATGATGAGAAATTATGTTTAGATAATTATGCAGATATACACCCTAATATATTATTGATAAAACCAAGAAAAAAGTTGAAAACTAGATAAAATTAGATAAATTTTCAATTATTATGATAATTATTTAATTAGATAATTTTTAGTTATATAAACTTTAATTAGATAATTTTTAATTAAATAAATCTTTAATATTATATAATAACTTTAATCAGATAATTTTTTTTAAAAGAAATCAATTTGGGAAAGTTATTTAACTAAATTTTTATATTTATTATTTATTTAAATCATGTTTTTTGTCACTACAACCTATTTCAAAATCATTATAATAATCAAAAGATTCTTCTCCTTCATTATCTTCCTTATACCCAATTTTATCAAGTACTGTCTTAACATCAACTTTTGTTTTAAAACATCCTGTTCTTGAAAGTAATACTCCTTGTGGGGTAAAATTAGCTAATTTCATCATTGTAAGGTTTAAATCTTCATAACAGGCTACACCAAGCACAGAGTCAAACTCATTATTTTTGACAATTTTTTTCACAAATGTTGAACCGGGAATTACAAAGACTTTATATCCCATCTGCTCTGCTTTTGGTTTTATTATTCCAATAGCACATTTACCACAACAATCACAAACTAAACCAGTTTCATCTAATATAGCTTCACACTTTGGATTTCTAAGGCAATGAGGAAATACAATTATTTTCTTTTTAGGGGATGTGTTATTAAATTTTTTTGCATTTACTTTGTTTCGTACTTCAACTCCAATGTGATCTACCATGGATTCATCAAATCCTAAACTTCTAGCTAATCTTTTTAGAGGGGAATAAAACATATCTAATGCAAAAATAATCAGTTTTGGAAAAATAAGTATGTCTTTTTTAAGTAGTATTCTACCAAAAGCTAGGGCTAAAATTAATAATAAAAATAGTCCAACAGCTATAAGGACTAATGTTTGTCCAAAAATTTGAAATAAAGTATTAATTATCATATTATGCGCTTTTTTTATTTTATATAAATATTTTTTTTTAAATTGATTAAATCATTTTTTTTTAATTTGATCAAATTATTTTTATTATAATGTAGTTTAGATTTAGGATATGATTATAAGTTTAATTTATAATATTTAAGTATTTATATCTTTTATAATTTTTATAATAAATATTTTAAATTATTATATTTTTTATAATTAGATTTATTTATTTAAATATCTTCAAATATATAAAAAAACTTATAATTTTTCTATTTTATAATTTATTTTATTATTATTATTAATGATGACACCGCTTTTTGATTTTTCAATCTTCAAACCAGATAAACTATTACATGAACACAATATGTCTTGCTCTGGATGTGTTCCTGGTGTTATATCACAATCTAATCTAATGCTTTCCCCTACAGATAAAACCATTTTTAGTCTTTTTGAACTTGGATGATCTTTTGGTAAGACAATTATTGGGGATTCCATTTCTCTTGTAATATATGCCATTGACTTTATACCTTTTTCGTATTTTTCTCCAGTTCCAAATGCAGAAACAGCTATTAAATCATCTTTTTCTAGATATAGAACAATTTCTTCTTTTTCAGGAGTTCCAATAAATAACATTTTTTCATCGGATACCTTTAAAATTCCAACTGTTCCAGTATCTCCAATTAAAAATAGTACTTCAGAAGGATTTATATCTATTTTTTTCAATTTATTTATTCCTTAAATCTAAAAATTTATTAAATTTAAAACAAGAATTATTTACTAAATAATTTAAAATTATAAAAATTAATCTAAACATTCAACATTTTCGCTTTGGCATGATGGACATATAACTTTTTTACCTAATCCTTTAAAGTCATTTCCACAATCCAAACATTTATATCGTTTTGTTTTAAGTTTTCTCATTTTAATATCTGCCATTGGTCCTCCAACAGTACACATAAAATCACCTTTTTTAATTATAACAATATTAATTTTGTTTTTTTTAATATTTATTCTTTTCTTCAATTGTGTATTTTTTATTTATTATTTTTTTCATTCTTTTTTAATTATATTTTGAGGACGACTCATAAAATTTTTTTCTTTTTTTCTTTTTTTGGATTTAGGGTTTA
>NZ_CALGFC010000038.1 GCF_937881195.1 uncultured Methanobrevibacter sp. | reverse complement strand
GCATCAATTTGTCTTTCTATTCTTTTTAATTGAAGACCTATAGTATAATTTACTATTTCTTTTTTATCAACATCTTCATTGTTCTTTAATCTTTCTACAATATTATTTTTATCAGACATTTTATATTCTCCTATTAATTATATCTGTGTTTTAAAAGATATATATCATTTATTAACTGAATACTAAAAAGTAATTATTAATCTTTTTACTATATCTAGTTTATTTTAATATTTTATTTTTAATAAATTTATAATTATATAATCTTTTTTTAAAAATGAAAAATTTATTAATAAGTTAATTAAGTAGATAATATTATCTAACTTCTAATTTTTATCTTTTAATATAGGTGAATATATGAAAAAGAATTCCATGATTGATAAAGAATTAAACGAAATTGAAGATGAAATGCAGAATAATAGAAAAATAATAACATGAAAAGAATTTAAAAAAAATTCAATAAAGGATTAACTAAAGGATTAGGAATAATAATATTATTAATAATATTTGGGTTTTTTACATTTCCATTATTAAGCTTTATTGGCCCAATATTAGGGGGTAAGAATTGGTGGTTTAATTGTAAGAACAACATTACCAACTAAAAATGAATATAAAATTGTAGAAAATGATAGTATTACTCCAATTCCAGATAGTTTAATTGAAAATAAAAGGGTATTGAAAAAATAAAAAGGAACTTTCAGATATATCTTAGAATATATAGTTGCAATAATATTTGTAATATTTTTTTGGTTTTTATGTGCTATAACTCATGGGTGTGAACTGTCTAATCTATTTCAAATTAAACTAACTTTAAAAAAGATGAAAAGATTATTAACGATTTATTGAGGCAATTTTAGAAATAAAATTTTTTAATTATATTATAATTTTATGAAGAAATAATAAATTAATCAGATTGAATAAAAAAATTTTTTAGTTTTCTTTCTCCTTCATGATCAATATAATATTTATCAATTATTTTTCCTTCCTCTAAATGTATAACATAATTACAACATTCAAAAATAAGTTCAAGATCATGGGAAATAATAAAAGAACTAATTCCTCTTTTTTGAAGATTTTTTATATTATTGGCTACTTCTCTCATGTGTTTTAAATCTAAACCACTTGTAGGCTCATCGAAGATCATTATTTCTTTATTAGAAGCAATTGCACTTCCTATTACTATTCTTTGTTTTTGCCCACCAGATAAAGCCATTGGATGGGCATCTTTAAACTCAAGTAAGTCTAAGTTTTTTAAAATATCTTCAGCTATTTCTTTTTTTTCATTACATGTTATTTCATTTTTACTAATAAAATCATCCAAACTTAAATAGATTTCATCTAAAACACTTTCTGTAAATAGTTGATAATTAACATCTTGCATTACCATGTATGAGATTTTAAGCCTATTTCTTGAATTAAGATTTTTCCCGTTAACTTTTAATTTTCCTTTACATTTACGTTCTAAACCACATAAACATCGTGCAAATGTAGATTTACCTGCTCCATTCTTTCCAATAATAGCTATTATCTCATTTTGTGGAATTTTTGCAGAATCAATGTTTATTGCTAATTCATTTTCATAAGAAAATTTAAAGTCTTTTAAAGAAAAATAGGGATTATGTAATGAATTTTTTTTGCTGGAATCACTTTTATTAATATCTTTTTTATTATTATTATTATTATAATTATCTTCCTTTTCATGATTATTTATTTCATTAAAAATATTATTTTTATTTTTAGTTAAATTAGTTAAAGATAGAGTTCTTATTCCTAAATTTGAAAAAGAATTATCTTGCATTGTTTTTATCTCTTCATTTGAAATTATTCTTTGGATTTTTCCATCTTTCATATATATCATGCGATCAATAATATCTTTTAAAAAATATATTCTATGTTCTGCTATAATAACAGTTTTACCCATATTTTTCCAAGAAATAATCATTTCTCTTAAATCCCATGTTGCAGTAGAATCAAGATTAGAAGATGGCTCATCAAGAATTAAAATTTCTGGAAAACAAGCAGAAATAGAAGCACAAGCTATTTTCTGCTTTTCCCCACCAGATAGTTTGAAAATACTTTTGTTTAAAAGATGTTCTATTTGAAAATCATAAACAATTTTATTAATTCTTTTTTCTATCTCTTTTATAGGCAATCCTAAATTTTCACATCCAAAAGCTAGTTCACTAGTAGTATCAACATTAAAAAATTGTGTTTTAGGATTTTGAAAAACTGAACCAATTTTTTCAGCAATTTTATATATTGGTATTTCAAAAATATTCTCATCTATCAAAGTTATATTTCCATCAACTTTTCCCGAATAAAAGTTTGGGATTAAACCATTTATTAAGCGAGTGATAGTTGTTTTTCCAGATCCTGATTCACCACACAAAAGGATAACTTCTCCTTTTTTAATATGTAAATTGATATTATTCAAAATATTGCTTTTTTTTTCTTCAGAATAAGTAAAATTAAGATTATTGATTTTAAGCAATTGATATCCCTCCTATAATATATAGAACAAAGATTATAAGGCCAATAATTGATACTATCAAAATTAAAAAATCAGAAATTCCAAATCCTATTTGACAAATATTAGTTCTTGAAATAGGGTTACTCAATCCCCTAGTTAATGATGCTGCGGATAATTCTTCTCCTGTTTTCACAGCATTTATTAATAATGGCACGAAAATATATTCTAATAGTCTTAATGGATTTAATAATGATTTTAAGTCACTCCCTATCCTTCTCATTTTCATTGCATCTTTTATAGCCCTTATTTCTTCAATTATTGTTGGAAAGTATCGAAATAAAACAGATATTGGAATAGATATTGATTCTGGAATCTTCATTCTATTCATTGATGCCATAAACTCACTTACCTTTGTAGTTGTTAAGACATAATATCCCATAATAATTCCTGGTCCCATTCTAACAATCACACTAGAAAACATTATAAGTAGTCCATTTATTAAACCATGAGTAACAGGTATAAGATATATCTCGATTAATTTAGCTATAAAAAAAAGTAAAATGAATATAAAAGCTATTTTTTCTTTATTACTCAATAATAGACAAAAAAATGGAATGAATATTAAGAATATTGTTATATATAACGGAACCAAAGAGAATGCTAGTAAATTTATTACAACTAATGCAAAAATTTTCGTTCTTGGATCTAATTTTAAAAAATATTTTTCGGTTGTAGATTTAAAAAATTCGCTCATTTAAACCATCTATTTAATCATATAATTATTTTTTTAAGGGATTTTTTGAGGATTATTAATTATTGAAGATTAAATAAATTAAAATTAATAAATAATATTCATTATTTCCTATTATCCTTCTTTACTTATTATTCCTTTTTTTAATATTATGCAATATTTGCTCGTTTAAAATGTTTTTTAAGTACTTTTTTACCAATAATTGCTCCCAATATACCCCCTATAAAAGCACCTATAATCAAAACAAAGAATGCCCATGGGGGTGTTATAGTGGCTATAACATTAGCATATTCTACTCCCATGCCGGAATTTAAATAAGACAAGAAAGAATCTCTCATTACCCATAAAGGAAGCATATTTCCCATTATTCCAATACTAAAAACAGCGAATCCTATGATTGATTTTATAGAACTTTGATAATTTCCAGACTTCATTATTAAATCGGATAATATTCCAAAAATGAGGAAAGTCAATATAGGGATCCATGTATGTCCACTAATAAACATGATAAGACCAACAAGTAAAGCCATTATTGTAACCATTCCAAACTTTTTCACTTTTGTTATGAAAAGCATAAATGGGATTCCTCCAACAATAGGCACTAAAATCGGAAGTATAACTAAAAATAAGGGAATATAACCAATCATACCCACAGCGAATACTACAATTATGTAAATTGCAGTAAATATTCCTACATTTATCAAATCTTTTATATTTAATTTTTCATTCAATTTATCACCAGTAAATAAAGCTATTCTGAATAAATAATATATCATAAAATATTTTTTATCAAATATCATGTGCATTGATTTATAAATAAATATAATAAATATTATTTAAAAAATATTAATATAATTCAGATTTTTATTAAATATGTTTATTTAAATTTAGTTTAGACTAAATCATATATAAATTTTTTGGCATACCTAAATTTTTTCATTATTTTTTATTAAAAATTATTTATAAAAATTTTATATATCTCTATTTTAAATATAATGAGGACCATATAATAGGATAATTTAGCCATACCTAAATTTTTGATAAAAATGTTCTAATAAAAAAAATAATTAGATAATAAGATATTTTAATAAAAAAAATAATTAGATAATAAGATATTTTAATAAAAAAATAATTTGATAAAAAAATTTAAATTAATAATAAGTTTGGTATGACAACTACTTGTTGATAAAAATTAATATAAATAATGATTATCATGAAAAAAAATCCATTAAAGATAAATATTGATAAAAAATATGAAAACTCAATGAAAATTTTTAATGAAAACTCTTTTAAAACAGTATATTCTTTTGATTTTAAGCTAGCAAAAGGAAAAATGATAAGCTATGGTGTTTTTCCAGGGATTTATCTAATAAATATTGAAATTCATGGGTTTGAAATAAATGAATTTAATAGAATGAACTCAAATCAGGAAATTACTATTAATCATTGTAAAAAAGGAAGATTTGAATGTAAATTTAAAGGAAAATACCATTATTTGGAAGAAGGGGATTTAGTTGTATCAACAAAAAATACTGAAAGTAATTATTCAACATTTCCTTTAGGTTATTATGAGGGAATAGAAATATATATCAATAAAAAATCCGCTAAACCATTTTTGAAAGATGTATTTGGGTATTCATTTGATTTAAATGAGTTATACAATAAAATATCCGAAAATAATGATTTTTTGTTAATTAAATCTACAAAAGAAATAGAACATATTTTTAATGAAATGTATTATGTAGATGAAAAAATTCAGAAAATCTACTTTAAATTAAAAGTATTAGAACTTTTTTTATTTTTAAAAATAACTCCATTAAATAATACAATTGAAAATAGAAAATATTTTTCAAAAAAACAGGTAGAAACTATTAAAACTATAAGAAAAGAATTAATAGAAAACATTCAAAAACCTATAACGCTGGAATATTTATCAAAGAAGTATAATATTAGTATTACATCATTAAAAACTTCTTTTAAATCTATTTATGGCAAACCAGTATATACTTGGAGAAAAGAGTATCGTTTACAAGTAGCTAAAGAATTATTAAATAAAGAAGATTATAAAATTAGTTATATAGCTAATAAAGTAGGTTATAAAAATTCTAGTAAATTTTCTGCTGCATTCAAAGATTATTATAAGATTACTCCAAGTCAATATAGACTAAAAGAAAATAAAAGAAAACTTTAAATTTATTTACTTATTTTGTCCATTTGGATTATTTTGTCTTTTTAGTTCGATTATATTTATATATTTATTGTGTTAATATAAGCTAACTGTAATAAATTAATTAAATAATTCTCATAGTTTTTTATTTTATTTTAATTTTAATAAATATATCTTTAAAGTCCTTTGAGATATATTAGCTTTTCAAATTCTTTTAAATTTTGGATGGCTTTTTGGATTATTATAAATTTAGGCATGCCTAAAATTCTTTAAAATCTATTAAAATAATAATTAATCTATCTGAAGTAATTATTAATTTATTAAAATAATAATTAGTCTATTAAATAGTTGATTGATTTATTAAATAATTAATTATTAGGATAATAATATAAGAGGAAAAAAAATGAAGTTATATGAAAAAAAAGACAATAAATTCTTAAGTTTGTTAAGTTTTTCAGGAAATTACAAATATTTAACAATCGTTGGGTGCATTTTAGCAGGTATTAGTGCTATTTTAGGATTAATGCCATTTATTTATATTTGGAAAATGATTGAAGAGATAATATCAGTAATGCCAAATTATTCAAATGCTGTAAATTTAGCTCATTATGGATGGATGGCATTATATTATGGATTATTATCTATAGGAATTTATTTTATAGGTTTAATGTGTACACATTTATCTGCATTTAGAAACGAAAGAAATATGAAAATAATAACTATGAAACACTTACTGAAATTACCTTTAGGATTTTTTTCAAATAAAAGTAGTGGAAGTTTACGTAAAATTATTGATTATAGTTCTGGAACAACTGAAGGGTTTTTAGCTCATTCATTACCTGATTTGGTTATTGCAATAATAACTCCTATTGCTTTTTTAGTACTATTATTTACTTATAATTGGTTTTTTGGATTATTATCTTTAGTTCCTATGGTAGTAGGACTATTAATAATCCTACCTATGATTGGAGGAAGTAACAAAAAAATGTTAATAAAATATCAACAATCTTTAGAAGATATGAATGCTGAAGCAGTAGAATATGTAAGGGGAATACCAGTTACAAAAACTTTCCAACAAAGTATATTTTCTTTTAAAAGTTTCCATAAAACAATTAAAGATTATAGTAAATTTGTAACTGACTATTCAATTTCATGTCAAGTACCTTATAGCTGTTTTACTGTTTCAATAAACGGATTTTTTGCATTATTAATACCTGCGGGAATATTATTAATAGGTTCTACATTTAATCCTTCTTTATTTTTAGATTTAATATTTTATATTATTCTAACTCCAATAGCATCTTTAATAATGACTAAAATAATGTTTTCAAGTCAAAATTGGATGATTGCTAAACAAGCATTATTAAAAATAGAAAAAATATTAGATAATAAACCATTAGAAGAAACTAAAAACCCACAACATATTAATAATCATCAAATAAAGTTTAAAAATGTTTCATTTAAATATCCTGGAAATATTAAGGATACTTTAAAAAATATTAATTTTGAAATAAAAGAAAATCAAACAATAGCACTTGTTGGTCCTTCTGGAGGGGGAAAAACTACATTAGCTACATTAATTCCACGATTTTGGGATGTAAATACTGGAAAAATATTAATTGGAAATGCAAATGTGAAAAATATTAAGAAAGAAGATCTAATGAAAAATATTTCCTTTGTTTTTCAAAAAACTCAATTATTTAAAGACAGTATATTAAACAATGTTTTAATTGCTAAAAAAGATGCTAAAAAATCAGAAGTATTAGAAGCATTAAGTGCTGCACAATGTGATGATATTTTAGAAAAATTACCTGAAGGGATAGATACAGTTATTGGGAAATCAGGAGTTCATTTATCTGGGGGAGAACAACAAAGAATAGCTTTAGCTCGTGTAATATTAAAAGATGCACCAATAATTATTCTAGATGAAGCTACAGCATTCACTGACCCTGAAAATGAATATAAAATACAGAAAGCATTTAAAAAGATTACCGAAGGAAAAACTGTATTAATGATAGCACATCGATTATCTACAATTAAAAATGTGGATAAAATACATGTAATAAAATCTGGAGAGATTATGGAATCCGGAACACATAATGAGCTTATTGAAGCCAATGGATTTTATAAAAATATGTGGGATGATTATAATGAATCTGTACAATGGAAATTGGAAAATTCTCAATCTTTAGTGAATTTAAATGGTTAAAAATGAAGAATATAAGAAAATAGGGATTATAAATAATTATAAGTATGAAAAAATGAGTTTAAAGGAGTTTAATAAATGATTGATGAATATTTAGTTAAAAAATTTGCATTAAGCAAAAAAGGAGCAAATAATCTAAAAAAAGGAATACTATATACAACTCTTTTAGATTTTAGTTTAATGTTACCTGTTATGCTGTTTGTTTTATTTTTATCTCAATATATACCAGAACCAAATATTGTGTCTGTTAAATTAGATTTAATAGGATTTATAGTTTTAATAATTATTGTATTAGTAATAATTTATATATTAAAATCAAAACAATACAATTTAATATACAATGCTACTTATGAAGAGAGCGAAGTAAGGCGGATAACACTTGCAGAAAAACTAAGAAAACTTCCAATGTCGTTTTTTGAAAAAAAGAATTTATCTGATTTAACAACTACTATCATGGGAGATTGCACTGAACTAGAACACGCATTTTCTCATGCAGTTCCAGAATTAGCAGGATCTATAATTTCATTAGTAATAATAGCTATTGGAATGTTAATATTTAATATTCCCTTATCTATTGCTTTACTATGGGTTATTCCAGTTTCTTTTTTCATTGTCATTGTTTCAAGATCAATACAAGAAAAAAATAGTGAAAAAACAATAAAAAAACGTAGAAATGGTGCTGATGGAATTCAAGAGTCTATTGAAACAATAAAAGAATTAAAAGCATATAATTATGAAGATGATTATCTAACAGGACTAAACAAAAAAATTAGAAATATTGAATCGTCTCTTATTAAAAATGAATTAGCTACTGGGATTAGTGTTGTATCTGGCCAAATGGTACTTAAATTAGGTATTGTATCAGTAATGATTGTGGGATCTAATTTACTTGTAAGTGGCCAAATTGGTTTATTAATTTTTATATTGTATTTAATAGCTGCAGCATTCATATATCTACCAATTCAAGGAGCATTAGAATTTTTAGCAGAAATATTCATGTCAGGAGTTAAAATTAAGAGAATGAAAAAAATAGAGAACCAAGCAATCCCTGATGGATCTATAGAATACTCTAATAGTGGATATGATATTAATTTTGAAAATGTAAGTTTTAATTACAAAGAAGATAAAGAAGTATTAAAAAATATTAGCTTTAATGCAAAACAAGGAGAAGTAACAGCATTAATAGGTCCATCTGGAGGAGGAAAAAGCACAATATCTAAATTAGCAGCAAGATTTTGGGATGCAGATAAAGGAAAAATAACCTTAGGAGGAATTGATGTAAAATCAATTGATCCAGAAGCACTACTTAAAAATTATGCAATTGTATTTCAAGATGTAGTTCTATTTAATAATACCGTAAAAGAAAATATAAGAATAGGTGCTCATGGAGCAAGTGATGAAGAAGTATATAAAGTAGCAAAATTAGCAAGGTGTGATGAATTTGTAAAAAACCTTCCAAATGGATATGATACATTAATTGGAGAAAATGGGTCATTATTATCTGGGGGAGAGCGACAAAGAATATCCATAGCAAGAGCATTACTAAAAAATGCACCAATAATATTATTAGATGAAGCAACAGCATCTTTAGATGTAGAAAATGAATCTAAAATTCAAAAAGCATTATCAATATTAATTAAAAATAAAACAGTAATTGTAATTGCACATAGAATGCGTACAATATCAAATGCTGATAAAATTATTGTTTTAAATGAAGGAAAAATAGTTGAAGAAGGTTCTCCTGAAGAACTAACCGAAAAAAATGGTTTATACAAAAAAATGTTGGATATACAAAGCAAAACAGGAAAATGGACATTGTAATTAAAAATTAGAATTATTATGATTCTTAATTTTTTCAATTTTTATTATATTATCAATTCATATTTTTTAATAATTTATAGAAATTGATTTTATTTATTCTTTTTTGAAATTTTTTCCATTAAAACTTTTTTATACTATATTTTAATATTTTTTAATTCTTCAAAACTCATAAAATTAATTTTTAATCAAAGATATAACAGGTCATTGATATTGAACCATATACACATTTATCATTAAATATTTCTACTTTGTAATTTTTCCCAACAGCTCCTAATGCATATATGATAGGAATAAAATGCTCTTTTGTATAAAAAGCATTCTTATATGAACTTGTATTCTTTTCATAATTGATTATATTATTAATATTATTTTTAACTATATTTTCTTTAATGTATTCATCGAACTCTTCTGCCCATAAAAAGCCATTTTCCTTGTTCCAGTCCATTAAGTTTAAGTTATGAACAATGTTTCCACTACATAATATTAAAACACCTTCATCTCTTAAAAAACTAAGTTCTTTACCTAACAATAAGTGCTCCTCTAATGTCATATCATTATTTATACTTAGTTCTAAAACTGGAATATCTGCTTCTGGATACATATGAACTAAAACTGACCATGCACCATGATCTATTCCCCAATTTTCATCTTTTTCTATATGAAAACTTGAATTTTCAATAATCTTTTCAGCATGATAAGTTGATCCTAATGCAGGGTATTTAACCTCATATAATGGTTCTGGAAATCCATACATATCATAAATCATTTTTGGATTTTCAGTATATACTATTCTTGTTCCATTAGTATAATAGTGTGCTGATACAACTAAGATAGCTTTTGGCTTGGGTATATCTTTAGCTATTTCTTTCCATTTATTACTAAATTCATTATTTTCAATAGCATTCATGGGTGAACCATGTCCCACAAAAAGCACTGGCATTTTTGACATTTTTTCCTCCATTATTATAATCCATATTTATTATACATATAAATATTATAATTAATAATAAAATTTATTAAAAAATATTTAATAAAAAATGAAATTAAAAGATTATTATTTAAAAAACTCTTTTATTTTGAGATTAGAAGTAAAAAATTTATAATTTTTCTTTTTTTATTTCTTTTTTAGCTATATTTATTGATTTAATGAGGTTTGGGTTATTTTCATCTATTGAGTTTAGTAGTTTATTTGTTTTTTCATTAAATATTCCAATTTGTCCAACTGATCGAACAATTTCCCATTTGATTTGAACAGGTGGTTTTTCATTAATTATATTAAAAAGTAAGTTTAAAGCTTTTTCATTTTTTTTAAATCCACTTAATGCTCTAGCTATTTTCCATTGAATAATTTCATAGGGTTTATGTTTTTTTGATAGGATTTTTAAAGAGTCCAAAGCCCTATGGTCATCATATTTTGAAGCTATTCTACCAACAGCATCAATAGCTTGTTCTTTAATAAAAATATCTTCTTTATTTAAGCTATCTTTATTTAATAATTCAATTAGGTAAGTGGTTGATACTTTACCTAAATTAGATAGTGTTCGTGCTGCTAAATCCCTTGGAAGTGGAAAGCTTTTTTTGTTAAAATATTTTTTTGGAAGTGTTTTTTCTTGATTATTTCCAATTTTTCCAAGTAAATCAATTAAGTATGGAACAGCTATTTCTCCAAAATTAGCTAATGCTTTAGAAATAGCTATTCGAGTATATAATGCATCTTCATCCTGGAATTTCTCAGCTAAATATTTAACAGCTGATTCTTCATTTTTTTCATCTAAAAGTGTTATAGCTACAGTTCTTTTCCAAGGTTCTTCATTGTTCATTAGATCTATTAATTCTTCAATGTTGTAATTTTTAAATCCATCTAAGTCTGATTTATTTATTTGCCCTCTTTTTCTTCTAGCTAATATTTTACTTTTATTATTCATTATATAAATTCCCAATGTTTATTTATATTTTCACTACTAAAAAAATAAGAAACATCTAAAATATCAGGATTTCAAAATAATTATCTATTAAACAAACTTGTTATTTTTATTTCTTTTGTATTTTCGATTATTATTATTATTATTATTTTTTGTTTTTTTATTATAAAATTTTTACTTCTTTTTTTTGTGACATTTATTTTTTTCTTTTTGATATTTTTATAAACATTTATAAAGTTTAATTGATAATTTATCAATTAATATTTATTTATTCATTTTTTTCATTTGGACTTTAAGAAGTATCATGTAATGGGTTAGTGTATATATGTTTAGAAAAAGTTTTGTAATATTTTTTTTATTATTGTCGTTGTGTTTTTTTGTTAATTGTGTTTCTGCTGTTGATGTGAGTTTGGATGAGGTTGAAAAAGCTTCTCAGGCTGTTGTTGAATTTGATTTGGATAATGAAAAAGTTCCAAGTTCGGTTTCGGTTTCTGGAAAGACTATTGCTGATGAAGAATTTTTGCATACTGCTGTTCGTTATACTATACGTGTTAGTGAAGGAAATACGAATAATATAACTATTCAATCAATTAATAGTCCTAGTTCTCCACAAGGTTCTGGTTCTGGAACACTTACTAAAGCTCAGTATATATCATTGGCTAGAAATATAAATGTATATTGTACTGAAAATGGTAAAGCTCCTAATTATATGTCAAGTCCAATTGGAAATATTCGTTATGAATCACTTTTACATGCCTATGCAAGAATCATGAATTATTACCGAGCAGATGGAGTTTTGCCTAATTCAATGTCATTTCCAATAATATCTGGAATATCTTCATCAGGCGTTACTGTTGATCAAACACCACCAACAACATCCATTAACCTTCAAGGAGGATGGTATAATACAGCTAAAACAGTAACACTAACTGCTACAGATAACAAAGATACAAATCCTAGTATTTATTATAAAATAAATTCGGGGGACTGGATAAAAGGAGGAAAAACCGTCTCTTTGACTTTCCAACAAGGAATTACCACTTTGTATTATAAAGCTAAAGATGATAAAGGCAATACTGAAACTCAAAAATCAGTTGTATATAAGATTGATAAAGTTGGGCCAACTGTTAATTATTCTTATAACTCTGGTGTTCTTATTTTAACTTCTATTGATGATATGGATAATAATCCGACTATTTATTATAATGTTGATAATGGTAACATTATTTCTGTTAGTAAAACTGCTACTATAATCCTTAATGAAGGTAGGCATATTGTTTTATTTTCTTCTAGGGATGCAGCTTGAAATATTGAATTTAATTATCAACTAAATATTACATGTGATTTAACTTCACCTAACTTTAATACTAATTTAGTCCCTGGTTGGTATAATTCAACTAAAATTTTAATTATCAACACAACTGATAATTTTGATTCAAATCCAGTTATTGCTTATTCTATTAATGGAGGAACAATAATCCAAGTTAATAATTCTGCTAGGATTAATTTGGATGAAGGATTTTATGCCATTGATTTTGTTGTAGCGGATCATTATGGGAATGTAGGAAATTGGCAGAGTTTACGTTATTATATAGATTTAACTCATCCCAATGTTTATAGTAATTTAGAAGATGGTTTTTATAATTCGAGCCAAACTTTAAGATTAAATGTTACTGACAATTTAGATTACAACTCTACAATATATTACAGAATAAATGGCGGTAATTGGATTTCAAAAAATTCCAATGCAAAAATATCACTAACAAATGGCACATATACTATAGAATATTATGCAGTTGATCGTGCAGGAAATAAAGCACCACTTAAAACTTTAATTATCGATATTAACACTACGGTTATTGAAGAATATGGAGAATTTTATCCTAATGTAGATTCAGATCTTATAGGTGGTTGGTATAACCAATCACAAAACTTAACACTAGAAACTAATAGTGAAAATCTAACTGTTTGGTATAATATAAACAATACCTCTTTTGTATCTGGGGGTAATAAAGTTATTATAAATTTAACTCATGGTTATTATTTTATACAATATAAAGCAGTCGATAATTTGGGTAATGAAACAACAGTTAAAACATTAATGATTATTATTAATGAAGCAGGAAATTTAACATTACCTGGTCGTGTTATTAATTATAATACTGGGAAATTTTATAATGATATTCAAGAAGCGATAAATGATAATGAAACTCTTGATGGGGATTATATTGAAGTTTTAGCAGGAATATATGAAGGAAATTATGTAATTAATAAAAGTATAATTTTATCAGGGGGAATAAATGGTGAAACCATATTATTGCCGATTGATAATAAAAAAGCAACATTATTTTTAAATTATAGTGGTATTGTAGTTTCGGGATTAACATTAATGGATAACAATAATACTATTATAGAACTGCCTAGTTATAATTATACTACTCAAGGGGCAATATATATTAATGGTGTTTCAAATTGTACAATTATCAATAATGATTTTATAAATAATACTTGTTCTATTTCAAATAATGAATCAAAAATTTCTAATAATAATTGGATTATGTATAATAATATACAAAGTAATGTAGTTATTATTAAATATTCTCCTAGTGAAAGAGATTTTCATTTAGTAAATGTAGAAAATTATTTCATTGGATATAATAATTTTAAAATACATGAAAGTGCAGGAATATTCTTAGTAAACATATCAAAATCTTTAATATATGCTAATAATATTAAACAAGAGGAATTTCCTCAAACAAGTGGATTATTATTATTTGAATCTTTAAATAATACTATAATGAATAATCTTTTTATAAATTTTACTTTTGGATTATTTTTATTTGAAGTAAATAATATTTCTATTATTGAAAATATTTTCATTGATAATGAGAATGGTATTAGTTTGGCTCGTGTGAATAATACTAATATTTCTTTTAATAGTTTCCAAAGCAGAGAACATTCATTATTTATTCAGAATTTCGAATCTTTTGAGATTATTAATGTTAATGCAACTAATAATTGGTGGGGAACAAATTCTCCAACATTAGGAATTTATTTTGAAGATGGAGATATAATGGCGCTTTATGATTTGAATGGTGGTTTATATTTTGATCCTTGGATTGTGGCTAGCATTTCTCCTACATCCTATAAAGTTTCTGATGGTAAAATTTATGAATCAATTGTGACTGTGGATTTAACTCATAATAGTAATGGTGAGGATATTTCTGCTTTAGGTTGTATTCCTGATGGAGGAATAGTTAATTTTAATTCACAGTATGGCAATATAACTAATAGTTCGGTCGTTGTTGATGGTAAGGCTTCTGCAATATTAACTTTTAATACAACTGTTAATGATAATAAAACAGGAGTTATGGCTTTTATTGATGATGAAATGGTTTATGATTTTATTGATAATAAACCATTTATTGAAGTTTGGTTATTTTCAAGTGCAATTGATCAAGAAACAGGTTATCTTCTTAATATAACTCATAAAATTGAAAATAATGGTTCTCTTGCATGGGTTACTGTACTATGGCGGGAAACTGGTTTATTCACAGCAGATATAGATTTAATATATGATGGTGAAGTTATTCTAACTAAACACATTACTAATTTGGCTTATGAATTGTATAAAAATAGTTATCGTGAAGAAGTTTTCAAGGCTATAAATGATTATAACATTTTTATAGGTTCTAAATCTTATGAATCATATGGTTTGCTTAATCAAGATGAAGCAATATCATTATATTTGGGGTTTTTAATAAATGAATATAACTTGTCTTCAGATGAGTTAGGATTCATAATGTCTAATCACTTTTATTTTATTGATACTTTATATGATGGAATTAATTATTTTGGTGATAGTAATCCTAAATTTATAATACTTAATTCTGAAACAGGAGAATATGAAAATATTGCTCTTCCAGGTAATCCTTCTTATAGAATGGCTCCTATATTTTATGATAATGGTATATATGATGGTCATGATACTGGTTTTGAAGGCTTAAAATCTTATGCTATAGCTTACTCTAATGTCACTAGCGATGATTTAAGTTATTGGGTGTCACAAAAAAATCTTTTCAGTCCAGGTGCTATGAAAGCTGCTTATGGTACTTTCCTAACAGCTTTATTGGTTATTTATGAGCATGATCGTATAGCTGATCAAGCAGCCAAAACATATAATGTCACATGGGACCGTAAAACTCCAGTAATGGTATCTATGAATAATGATGTTGAAGATGCATATATTACAGGTGAAAGTGATCATAATATGGGAATGGATGTAATTGGAGATCCAATAAATGTTTATAATTTCCGTTTGACATGTTCATTTGCTTTTTCACTTGTTGAAGAACTTGTAGCGCATAATGTGTATAATACTACAGATATTGGCAGTGTAACACTTGGAATTTTACAGCATATTGCTGAAGGAGAAAAATTCATAACTTATTATAGTAATGGTTATTTGATAGTTTATACAGAAGAAAATAATAATAGTGTTTTATATATTGATTTAATTAATGGAATAGTTCGTGATGTTCACACAGGCAATATTCTAGGAGTACCATGTTTCCATGATGGAAAAACAAACCAGAGTATTGAATATGGTGAAAATTTACTTAATTCTAGTAATGGCTTTTCTGAACAATTAGAAATTGTTGGTAATGCTTCTATAATGTTTGGAGGCGTTTTTGGATCATTAATTACAGGTTCTGTTACTAGTGGAGGAATTGGAACATCTATAGCAGGATTAACACTTTCAAATCCAATTGGTGTCCTTATTGTAGGAACTTTTGTACTTGCTATTACTTTTGATGCATGTAGGCCTTTGTTTGCAGATATATATGATTATATGGGTAAGCCTGATTTAGCAGAATATTATCGTAACAATAATGTCTTTGATATGTTAGTTGATATGTATAGTTTTGATCCTATTATTGACAAACTTATGGGCTTACCTCCAGGGACACATGCATCACTAGTAACTATAATCAATCCTGCAAATATATTAAGAGCAGGAATCATAATATCATTAACAAAAAAACAAATTCCCTCTATTAATGGTGGTGCATTGATTACTGGCTTAAAGGAGGCTCAAAAATATAAAAATAGTGGTTCTGGTGATGGGAATGAGTCTTTATTTATATTGAATTGGTTTAGGGCAGCAAAAAATTTTATTAAAACGGGCTCTCAGAATATTGTTGATGGTATTGCAACTAAAAGTCCATCTCTTGTAGCTAAGGGTATTGCAAAAGTTACTGTTGGTACAGGAATAGCTGAGTTTGGCACTTTCTATGCGATTTTTCAACATCTCCCGAATTTAGGGGATTATATTGTAAAAGTGATAAAAAATATTTGAAAGATAATATTTTTTTTATATTGCACTTTTAATAAATAATGGAGTAATAATAATGTTTTCAGATATTATTTTGAAAAAGAGATTTGATAAAGCTTTAAAATGTTGGGAAAATAATGAATATGATAAAGCAGTTGAAATATTTAATGATTTAGTAGAAAAAGATTATGATTTATTAAATACTTATTTCAATCTTGGATTAATTTATTATGATAAAAAAGATTATGAAAAATCTATAATTTTTTTTGATAAAGTGTTAAATATTGATTCAGATTATGTTAAAGCAATAGTTTCTAAAGCCATATCCTTTTATAAATTAAATCAATATAAAGAATCTTTAAAATTATTTGATAATGCATTAAGATTATTTGATGGGGATTTTGAATTATTTTATAATAAAGGGCTTGTTTTAGTTGGTATGAATCAACTGGAAGATGCTTTATTGTCTATAAATAAATCATTGAAATTAAGACCAGATAACTTTTTAGCTTTATTAAATAAAGGAAATATCTTATTTTTGTTAAATAAATTTAATGAATCTTTGGAATATTATGATAAATGCTTAAAAATTTCTCCTAATTATTCCAATCTATTTGGAAATAAAGCAATGTCTTTATATTACTTAAAAAGATATGATGAAGCATTAAATTGTGTAAATACTGGTTTAGAAATAAATTCAGATAATGATAATTTATATTATATTAAAGTAATTGTTCTTGGAGGGATAGGTGATTATGATAGTGCATTAATATCATTTGATAAAGGATTTAAAATTAATCCTAATAATACAAAATATATAAAAGAAGCTGAAAAAATCTTATCTTATCTAAAAGATATTAATTCATGATTCATTATTTTAAATTGCATTAAATTTTTAGTAGAGTACATTTTCTAATTATAAAATACTAATCTGGTATGATTATGTTTTCGAGTATTGTTTTAAGAAGGAAGTTTAATAAAGCTAGAGAGTTTAGAGAATTTGGTGTGTATGATGAAGCTTTGAGAATTTATAATGAATTAATTGAAAAAGGTTATGACTTATTGAATACTTATTTTAATATAGGGGTAGTTTTTTCTGATAAAAAAAGATTTTGATAAAGCTATTTATTATTTTGATAAAGCTCTTTTATTAGATAAAGATAATATTCATGTTTTAATTCAAAAAGGGCTAGTTTTATATGGTATGAAAAATTATAATAATGCCTTGGGCATTTTTAATAAAGTTTTAAGTATTGATTGTGAAAATCAGCATGCCTTAATGGATAAAGGGTTGGTTTTTCTTGAAATAGGTAGATATGTTGAAGCTTTGGATTTGTTTAATAAATGTTTGATTAATGATTGAGATAATTATTCATTGTGGTTTTTTAAAGCTCATGCTTTAACTAGTTTAGATAATTATGATGAAGCTTTAAATTCATTGTATAAATCTTTAAATCTTAATTATGAAAATATAGGTGCATTATCTAAAATGAAGTATTTTACTAATTTTAGGTAATTTTAATGAAGCTTTAGATTGTTATAATAAATCTTTGAAAATTGAGCCTAGTAATGTAAATGTTTTAAATGATAAAGGGTGGGCATTAGGTAAAATAGGTAGGTTGAAGAAGGTTTAAGCTACATTAATAAATCTTTAGAATTAGGGCCTAATAATGCCGATATATTATATAATAAAAGATATATTTTGGAAAAATTAAAAAGATATCAAGAATCCTTAGAATATTATGATAAGTCTTTAAAAATAAATAATAATGATACTGATGCTTTAGAAGGTCTTGAAAGAGTTTTAAAAAAGATTAAAGATATTAATTGAACTTAGTTTTATTTTTTTAAATTTTATGAAAATATTCATTATAAAATAATTTATTATGCACATTTTAGGGAGTTTTGATATTATTAATTCTAATGATAAAAAGTTTTTAGCTGTTTTTTCACTTATAATAGTAATCTTAATCGCATTATTAATGGTATTTACTTTTAATTCTTTTTCTAATAATAATGATGGTATTAATTATTATGTTGATGATATTGGAGGTTATAATTTTAGTATTCCAGATTTTTTAATATTTGAGTCTGAAAATGTGAATAATAATAGTGAAGGAAAAATTTATTCAGGCTCACAAATTAGTCTTTCGATAATTGTTATATATAACAATACTTCAACAAGAGAACTTTTGGATTTTTATAAGATGACGAATTATTCTAAAATAAAAATTGATAATTTAGATGTCTATAAATCTACAAGCTATACTTCTACAGATTATCTTTTCAATATTAACAACGATACTATTCAAATTAGTTTTCTTGGGGAGAAAAATACGGATATTTTAGTTGAAGAGATGTTGAGAAATATTTAAAATAAAATTGGGTGTATTATGAAATATAATAATAAAATTATTTTAGTCCATATTTTATTGTTAATTATTATATGGGGTTTAATTTACTTAGAAAAATGGAATTTTCCAGATTTAAAGGTCTTTATCATAATTATTGCCATTTGCTTATTTTATTTTTTTATTAAGTTTTATGGATATAAAAATGAAAATTATGAGAAGATAACATGGAAAAAAATATGTGAAAAATATAATCTTTTATTAATAATTAAGAATATTAATAATATAGGATAAAAAACATGATCTCAAATTTTATTTTAAAAAGAAAATCTAATAAAGCTTTAAATTACATGAAAAAAAATGAATTTAGTAAATCTATTGAAATATTCACTGAACTTATTGAAAAAGATTATGATTTAATAAATACCTATTTTTATCTAGGTCAAATCTTTTTTGAGAAAGAAGATTTTGAAAAGGCTCTTTATTACTTTGATGAGTCTTTATTATTTGATGAAAATAATGTGAATATTTTAATTTATAAAGGATTAATTCTTTATGAACTTAAACAATTTAATAATGCATTAAATGTTTATGAAAAAGTATTAAAAATTCAGCCTGATAACTTAGATGCAGAATTTGGTAAGGGAATTGTTTTAACCGGACTTAAAAGTTATGAGGATGCTTTAGACATATTTAACAAAATATTGGATATTGATAAGAAAAATCCATCAAGATGGTATATTAAATCTTATGCTTTGATTGAATTATGTCGTTTTGAGGAAGCATTAGATTGTTTAAACGAGTCTTTAATTTTAAATCCTGGAAATCTTGAAGCTTTAATTAATAAAATTTTTGTTCTGAACAATTTAGATAGATTTGAAGAAGCTTTAAAAGTTAGTGATGAGGCTTTAGAATTAAATTCAAAGGATTATAATATTTGGCTTAATAGAGGTATTTCTCTGAAAAATTTAAATCGTTTTGATGAAGCTTTAGATTGTTTTGATAAAAGCTTAAATTTGAAGTCTGATGATTTTTATTCTTTATTTAATAAAGCTGATGTTTTATGTAAGTTAAATCGCTTGGAAGATTCTTTAAAATTTTATGATAAAGCTTTAAAATTAGATCCTGATAATGAATATACTTTAGAAGGTCGTGAAAGAGTTTTAAAAAAGATTAAAAATATTGATTAATTTTTATTTATTTTGAAGATTTTGATATTTATTAAATAATTTCCTAATTTTTTCATTTTTTTAAGATTGTTCTTTCATTAGTATTTTTAATATTAATACAAAAATGAGTATTTTAATAATATTTGCTTTTTAATCTATTTGTTTTTAATAAATTATACTTTTAATGTATATTATTTTAATATTAAATATTTTTAATGGAAAAGATTTAATTAATGGAGTTGAATTGTTCTTCATTAATTAATAAATAATTTATTAATTTGTTTGAGTTTAAATTTTCTTTATTTAAATCGATAGATGTTATTTGTGAGTTATTATATGTTTTATAATATAAAATACCTTTTTTAGTATTGTAACATGAGGTGTAAATTGTATATTCATATAAATTAGGTTCATCTATAAATGTACAACCTTTTTGTTGTTCAACTGAACCTAAAATATGGAAAAACTGTGAGACACTACTTGTTTCATCAAATTCAGAATAGGAATTTGCTCTTGTGAATGCTACTTTTGCAAATCTAGAAGCTGATGATAAATCACCTGGTAACCTATTGCACCCATACCTCTTGAATAATCAAATAATTTAATATTTCCACCAAAAGTGTTTTGGGGAGTTTTATTTGAAAGAGAAATATAATTGTTCAAGTAAAATAATTGTTTATCAAATGGAGGATTATTAGTTAAAACACCTATAGGATTATGATAAATTTTCAAACCATCATTTAATGGTTCAACAACAATAGCTCCTGAATCATCTGAAATCATCCAGTGGAGAGGAGATAATGGAAGTTCATCAGAAAAATTAATATTAACTAAATTAATATCATTTAACAATTCTTCTGCTTCACTAAGATTAGCAGCTTTTCCAAGTAAATATGGAATAAATTCAAAAGGGGTTAAATTAATCTTTCCATCTTCATATTCTCTGTAAACTGCATTATCTGGAAAGTTTAAACCAGCAATACTCAATCCTTTTTCATTACAAGCATCATAATATAAAGGATATGAATCAATACCTGCGGCAATTCCGATAATTGCATAATGAGAATCCATATCATCAATTTTTCTAAATTTAAATTTATAATTACGAGGAGTTATAGTTACTCTTTCATTATATGAGATTTCGTAATCAAAATTACGACCAAAATAATGGTCATTAGTTATATAATTACTTGCTGTACACATAAATAAACACCATTTTTATAATAAATTAGAATAATCTAAATCTACTAGTTTTTGATTTTTTACTTGAATCTAGAGGATTTTTAAATATTTATAGGATTTTTAAATTTATCATACCATAAACCATTCCTTTGCTGTTTTGAAGATTTAAAAGCATTTCTTTGAGTATCAAGATTTAAAGCAGTATAATAAACCTCTACCAATCAAAGAAACCACTATTTTTTATATTTTCTAAACTAGCTATTAATATAATTTTTTTATTTTTTTATATAATATTTTATATATTTTATATATAATAATTTTTATTCTCTATATTTTGGCTTCTATTTTACCAAGTTATTTTGGTCTTTTTTACTTTTTATTTTGCTTATTTTTTCAATTTTAGATGTTATAACTTTTATATTTGGCTATTTTAATTTTTTTATTTATTTTTTCTGATTTTAGTTACTTTTTTAGCTTTAATTTTATAAGGGGGGGGGGGGGGGGGTGGACTTTTTGTTTTTTTT
>NZ_CALGFC010000037.1 GCF_937881195.1 uncultured Methanobrevibacter sp. | reverse complement strand
GTAATAAAGCAACAGTAAGGTATAATAATGTTTCTTATGGTAAAGGTCATGGAATACAGATTAATGGAAATTATAACAACATATTAAATAATACTATATCAAAGAATAAAAATAATGGCATTAATATTAAAGGGTACAAAAATAAGATTATAGAAAATAAAATAGCTGAAAATAAAGGAAAAGGAATTAATATTGTTGGAAAAAACCTAGAAATATCCTATAATATAATTTATAAAAACTCAAAAAATGGGATTTCAGGTGAAAGTAATAATGGTATTATTAAAGGAAATCTTGTTTATGAAAATTCGAATAAACAAAAATGTTCTGCAATATACTTTAAAGGAAATAATAACAATTTCCAATACAACATAATACAAAACAATGGTTTTCGTGGATTATACATTAAAGGGAACAAAAACACACTAAAGAGAACTCCTATTTTTAAAAATAAAAATACTCAGCTTATAATTGAAGGAAATTTGAATAATATAGTATATTCTATTGTTGAAAGTGGGAAAAAATCAGGAATAGCTCTTTATGGAACTTCAAATAAATTATCTAATCTTCAAATAATCAATAATAAAGGTAAAGGAATTTTAATTAAAGGTGATAAAAACCAATTAGACAAAATCCAGATTTTTAATAACACCCTAGGATTTCATGTTACAGGAAATAAAAACATATTAGAACAGAGTATAATCTTATCCAATAAAAAATATGGTATTTATCAACTTAAAGGAACAAATAATCATTATAATTACAATTATATTGTTAATAATAAGGCTAAAGCTAATTTATACAGAGTTAAAGGGTCTGTTAATGCAGATTATAATTGGTGGGGAATAAATAATCTTAAAACTGTTAAAAATTTAAAAGTTAAAAAATATGTCATTGCAATACTAAATGCACCTAACATTTTAAAAGTTAAAAATAAGTATACAATTAGTGTTAAATTTCAATCTAATGACCATAAAAAGTTGAAAAAGACAATTCCTAATTTGATTGTTTATTTTGGATTTGAAGGAGGTAAATTAAACCCTAAATATGTATTTGTTAAGAAAAACATTGCTAAGGTTAAAATTAAACCATTAAAACATAAAGCTATTAATTTAGTTGCAAAAGTTGACAACCAGCTACTCTATAAACAGTATGTTAATTATAATGGGAAATTATATGAGTATAATCTATATGTGAATATAATAATGGAACAAATAAGGCGATATAATGAGTGGGTAAGAAAACAAAATGCTAAAATAAAACAACAGGGACAATTTGCCTTAGGAACAAAAATGGTTTTTGATTCTATGAGTAGTAATCATATTTACTCTAGATCAGCAATGGGTAGAGATCTTGCTAAATCAACATCAATTTTAGATAAAGCTGTAAAAATTAATAAACCAATAATTTATGGTCCGGGTGTAGGTTATGCACCACCAAATTTAAATTTTATCAGTGGAATGAAAGCAAGAAATATGCCTGATGGATCATTTACCAAATTATTCTATGATATTGCTATAAAATATAATATAAAAGACCAAATGACATATTATGGTCTTTATGTAGTGGGTAAACTTACTGATGCATATAATTATTCCCAAGGTGATGTAGGTAAATTTTTCGAGTATATTTTCATTAATATTTATGGTTATAGTAACTTGGATAATTATGGGTGGGCAGGTCAAGCAGGAAAAGTTATTCTTGAATTTACTTTAGGTATTGATGAAAAAGGAAATATGAGTATGGAAGATTTAACACTCAACTTAGTTTCAATAGCTTTTGGAATGGGTGTAGGAGGTTTAGCTATTAAAGGAATGAAAAACCTTACAAATGCCATATTGAGAAGAATTCCAGCAAAATACAGGGCAGCAGCAGCCAAGACAATAAAAAATTTCGCGAAAACAGTTGAAAAATATACAGGTATAAGTTTACAAAATATTGATCCTTTAACTGTGAGGAAGTCTATTGTTGATGTTGCTAAGGTTTTTACTGGTGATTTTTCACCTATTTTAAAGAGTATTCCTGTTCCTTCTAAGTTAAAGCCTGCAAATCAACTTCTTAAACAATTTGAAAAATTCACAAAGGATAATAAAAAGATTGCAAAGTTGGTTCAAGGAGATTTTAAAGAAGCATTAAACATTCTAAATTCTAATATCAAGAATATGGCTACTTTAGTTAACGATCCTAAAGTTAAAGCATTTTTAAATGGTCTTTCATCAACTAGTGCTTATAAAGCAGATCTTCTTACTCTTACTAAATCTATTAGTGAAGGACCAGCTAAAATTAAAGAAGCACAGGAAGCAATTAAAAAAGGATCTAAAAATGCAGAGATATATGCTAAAAAACTTATTGAAAAATATACTAAAGATATGAAAGCACTTGAAAAATTACTAAAATTACATGGATTAAAATGAAAATAAAACCATCTAAAACAAAGTAATTCATTAGAATATTGATTGAAATTTGAATATTCATAGGGATTAAAATGAAAGTTGAGTATGATATGGAAAAAGAAAAAAGAAATATGAAAAAGAAGATGGATAAGTTATTAAAAAAATTTTCTGATGTTGGTGGATTAGATGAGGTGTTAGATAAAATGTTAGCTCTTGTTGATTCCAAACCATTTAAAATTCTAACAAAAAACCTTGTAAATTATACAATAAAATTTAATGAGATACATCCGGAAGAAAAAATCGATATTGAAGTATTATGGGAGGAATTTCCTGTATTAAAATATGCTATCATCTTAGATAGGACTAAAGATAATTCTAGATCTATTTTCTCTCGTCCAAGTGACACAGTGACATATACTCAATTTGTGAATTTCATATCATTTATTATTGGAATTTTGGCAATGAAAGAGGGAAATGAAGCAATATATTCAGAAAAAAGGATTTATAATTTATCTGAAAGAGTGATGTTTTTGTTGGATGATTTTGATAAAGATATCTCTTTTGATTCTGCTGATGAAGATTTTTTTATAAGTTTGGATGCTGTTAAATGGAATAAAGATGCTAAAAAACTTTCTAAAAAAATGATATACTTGTTGTTAGATATCGCTGAGTTGATGATAACAACTATCTTTTCTGATATAAGACATGATGTTTTCGCTACTTATCGTACTGTGCCAATCTTTTTAGCTGCTTGTAGTGCTTTTAAGAATGATAGGAATACTATGGAGTATGAGGATGTTATTTGCGCTTTTAATACTTTTTATAAGTTGATTGATGCTGATCTTGATGATTTAATCTAGAAGTATTTTATAAAAATTACAGATTAACTTATTATATTCTAAAGACATTATGAATAAATTTTTAACTATAATTTATATTAACCTGAATAAAATATGGAGGAGATAACATTAATATTAAATTTTCTATATCCGCAATGGCAGGTTTAATTGTATCAATATTAGTAATTATGGCATTATTTACATACTTTCAGATATATTTTACTCTTGGATTAAGATTTCTTGATTTTGAATTAATATTTGGAATATTACTTGTAGTTATTGCAATAATTTCTTCATTCTATGTAAATAAAAATAGTAAAAATGGATCCATTTTATTAATAATAATAGGAATTTTAATCTTTCTTTATTCTGCAGGAATACCACATATTCAATTTCTTGAAAATGGTGATTATATTCTCACTGACTTTACATATACTAATTTTAATTATCTCATAAAACCATGGGACGTATTATCATTAGCAGGTATCTTATTATCCTTTTTAGGGATTAGTAATATAGAAAAAAAGCTATAAATATACTGGATTTATGAAAAAATTTGAAAAATTAAATCTCTAAGTGATTAAAGTGAAAGTAGAATATGATATAGAAAAAGAGATGAAGAATATAAAAAAGAAGTCTGATAAGATATTAGCTAAATATCCTGGCATTAATGGTTTAGAGTCTGTATTAGATGATACTTTAGCGCTTTATGATTCATAACCATTTATTTTATTGACAAGGAATCTTGATAAGTATGTTAATGATTTTGATAAAGTAGATATTTGGGATGAGATGGATGTTGAATCTATAAAAAATGGAAACATTGACTCTATAAGTAAAGAATTTCAATTTTTAAAATATATTAAAATTTTAAAAGTCAGTAATCCTAATTTTCTTCGTGCATTTGGGTTTGGAGACCCTATCATCTTTGCTCATTTTACCAACTTTATTTCATTTAATGTAGGGCTTTTAAAAATGAAAAAAAAAGAAGATTTATCATATTCAGAAGTTTTAGGATTAACTAATAAGGTAATGAGTTCACTTGAGAATTTTAATAATATTGCTACATATGATTCTACCGATAAAGAATTTTTCACGAGATTAAAATATATCAAATTGGATAAAAAATCCCGAAAACTTATTAATAAAATCTTCTCACTACAAGGAAATATTATTAGCTTAATCATTGTTGAATTATTTTCTAATTTGATAGGTAATATTTTTGGAAATTATTTTGGCGTTTTAGAAATGATTACTGCTTGTAGTGCTGTTAATAGGGGTAGTGATAGGATGGAGTATGAGGATGTTATTTGTGCTTTTAATACTTTTTATAAATTAATTAATGCAGATATTAATGATTTAATTTAATGATTCTTATGAAAGTTGAGTATGATATGGAAAAAGAAAAAAGAAATCTGAAAAAGAAGATGGATAAGATATTAAAAAAATTTCCTGATGTTGGTGGATTAGATGAGGTGTTAGATAAAATGTTAGCTCTTGTTGATTCCAAACCATTTAAAATTCTAACAAAAAACCTTGTAAATTATACAATAAAATTTAATGAGATACATCCGGAAGAAAAAATCGATATTGAAGTATTATGGGAGGAATTTCCTGTATTAAAATATGCTATCATCTTAGATAGGACTAAAGATAATTCTAGATCTATTTTCTCTCGTCCAAGTGACACAGTGACATATACTCAATTTGTGAATTTCATATCATTTATTATTGGAATTTTGGCAATGAAAGAGGGAAATGAAGCAATATATTCAGAAAAAAGGATTTATAATTTATCTGAAAGAGTGATGTTTTTGTTGGATGATTTTGATAAAGATATCTCTTTTGATTCTGCTGATGAAGATTTTTTTATAAGTTTGGATGCTGTTAAATGGAATAAAGATGCTAAAAAACTTTCTAAAAAAATGATATACTTGTTGTTAGATATCGCTGAGTTGATGATAACAACTATCTTTTCTGATATAAGACATGATGTTTTCGCTACTTATCGTACTGTGCCAATCTTTTTAGCTGCTTGTAGTGCTTTTAAGAATGATAGGAATACTATGGAGTATGAGGATGTTATTTGTGCTTTTAATACTTTTTATAAATTGATTGATGCTGATCTTGATGATTTAATATAGTTTGTAGGTGTTTTTTATGAATAAAAGAGTTTTAATATTTGTTGGGCTTGTTTTAATTGCTAGTCTTGTTATTTTTTCTTTAAGTTTTTCTGATGGGACAACTCAAATAGATAATAAATTATTAAATGGAACGATTAAAGGAGAAGTTATTAAGGATAATGAAAGTAGCTATGTGGATGATTGGAAGGTGGATTATAATGATACTAAAAATGGGGTTTATTATAATTTTTTAATGGCTGATTCTTTTAATTTTACTAAGGAGGGTTTTATTAATCTTATGGATACTGAAAAGATTGTTGAAAAAGACTATAATGGCACTAAATGGGATATTTATTATTTAAATTATCATTCTAGTATGAGTTATGATAATCAAGGATTTTACTTTGTTGCTCCAGGGTATATTTGTTTTGCTTCTGGTGTAAATGGGGATTATTTTGTAGCTGTTAGTAGTGGGGCTGTGAATGTTAATAATTCTATGGATTCTGATTTATTTAAATACTATCTTGAGCCATTATTGCAAAATATAACTTTAAAAGATCCTTCCAATCCACCTAAAGAATATGAAATTTTAAATTCAACTAAAGAAGATTATGATATGGTTAGTAGCTATGTTAAACAAAATGGGTGGGAAACAATGAAAAGAAGCATGGTTTTATGAAAATCTGTCAGTGTTGAATAAAAAATAATTTATAAATAATAATGGGTAAGGTTGTGTTTCTATGAAATTGAGTAAAAATTTAGCTATTTTTGGTTCTGTGATTTTCTTTTTTGTTTTATTATTTGTGTTTATAGCTATTGTAGTTATTTTGTTTCCAGATTTTAGTTTTTCTGAAAATCCAATTATAAGACTGATTTGTTTATTATTGTTATTCTATATTACAAAAAGGTTTTATATCTACTTAAAAGGAGATTAAAAAGAATATTAATGGATTAATTTTATGATGTAAAATAGTGTATAATGTTGGGGAATAGTTTATGCTTTATGATGTTGTTATTATTGGTGATGTTGAGAAGGAAGATTATCCGTGGATTTATGCCATAATTGATTTATTTACTTTCTTTTTGTTAATTTTTTTAATTGGTAATTGGTTAGTTGCTTTTATAATAAGTACTATTGTGGGTATTCTGTTAAATTCATGGGGGCCATTTTCAATGTCTCATTTTGTTGATAAAGGATACCTTTTAGAGTTTAAAGAGGACAAACTTGTTTTTATTAGTGAAGATTCTGAAAATAATATTTCTGTTCCTTTTGATTTAGTACTTGATGTTGAAAATATATTAACATCGGAGAAAAATCATCAGATTTTGATTAAAGGTTTGAATGATTTACAAATATTGTTTAAATTATCTGAATATTCCAGTGAAACTTTTAATGAAGTATTTAGACTAATAAAAACTAATTTATGAAAATAATATACTTATTAATGGTGTTTAGGAGGCTAATAAATGGGTAATGGAGATTTTAGTTATTGTAAATATTGTGGAGAATCAATAGTAAGTGATGATGCTATTTTTTGTGGGAAATGTGGAGAAAGACTTGTTGAAAAAGAAGTTGAAGAGTATGTTCCATTAGATGATGAGGGGATAATATATCATAAAAATAAGTATTTAGCATTATTTTTATCTTTATTTCCCGGTTTTGGGCAATTTCATAATGGACAAATATTGAAGGGGTTTTTGTTCATTATTATAAGCTTAATATTAGCTAATTTGAAATATACTCATTTAATTGGGGGAAATATCTTAGATACTATTTCTTTAATATATTCTGGTTTTTATTTTTATAATTTATATGATGCTTATAAAAATGCATCTAATATAAACAAAAATAATGGAAATTATTTTTATAATGAAAACTTAAGAAATGGAATTTCGGAAAGTAAAAATGGAATTTTAAGAAATTTTCATAAGTTAGATTTGAAAATTAGTTCTTATTTTCATAATATTGATTATAATGGTAAAAAATCGGTTTCTGTTTGGAAAATTATCTTAATATTCATCGCATATCTCATTATTGATGAGGTAATATCAGAAATATTGCATATACCTGAAGTCACATGGGAAAACTTTTGGGAATAATAATTAGAAAAAGAATTAGAATCTCTATAATTAATTATTTAATCAAGTAATAGATGATTAGACAAAATGAAAGATGAAAAATATAGGAATGATATTTATGTTGAATTTGAAAAATATTTTGGTGTTTTTTGCTATAATGAGTTTTTTAATAGTTTTAACTTTAGGTTCTGCTTCAGCAGCTAATCTTATTGTCACTGAAAATACAACACAAAATGACATTAATAATTGGATGAAAGATAATAATACAGTTAAAGGGGATAATCTTATATTTACCAGTAGTAAATATGATTTGAATGATACTATTGTTGTTTCTAAATCAGTTAATATTAAAAGTAATGTTAAAACTAGTATTAATTTTAATAAAAATAAGAATATGTTTAATGTTACTACTAGTGATAAGGTGTGTTTTTCTGGATTAAACTTAAATCATAATGGTATGGGTATTAGTAAGGAAGTAGTTCGTTTAATATTTTCCAACAATACTAAATCAATAGTTAATATAATGAATGTGAATTTTAATTTGAATAATCGATATCTTGCTGGCATTGTTATTAAAAATTGGAAAGGTAATATTAGTGGTTCTATTTTTAAATCAAGTCAAAAGGGAAATATTGGGGTTGGTAGTGCTAATTGGACAGGTAATATATATAAAACATCAATATCAACACCGGGAGGTGCAGGAATAGTTGTGCTTAATTGGAAAGGTAATATTTCAAACAGTAAGATATATTTTTCAGGCAAAAAAAGTTTTGGGATTGGTGCGGTTAATTGGACAGGAAATTTATATAACTCTAATATATTAAGTGTTAATAAGGGTTTTGGTGTTTTTATAGATAAATGGAATGGTAAAGTTTCAAATACAATAATCAATATTAAAGGATATCCTAGCTGTGGATTTTTAGCTAATAAGTCATCAAGGGGAACAATATTTAATAGTAAAATTTATGCCAAGAAAGGCTCAGCTATTCTAATTACTAAAAATGTTAAAATTATTAAAATTAAAGCCTTATCTGCAAGCTCCATTGAAAATATTCTTATTATTGGTCCAAGAGTATACCCAGAGTCAAGTCAATCTTATATAAATTCTAAATCTCTTCTTTATAAGATTAAAGTTTCTAATTTTGGCGAATCTAAATCTAAAACTTCTTATTTAACATTTAAATATGGGAAATATAAAAAGGAAATTAAGATTAAGCCTTTGAAACCTGGAAAATCAACAATTGTTAAAGTTTTAATTCCTAAATCTTTTAAAACGTATAAAAAGAGAGTTACAATAACTTATTATAATGGTGCAGGTAAAAAATCCACAACAAAAACATGGAAAATAAAATAAAACCATTTTTTTCTTTTTATGGACTTATAATTTAAGTGGTGGGGGTGATGTTTTAAGTATAATGTATATTAAGGAAGTTCAGGTGAAAAATATCACAACTAATATTATGAAATTGTCTATTTTGATTTTTATTTTTTAAAGTTTTTATTTTATTTTATTTTTATTTTATTTTCTTGTTTTAATAAAAATTTATCTATCAACTGTTAGGTTTATATATGATTATAATTATATTATATCTATCGAGTGTTAGATAGGTAAAAATTTATGAAAAAGATGTCTACAAAAGAGAAAATATTCAATGTTTCAATTGATCTTTTTTCTAAAAAAGGTTATAATCAAGTTTCTACAAGAGAAATAGCAAGAGAGGTTGGAATAAAAGAATCTTCTATATATTACCATTATTCTAAAAAAGAAGATATATTAGATTCCATTTTTGATTATTTTATTGAAAGAATGAACCAAGCAGAATCATCAGAAGAGGATATGGATAAATTATTAGAAATAAGTCCTAATGAACTATATCATTTTGGATCAGAGGCTATCAAATATCAATTTAGTTCATTTAAAATGATAAAAATTTTAAGATTAATATTTATTGAAGTTTATCATAATGCAAAAATTAGAAAATTCTTTATAGAAGAACTTTTAAATGGACCAATTGAATTTTGGACAGTATTCTTTCAAAATTTTATGGATAGAAAAATTATAAAAAAAGGAAATCCTAGAAAATTAGCTGAAAATTATTTTGGTTATGGTATTTTTAAAATGTTTGAATTAGTTGTATTAAATTTTCCTAAGGATAATGAGGATATTGACTTAAATTTAATATTTGATGATATAGAAAATCATTTTAACTTTATAATAGATGCTGTTTCTATTTCTGATGAAAATATAGGGAAAAATAAAAAAAATTATATTAGGGGGTGTATGGATGTTTAATAGTTTTAATGATAAGAATAATTATAATTTAAAATCAATAAATCCTAAAAATGAGCCTCCAACTTCAAAAAATAGAATCTTTTTTGAAGATATTCTCTCTAAAAATATTATTTTTGAAGATATTATTTCTAATTCTAATATTTCTAAAGATATATTGAATAATGATTATAATTATAATAATAATAATAATAATAATAATAATTTCATTGTTTCTACAGATATTATTACTTCTAATCAATCTAATTCTATTAATTTTGATAATTTTAAGTTTTCTAACTTAAATCATAAAAAAACGAATAATAGTTCTACTTATGGCGAAAAATTAGATAATATAACATATAATCTTAAAAATAATAATTCTAATGAATATTATCAAAAAATTAAAGAGTTTTCTACAGATGTCTTAGATAAATCAGAAATATTAATTGGGGATATAATCTTAGATTATCAGGAATTTTTAGTTGAAAATCCCGTTGAAGATATATATTTTGACTATTTTTTTGAAGAGAATGTATTAGAAGCATTATATCTTGGTGTACTATGGAAGTTGTATATGGATGATGCATTAAATTTAGACCCATTTTATCAAAAAATATTAGCTAAATTATCTAATTTAAGAAATAAAAAAGAACTTATTGAAACACCATATAAAACTCAAATTGATGAAATAAGAGGATTTTTAGCTACTAAATTTTTATTAAACAATGAATATAATTTAAATTCTAAAAATAATAACAATGAATTAAAGGATAACAATATTAATAAGAATATTGATGATATTACTAATAAAACTAATAAAACTAATAAAACTAATAAAACTAATAAAATTAATAAAATTAATAAAACTAATAAAACTGATAAAATTAATAAAACTAATAAAAATATTAATAAAAGTATCAATAATGAATCAATTAAGCAGTCTGTTTTATGCGAATCTATAGAAAATGAAGGGATTAATTTAAATCGCTTTAAAATAAAATTATTATTAGAGTATTTAGAAGCAACTGGGGATTATAAAGAGTCTTTGAAACATTTAAATATTTGGAAAGAATTTTTATTAAGTAAGGATGAATATACAATTAATTCTTATCTTGATTCAATTTTTTCATTCACTTCATGGTTTGAAAATTATGCTAAAGGAGAATTACATAATTATACAAATAATGTCGAGAATTTTAAAGCTAATTTCTTAGAAGATCATTTAAATAATGAAGATATTATTTTTTGTGGTAGGTCTGAGCTTGAGTATCATATTAATTTGTTTGGAGCAGAAGTTATGAATGAAATATTTCAAGAAAGGTTTAGAGACAGAAATAAAAAAGCTATTCTTCTACCAACTTGTATGAAAATTCCTAATTATAACAAATGTAAAGCAATAAATGATAGATTAGGCTCAAGATGTATCTCTTGCAGTAATAAATGTAATATTGGAAATATTAATGAAAATTTAGATGATGATATTCCTGTATATGTTGTTTCTCACTCTTCATCTATTTTATCAAATCTCAATGATTATGATAAAACTAATATTTCTATTGTTGGAGTTGCATGTATTAATAACCTAATAGAAGGAGGCTGGAAAATTTCATCTTATAATATTCCTCCTCAATGTGTTATTTTAGATTATGTTGGATGTAAAAAACATTGGACTCCTGAAGATATTCAAACTAATTTTAATTTTAATAAGTTGAATAATATAATCCAATAAGATTATAATTTAATAAATTAAATTTTAAATTAAATATTAATTTACTTTTCTATTAATCTATTTTCTATTAATCTATTTTTTATTAATTTAGTTTTATATTAATTTAAATATTATATTAATGATAAATTTAGATAAAATAGATATAAGTAAAACTTATAAACTAAAAATCTATTTGAATATTTTAATATTGTTTAATCAATAAATTTAAATATTAATAAAATCATATTAATTATGAATAAATCTGTTAATATTATAAATTTTTCAATATAAAATTTTTATAGGTGTTTTATATGATTAAAATAGAAGAAGCTATGGAAACTAATGTATTAGTTTTAAATAAAAAAGATACAATTACAGAAGCTGCCAAATTTTTCACTGAAAACAAAATAAGCGGAGCTCCTGTAATGGATGGGGATAAAGTTGTAGGAATTCTTAGTGAAGGGGACATTATGAAACTTCTTGATGTACATTCTCCTAACTTAAATTTAGTCCTTCCTTCTCCTCTTGATGTAATTGAAATGCCTATTAGAATGAAACATGAATATGATGAAACAGCTAGAGGTATTAAAAGAGCTTCATTAACTCTTGTTGAAGAAATAATGATCTCTCCAATTATAAAAATTTCACCTAATGACGATATTTCTGATGCAGCTATAATAATGGATAAAGAAGATATTAAAAGAATTCCTGTTCTTGATGATGAAGAAAATCTTATTGGTATAATCACAAGAGGAGATATAGTAAAAGCTTTGGTTAATTATAAAGAAGATAATTAATTTTTACTTTTTTATAGGAGTTTAATACCATAAAATATATTTTACATACTTTATTCCATATTTAAATATTTTAATAATATTTATAATTCATTATTCTATAATCTAATTTTTATTAGATATTTTTTGTTTTATAAATTATATTATATTTTTAATTAATTTTAATTAATTTTAAATAATTTTAAATAATTTTAAATCAATTTTAATTATTATTTATAACTTTTTTTTATAATTCTTTTTATAGATTATATCTTCATTATTTCGGTGTATATATGTCAAAAACTAAGAAAATTGCAGTTTATGGAAAAGGAGGAATTGGAAAATCTACTACTGTAGCTAATTTAGCTGCCTCTTTTGCTAATGAAGGCAAAAATGTAATGGTTATTGGTTGTGATCCAAAGGCAGATACAACCAGGACACTTTGTGGAAAAAGACTTCCAACTATTCTTAAAACTATTAAAGAAAATAAAAATCCTGAAATATCTGATATTATTTTTAAAGGATATGGTGGTGTTCTTTGCACAGAAAGTGGGGGTCCAGAACCTGGTGTAGGGTGTGCTGGAAGAGGCGTTATTGTAGCTATGAAATTACTTGAAAAATTAGGTGTTTTTACTCAAAATGATTTTGATGTAGTTATTTATGATGTTTTAGGAGATGTTGTTTGTGGAGGCTTTGCTGTTCCTTTAAAGGAAGATTATGCTGATGAAGTTTATATTGTAAGTTCTGGTGAATATATGTCACTTTATGCTGCTAATAATATCTCAAAAGGTGTTAAAAAGCTAAAAGGAAATTTATCTGGAATTGTATGTAATTGTAAAGGAATTAGTAATGAAAAAGAAATAGTTAATTCTTTTGCAGAAAGAATTGGTACTAAAGTCATTGGTGTTATCAATAGAAGTGAGCTTATACAGTCTTCTGAACTTGAAGCAAAAACAGTGGTAGAAAAGTATCCTAATTCTAATGAATCTGAGAATTATTCTGAATTAGCTAATTCTATATGGAATAATGATTTTGTTTCTTCTTCTTTAAATCCTTTGGATGACGATAAATTTGAAGATTTTTTCAAAAAATTTATTAATTAAGGTTATTCTTTGGTAATTTTTCCTTAATCGATTTATTATTAATTAATATATTATTTAGCTATTTTAAAATATTTTAAGTTATTATTAATTAATATATTATTTAGCTATTTTAAAATATTTTAAGTTATTATTAATTAATATATTATTTAGCTATTGTTTTAAAATATGTTAAGTCATGAAAACTAATTTTTTGGTTATTATATGCTTCTTGCACTGTTTTAATACAAAAATCTTTATCTTCAAAATATATCAGATGTGAATCACAATTACAATCAGAACAACCAAAATTTTCTTTTCCATCTCCATTTTTAGAAATAAAATTAGCTAAATTACATTCAATTTTTTTCTCACCAATATTAAAAATAACCTCTTCAATTTTAGTAGTATTATCTTTTAATAGATAGTCTATATGCCAATGCATCTTTTTTTCATCAGCTAAATGCCTTTTTATTCGAGGAATTAAAGAATTCATTGCAGAACCGATATAAACATAGTATCCTTTCTCATATAAGTTTAAACCAATAGCACCAACTTTTATCTTGCTAGATTTTTCTTTATGTATAATTAAACAATAGCTACCTTTCATTGTTTAATATATGGAATTTTAAAAGATATATAATTATGTTATGATACTTAATTTATATTATTATAATTAATTTTAGTAATTTTTTATCTTATTATAATCTACTAATTAATTTTTAATCTTAAAGTTGAATTTTAATATAATAAAGATTAATATAAATAATGGTGATAAATTGAATTTTATTATACATGCTATGGGTCATGAAAATATTACTTCGAAACATAAATCTACATTTGAGATTACAACTGATAAAGAACTATCATTAGCTGGGGATTGTATAATTGGAGTAGAAATGGATAAATCTATGAATGATTTTCCAAAAGAACTAAAAGAAAAAATATCAAATGAAAAAACTGAAATTAAGGTTAAAATATCAACTGAAAATTTTAGTGATGAAATTATTGGATATGGACATCCAAAACTTACATTAGACCATCCAACAGATATTGTATGTAGAAAAAGTAATTATGTGTGTTCTAGGACACTTATGATAAAATCTGATAAATCTTCTTCTGATTTAAATAGAAATCTAATAAATGATCTTAAAAATAGTAAAAAAATTAAATTTGAGATAATTATTTAGATAAAACTCAAGATTATAATATTATATAAAATTTTAGGTAATTATTTAGATAAAACTCAAGATTATAATATTATATAAAATTTTAGATAATTATTTAGATAAAACTTAATATAATTGTATTATATAAATTTGGGATAATTATTTAGATAAATTTTGAATTTTAGTCTAAATCTAAATCTTCATCTAAATTTAAGTTCATAGCTCCTTTTATATTATCAACTATACAATTAGCATTCCAACCAACTAAAGTAGTAGCTATTGATTCTAATTCTTCTGGAACTTCTTCAACACCATAAGGTCTTACTAAAACTATTGGTTTTTCAAATTTTTGACTTGCTTTAATAAGTGCATCAAATTTCTCACTATTATTCTCATATAATCCTGATAAAATTATAATTACATCAATTTTACTAAAAAATCTCTCAGTTAAATGTGAATAAGATCCTGGAACAGATTCTTTCCATAGAAAATCAACCTTAGAATATAATTTTTCCACGAATTTAGGATATTCTTGATTTTCATCAATTCCATTACTTATAAGGAGATTATAAATTTTATTATCTATATCTTCTTCAAACATTATCAACCCTCTGATTTTTTATTTTATGATTAAATTATTTTTATTTTTATATTAATTGATTTAAATTTATTTTTAGCTATATTTTTTTAGCTATATTTTTTTAGCTATATTTTTTTTAATTAAATTTATTTTTAGCTAGATTTATAATTTTAGATTAGATTTATTTTTAATTATTATGTTAAAAATTATGTATTAATCTAATATCTATTAATATTTTAAAATAAATTATCTATATAATATTTTTACAATAAATCATCTATATAATATTTCTTATAAAATATTTGGCTTATAAAAAATATATAAATTATTTATATAGTAACTGTATATAATAATTATATAATATAACCTTATGATTGAATTATTACTATTCACATGTTTTTGTAATATTAATAATATTAATATTATTTTAATTATGCTCTATTAAATCTAATATTATTTTAATTATACTCTATTAAATCTAATATTATTATATAAAAATAAATTTGATATTTATTATAAAAATAGATAATTTAGATATTTATTATAGAAATAGGTAAGTTAGATATTTATTATAGAAATAGATAAGTTAGATATTTATTATAGAAATAGATAAGTTAGATATTGATTATAGAAATAACTTAAAATAATATTAATAATATAATATACATTATAAAAATTATATAGTCCTGAAATTTTATGTTTTTATAAAAGTTTATTTGATAAAATGAGAGCTGCAGTTATTGGTTTGGGTGTTGAAGGAAAAAAAGCTACTATGGCTTTTTTAAAGAATAATTGGAATGTCTATGCAACTGATTTAAAAACTGACATAGACTTAGAAGATTTAGAGCTTCCTTTGGATAATAGTTTTTTTATCAATGAAAATGCAATCACAATTTCAACTAATAATTTAATAATTGATCTTGGGTATAATGATATAGAAACTATTGATAGCTGTGATGCTGTAATGTTAAGTCCAAGTATGTGGAAAACTGAATTAGCTATGGACATAGTATCTTCTGGAAATCATATTAGTGACTTTTTAACAAAACATAAAAATATTCCAACTATTGGAATAACTGGAACAAATGGTAAAACAACCACTGTTCATATGCTTAAAGAAATCCTTGAAAATTCTGGTAAAAAGGTTCTTGTTGGTGGAAATGCTGGTGGAGGCTTTAATGGATATTGTGATATTATTCTTGAAGCTGAAAATGAAGATTATGATATAATTCTAATTGAAGTTTGTGATATGACTTTATCTTATTGTGATTATTGCTTTGATTTTGATTTAATTGGTTTAACTAATATTGGCAATGATCATATGGATGTTCATGAATCTCTTGAAAATTATAAAAGTAAAGTTATAAAATTTTCTAATGGTAAAAAAACATTTTTAGATAAAAATTTAAATTATTATGATGAATTTGAAAATAATCTAATTAATCAAGAATTAGATGATAATAAATCTGAAAAAGTTCTTGATGATGAATCTGAATCAATTATGGATGAGGATGAAAATTTATTTTTAAATGATAATGAAATTGAATCTAATAAAAATTCTGAAATATTTTCTTATGATGAGTATTTGGGAGAATTGAAGGTTTTTGGAAAGTTTAATAGATTAAATGCAGGATTAGCTAGTTCAATAGCCACTTATCTTGGGGTTAGTGGTGATGTTATTGTTAATACTTTAAAAAATTTCAAACCAGTGGAAGGAAGATTAAAAATTTTTGAATTAAATGATTCAAAAATATTCATTGGAAAAACAGATAATTCGGATGCAGTTAAATCATTATTAGATGAAAAATATTTTTACGCTGCTTTTGTTGGAACTCCAAGGGTTAATGAAAAACATCGCTTTGATATACTTAATACTGTAGCTAATTCAAATCCTGAAGTAATAGTTCTATTTCCGGGTTTAGATGATACTGTTGATCATGGATTATATAGATTAAAATCTATTGGATATGAAGGAAGAATTGAAGTTGCTAATAATCTTGATGAGATTATTGGATTTATAGCTGAATATTCTCATGAAGATGCAATCTTTATTGGAGGAAATGGACAGGAAAAAATAATTGAAATTCAAGAACGTTTAAAGGCATTATCTGATATTTGTGATTAAATAACCTATTTAATATGATTTATATTATAATTAATTTTTTTAAAAGTTATTCTCTACCTTTTTACTATTATTCATATAATAAATGATGAAAATATTGGATTTATTGGGATATTTTGTTTAATAGTAATATATTATTTGAATATTTAGATTAATAGTAATAATTATATACTTAAATTTACAAATATAAAATTTAATTATATATTCTATTGATAGTTAACTTATAATTTTTTAATTTATTTAAATTAATTCTTATTGAGGTGTAGTGTGTTTTTTGGAAAAAATATTCTTGTTGTTGGTGCAGGTAACGCTGGAAGGCCAGTAGCTAATCTTTTCAATTATTTAAAAAAAGAGGTTATTGTTACTGATGCTAATTCATTTGATAATCTTCCAAAAAAAGCACAAAAAAGGATAAAAATCCTCAAAGAAAGAGGTATTAATTTTGAATTAGGAAATCATGATTTTGATCTTTTAAATTTCCCTGATGCAGTATATATATCTCCTAATATTCCTAAAACAGTTGATTTTATTAAAAAAATATATGAACTTTCATCTGAAGGAAAGTTAGAAATAATTGAAAATAATGATGTTGGAAAAATTTTAAACTCATTGATAGCTATCCCAATGATTGGAATAGCTGGAACTGATGGTAAAACTACAACTACCAATATGATAAATTTTTCTTTAATGGATAAATTTAATACTCTTATTTTTTCCTCTCTTCAAGATTCCTTAGTAATTGAAGGTTTAGTTGAAATGGTTGTTAATTCAGAATGTGAAGATAAGGATTTAGCTATTTTTGAACTTCCTCATGGGACTATTAGAATGGCTGATGGTCTTGAACTTGATTGTTGTGTTATAACTAATTTAACTCCTGACCATATGGATGAATTTAAAAATTATGAAGATTATATTGAGAGAAACATAGCTATTGAAAATCTTCTTAAAGAAAATGGTTTAGTTCTTGCTAATGGTGATGACCCAATTATTAGTAGTAGATTAAATACATTCAATCATGATTATATTGTTTATGGTCTTCAAAATCCTCAAAAAATTGAATTTGAAGAAGAAATTTATTATAATAAAAATGTTGAATATGATATAATTGCAGATAATATTGAATTATATGGGTTAGATGGTTCAACTTATGATATTAAATCTAAAGAAATTCCAACTTTAGTTTGTACTAATTGTAATAGTACTAATTGTCACTGTGGAAACTTTTCAAGAAAAACTATTCCCCCATTTGAAACTAAGGTTAAAATTAAAGTTCCTGGAATGATAAATGTTGAAAATTCTTTAGCTACAATATTAAGTTCTTTAATTATGGGTATTGATTTAGAAGATGCAATAAATCGTATTGCAACTTTCAATGGTGTTAAAGGAAGATTTGAGAAAATTGATAAATTAAATGGAATAAATATTTTTATGGATGCTGCACATAATCCAGAAAGTATGGAAAAATTATTCTCTGGTTTAGATATTCCTGGAAAATTGATATTAAGTTTAGATAATCCAGATACTTTAACTTCAAGGGATAAATTTAAAATTGGAGAGGTTCTCGGAAAGATTGTTGATATATTAATTGTATCTTCAAAAAATGAGACTACTGAATTTATTGATACTGATGCTGCTTTTGAAGTTTTAGATGGTGCTTTCAGTGTTAATTCTGAAATTGAAAGTTATATAACTACTAATGTCGGTGAATCTATTTTCAATGCATTATCATTAGCTAATAGTGAGGATACAATTCTACATATTGGTCCTGGTGTTGTAAATGCTTATGATAATGTTAAAAATGATATTAAATATGCTATAAATTTTTATAAAGCTATTTCAGGAAAAGTAATTATTGTGGGTGGATGTGGAACTGTTGGAAGTTTAATCTCAAGAGTTTTAGCTGGAAATGGTGTTGATGTTACAATTTCTGATTCTGCAAAAGAAACTCATTTAAAATCAATTTTCGAAACTGAAGGTATCAACTTAGAATTAGATAGTGATTTAAATAAGGAAATTTTATCAGATGCTTCTTCAATCTTTTTAGCTCCAAGTTTATTTAACAATAAAAAGTTTTTAGATGATTTGAATACCATTTTAGGTAGTCTAAAATCTTCTGAAGATTCTAATTCTATTCCAATATTTGGTATTGATGAAATATTCAAATTTTTCAGATCTGCTAAACTAGTTTTTGGAGTAACTGGTACTAATGGAAAAACAACTACAAGGGAAATTCTTAAAAATATTTTTAGAACAGCAGGATTAAAAGTTCCAGAACATTATCTTAATATGCAAGGCAATACTGAATTTATCCCTTCTTTACAATCAAAACTTGATGGTGATGTAGCTGTCATTGAAATTGGGACCTTTGGTAATGCTGGTGAGATAAAAAATATATCTAAAAATGCAGAAGTAGATACTGGCATTATTACTAATATAACTAAAGATCATTTAGCTAATGGAAGTTTTAATGATTATATTAATTGTAAAAAAGAAATTGTTGATGTAGCTGATAACTTAATATTATGTGCTGATGATCCTATTGTTAGCTATATTGGTAATTCAAAAGATAATGAAGATTTATTATTCTTTGGTATTAATAATATTTCTAATGATCAAAATAATTCTATTATTGATAATATGGATATTTTTGAAGAATCAAGAAATTGTCCTGTTTGTGGCAAAGAATTAAATTATAATATTCATTATTTAGGTCATTTAGGTTCATATAATTGTGATTGTGGTTTTAAAAATCCTGATTTGGATGTTGAAGCTAGAAATTTAATTTTTGATAAGGAAGATTCTTCTATAAAATATACATTAAAAATTCATGAACAAGAAGTAGATATTACTTTGAAAAATGGTTCAATAGCTAATGTTTATAATTCATTAGCTGCTGCTACTGGAGCATGGCTTTCTGGGGTAGATATTAATGATATTGCAAGAGGAATTAATTCTTTTGAAGGTGTTAAGGGAAGGTTAGAAATTATCAATGAGAATCCTAAGATAATTCTTGATTATGCTCATAATCCTGCAGGTGTTAAATCAATAATTCAAACTGTTTCTAATTTTATGAATAATGATGAAAAATTAGCTAATGGAAGACTTATTATTGTTAATACTATCTCTTCAGAAAGTGGGTCTGAAGGAGATTTAGAGATAGCTAAACTTCTTTCTAAAGCAGATATTCTGATTCCTGCTTCTTTTTCAGCTTTTGAATCTTCAAAACTTATAAAAGATTTAGAAGATAATAAATGTGAAATAATGGATATAAAATCTAGTAAAAATTTTAAAAAGGTTGGAACTTTAGGAGCAAATTATGAACAAGTTAAAGAAGCTTTAAATTTAGCTTTTAATACTACTATTGATGATACATATAATGATATTATTCTTATAATTGGGGAAGGTGGACTTAAATATTCCCAAGAAATTTTGTGTGAGGTAAATGATAATAGGGAGTGAATTTTTAAAATTTGGTTTAGTTTATTATAAATGTTTCGGGGATATGATATTTTGAAAGGAAGAACACGTTGGTCACTTATGGTGATTATTGGTTTATTGGCTTTAATATTAATCATGGTGCCATTTTCTTTTATAGGAGAGCATGGATTCTCAGGTAATGTAAGCAAAGTAGCTAAATATCCATTAGGTAAAACAGTTTTTGCAGGAGAATCAGTTGTTGATGAATCAAAAATTGATAAATATCCTATTGTTACAAATATTGATTATTTGTGGGATAGATTGAAAGTTTTGGATTTCACTAGTGTTTTTGTGTCTATTTCATCAGGTACTGTTCCTTTACCAGTTTATGAATTTTCAAGTTCGGGAATTTCAGATTCTGGTGCTGCAACAGGTTTTTCAGGACCTGGTGTTTTAACTGAAGAAAATAATAAGTTAATGGTTAAAGCTCCAGATAATTTTGTTTGGGGATATAAAACTCCTTATACAATTGCAGTTAAAACTGAAAATGGTATAGATATTGTTGAGGATAATAAAACTATAAACTCTATTGGGGAAAATGATATTAACAATAATACTGTTCCTCACAAGTATATTTCAGGTGAAGATGTTGAAAGTTGGTTTAATCAATCAAGCATTGGGGATAATTTAACTTTAGATTATGGATTATCAGATTTTTCAGATAATAGGACTTTAATTAAACCTAATGAGATAAAAGAGCTATTTGGGGAAAATGTATCAAATTATACCTATAATTATCCTTCTGGATCCCCAGTCATTGTTTATAAGGTAAATTATAAAGAGTATTCTGTTACTGATGCTTATACTTACTTAGGATCTTATCCTGAGTATAATGATGCTAATCGTGCTTATAATGCTAAACAATTTGTAAAAGCATGGAATAATACTGTTATTCCTCCTAACTCAAGTTCTTCTGGTACGGATATAAATGACTTTGCAATTTCCTCTGATCCTAAAGCTCCAGGTGGTGGTGCATCACATGGTGTATGTCCTCCAGCTAGAACATTAAGGTCTATTGCATTAGCTATGGGATTTTCACTTCCTATAGGAATGAATGGGGATCATGATGCTGTAAACTTTGGTGTTAATCCTGGTTCTGGTATCAAAGTAAATAATACCTTAGATTATCCTATTAAAATAGTTATGTGGACTGAAGGTGAAGGTACTGGTATGGTTATTCATGCGAAAATGATTGAAATGATCCCTGATGATGTGAAAGTTAATAGTAGTAATTCTTCAATTAATAATACATCTTAGGGCTAAAAATGTTGATATCTAGTGTTATAACGGCTGCGGGTCTTAATTCTCGCATGAAAAAAAGTCAAATTAAAAAAGGAATTTCTATTAAGAATAAATTATTACTTCCTTTTCCTAGAGAAGATAGTGAAAAAACAGTTATTGAAACAACAATTGATAATATTTTATTATCCGGGGTTGATGAATGTATTGTTGTTTTAGGTCATTATGCTGAGGATATAAAAAAGATTTTAGCTAATATTACTATTGATGATGATAGGGTTAAGATTGTTGAAAATAAAGATATAAATGTGGGTCTTTCATATTCTCTATTAAATGGTTTGAAACATTCTAGTAATGATTATGTTCTTTGTTCAGCTGGAGACCAACCTACTATAAGTTCTAAAACATATAAAAACATTATCGATTCTTTATTTAATTTAAAAAATCCTGAAAATTCTGTTTCTATTCTTAGAAGAGAAAAATATGGTATTTTAGATAGTCCAGATGGTTTAGGAATGCCTTTTATAGCTAATAAAAATATTTTCCTCGATTATCTTAAAGAAGAAGATAATAATCTAAATCCAATTATTAGAAAAGTTTTTAGGAATGGAATAGAATTTTATGGTGTAAAAGAAGATAGTCCTATTGAATTGATTAATATTAATCAACATGAAGACTATAAATTTATATTAGATAACATTTGATTTTTAATTTTATTAATTTTATTAATTTTATTAATTTTATTAATTTTATTAATTTTATTAATTTTAT
>NZ_CALGFC010000036.1 GCF_937881195.1 uncultured Methanobrevibacter sp. | reverse complement strand
ATAAAATTATTAAAATTAGTAAATATCATATAAAATTATTAAAATTAGTAAATATTATATAAAATTAGTAAACATTTTCGTTTGGTTTTTGTAAATATTCTTATTTATATTTCTAGTAAATATTTTTATTAATTTTCAGAGATATTTCTTATATTCTCAGGGATATTTCTTATTATAATGGTTTAAAAATAGATAGTATATATTATAAAGTATATTTATATTTTAATTTCAAAGATAATCATTTTTTGCAAGATATATATGTTTATTTTTAAAAATAAAATAACCTATAAAAAATCAGAGTATATTAAAATAGTATAAATTAAATTTAGTTATAAAATAAAATTATTTTTTAAAGTATATATTTTTTAAAGTGTAAATCTATGAATAAACCTATTCTTCGCTTTAAAATTATCAATATAATTCTGATGATTTTAAAACTTCTTTAAAAATAGATTAATTGATTTTTAATTAATTTTAGAAATAGATGCGGCTGCCGGGATTTGAACCCGGGCTGTAGGCTTGGAAGGCCCAAGTACTAACCAGACTATACTACAGCCGCGATGCGGCGTCCGGGATTTGAACCCGGGTCACTGACGTGGCAGGCCAGAGTCTTAACCAGGCTGGACTAACACCGCAAACGTATAAAATTGTGTATAAATTAGAATACAACTATACATTATTTGTTATCATATATAAAATTTTGCATTTTTTTAATCTAATTATTTATATAATTCAATGTTAAGACATAAGGATTATATAAAAATCATATAGTATTATACCTACTTTTTGTTAGTTTAATGTTAATTTGAATAAGTTTATATATCTTAAATTCAATAACCTTTAAAGGCAATAATATTATTATAATATATAATATTTTATATTTTTTTATAAGTTATTTTATATCTGTTAATAACTTATTTTATATATTTTGATAATATTTATTGTAATTAATAATTATTTGTTTAAATATTAAATATAAAAACGATTATTTGTATTTATAGTCATTAAGATTGATTATTTTACTTATAATTCTCAGAGGAAATTTCATGGACTTTAAAAAAATAGGCTTGCCATTAGCTATAATTGTAGCTATAATTATAATGATTATTCCTTTAGGAGGACTTACTTATCCTGGACACATGGCATTAGCACTTCTTGCATTTGCTGTAATAATGTGGGTAACTGAAGCTCTTCACTTGGCTGTTACATCAATCATTATATTATTTATGCAACCAATATTAGGTATTGCATCTTTTGAAAATGTAGCTATTGGTTTTGCAAATCCTATTCTATTTTTAATGATAGGTGGATTTATTATAGCTGAAGGTATTAGAAAAAGTGGTTTAGTTGGAAGATTGACTTATGTGATGTTGGATAAACTTGGAACGTCATCTAGTAGAGGTTTGTTTGTTAGTGTTTTTTCAACTGGAATACTATCGGCTTGGATTGAAAATGTAGTTGCATTTGCATTGGTTCTACCTATAATCAAAGAAATTGTAGATTTAATGGGCTGTAAAGATGTTTGTAATGCAAAAAGTAATTTTGCAAAAGCTATGATCTTAGGTGCTTCATTTGGTTCTCTTGCTGGGGGTTTAGCAACTGAAATTGGTACTGCTCCAAACTTAATGGCTGCCGCTTATACTCACATTCCATTTGCTAATTGGATGGTATTTGGTCTTCCATTAGCTATTATAATGTTAGTTATTATTTGGAAATGGCTTGGTTTTGTTTTCCCATCAGAAGTTAAAGAAGTTATTGGTGGTAAAAAAACATTGAATGATAAATTAAGTGCTCTTGGTGCAATGACTAGAACTGAAAAAATAGCTTTAGGTATATTGTTATTTACAATTTTCTTATGGATTACTACTGGTATTACTGGTCTTAATAGTTATTCAATAGCTTTAATTGGTGCTTCACTATTCTTTATATTCAAAATACTTGATTGGAGAGATGCACAGAAAAATGTTGATTGGGGACTTATAATGTTTTTCGGAGGAGCATTATCTTTAGGTGCTGCTCTTTTGAACACTGGTGCTGCTGAATGGTTAATTGATGATATTTTCCACTTAGTTGGTTCTAATCCTTCTATATTAGTTTTAGTTTTAGTTTTAATGGTAATTGGTATTTTAATTACTCAAGTAATGTCTAATGTTGCTCTTGCAGCTATTTTAGTTCCGTTATCTGTTACTTTAGCTCAATCACAATCATTACCAATTGGAACTTTCGCAGTTCCTGTAGCTATTGCTTGTTCATTATCTTACATGTTACCAACAGCTGATCCAACAGTTGCTATGGCTTATGGTACTGGGTTTGTTAAGATAAAGGAGATATTTAAAGCTGGAGCTCCATTAATTGCTATTGGTGCAGTTTTATCGGTTATAATTATATTTACTATTGGAAAACCATTTTTAGCTGCTTAATACTTTTATTAGGACTAATTTTTAATTTTTTAATTTTTTAATTTTTAATTTCTTTTATTTTCTAATTTTTTTTATTTCTTTAATTATTATTTTATTAAATTTTGTTTATTTTTTCATTTTAACTTTAATATAATGATATTTTTAGTTTATTTTCTTATGCTAATTGTTATTTTTAATTTATTATTAATTAATAATCAAGTTCTTTTATTGAAACCATTTCTTTTATTGAAACTCTTTTATCTAATTTAATTTATAGGAAACATTAATATACTATAAAAATAAAATTCTAAATATTATATTATGATTAATAATTTTAATTAATCTAAAATTGATTTTGTTTTTTTTAAAAATTTTTAATCTTTTTAAAAATTTTTAATCAATTGAATAATATTAACAATTAATCAAATAATATTAACTAATTAAGCAATATTAACAATTTATGGTGTGATTTTATGGCGGGAATTATAGGTTATGGTGCCTTTGTGCCATCATATAGAATTAAAGTTGAAGAAATAGCTAAAGTTTGGGGAGATAATCCAAAAGCAATTTCTAATGGTCTTGTTGTGGATGAAAAATCAGTTCCGGCTCCTGATGAAGATACAGCTACAATTTCTGTTGAAGCTGCTAGGAGTGCATTAGCTAGGGCTCAAATTGATCCTCAAAATATAGGGGCAGTTTATGTTGGTTCTGAATCTCATCCTTATGCAGTTAAACCAACTGCTACTATTGTGGCTGAAGCTGTTATGGCAACACCTGCTATGACTGCTGCAGATCTTGAATTTGCATGTAAAGCAGGTACTGCAGGTATGCAAGCTGCTATAGGTTTAGTTGATTCTAAAATGATTGATTATGGTTTAGCAATTGGTGCCGATACTTCTCAAGGAGCTCCTGGAGATGCTCTTGAATATACAGCTTCAGCAGGTGGAGCTGCTTATATAATTGGAAAAGAAGGCATTGCAAATGGTTCAATAGCTGATTTTGGAGATACTTTTAGTTTTACTACTGACACTCCAGATTTTTACAGACGTGAAGGACAACCATATCCTTCTCATGGTGGGAGATTTACTGGAGAGCCAGCATATTTCAAACATGTATTAGGTGCAGCAAAAGGAATATTTGAAAAAACTAGTACTGGTCCAGAAGATTATGATTATGCAGTTTTTCATCAACCAAATGGTAAATTCTATTTAAAAGTAGGTAAAAAGCTTGGATTTAACAATGAACAAATTAAAGACGGTCTTTTAACTCCAGTAATTGGTAATACTTATTCTGGTGCCACTCCTCTTGGTTTGGCTGCTATTTTGGATAAAGCACAACCTGGAGATAATATTTTAGCAATTTCTTATGGGTCTGGTTCAGGTAGTGATGCTTTTACATTGTCTGTAACTGATAAAATTGATGAAAAAAGGGAATTGGCTCCTAAACTTTCTAATATGATTAAAAATAAAACTTACGTTGATTATGCCGTTTATGCTAAATACAAAGGCAAATTAAGAATGTCCTAATAATAATTTTTGGAGATAAGATAATATGAGAGATGTTGCGATTATAGGTGTTTCACAAACAAAATTTGGAGAGTTGTGGGATTCATCATTTAGACAATTAATAGCTGAAGCAGGACTTAACGCTATTGAAGATTCTGGAGTTGCAGGTAATGATTTGGATGCTATGTTTGTTGGTAACATGACTGCTGGTCTTTTTATTCAACAAGAACATATTGCTGCTCTTATAGCAGATCATACTGGATTAAACCCAATTTCTTCAACTCGTGTTGAGGCTGCTTGTGCTTCTGGTGGACTTGCTCTTAGACAGGGTGTAATGGCTGTTGCTTCAGGATATCATGATATTGTAATTTCTGCAGGGGTAGAAAAAATGACTGATGTAGTTGATGCAACTCCTGCAATAGCTACTGCTTCTGATCAAGAATGGGAAGCTCAACAAGGAGTAACTTTCCCTTCTCTTTATGCAATGATAGCTAGACGTCATATGTACGAATATGGAACTACTCGCGAACAATTAGCTGAATTTTCTGTAATTAATCATAAAAACGCTTCTAAAAATCCTAGGGCTCAATATCCATTTGAAATTAGTGTAGATAAAGTTTTAAATTCTACAATGGTCGCAGACCCTTTAACTCTTCTTGATTGTTCTCCTGTTACTGATGGTGCAGCTGCAATCGTTTTGTGTCCTGCTGAAATGGCAAAACAATATACTGACACCCCTATATATGTGAAAGCATCTACTCAGGCTTCTGACACAATAACTTTACACGATAGGAAGGATATCACAACTATCGGTTCTACTAAAGTTGCAGCTAAAAAAGCTTATGAAATGGCTGGTGTAACAACAAAAGATATTGATGCTGTTGAAGTTCATGATTGTTTTTCAATAAATGGTATATTAGCTATTGAAGATTTAGGTTTTGTTGAAAAAGGAAAAGGTGGTCAGGCTGTAGAGGAAGGTATTACCCATATAGATGGTCAAATACCAGTAAATCCATCTGGAGGACTTAAAGCTAGAGGTCATCCATTAGGTGCAACTGGAATTGCTCAAGCTGCTGAAATAGTTTGGCAATTAAGGGGAGAAGCGGATAAACGTCAGATTGATGGTGCTGAAATTGGTATGACTCATAATATTGGAGGTACTGGTGGTACAGCTGCTATTCATATTCTTTCTAGATAAAAATTTTTTTAATTTTTTTTAAATTATATTTAATTATATTATTTCTAATTATATTATTTTTAATTAGATTATTTCTAATTATATTCTTTATAATTAAATTATTTTTAAATAAATCATTTTTTAAATTAATTCCATTTTTCTTTTTATTATTTATAAATAACTATCTAAATTTAATTTTTTTAAGGTAATAAATACTATTTTATAATTTAAAATGATTGTAATAATGTTTTTGATTTAATACTTGATTTTGAATGTTTTTATTAACTTATGATAGTTCTTTATAAAAAATAGAAATTTTTAGCATTTTTTTAGCTTTATTAATTTTCATTAAAATGATATTTTATTAATTAAAAATTTTAATCATAATAATTTTATAATTAAATTTAATTTAAAATAATACAGACTAAATAATATTCTTAAATAATCTAATATATCATATTTTTAAATAATATATCACATTTTTAAATAATATATTATATTTTTAAATAATATATCTAAAAAAATTTTTTATAATAATAAAAAGTTTTCATAATAGTAATATTAATAATATATAATAATAATATTAATATTAAAAAAAGTGTTTAGAAGAAGAGATTAAAATTCCCTTGGGGGGAGAATATGAAATCTTTTCTTCAAAGTGTATTCAAATTTTTATAAAACTGATGACACTATTATAATATAATTTTTCAATTATATATATACTTTATTCTCATTTAATATTGATGAAAAGATTTCTTATGTTCCGAACTATTTCATTAAGCATTGATTATTCTTTATTCTATTAACATTAGATTTTTTCAACTTATATGATTATTTTTAATATATTTTTTCTTAATTCATTTCAGTATATTATAATTTGTTTTAGTCTATTCTCTTTTTATTATCCTTTTCAATTTTTTATAAAAAATATTTATTTTTTATTTACTCTTTATTTACTTTTTATTTTTTTATAATTATTTTATTCTTTTTGATTTTTTAAAAGATTATCAATAAACTCCATATCTAAATTTTCTTCTACTATTTTAGCTAATCTGTCAATAGAATAATCTTTTTTTGTTTCATAAGGATCTATTCCAAATTTTTTTTCAAGTCCTTTATTTTTTCTTATATAATTTAAAAATTCTCTTCTAAAGTTATAATTATGGAATATTCCATGTAAGTAACTACCAAATACATTTCCTTTTATTGCACCATCATATAGTTCTATATCTTTCTTGGAATCTATACTTTGGGAGTTTTCAGAATATTCTCTGTATTTTGTGTTTCCTATGCCTTTTTTTATTTTTAGTAATGGTTGTTCTTCTTTAGAATTATCATAATTTTCATTTAAATCACCTAATTTTAATGTTGTGATTCCTTCATGTATTTCATAACCTTTAATTATTTCCCCTTGAATAGATGTAAATATTCCTTCAAAATCTTCAAAATTATTTTCCACTATTTTTTCTTTTAAAATAACCCCTTCGCTTTGTTCAACAATTTTTTCTTCTGAAGAATTATTTTTAAAATAAGTTTTTATATTTAGAAGCCCAATACCATCAACAGAACCTTCAGGAGACTCTCTTTTATTTTCATCAAATATTTTTTTTCCTAAAATTTGATATCCTCCACATATCCCAACTATTGGTATATGAGGATATTTATTATTTATTTCTCTTATTTGATTTGCCATACCACTTTTTTCTATAGCAACCATATCTTCAGTTGTGTTACGTGTTCCTGGTATTAAAATCGCATCAATATCTATTATATTATTTTTAGAATCAATTAAATTATCATTTATGTCAATGAGCTTTATTCCAACATCTTCTTCAAATTCAAATGGGTCAATGTCTGTGAAATTAGCTATTTTTGGAAGTCTAATAACTCCAATAATTATATCTTTATTTGAATCAAATTTATGTTCAAAGAGTGATGCAGAATCTTCTTCTGGCAAATGAAGGTCATGATCATAAGGAAGGACTCCTAAAACAGGAGCATCAATAATTTTTTCTATCTTTTCAATTCCGGGCATTAATATATCTAAATTTCCACTAAATTTATTTATTATAACTGCTTTCAGTCTAGATCTATCGTAATTATCTAATAATGAAAAAGTTCCTGCAATTGATGCAAATACCCCTCCTTTATCAATATCTGCAACAAGTAGAACATCAGCATTTGCCATATGCGCTATTTCCATGTTAGCTAAGTCTTCTTTTCTCATATTTATTTCTGCAGGGGATCCTGCTCCTTCAATAATAATAATATCATATTCTTCTTTAAGTTTTTCAAGAGATTCATTTATTGCATTTAATGCCTTTTCTCTAAATTTATGTTGATAATCATAAAAATTCATATCTGCTACAGCTTTTCCTTGAATAATAACTTGAGAATTGAAATTTCCTTTTGGTTTAAGAAGAATAGGATTCATATGTATACTTGGTTGAACATCAGCTGCTTCTGCTTGAAGAACTTGCGCAATAGCTATTTCTCCATTTTCTTTTGTTGTGTAAGAATTTAGAGACATATTTTGAGATTTGAAAGGTGCTACTTTATATCCTCTTCTTGAATATATTCTACATAAAGCAGCTACCATAACGCTTTTTCCAGCATTTGATGAGGTTCCTTGAACCATAATACATTTAGCCATTTTTTTTACCTTCTCTAATGATTTCAATTTAAAATGATTTATTTTTCAGAATATTTTTTAATGAAAAACTTTTATAATTATCACTATTATTCTAATTAATATTTATAGATAATTATAATTTAATATAATTAAAATTAGCTTGATTTTTTGTTTTTGGACTTTTCTATATGTGCAATTGTTAATTTTTCTTATACAATTGTTAAGCTTTTAAACTACTAAATGATCTTTTTAAATAAATTTTTCATTGAAATCAATTAAAAAAAGTTTTTATTAAAAATATATAAAAAAGTTTATATTTACATAATTTATTTAAAAATTTATTTAAAAATTCAATAAAATTCTGTTATTTTTTTTAAATATTTATTTAAATATTTATTTAAATTTTAATCTCATCTTAAAAATCAAATAATCTTCTAATTGGTATTGTTATTATGTTAATTTAGTAAAAATAGATTTTGGTAGGATAATTGGTTTCCTTTTAGCCCTTGAGTTATTAATTTTTTGTGGTTGGTTTAAAAGGAGGTGAACCTTTATGTAGTATTTTAATAATCATTATACTAGGAAACCGTTTTCCTACTCATATTTATGATTGTATTTCATAGTATATAAAGATTTTTGATAATATAAAAATAATATAATGTAATATTTTATATTTTAAATCTTAATTTCATAATAATTAATATAAAAATTATTTTTTCATTTTTGGTAGTTTCATTTTTTGCAAATTTTATTTAATTTATATGATTGATAAATGATTTTCATTGAAAACATTTATTAATGATAGAGTACAACATATTCATACAAAAAGTTAGTTTAATATTTTTTTATTTTTTTTATTAATTTTGTTTAAAAAGTAATATTAAAATGGTTGAAAATGTTCTATGAAAATGAATATTATATAAAAATATAAATAACATCCTTTCCTAATATGAATTTATTAATAATATCTCAATAAATATAAAAATTTTAATGAGTATTTTAATTAATCTTTGATATTTAAAGCAAATATTTTTAAGAAAAAACTTTCAAATAAACCTACTTTAATAAAAATCTTTCAAATAATATATTCTAATAAAAATCAATAATTGCTAAAATATTAATTTATTAAGACTAATACCAAAAAAATTTATATAATATTAATATATTATATTAAAATCATTTTTAATTAATATTTATTTATTTTTAACATAAAATTTAATAAAATAAAATAATAAAAACATTTAAATGTTTATTAGACAAATAAAACTAATTGAATATTAACTGAATATTAATTTAATTTATAAAATAAATTTTGGTTAATTAATAATTAGCTGAAAATCCAATTCAAGCTTAATTGAGGTTTCTATATGAAAATTAATAATGAATCATCTAAATTTCTAGAAGATTCTCAAAAGAAATTTGAAAAAAGTGTTAATAACACTAATGCTAGTAGTAATGAAAAAGATATTAGTAATGTTTCAAAAATTGTTAAAAATACAAATTCTCTTGACACGATTATAGATAATAATATGAATATAAATAAATTAAATTCAAATAAAACTTCAATTAAGAAAGAGGCGATTAAAATTACACTCGACACTAATAAAGATCATAATCTCACAGAAAAAATGGAGAATGATGATATTTCTGAAGATGAAATAAACACTGAGAATATTGAAAAAGAAAAAAATTCAACCGATAATGAGTTAGATGAAAATTCATCTGAAAAAGATAGCAATATTAATTCTTATTATGAAAAACAGAAAATGTTGGATTATGAGAATATAGGAAGTACAAAAGATATTGATGTGCCTCCTCTTTTAATAGATCAAGTAATTGGTCATGAAGAATCTGTTGAAACTATTAAAAAAGCAGCTAAACAACGGAGAAATGTTCTTCTTATTGGGGATCCTGGTGTTGGAAAATCAATGATAGCTAAAGGAATGGCAGAGCTTTTACCGCCAGAAATACTTCAAGATGTTTTAGTATATCCAAATGCTGAAGATTCTAATAATCCTTTAATCCGTACAGTTCCTGCAGGTGAAGGTAAAAGAATTGTCATGGCAAATAAGAATACTACAAAAGGTTATGAAGAGAAAAAACTTATTGTAACAATGATTCTCATTGCAGGAGTCTTAGCACTTGGTTTCATATATAGGGCTCAATTATTATTTGCAATTTTAGCAGCTCTTTTCATATTTTTCATATCTATGCAGATAAAACCTAAAAATATTACAATGGCTCCAAAGCTATTAGTAAATAATGCTGAAAAAAGATTTGCTCCATTTGAAGATGCTACTGGTGCTCATGCGGGTGCCCTTCTTGGTGATGTTCGTCATGACCCATATCAATCTGGAGGACTTGGAACTCCTGCTCATGAACGTGTTGAACCAGGCATGATTCATAAAGCTAATAGGGGTGTCTTATACATAGATGAAATTGGAACTATGAGTATGAAAACTCAACAAGAACTTCTTTCAGCTATGCAGGAGAAACATTACTCTATTACTGGGCAAAGTGAAAATAGTAGTGGTGCAATGGTCCGTTCTCAATCAGTTCCATGTGATTTTGTTCTAGTTGCTTCTGGTAATATTCAGGTTCTTGAAGGTATGCACATTGCTATGCGTTCTAGAATTAGGGGATATGGTTATGAAGTCTTTATGAAAGATAACATGCCAGATAGTGAAGAAAATAGGAAAAAACTTATTCAGTTTGTAGCTCAAGAAGTTAAAAATGATGGTAGGATTCCTCATTTCTCACCAGAGGCCTTAGATGAAATTATTAGGGAAGCAAAAAGAAGAGCTGGTAAAAAAGATTCTCTTACTTTACGTCTTAGGGAATTAGGAGGCCTCGTTCGTGCTGCAGGTGATGTAGCTAAAGAAGAAGGGGCTGACCTTGTTCATGCAGACCATGTTTTAAATGCTAAAAAATTCTCTAGAACTTTAGAACAACAAATAGCTGATAGATCTATTACTCAAAGAAAAGAATATGCAGTATTCAACCCTGAAGGTGGAAAAATTGGTATGGTTAATGGTTTATCTGTTATTGGTGATAGAAGTGGCCTAATGCTTCCAATTGCTGCTGAAGCCGCTCCTGCTCAAAGTAAAAGAGAAGGAAAAATTATTGCAACTGGTAAATTGGGTGAAATAGCTAAAGAATCTGTTCAAAATGTAAGTGCTCTTATTAAAAAACACACAGGCACAGACATTTCACAATATGATATTCATATTCAATTTTTACAGACTTATGATGGAGTTGAAGGTGATAGTGCAAGTGTATCAATTGCAGCAGCTGTTATTTCAGCTATTGAAGAAATTCCAATTGATCAAACTGTTGCTTTAACTGGATCACTCAGTGTTCGTGGAGATGTACTTCCAATTGGTGGAGCTACTAGTAAAATAGAAGCTGCAGCTGAAGCAGGAATCAAAAAGGTTATTATTCCAAGATCTAACATGAAAGATGTTATGATTGAGAAAAAATATGAAAATTTAATCGAAATTATTCCTGTTGATACATTAAGTGATGTTTTAGAAAACATTCTTATAGGATGTAGTGAAAAAAGTAGCTTAATAAAAAAGATGAAGAAAATCAGTAGTGCTGTTGCAGATAAGGTTCCAAACAGTTCTTTAAATGCTTGTGATGTTCCTAGTAAATCTTAAATACTAATTTTTTATTTTTTACTTTTTTATTTTTTTATTTTTAATTATTTTATTAATCCCATTTTTAATCGTGTTTATTAATTTTTTAATTAATATTTTTTATATTTTTTTTAATTAATTTATTTAATTAATCTTTTTATAATTTTTTTTAAAAAATTGAATTTATTTTACTTTACAGCTTTCTAACTAATTTAAATTTTTTTTTATTATTCCTTTTTTTATTATCCATTTATTTATATTATTACTTTTTTTTATTATTCATTTTTTATATTATCCATTTATTTATATTATTAATTTTTTTATCTCTTTGTAAAGATTATCCTTGATATAAAATAAATAAAAATATTTATATATAGTGAGTACTCATATTGTTATTTATGTTGAGTATAAAAATTCTATTTATCTTTGTATTCAACCATAAGTTTTAAGAATTTTTCTAAATATTATTTTAGAGAAAGTATTTTTATTATTTTTTCATTTTTATTAAAATAAAGATGAAAATATATTAATAAATGGTATATAAATTCGATTAGAAAAATAATAGTGTTATTTTCATTTCAAATGATTATTTAAGAATCATAGATTATTTGATTAATCATATGTTATATTTATGAATCATATTTATTTAATTACTATACACATTATTAAAACTAATGAATTTTTTATACTTCCTATAATGTTTTTACTAAATATGAGGAGGTGAGAAAATTAAAAAATCGAAAAATATTATATTTTTAAGTATAATCTTTTTAGCTGTTTGCTTATTTTTATCAACTTCTGTAAGTGGGGCTAGTGTAACTATTGATAATAATACTAGTGGTGGCATAGCTCAGGGAGTTTTAGATGCTGGTGAAGGAGGATATCTTACTTTAGAAGATGGTATATATTCGGGTTCTAATAATACAAATATTATTATAAATCAAAACATAACCATAAGGGGTTCTTCACAAAATAATACTATTATTGATGCTAGTTCAATAGGTAGAGTTTTCAATGTTACTGATGGAAATTCTTTATTTTTGATAAATTTGGCTATTATCAATGGTAATGCTACTTTAGGAGGAGCTATTTATTCAACTGGATTGTTAGGGATATATAATGTTACATTTATTAATAATACTGCAGGAAGAGGTGGAGCTATTTGGGCTTCTAACCCTTATAATAGTACTATGGCAAACATTATTCAAAATTCTGTATTTATAAACAATCATGGGACTGATAGTAGTGCTGGTGGCGGGGGTGCATTGATGCTTACTGGTGGTCAAGTTCAGATATCTTATTCTAATTTTATAAATAATACTGCAGCTAATAATGGTGGTGCTATTAATAAAAATAATGGTACTATCATAGGCATATTTGAATCTGTCTTTGAAAATAATTCTGCTAATAATGGTGGAGCTATTTATAATACAAATAGTAATTTAACAATCTCTGATTCTTTATTTAATAACAATAGTGCTAATGCTGGAAATGGTGGGGCTGTTTATTCTAATACTGCAACTTCAACTTTTCTTTATTATGTTAACTTTTATAGAAATAGTGCTAATGGTCAGGGAGGAGCTATTTATGTTCGACATAGTATTAATTCTACTGGATCAAATTATATAAATAATACTGCAAGTCAAGGTGGCGGTATATATAGTATTCCAGATACTGGTGATGTTTCAGTTCAATACAATCGTTTTGTTAACAATTCTAACTATGATTATTATTTAAACAATACTGGTATGTCTAAGACTCCAAATCTTAGTTATAATTGGTGGGGTAATAACACTCCATTAGTTTATGGTATTGTTTTAACTGATTGGTTTGTTATGCAATTAACTGCAAATAATTTTAGTACTATAGTAAATAGTAGTACTAATCAGCCAGGGTCTAATGTTAATTTGTCTTATCAGCTTATTCTTTATAATAATACAACAAATACTTTCAGTATTGTTGATTATGGAAACCTTCCTGATTTTATTGTCAATTTAACTTGGACGGGTATTAATGGAATTAATTCTGAATTAATTAATGCAAAAGGATTTTACTCTGAGATTACCAATTTCACTTCTGGTAGTGGTTTTAGTCTTAGGGCAATTGGAGATAATGAAAATTTAATGTTATATAAAGAAATTATTTTTGCAAATTTAACTATTTCCAAAACTGCTAATGTTACCAATGTTTTAAATGGTCAACGTGTTACATATACTATTACTGTAACTAACAATGGAAATAATACTGCTACTAATGTTTGGATTAATGATATTTTACCATCTGGTATTATTTATCTGGGATCTTATCCTTCTGGAGATTATAATCCAAGTACTGGTATTTGGTATATTGGTAATTTAAATAATGGGTCTAATGTTACATTATTTATTAATGTTCTTTTGAATCGTTCAGGAAATATCACTAATATGGCTACTATTAATTTAGATGAATCTAATCTTGGTATTAACAATACAAATGTAACTATTAGTGTAGATCCTGCTGTAAATCTCACTATTAATAAATCTAGTAATGTTAAAGGAAATGTTGTTAATGGTCAAACAATACACTACACTATTACTGTAAGTAATCATGGTCCTGATGGAGCAACAAATGTTGTTGTTAATGATAAATTACCACTAGAACTTGTTTATTTGGGTAGTTCTACTAAATATGGGACTTACAATCCAAACACAGGTATTTGGACAATTGGTAGTTTAGCTAAAGATGGAACTGCTACATTAATTATCACTGTTCGTATTAATACTACGGGTAATATAACTAATATAGTTAATATAACTACTAGTGATATGAATTATGGTAGTAACATGACTAATCTTACTATTTTAGCTATTCACAACACTAACCTTAATGTTAGTGCTAAATTTAGCAATGATAATAAAACTATCTTTTTCACAGGCAAATTAGTTGATGAATTTGGAAATCCATTAAGCAATAAAACAATCAAGTTTTATTTAAATGGTAAATATATTGGGAAATCTTTGACTAATGAAAATGGTGTAGCTGAGCTCAATTATACTAAAAATAATCCTTTTAAACCAGCAAATTACTTAATATTTGCTTTATTTAATGGTGATGAAGAATACAATTATTCAAATGCTTCTTATAATTTAAAATTCAAAGAAGACAAGAATAATAGTACTAACAATACAAATATCAATCCAGTTGTAGCTAATGCAACTATGAAAGAAACAGGAATTCCAATAACTGCTATATTTTTAGTATTTTTGATTAGCTTAGGATTAATAACTAAAAAAAGGTAATATTTAATTTTTTAAAGGATTTTTAATTTGCAAAATATTATGTTTCAAAGTTAGGAAATCTTTGATTTCCTTTAATTTTTATCCTTATTTTTATTTTTATTTTTAAATTGGATAAATTATAGTAATATTTTACTGAAAAAATTAGAATAAATAGTATTGTATATGTATCAATCAATTTATGAAGGTCATTATATAATAAAATTATAATAAAAATATTTAATATATCTATTATTAGTTATTTTTATTATTTTTATTATTTTTTTTATTATTATTTCTTTATTATTAATTATTTTTTGAATTAATTTAATTATAATAATAACTTTTATATTTTTTTATATTAATGAAATGGAATATTATTTTTTATATTATAAAGATTTTGCTATAATTTTAGCTATTGAAATACAACTGACTTCTGATTTTAATGTGTCTGTCCCTGCAATAGATTTAGCTCCAGCAGCATATATTTTTAAAACTGCATCATTAACAAGAATGGGATGAACACAACAAACACTAACAGATTTAGCTCCTTGATCTTTTAATATACCAATCGCATTGACTATAGTACCTCCAGTAGCTATAATGTCATCAATAATTATTGCTTCTTTTCCTTTTACAGAATCTATACTAACTTTTTTTTCAGTTTTATTCAATTGAGCTAATTTCGGGTCATTTGCAGAAAAATCACATCTAATGTCCGCGATTTTTGTTTCAACTTTATCTGGGCCTAATCGTACTTTATTCATATAGGTACAACTGCAATCAAGTATCTTAGCAATTTCCTCTGCAAAATTAAGTGCTCCTTTATCTGGAGCAATTATTATTGGATCTTTAGAAATAGAGTCTATATATTCTGCAATTGCTTCCATAGCTGAGATATTTTTCGTCGGAATATTGAAAAAATCTCTAACACTATCTTCATGAAGATTTACAGAAATTATTTCATCTGCACCTGCATCTTCAATTATATTTGCTATTACTTGTGCTGAAATTGATTCTCCACTTTTAAATCTTTTTTCCTGTCTACCATACCCAAAATAAGGAATAACAACTTTTAACTTTTCAACACCCATATCCTTTAATGTTTTTATCATGAATAATAATTCAATAAGGTTTTCATCTTGAGGATATCCTGTTGATTGTATAATAACTGCTTCTTCTGCAACTTCTCCTTTTATTCTGAGATATCTTTCTCCATCAGGAAATTTTTTTGTTTCAATTGGACATAAAGAATCTCCAAGCTCTTTTGCAACATTAGCTGCTAATTTTTGAGAGGCTGAACCACCGATTATCAATAATATCACCATTTAACTATAATAATAATCTGTATTATTTATTATTTATAAGTTTAGTTTCTATATTAAACTAATGATTTTTTCTTTTAGATTAATAATTTTACATATCATTTTTAATAAATAATGTTATTAATATTAAAATTAAATCTAAAAATAAAGTAATAACAATCTTAAGAATAATCATTAAATTAAAATTAAATTATATAAATATCACATTATATAATATTAACTTTTTATAATTATATTTAATAAATATATTTAATATATTATAAAATCAATCTTTTTTATAATTTAATATTTTCTTGGTTTAATATTTTATATAATTTATAATTTATTTGATAATTAAAAATATTATTGTGTATTTTAGATAATTTTAACCTTGAATACTTTTACTTTTGAATAATTTTTCAACTGTATAATAATATTTTAGCAGTATTTTTGGAAAAATATATTATACATGTTTCACAGATAAATATATTATATATATTAATTAATGTACTTAATCTAAAGGATATTTTGATTCATAAAAGAATATTTAATTAATTTTATCATCTTATATATGTATTTTATCATTTTATAAAGGTTCTAAATTTATTTTTTAAAGAGGTGTCGTAATGCATGAATTATCAATGGCAGATGGTATTTTAAAAGCAGTAATTTCAAATGCTGAGCAAAATGGGGCTACTGAAGTTACAGAAGTAACTATTGAAATTGGAAAATTGGCTCTTCTTAATCCAGAGCAAGTTAAATTCATGTTAGGAGTTCTTAGTGAAGATACAATAGCAAAAGATGCAAATTTTGTAATGGTAGAAATCCCTATTGAAATTAAGTGTAAGGAATGTGGTTATATTGGCTTAGCTGATGGAGATGATTTAGATCATTATGCTCCCATGGTAGAATGTCCTAAATGTGAAAATAAGGTCATTGAAATTACTAATGGTAAAGATTGTATTGTAAAAAATATTGTTATTGAAAAACCTGATGATTAAAATATTTTTTAAATTAAAATATTATTAATATAATATAGATATATTTAATTTTTAGGTACAAATTAGATAAATTTTTATAACTTAGATATGGTTTAACTTAAATAATAGGTTTAAATCAAATAATAAATTCTAAATAAATCATTTTATGAGTAAATTTTTGGATATATATTAATATATATCTTTGTGTATATCTTAGTATTATCTTAGTATATATCGTTATATATTTTAAACATTGAGAGATGGTTATTAATGCATAAAGTAGCAGAAATTGAAGTTCAACATAATATAATGAAGGCTAATAAAAAATTAGCAGATAAAAATCAAGAAATATTTGATAAAAATAATATTTTTTGTGTGGATTTTGTAGGTGCAATTGGTTCTGGTAAAACTTCTCTTATTGAAGACCTTATTGATAATATGAATGGTTCAATCGGTGTCATAGCTGGAGATGTTATCAGTAAATTTGATGCTGGTAGATTTGAGAGCCATAATGTCCCTGTTGTAGGTTTAAACACCGGTAAAGAATGTCATCTTGATGCACACCTTGTTGAGCATGTTCTTGATGATATGCCAATGGATAAGATTGATTATCTCTTTATTGAAAATGTAGGTAATCTTATTTGCCCTGTTGATTTTGATCTTGGTTCTCATATGCGTATTGTAGTTATAAGTGTTAGTGAAGGTGATGATACAGTAGAAAAACACCCTTTAATATTCCAGAGTGCAGATCTTGTTATTATTAATAAAGTTGATATCGCTGATGCTGTTGGTGCAGATAGTGATAAAATGGTTAATGATGTTCATGATATAAACCCTAGTGTTGAAGTTATAAAAACTAGCCTTAAACAAGGAATGGGATTAGATAAAGTTATTTTAGCTATTGAAAACTTTAAAAATAATATTTAATCTAATAATTCTTAAAAACAATATAGTATTTGAATAATAATATTAATACTGATACTCTAAATAATAATATTTAAATTTAGGTAATTTTTAAAAATTAGATGATTTATCAAATTAGATATATTTTATAAAACTAATTAGATATATTTTATAAAACTAATCAGATATATTTTATAAAAATAAATTCGATATATTTTATAAAACTAAACTAGATATAATCTATAAACTAAATTATATATTTTTATAAAGTTATATTGCTTATGAAGTTAAATAAAGGTGATTATTTTGAAAATTTGGATAGATATAACTAATTCTCCTCATGTAAGATTTTTTAAAGATATAATTAAATATTTCCAAGATGAAGGAGAAGATTTAATCATCACTGGAAGACAATTTGGGGATATTCATAAGTTAATGGATATGTATGGTTTTGATTTTATATCTGTTGGTAAACACGGGGTTTCTCTTGAAGAAAAACTTAAAGAAAGCACTGCTAGGGTTGATAGTTTAGTTGATATCATAGCTAGTGAAAAAATTGATGTTGCTTTATCTAAACATTCAATAGAATTGCCTCGTATATCTTTTGGCTTAGGGATACCTAGTTTATATATTTTAGATAATGAACATGCTGAAGCAGCAAATAAACTTACACTTCCATTATGTGATAGATTAATAGCTCCAAGAATTATTGACATGTGGAAACTAATTGGTTATGGTGCAAATCCAAATAAACTTCTTAGATATAATGGGACTTCTGAAATTATCCATTTTAAGAGCTTTGAATATAATCAAAATATTTTTAATGATCTAAATATTAATTTAAAAAATCCTAAAACTATTTTAATGAGGCCGGAACCTTCTTTAGCATCTTATCTTGATGCTGACTGTAGAGAATCAGTACTTTCTCCTATTGTGGAAGTATTAAAAGAATATGCAAATATTTTAATTTTACCTCGTTTTAAAGAACAATCAGAAATTTTTGAAGGGATTGAAAATGTTACTATCTTGAAACCTCCTGTGGATACTTCTAGTATAATTAAACATTGTGATTTAGTTATTGGTGCAGGTGGAACCATGAATAGGGAAGCTGCTGTTTTGCATACTCCTGTTATTTCTTGTTATCCAGGAATTCCTTTGTCTGTTGATCAATATTATATTGATAAAGGTTTAATGTTTAGGTCTAATAATACCGAAGAAGTAATAAACAAAGCACTTAGTTTTCTTGTTAATCCTACTAAAAAAGAAGAAATTAAACATGATGATTTATTTCAATTAATTGTTGATAATGTTTATGAATTAGGTAGAAAAAAATAATATCTCTTTTTTAATATTATTCCTTTTTTATTCTTAAGAATATATGTTTTATAATGTCTTTTAGAATAATACACTTTTTAAAATAATATTCTTTAGAATAATGTCATTTTTTAAAATAATTTAATTTTTAGAATATAAAATTTTTTCATTTTTTCTTATTTGTTGACTAGCTTTTTTTGTCCTATATTTTCTAATATTATATTAATTCAATTTATTCTTATTTTTAGTTTTTATATTTCTATAAAAATAAATTTAAAAGTATTTTAGTATCATGATTATTACTATGATTTATATCTAATTTTTATAGATAAATTTAAATACTTTTAAAATAAATCTTTTATAGTCTTTATATTGAAGTATTTATATCTTGAGGGCTGGTAGCTCAGATGGTAGATCGTCGCCTTGGCATGGCGGAGGCCCCGGGTTCAAATCCCGGTCAGTCCATTTTTTTAATTCTCTTCTTTTTCACTTCTATTAACTTTAAAAACTTTTCAGGTTTTTTGCGGGATTTTAAGATGTGTTTTCTTATTTATAGAAAAACTTTTTATTGAGTAAGTATAAATAAATTTATATTGTAAATAATAATATTATGGAAATTAAATATTGGTAATATAATTTCTATATTAATAATTTTGTATAATAATTTGATTACATAATCTTCTCAGTAATTTTAATGTAATTTTGTATAATTAATTGTTATTTAATAATTATTATAAAATCAAAATAATCTCAGTTTTGGTTTATTGTTGTAAGTTTAATATTAAAACATTTTATAAAAATAATTTTATAAAGATAAATATAATTCAATATTCATTATAAAATATTTAAAATAATTATTTTAACTAATAAATTATTTTAACTATAAATATAAAATACTAAAATTTTTGAAGTAATTTTTAATAGTTATTTTATATTTATTAAAAAATCTTAATCTATATAAAAATAAATTTTAAAAAGGAGTTTTCTATGCCTTTAATAGCTCAAAATCATTTTCAATTTATATTAGAAATAGGAGCAATAATATTTGCTTTAGTGACATTTACTATTAATTTAGTTCCAATTTCTCTTAGTATAATTACTTTCCTTTCACTTTTCTTGTCTGTTGCATTTACTCTTCTTTTTGGGGCAGATATTGCAATGTTATTTTTATCTTTTGGACAAAATGAGTTTACACATCCTTTTGGACCAATAGCACTTTTAGCAATTATAACTTCTTTGGCTTCATTAAAAGTAATGGAAGATTCTGGTGTTAATGTAAAAAGTTTACAAAAATTTGTCTTTATTTTATTAATTGGGGTAACTGTATTTGGGGGATTAATGCATAGGTCTTTCCTTCTTCTTTGGATTTTAGGTTTATTTGTAGGATATTTCTTAATATCTAAATCTTTCAGACAAAAATCATTTTTAACTGTAAAGAGAATTCTTATATTTTGTGGTTTGGGAGGTGCAGCTTTTGTTTGTCTCGAGTTACTTTCGACCATAACTCATATGGAGGTATTTTCTCCATTACTTAGGATTACCAGAATTGAAACAAACTCTCTTGCAAGTTTAAAGATGGTTTTACACAATACTCAACTAATTGGCCATACTCCAGGTTCTGCTTATTGGGGTGCAGAAGATACAGGTTTTGCTTCAGGATATATAAGTCTTCCTATGTCTTTTATTCTCTTATTTGGATTGCCATTTCCCTTGTTTTATGGTGTGTTAGTAACTAAAAAAGATACTATAGATTATATGTTGCCTGGAATTTTTGGTTATTCCTTTGATTTCGGATATTTGGGATTGATAGGCCTTGTGGGATTCACATTATTCACGATAATTATTGGTCTGATGGTTCTTAGGGAGTATAGGGCTAAACGTGAAAAAAATAATAAAAAATATCTTGGAAAAGAAGTTCTTTTAATAGGATCTCTCACAGCTTTTATAGCTCAAGCTATTGTTGGAATGTTTATATTTAATCGTTCTATTAATGGTACTGCTCTTTTAACGTTTATATTCTTAGCTTCACTAGTACTTGCTCATGTAATTTCTCTTAAAAGGGATTAAATGGAGAATATTTAAATAATATTATCTAAGTTTATAATTAAAATTATTCTAGTAAAAGTATGTATTTTTACTGAGGTTTATTGAAATATTATTAAATTAAAAGAATTTTTAGTAGGTGAAATTATGAAAAAAGCTTTGATTTTATTAGGGTGTCCAGAATCTCCTTCTCAAACTCCAATGGCAGTTTATTCTTCTCAAAAGTTAGTTAATATGGGGTATGATGTTACTATAGCAAGTACTCCATCAGCATCTAAGCTTTTAGAAGTTTCTGATCCTGATGAATATTATATTAAAAATAAAATTGATATTGAAACATGTTTAGAAAATTTAGAAAAAGGACAATATGATTTATTAGTGGGATTTGTTCATAAAGATGCAGCTGCTTCATATTTTATTACTTTTTACCACATTCTTCAATGTGAATCAATTGCTTTAGTCTTTGAAAAAGATAATGATTTATTGGAAGATTTTGTTAAAATTGTTGATGAAAACACGGATTCTAAGATTGTAGCTGTAAGAGCTTTCCATAATCCAACTCCTCTAAGAGTTAAATTTGATAAAGTTTTAAAAGAATTGTAAATATTTTAAAGAATTGTAAATATTTTGTTTTAGGTTGTGATTTTATGTCATTTTGTTTAGATACTTATCTTCAGCAATCAGATGATTATGAAGTTTTATTATCTCGTGCAGGTTTTAAAGATTGTGCAAAGGTTATAAAAGATAAATCTACTGAAGTTCTATATATTAATCCAGGGGATAAGATTTTAGGGGCACGTATTATTGGAATTCCTCCAGTTCCTGTTGGTATAAATAAGGATAAAGGGACCGTAATAATTTCTTACACCAAACCATGTCATGGAACTGCAGCAATCGAGCTGCCTGTTGATGATAAAGAGATTGAGAATATTAGAAAAATTGCTATTAAAAATTAGTTTTACTATGAAATTAATCTATTTTTATATTTATAGTATATTTTAAGGACTTTAAACCTTTTTTTATATTAATCATATTTTCTATCCATATAATTTTAATTTTAAGTGTAATATGTTGGTTTTAAATACATATAATTTTTATTTAGTTATATAATTTAATTCTATTTTATAATTTAGCTTTATAATTTAGCTTTATAATTTAGCTTTATAATTTAGTTTTATAATTTAGTTTTATAATTTTATTTTATAATTTAATTCTAGTATATAAATTATATTTTATTAATTCTAAATTTAATCTATCAAACAAATAATTATTATTAAATAGATATATAGATAATTATTAATTAAATATGCAATTAATATAATTAAACAGATAATAAAAAATTTTTACATAAAAATTATTTCTAGGTGATCAAATTTTAAGCACTGTTGTTGGTAGTTATCCTGTCTATCTAAAAGAAAATAAATCTATTAAAGGAAAGATACTTTCTAATATAGGGGTTTATGACTCTTATAAATTAGCTATTCGTCATGCTGTGGATTCACAATTAAAAGCAGGTGTTGATATAATTTCTGATGGTCAGGTTAGGGGGGAAATGGTTGAAATTTTTGCTAAATCTATCCCCGGTTTTGAGATTGAAGGGAATACTTATCATATTAATTCTAAAATATATAAACATAATAAATCTATTGGGGCAAGTGATTTAAAATTAGCTATTAAATATATGGAAGAATTTTTATCTAAATCTGATGATATGTCTCCTGAAGAAAAATCTAAAAAAGGAGTTAAAGGAATAATTACTGGGCCATCCACTATAATACAATCTTCAAAATTAGGTCCAATATATAAAGATAAAAATAAAGCTATAATTGACATGGCATATGCACTTAGAGAAGAAGCAATAGCTCTTGAAAAAGCTGGAGCTAAATTAATTCAAATTGATGAGCCATTTCTTTCTACGGGTTTAATTGATATGGAAGTAGCTAAAGAAGCTATTGATATTATAACTATGGATATAAACATTCCTGTATCTTTACATTGTTGTGGGGATATTAAAAATGTTTTTAAGGATCTTATTTCATTCAATATATCTATTATTGATTGTGAATTTGCTGGACATCCGAATAATATAGATATTTTAAAAGAAAATGCTGATTATCTGATTAAAAATGGCAAAAAAGTGGGATTGGGTGTTATCGACACTAAAAAACAATCTATTGAATCCATAGAAGAAATATCTAAAATTATTGATAAAGGAATCAGAATAATGGGTAAAAAAAATCTCTTAATCGATCCTGATTGTGGAATGAAACTTTTACCTGATGATATAGCTTTTGGAAAGCTTAAAAACATGGTCAAAGCTATGAATTTAAAAAAATAATTATATTAATAATAATTATATTATTATTTTTAAATAAAAAATAAATGTAGAATTTCAAAACTATATAATAAGCAAATAATTTAAAAATAAAAAATATTTATTAAATAATTAAATAGCTAATAAGAAAGTACATGAAATTTAATAAAATAAATATTAAATATTAAAATAAGAAATATTTATATAAAAAAACAGTTAATTAGCTCTTAATAACATATAAACAGAACCGTAATCTGCTGAAGTTTTACCTTCATTAATTATTTTTCCATTTGAATCAGTAACTATTACTTTAGTAGTCCCAATTCCTTGTTGATTAATTGTTATACTTGCATAGCTATTTATATTTCCTAAACTAATATTTTTACTACCTGAACCACTATTTTGTGAATATTTTCCATCAATAGTAATATAAGAAGCCCATTCATTTTTTGTTTTTATTTCAATATTATAATCTCCCTTGGGAATACTGATTGTTGATGCTGTACTATTATTTCCCTCAATTGAAATATTTGCTTTATTAATTTCGTCTGTAACTTGATTAGCTACAAAAGCAAATGTTATAGCTCCAACCACACAACAAATAGCTATAACAATAATTAGTATTATAACTAATTTTTTTCCAGTACTCCACTCACTAAAACTCATTTTTACAACCTCTCATTGAAAATACATATTCTTATTAATAATTTATATTTATAACTATATAAGTATTATTAATTATTTTTTTTTATTAAATAAGATTAGTTTAATGGGGTAAGTTTTATATAAGGTTTATTGAGCATAAAAAATATTTTCGTGGATTTTTATTTTTATAAAAAGATAATATAAAATTTTGGGCATGAATAATTAATTAATATAATATTTATTTTCTAATTTTTGATTATTTAATTATTAATATTTTTTAAACTAAAATAATTATATTTCATTTATATTCAATTTTTTCATATTTATTAAGAATATATTAAAGTAATTATATTTTACATTATAATTTTTAAAGGAGTTTTTTTATAGTAGTATACTTAATATATTATTATAAAATCAATATAATACAAGATATTATATGATTAAATTTAACTATTCAGTTTATAAATCGAAGTAATAATTATATGATAAATAATATATTACTATGTCGATATAAAAACATAATAAATACATTTCATAACTCTTTAATTATAATTAATTATTTAATTTTATTGATTAATTATATAATTAATTATCATAAAATTAGTTATATATTAATGACTTTGAAAAACACTTGGAGATATAAAATGCCTATATTATTAGAAGTTGATGAAATTGCTGATGGATGGGAGAAGTTAGCTAAAGAAATAATGAAAAATGGTAAAGATGTTAATGATGAAAGAGGTTCATTAACTAAAGAAATTTTGAATGTTATGGTTTCTATAAAAAAACCATTTGGAAAAAATGTTAATGGTGATTTTTTCAATATTCAATCTAATTCTAATGATATTTCGACTATCAGGGTTCCTGAAGGATATTTTTGGAAGGGTGATAGGTTAAAGACATATAGTGAACAATTTATAAGTGAAGATAAACAAGGATTTGTTTATACTTATGGTAATAGACTCAGGGCTCATTTTGATGGTGTTGATCAAATAAATGAATCAATTGAGCGACTTAAAAATTGTAGAGAATCTAGAAGGGCAATTTCTATAACATGGGATCAAGTTATTGATACAAAAAGTGATGAAGTTCCTTGTATGATTTTGGTTGATTTTAAAATAAGGGATGATAAGCTTTATACTACAGCTCTTTGGAGAAGTCATGATATTTATGGGGCATGGTTTCCAAATGCAGTAGGTCTTAGCTATCTAGCGCAATATGTTGCAGAAAAAGTTAACGCAACTATTGAAACAATAACAATCCACTCTATTAGTGCTCATATTTATGAAGTCAATTTTTCAGAGGCTAAAGAACTTTTATAATCTTTAAAAAGATTTATAATATTAAATCAGTTATTAAATGGTTTAATTTTAAATAATATTAATTCTAATATTTAATTTATTTCAATAAATTTAATAAGGATGATAGTAAAATAATTATTAATAGTAATTAAGTAGTATAAAATAATTATAATACTTATTAATTATTTAATAATGATTTTGGTTGTTTAAATAGTTTTAAATTTTTAAATTTTCATTTAGCAATATTTTAGTGATATATAAAATTTAAATATTGCGTTTTTAAATGAACTAATCATTATTATTTAAATTCAACTAATTAAAAAATTTTATATTTAAAATTAGAATATTTTTAATTCAAAATTAAAACATTTTTATATTTAAAATTAGAATATTTTTATATTAAAATTAAAATAGTTCTATAATTAAAACATTTCTATATTTAATTTTTTATATTAATAAAATTAATAATAAACTTAATAAAATTATCTAAAGGAGATATAATGAAAATTAGTATGTCACATGGTGCAGGTGGAGAAGTTATGGGAAAACTTATTTCTGAGACCATTCTTAATAATTTGTCAAAAAAATCGGTAAATGGGGGAATAGGTTTAGATGCTCTTGATGATGGGGCAACAATACCTTTAGAAGATTATGAAGTAGTTGTAACTACAGATGGTCATACTATAAATCCTTTATTTTTTCCTGGTGGGGACATAGGTAGAATTTCTGCAGCAGGAACAATAAATGATGTTGCTGTCATGGGAGCAAAACCATTAGCAATTACTAATGCAATGATAATTAAAGAAGGTTTTTCGATTGAAGATTTAGATAAAATTGTAAAATCTATGGATGAAACTTGTAAAGAAGCCGATGTAGCAGTTGTTGCTGGAGATACTAAAGTAATGGAACAAGATAAAATTGATGAATTAGTTATAGTCACTACTGGTATTGGTATTGTTGAAAAGGGTAAAGCTATAAGGGACTCTGGTTTGAATGTTGGAGATAAAATAATTATAACTGGGAGTGTTGGAGATCATGGAATGTCTTTAATGTCTTTTAGAGAAGGTTTCGGTTTTGAAACAGACCTTAAATCAGATGTTGCTCCTGTTTGGGGAATGGTAGAAAAAGCTCTTAAGGTTGGTGGTGTAACTGCTATGAAAGATCCAACAAGAGGAGGATTAGCTAATGCTATCAATGAAATGGCAACTAAATCTGGAGTTGGAGTTCTTCTTCAAGATGAATTAATACCTATAAAGCAACAAGTCAGAGCTGTTTCTGATATGCTTGGTATAGATCCTTATGAAGTAGCTAATGAAGGAAAAATAATAATGGGTGTTAAAGCGGATTTGGCTGAAGAAACATTATCTGCAATTTCTAAAGATAAATATGGAAAAGATGCAGTTATTATTGGGGAAGTTATTGAAAATGATAATAGTCATGTTTTAATAGAAACCAAAGTTGGAGGAAAGAGAATATTAGAATCTCCAATTGCAGATCCAGTTCCTAGAGTATGTTAATTATATATTTTGGTATTTTAAATATATAATAAGTTATTTTAATTATATATTATTTTTAATTATAATTTAAAATTATTTTTTAATATAAAACTTCATTATTATATTTATTTTAGTTCTCAATAATGATTTCTAATAATTATTTATTTAAAATGGTGTTATAAATGGTGAATTTATTTAAAAAAAGGGCTTTAGCTTATATTGCTGATTATTTTGTTGTTTCAGCAGTTATGTGGATTATAGCAGAATTATTATATTTTATAATATTTCCGTTTTCAGCATTTTTTGTCTATGAATATCTAATAATATTAACGCCTATTGTTGGACTAGGGTACTTTGTTTTATTGGAAAAGAACTTAGGAACAACAGTTGGGAAACATTTATTATTCTTAAAGGTTATTTCAACAGATAGCTATAATTATAACAATAAAATTTCTTATAAACAATCTATAATAAGAAATCTTTCAAAGATTTATTGGATACCAATAATCTTTGATATTTTAATTGGAAGATTTGTTGGATCTTCAAATGAAAGGATCTTAGGAAGATTATCTAATAGTGAAGTTGTTTCTGAAGATGTTGATTATCCAAGTAAAATAAATCTAAAACAGGATAGTGATAGTTAATTTTCCTATATTTAAATAATTTGAATACTTTAAATTTTTAAAAAATTTAAATTTTTAAATTTTTAAATATTTTATTATATTTTATATTGTTATCATAGTATATTAAAAAATATTATATTAAAAATACTTATAATTATAAATTTTAAAAGTTATATAAGAAAATGAAGTTTTATTTATAAGATTACAATAAGAAAAGAAGTTTTATCTATAAACATACTTTTTTAATAAAGTTTTATTTATAAAAAATTATAAAATAGGTGATTAATTTGGAAACAATTATCTGGCCCGCTTATATTGATTCAAGTAAAAGTAGAAGTGATGGAAGGAAAATAAGTAAAGATGATGCTATTTCTCATCCAAAATTAACTGAAATTGCTCGTGCTGCACGTAAATTAGGTTTAAGTCCTAAAACTGAGGATGATAAATCATATCCTAAATTTTGGTGGGATGATACTGGTAGAATAATAATTGAACGTGAGGAAGTATCTAAAAATAAGATTTTAGTTGATATTAGTCAATCGATAAAATCTTTAAGAAAAAGATAATTTATTTAAATATATTTCAAATAAATTTCAAATAAATTTTAAAATGAATATGTTTAATACTAATTTTAAATAAAAGTTCATTAATTATACAGTAATAAGTATTTAATAATAATATTATTTTGCTTTTGATTTTAAGATAATATATTATAAATTTATAATAGATATTTAAGTAAATAATTTTTTATAATACATATTTAAGTAGCTATTTATTCGCATTATTGTTATTATCGTTATTTTTTTGTCATTATTGTCATTATTAATAATAATTTTAATATAATAATTATTTAAATTTAAAAACTTTAAAGGGAAAAACATGGAAAAATTGCCTTTTGAAATGAAACAATCATTTAATAAAGCTAAAGAAATCATTGAAAATTCAGAAGATATTAAAATATATAGTCATAATGATTGTGATGGTATATCTTCGGGATCTATTTTATCTACAATCCTTGATAGACAACAAAAAGATCATGAAATTGAAATTGTTAGTTTAGATAGACTTGAAAACTTAGAAATAGAAAATGAACTAACTATTTTTTCTGATTTGGGATCTGGTCAGGAAGTTGACAAGCTAGCTAAAAATAATTCAAAGATAATTATTTTGGATCACCATCCTCCTATTAGGAATTTAAATTATACTAAAAATGTTTCTCATCACTATTTGGAAATAAATCCTCTTCATTATGGTATTGATGGTTCTTATTATGTATCTGGGGGAGGATTAAGCTATCTTTTAGCTAGAGAATTTGGTTATATTGATTTAAGTTGGATTGGAGTTCTTGCTGCTATTGGAGATATGCAAAATAGTCGTTCTGGTAAACTTGAAGGTTTAAATTCAATTATTTTAAATGATAGTATTAATCAAGGTTATGTTCAATCAATAAATGATTTATCTTTATATGGTAGACAGACAAGGCCATTATTTGTAGCTCTCTCTTATTTTAGTGATGTTAATTTACCAATAACAAACAACAGGACTGAATCAATAGCTTTAATGAAGGATTTAGGAATTCCTCGAAAGATTGGTGATAGATCTCGAACACTTAGTGATTTAGACAATATTGAAAAAGGAAAATTATTTTCAGAACTTGTTAAAATGTTATCTAAAGAAGTTCCTAAGAGATATATTCATCATGTTCCAAAGCTTGTAGCTAGTGATTCTTATGAGTTTATGATGGAAGAAAATCATACTTTTTTAAGGGATGCCTCTGAATTTTCAACAGCTATGAATGCATGTACAAGAAACAATAGGGAAGATATAGCTTTAAAAATACTAAAAGGTAATAGAACTGATGCATTAGACCAACTGGAAATTATTTCAAAAGAACATAGGAGATATCTTGCTAAAAATATTAATAGAATTGAACAAGAGGATATGATTAAGAATTTGGATAATGTACAATATTTTGATGGGGATGGTATTAAGAGTCAAGTTGTGGGAACTATTGCTGGTATGATTCTTAGCTATGGGGATTGGAAAAAACCTATGATAGGTTTTACACAGATTAGTGATGAAGATGAAGATTTAAAAGTTTCTTTGCGTTGTTCAAGACTTCTTGCTTATGATGGGATTCACTTTGGTAATATCATAAGAAAAATATCTAAATCTGTTGGAGGCAGTGGAGGCGGTCATTCTGTGGCTTGTGGAGCTTATATTCCTCTTGAGAAAAAAGAAGACTTTCTTTCTAGTTTTAATAGTCATTTAAATGGAGTTTTATAAATGAAAATTTTATTTTTAAATTTACCATATAAATTCAATATTAGCCGTGCTAGCAGATGGCCTGAAAAAACAAAAGCAGGGACATTATATTACCCTTATTGGTTAGCTTATGGTGCAGGGGTCTGTGAGAAAAAAGGGATAGATACTAAATTAATTGATTGTATTACAAAGGGTTACTCTACTGAAGATACTCTAAATGAAATATCTAATTATGGGCCTGATTATATAATGGCTGAAATTACTACTCCTACATGTTTTTATGATTTTGATACAATAAACACTATAAAAAATAAAAATCCCAATATCAAAATTATTATTGGAGGCACTCATGCAACTATATTGGCCGAAGAAGTTTTAAATCAATGTGACGGAATTGATTATATTGTTCGTCAAGAATATGATTTCACAATACCTGAAATTATCTTCACTGAGAATAATTTTGGAAATTCTGATGATAAAGGCAATATTTCTAATATTAAAGGATTGTCTTATAGGTTTAATGAGAATAATATTCAAAACACTAGTGAGAATATTAATGAGAATAAGACTAATAATCCTAATATTAATAAGAATAATAAGCCTAATATTAATAAAACTAATAATAATGGCAATATTAATGAGGAGAATCATAATAAAATCATAATTCATAATCCTGACAGAATTCCTTTAGATAATTTAGATGAACTTCCATTTGTTTCAAAGGTTTATCAGAAGTTTTTAAATGTTGATGACTATGCATATGCTTTTGCCCAAAAACCAATGATACAAATTGTAAGTGCTAGAGGTTGCCCTAACAAGTGTAATTTTTGTTCATATCCTTCTACAATGGGAGGAAGGCTATTCAGGACTAGGAGCACAAATGACCTTGTTGATGAAATAGAATATATATTAACAGAAATGCCTGAAATTAAAGAAATTTTCATTGAAGATGATACATTTACAGTTAATAATGAAAGAGTTATTGATTTTTGTGAAGAAATAATTAATAGAAATTTAAATCCAGTATGGTCTTGTAACACTCGGGTTGACCTACCTTTTGAGGTTATGAGTAAAATGAAACAGGCAGGATGCAGATTACTTGTCACTGGATATGAATCAGGCTCTCAAAAAGTTTTAGATGAAATTAAAAAGGGAATAACTCTACAACAATCTCTTGATTTTTCAAAAAATACAAAAAAGTTGGGAATTAAAGTATTTGGATGTTTTATGATTGGTTTGAAAGGAGATAATTTAGATACTATAAATGAAACTTTTGAGTTTGCAAAAAAAGTTTATCCTGATATGTGCTTTTTTCAACAAGCTGTTCCTTTTCCAGGAACTGAATTTTATGATTGGGTAAAAAATGAAGGTTATCTTATTACTGAAGATTATTCAAAATGGTTAAATAATGATGGTTATTTGAATTGTCTTGTAAATTATCCATATGCTAGTTCTGAAGAGATTGAAAAAATTAGGGATAATCTTATGAGTAAATATTATTTCTCATTTACATATATATTCAAAACATTTTTGAGTAATTTAGATTGGATAGAGTTTAAAAGGGTTGTTCGTGGAGGATATGCTTATATCTCTTTTAGAATAAAAAAATTACTGAAGTGAAAGTGATATTAATCATATTTTGCATATATTTTTATAAAATACAATTAATCTATAGGAGGTTTTTATTATTACTATTATTAGTATTGATAAATATGGCAAAAAAAATATAGCTAATGGTAAAAATGAAGCTAGTGTAAAAGACAATAATTCTATCTATAAAATTAGTATTATAATGCCTATTTTTAATGCTGAAAAACACCTTAAATCTTCTTTAGATTCAATAATTAATCAATCTATTGGTCTGGAAAACCTTCAAGTGATATTAATAAATGATGGTTCTACAGATGATAGTAAAAATATATTAAATGAATATGCAAGAAAATATGATAATTTTTTAGTTATCCATATTGAAAAAAATATTGGGGGAGCATATGGTCCAAGGAATATTGGTATAAAATATGCAAGTGCAGATTATTTAATGTTTTTAGATTCTGATGATAGATATGAATTAAATGCTTGTGAAATTCTTTTTGGAAAAATATCTTCTAAAGACTATAAGAATTTGGATATTGTATTTGGTAGATATAAGCGTATATATAAAGATGAAAGTCATAATGGATATCTAGATAAAAAAAATGAAGAAAATTATGGGGAAAATAATGAAATAAATTATTCTAAAGGTCTCAATATGGAATATATTCAAAAATCATATTCTCCTTATGAAGATAATATTTTTGAATACAGTGATGATGTATTAGAAAATTACTATCTTTCGCCTCCTGCTTCTTTCTTTTGGAAAAATATTTTCAGTAATCTATTTTATGGTAAAAAAATAAAAAAATATGATTCTAATAAAGAATACATAAAAGAGATTTATATCCGAGATATTAATAATAATGTGGATATCTTAAAGATTCTCCCATCTATTTGGACAAAAATATATAGTAAAGATTTGATTATTAATAATGATATTAAATTTCCTTCTTATATATCTGGAGAAGATTTAAATTTTGTTATAGAATCCTATCTGAATGCAAAAGGAATATTATTTTTAAATGAATCATTTATAACTAATTATTATATGAGAGATTCTCAAGAAAATAAATCTATTACAAAAGATATTTCTTTTAAACTTGTTTTAGATTCTTTAAAATCCTATAAAACCTGTTTAGATTTATGTAATAGTTATAAATTTCAGTTTGCGGATGTAATTTTGAATCCTTTCTTACTGAATTGGATTCAACTATTTTTAAAATTCAATGGAGATAATAAAGAAAAAAAAGAACTTCTAAATTTAGCTAAACAAATGAAAAAGTCCAATAATGGAGGGTTAATGTTCAAATTATTAATCTCATTTACAATTTTCATAATAAGAATATTTTAATTTAATTAAATAGTATTATTATTATTATTATTATTATTATTATTATTATTATTATTATTATTATTATT
>NZ_CALGFC010000035.1 GCF_937881195.1 uncultured Methanobrevibacter sp. | reverse complement strand
GAGGGTGACTCATAATTTTTTCTTTTTTTTCTTTTATTTTTCCTTTAAATTTATATAGTAGGAAGTACAATCTATATTTAAGAAATATTTTTTGTTAGGTTGTGTTTTTTATGGTTTTAAAAGATGATCCGATTGATCAGCAGCTTTTGGTTCCGATTGATTTGAAAAATTTAATTCCTGATAATCATCCTTGTTATTTGATTCAAAATATTGTTGAAAGGATTGATTTTACAGATATTGATGATAAATATCGTTTTACAGCTGGAGCTCATGCTTATTCTCGTAAAATGCTTTTAAGATTAGTTTTAATGAGTTCTTTTGATGGTGGCTTATCTGGAAGAGAAGTTGAAAGACGTTCAAGGACTGATATTGCTTATATGTATCTTGCTGGAATGCAAAATCCTGATTTTAGAACAATAAATCGTTTTAAAGTTGAAGAAAGTGAATTAATTGATGAAGCTTTTAAAAAATCTATTTTAGTTGCTAAAGAGCAAGGTTTGGTGAAAATTAACCATATTGCTATTGATGGGACAAAAATAAAAGCTAAAGCATCAATTAACAATATAACTGATGAAAAGCAATTAGAAATGCTTAAAAAGATTTTAAAAGATAGTATTGAGTTGGATGAAGAAGAAGATAGGTTACTTGGTGATGAATCTGGTAATGAAATCCCTAAAAATCTAATAAATAAAGAATCATTCGATGAAATCTATGATAAACTTATTGATGATTCATCAAAATCAAAAAACGATTCAAAGTTTAAATTAAGTTCAAAAAAACTTTTAAAAAAAGCTATTAAAGATAAAAAATCTCATGAAAAAGTTTTGAATAAAATCAACTATTTGGAAGATGAATTGAAAAAATCTAATCAAAAAACAATTAGTGTTAATGATCCTGAAACACGTTGGATGTTAAATAAAAAGAGTCAGTGGGAATTTGATTATAATTTACAGATTGGTGTGGATGATTTTAAAGGAATAATGCTATCTATTGGAATATCTAATAATCCAACAGATTTTAATGAGCTAATACCTCAGATAATTCAAATTGAAGAAAATATTGGAGAATTACCAGAAAATACTCAAATTTCAGCTGATAATGGGTATTCTACAGACGAAAATATGGAATATTTAGAAGAACACCAACTTGATGGTTATATATCAAGTAGAAAACTTTCAAGAAAATTAAAAAACATTAATAATATTGAAAAACCTTATTCAAAAGATAATTTTACTTTCAATGTTGAAAAAAATACATATATTTGTCCTGAAGGACAAATTTTAGATAAAAAAGGACAATATGAAAATGGTAAAAAAACTGTTTATTGGACAAATAACTGCAAATATTGCTTGAAAAAAGAGAAATGTGCAGGAAAATATAGATATAGAACAATAACGGATTATGGTAATCCTTCTAAAATTAGAATGCAGCGAAAAATGGAAGAAAAATGGGCTCAAAAAATATACAAAAAAAGATCAAAAACAGTAGAATGGCCATTTGGAAACATGAAAAGAAATTTAAAACTCACTGAATTTAACACAACAGGAATAAAAAGAACACAAACTGAAACCAAATTAATAGGAATTTCACACAATTTAAAAAGAATATACAAAGAAATAAATAAAAATAACTAAAATATAAACCCTAAATCCAAAAAAAGAAAAAAAGAAAAAAATTTTATGAGTCGTCCTC
>NZ_CALGFC010000034.1 GCF_937881195.1 uncultured Methanobrevibacter sp. | reverse complement strand
AAATTATTTATTTGGAGGTGAATAATGTTAAATTATTCAAAAAAATTAGATAGGAAAATTTTTATTTTGGGTCTAGTCATTTTCACTGTTTTTTTGTTAGCTACAACAACACAAACAGATTTTGCAGCTACTAACCCAATTAATAACACAACAGCTGGTGGAATAAGTGGTGCAATAAATAGCTCAAGTCCTGGAGACATAATAGAACTTGATGAAGGAACATATTCTGGGAATAATAATACAAATATGACTATTGCTAAGAATGTTACAATTCAGGGAAAAACAAAAGATAAAGTCATATTAGATGCACAAGGACTATCAAGGATATTTGTAATAAACAATAACTTAAATGTGACTTTTATAAATATAACATTCACAAACGCATATACTACTTCTAATGGTGGAGGAATATACAATAATTATGTAAATACTACAATGAAATTCATCGATTGTATATTCAAAGGTAATACTGCACTCGTGGCTGGTGGAGGAATATATAGTAGAGGTAATATTACTATTATTGGTTCTAATTTTACAGATAATACTGCTGACAGTGGTGGTGGTTTACATATAGCTTCTGTTGTTAGTAATAATTATCCTACTTTAATTGTATATGGTTCTCATTTTAATAATAATTCTGCTAGTGGTTCTGGTGGTGGTATTAGTATAAATGCTTGTGATTATGTTGTTATAAATAATTCTAATTTTGTAAATAATATTGCGAATTATGGTTCTGGTGGTGGTTTATCTCTTATGTTTGGTTCTTTTAACTTTAATGGTTTTTTAAACATAATAAATTCTAATTTTACAAATAATACTGCTATTGATTATTATGGTGGTGGTATTTATTTAAGAAGTGGCACTGATAATTCTACTCTTTTTGCGAATATAAGTGGTTCTACTTTTGAAGATAACTCTGCTGTCATTGGTGGGGGATTATACGTATCTCCTGGTGGTGTTCTTATCACTTGTACTGATACACATGTTAATTTGAATTTGGAGAATTCTATTTTTAGGGGAAATAAAGCAACTAATGGAGGAGCACTGGCATTATCTAAAGGTAATGAATCTTCTACTGATGCTACTTTAGTTTCAAATATTATAGGCACTACTTTTACCGATAATGAAGCTACTAATGGTGGTGGTGGAATTTTCATCGAATTTGGGGAGGCTAATATTGAGGATTCTCTAATTGTTAATAATTATGCGGGTAATGATGGTGGTGCAATTGCTTTAAAAGCAAATGATTCTGATGTTACAGTGCATATTTCTGACTCTGAAATAACTGACAACACTGCAGGTAACAATGGTGGCGCCATATCTTCAATTACTAATGAGAATAGTACTGGTAATTCTACTGTTCTTGTTACTGGTTCTGATTTGAGTGGTAATTCTGCTTGTAATAATGGTGGGGCTTTGTCTTCTAATACTGGTGAAAATAGTAGTGGAAATAGTATTATAGTTGTCATTGATTCTGATATTGAGAATAATACTGCGGGTAATAATGGTGATACAGCGTCTG
>NZ_CALGFC010000033.1 GCF_937881195.1 uncultured Methanobrevibacter sp. | reverse complement strand
TAATATAATCTAATATAATCTAATATAATCTAATATAATCTAATATAATCTAATAAACAAAAAACATGATAAATAAATCTTTGTAAATAAATTAATAAACAGATTATAGAATTAATCAATTTTTATTCAAATAAAAAACTAAATTGATGAATACTAAAAATTATAAAGTTAATAATGAGATATTTGATAATAATAATAATATTATTATTATAATTATTATTGTAAATTAGAAAAGAGAATGTAAAATTAACAGAAGTCTATTAAGTATGATAATAACAATTTAATAAATAATAGAAATAATAATTTAATAAATAACTTAAAATCTAAATATAGACTTTTAATATAAATATTAGTTAATAATTATTCTAATTCACGTAAAAATTCACCATTACCATTTGATTCTTCAATGATTTCAATAGCCCTGTCTGCAGCAGCTTTTAAATTTTTTTCTGCTTGAATATAATCACTAGATTTGACTGTTATCCTATAACGAGGAGCACCTACACATTGAATTTCAACATCCTCTTTTTCAGCAGCTAAAAGAGCTTTTTTAATTATATCCACGCCATTAGGATCAAAAGTTTGAATATCAACATAACCAGTAATTTGAACTTCTGGAGGAGTGATATTCTTTTTAGCTATATCAACTATTGTTTTAGCCCATTCTTCATTAATACCTTCTTCAATTAGAACAGATTCACCTTCTTCAGATGCAGTTTCAAAAGCACCATAAATATCACCAAAGCTATCCATCAATTTATAACCTACTTCCTTATAGGCAGTTTCAAGGTCTTTATCTAATGATTTAGCAGCTAATTCTAAAAATTTTTCTGCTTTTTGTTCAACTTTCCATTGTTGAATCTTTTTTGTTCTCTGATCTTCTCTTATTCTTTTTAAAGAAGCATCAACATGCCCCTTTTTAGGATTAACCCTTAAGACCCTAGCTACAATTTTTTGATTTTCCCTAACATGATCACGAATATTTTTAACCCAACCAGAAGAAACTTCAGAAATATGAATAAACGCTTCTTTTCCTTCATATTCTTCTAAATTAGCAAATGCACCGTAACCAAGAACTTTATAAACAGTAGCTACTATTAATTCCCCTTCATTTGGCCATTCTTGATTTTTTCTTACCATTAAAACACCTGAAAAATAAATAAAAATAGACTAAAGAATTTTTAATTATATGTTGAATCCCAATTGATGCAAATTAAATCCTCTAGTTAAAATAAGTATAAAATATTTAAAAAAAAGCTTAAAGTTATGAAAGCTTATATTTATTTCAATACTGAATCAATATGAGCAGTTATTTTAGCTTTTCCTCCAAGAGGTTTTACAAGTGTTTTACCACAAATAATACATTGGACATTAGAAGCTGCTCTGTCAAATACTATTTGTTCATTATCACAGTCCAAGCATTTGACTTTTAAAAAATTTCCTCTTTTTTCATTTGACATTTAATCACCAATATAATCATGAAATACAATTTTAATAATTTTTAATAGAATATTAATAATTATTCTACATATAAGAATATTATAAAAACATTATAACTTAAAAAAACATTGTTTTAAATTTAAAGTTATAATATTTAATATTAGTTATAAATAAAAAATTCATTATAACTAACAAATAATAATATAAACTTATCAATAGTAATTGAGAGTTTATTAATAAACTTATTGAGCTACAAATTCTGGTTTACCAGTTCTAAAAGAGGAAGCAACACGAGATTTACCACACTCTTTACATTTATATCTCAAATCTAATTTTTTAACTGGTTTATTTCCACCAGGTAATGGCCTAGGATAACCCCTATAACCAGCAGTTACTCGTCTGAATTGTCTTTGTCCCCATTTTAACTCACTAGCTTTTCTTTTTTTAGCTACAAGTACTTCGTGAACAGTGTGAGTTTTACATTTCGGACAGTAAGTTCTTTTTTCTTTAGGAATCTTCATTTAATCACCTTTATTGTAAATATATGTCTCCATGACATGATTAATAATATATAAATTATATAAAAGATATAATATCTATAAATTATATCCTAATATGTAAAAAATAGTTAAAAACCATTATTACATACATAAAAATATAACAAACATGAGTAGAATATTTATTATCTCAAAATAATTTTAAAAAAGCAATATATTAATTTTAAAGAAAAATATATCACCAAAGCATTAAATTAAATGATTTAAGCTTAATAAAACCAAATAAGTTTTAGAATTTTATAAAAAATTAATAATAAACTTTTCATTTAAATAATAGATATTAATATAATATATTATTTTAATCTATATTTAAATTTAATGGAAAGATAAAAATTTTCAAAATAATAATAAACAATTATCTTATTAAATATTTAACTAAATGTTAAAATATTTAATTAAAAATTATAAAAATCTAGCTTTTAACCATTCTCCCCATTTTATTCTTAACTAAAATTTCAGCATTAATATCAGGTAGAACAACAATATCTTGAGGCTTGAATGGGCCATAAATCTTCTTATCAACTCCCATGATAGAATTAATCTCCGAAAATACTAAAATCATTACATTAGCTATCTTATCGACTGTTGATTTAGAATTATTTGAATCAGTAAAATTATCGGGAAAATTAGATTCAGTAACATTCAATGAATCCAAATCAACGAACTGATCATCCTCATTACCAATAATATTGGATAATTCAGACTTTTGTTTAGTTTTTAAATTTTTATTAATATTATTCGTATTATTACCATTATTAATAGTTTTGGAAGTTTTAGGTTTATCAATTTCAGTTGAATTTTCGATTTTTAAATCTTTAATAATGTTATTTTCATTTTTTGACTCATCTAAAGATTTATTATTTGAAAAAGAAGTATTTGGAGAATTTATCTGCTTTTCAATATTTTCAACAGATTCATCAGCTATAATTTTTGCTGATTTAATGGTTCTAAGTCTTTTAAGAACCTTATCATCCTCAACATCATTTTTATCAATATTATTATTAAAAACTTTATTATCATTATTATTAGTAATAACTTTATTATCATTATTATTAGTAATA
>NZ_CALGFC010000032.1 GCF_937881195.1 uncultured Methanobrevibacter sp. | reverse complement strand
AAAAGTAATCATCAAAAACCTAAAATACAAACTATGGAAAGTCTACAACAAAAAACTTAGCTATAAATACGGAAACAATAAAATAAAATTCAAATTAAACTTAAAATCAGGAGAAAAATTCAAACTAAAACTAAAAGTATACAAACCAATAAAACAAAGATAAACACAAAAATTTAATTCTTTTGAGAAATCTTAACTTTTTCATTTCTCAAATAAAAAAAACAAACATTTTAAAGGGGAAAAATTGAAATGTTTATAATAAACATTTTTAATAAAAAACTTTCCCCTACTTTCTTTTTTTAATATAGAACTTACTTGATTACTAAATTAATAGTATATATTCATTAGTTATCTACTATTTCTCTATTATTTATTCAAAATTCATTTATTATTTATTCATTATGTATTTAGTATATATTCAATATTATACGATTTTTAGGAATATTCTATTTTTTTTAAACTATTTTTATATTTATCACTTATTATTGTACTTTTTAATAAAAATTGTTTATGAAACTTATAATAAGAAAAATTAAACAAAAATTATTTATGATTAATACTAGATATATAATAAACAAGATAACAAACAAAAAGAAGTTAAAAAAATCTTTTAATAATTTAGACTTTTATTTTAAGTTATCTAATTTTTGATTTATATCTCTCGAGGTGTAGAAATGAAAGACAAAAGTGCCATAAACTTAAGAAAATCTATGGAACGTGGATCTATAGAAAACGAAACCAGAGTTTCAGAACATGTTGGAGACGTAATGACATTAGCTGAAAAGGAAGTCATATCTGTCCACCCAACTACTAGAATAATTGAAGTCGCTGAAGTTATGGTAAAACACAAATTCAGAAGAATTCCTGTTACAGATCCCGGCTCTCAAAAACTTTTAGGAATAGTAACTGCTATGGATATTTTAAATTTCTTAGGGGGAGGAGATAAATTTAATATAGTTGAAGAAAAGTATAATGATAACTTTTTAGCAGCTATCAATGAGTCAGTAAGGGAAATTATGACTCGTGATGTTATCTCTATGACAAACAGAGATTCAATCAATGATTGTATTAGCTTAATGTTAGAAAAGGATGTTGGAGCATTACCTATTTTAGATGAAAATGAAAAATTAGTGGGTATTATAACTGAAAGAGATTTTGCTTTAGCAATGGCTGGTGTTTTAACTGAAGAATTAGTTGAAGACTTCATGAGTACTGATGTTATTACAACTACACCAGGAACACCAATTGAAAGTGCTTCTAAAATAATGGTTAGAAACAAATTAAGAAGGATTCCAATTTTAGCAAAAGCCATGGAAGATACTGCAGCTCATGGTGAAGAAGAGTATTTAGAGGGTATCATAACTTCTAATGATGTTTTAAAATTCTTAGGAGATAATAAAGTATTTGCTAAAATGGAGTCAAATAGTGGGCTTGGAATTTTAGAAACTAAAATCTCTGAGATAATGGAAAATAAAGTCACAACTGTAGAACCTTTAACTAGGTTAGGTGATTTATGTGAAATATTAAGAGAAAAGGACATTGGTGGAGTTCCAGTTGTTAAAAATGGGGAATTATTAGGAATTATAACTGAGAGTGATATTCTAAAGGCGATTAAAAAATAATAGGGATTAAAAAATAATCAAATATTATATTAACATTTTTATTGATTAATCTATAATGGATTATATCAAAAATTAATGACTTAAAAATTCATATGTTCTATTTTGGTGATAAAATGCAAATAAAAAATTTAATGTCCGAAGAGTTAGTAACTATTGATAAAGACCAAAATATTTGTGATGCTCTTAGATTAATGAAAAAAAATAAAATATCTAGATTACCTGTTACTAATGTTAACGAAAACAATGAGAAAGAGTTAGTAGGAATAGTTGCAGAAAAAGATATAGCTACAAAATTAGGCTCTTCAAAATATGGTAATTTAGCTCCTTCCCATTTCCATGTTTCAACAGTAATGGTTAAAGATGTTATAACTTTAGAAGAAACTGAAGATATTGATAAAACTGCTAAACTAATTCTTGAAAAAAATATTGGGGCAGTTCCTATCACTTCTGATGGCGATTTAGTAGGAATAATTACTAAATCTGATTTTATTGATACATGTAAAGGAAAAGCTTATGAAAAAATATTAGCTACTGATATTATGAGTAGTGAAATAATTTCTGTATCTTCTCAAGATAGATTAGTTCATGCAAGAAGAGTCATAATGGATTCTAATATTGGAAGATTATTAGTAAATGAAAACAATGAACTTGCAGGAATATTAACTTCAAAAGATATAGCAAGAGCTTTAACTTCATTTAGAAAACATGTTCCAGATAAATATAAACAAGCACAAATAAAAAACATATTAGTAGAAGAAGTAATGTCTCCAAATGTTGAAAGATTATCTTCTGAATCTACAGTAGCCGATATAGCTAATAATATGTTAGAAACAGGTTATAATGGTTATCCAATTGTAAATGAGGATGATACCGTAGTTGGTATTGTAACTCAATCTGATTTACTTGGTTTAATTGTTGATTTAGAATTAGGAGAATAATTAATATTCTAATTCTATTTTTTAAAATTTTATTCTTATATTTCACGTTTAATTTCTTATTTTTATAATCTTAAAATTTTATCTTTAATTTTTGCATTGAAAAAGAATTAATTGGTGCAAAATCATTTTCAAATATATTTAGATAGCTTTTTTAGGCTTTTTAAAATCATATATCAATTGGTACATAAGTTTAATTTAGTCAATATATTTAAATAATTTAATATAGAAATATATTATCATTCAAATATAAGGAGGCTTTCATTTGGGAGGAAAGAAAAATCAAATTCATGTTGTTAAAAATCCTAATGGGGGTTGGTCTAACAAAAAAGCACATGCAATAAGATCATCATCAATTCATGAGACTCAACAGAGTGCTATTGATCATGCTGTCCGCCAAGCGAAAACTCAGGGCAATACTGAAGTTATTATACATAGTAAAACAGGGAAAATTAGAGCATCTAATACATATAATCGTAAAGATGATCCTAAATCAATTAGAGGATAAAATAATATTGTTTTTACACCCCTTTAATTTTTATTTAATCTTAGAATAATCAAAACTAATTAATTTTTGAATAAATTGTATTTTTTTGTAATATATTTTTATTTCATTATTCTTGAAAGACAAATTAATAAATCGGGATTTAATTTTTTATTTAAATTTTCAATAGAGACAAACTCCTCTATTTCTTCTAAGAATGAATCAAGCCATCCATAATCATCATTGAATAAAAAATGTCCTTTTAAACTTATACTTATTTTAACCTCAATTGAATAAAAAGGATACTGATTTTCTGTATTATCATAATCTGTCAAAATAGGATTTATATCTTCATTGAAACCTCGATAATCTGGAATTATAGTGATGTTAAATATGTTATTATTAATTTCTATATAATTATCTTTATTTCTTATTATTTTTGAGTTCATAGGTAGATTTATTTCAAACTCTTCCCTAATAATATTCTTTAAAACTTTATTTTCTGAAAAAATCTTATTTTCTAAAGTATCACTATCAAATTCTTCTATAGTGATCGTTTTTATCTTTTTTTCATCAATTTCATTTTTAGCATAATAATCATCTAGATGTACACTTAGTTTGTCTATTATTAAGTATTCTAATATGGAATTGATAATATTTTTTTTATTAAGAATCTCGGGATTGTAATTATAATCTTTTTCAATAGTTTCTTCATTATTAAATATTTTAATGTATTTTTCATTTTTAGGAAACAAAAATTCTAATCCTGTATTAAAGTTCTCGTTTAAATCTTCATTATTAAATATTTTAATATATTTTTTATTTTTAGGAAATAAAGATTCTAATGCAGTATTAAAACTCTCGTTAAAAGAATACCCATAAATTTCAATTGGAGTTGCCTCGTTATCTATAAATTCGTAAGCTATAATTCCTCTTAAATTAATTTTTATTGTTTCATTTGAGAGGAAAAATTTATAAAAAAGTACAAATGCTAGAGTAATAAAAGGTAAACTAGAAATAGATAAAATAGTAATATTTTCATTAGTTAATACCACTAAACAGGATGCTAATATTTCCACAACAAATGCTAATAATATTACAGTAATTATTAATAATATTGAATCATTTGTTCTTCTACGAATATCTTCTATTGGTGTATGTGTCATTTTTCACCTAATCATATAAAATTAACATTTTTCTTTTACATCCAACTAATACATAATTAGAATAAAGTAATACTTATAATTAATTATATAATAATATTCAATTTGTTTTAAAATTTAATTTTTCCAAAAACTATTAGTTTTGTTATTTAGAATTATTAGTTTTATTATTTAGAATTATTTATTTTCATGAAAAAATCTTTTCTTGGAGCATATATGAAGATAAAACTAGGTTTTACTCATTAAATAAACAATAAACTTTAACATGGCCTTTAATGGGTGAAATTTATGAGGGATATGGAATATCTCACAAAAAATAAAGATATATTATATTTATATTCATTTTTTCCACTTTTTTTAAAGATATTTTATTTATTCTTCAGCGAATTAATTAGAGTTTAATTTTAATTTATTATTTTTATTCTAAAATTTTATCTTTTTTTAAATTTAAAGTCTTATTACTAATTTTAAAATTTTATCGAAACATATTTAATTAATTTTTTTTATATATAATCATAGAAGAAGTTTGAAGATATTTTTACAAGGTCTTTTAAGGAGTTTTTAATATAGGTTCAAAACCACATCTTAACAAAAATCAAAAAAATCCTAAAATTGCTTTTTTAGGTCCAAATGGAACTTTCACACATGAAGCAGCATCTAGCTTAGGTGAAGAATTAGTTTCTTATTGTTCAATTCCTTCTGTAATGGGATCTGTTACTACTGGTGAGTGTTCTAAAGGGATAGTTCCTATTGAAAATTCTATTGAAGGACCAGTTGGTATAACATTAGATCTGTTGGCTCATAAAGTCGACCTTAACATTGAAAAAGAATTAATTATTCCAATTAGCCATAATCTTCTTGTAGATGGGGATATTTATAATATTGATGGTAATAAAGAGGATAATGTTAATGAAAATAAGGATATTGATAGTAATGATAATCATATTATTATAAATAATGATATTAATGATATCAAAGATGTATATTCTCATTCTCAAGCATTAGCGCAATGTCAAAATTATTTAGAGAATCATGGGATTAAAACTCATTTCACTTTAAGTACTGCAGCAGCAGCTAAATTTATTAAAGGTAAATCTGGGGTTGGAGCTATAGGAACATTAAAAGCTGCAGAATTATATGGTTTAAAAGCAATTGATAAAAATATTCAAGATATAAAAAATAATAAAACAAGATTCGTTTTATTATCTAAAAATAAGACTAAAATAACTGGAAATGATAAAACTTCGATTTTATTTTCTCTTTTTGATGATAATCCTGGGGGACTTCATGATATTTTAGGGGTTTTTGCTGAATATGATATAAATCTTACTAAAATCGAATCTAGACCTTCTAAAGAAGGATTAGGTAAATATATATTTTTCGTTGATTTTGAAGGTCATAGGGATGAGACAAATATTTCAAATATCCTCAATACTGTCGAAAAAAAAGTTTCTTACATGAAAATATTAGGTTCTTATCCTAAGGCAAATTTGGATAAATCATAAACTTTAGATAAATTATAAATAAAATAGTTTACATATAATATATTCTAAGTAATTAATAATTTGAAATATCCTATAAAATATATTCATCATAAAATATTTTATAATATCATTAAGATAGATTATTATAATTAAGATAAATTACTATCATTAAGATATTTTTACAATCAATATAATTTATACAATAATATAATTATTTGTACAATATATATAATTTATAATGTAATTTTTATATACTACTTTTTATAATAAATTATGAAATAATACTAAATTTTTATAATAGTATTTTACATAATTTTCATAATTATAACTTTTAGTATAATACTTTTAGTATAATGATATAACTTTCATTATAATTTTATGAAATATAATAAAATTATTATAATATTTATGGAATATAATAAAATTAATTCTTATAATCAATTTTATATAATAAATATCTAATTATTATTTATTTTTTAGAATAAAAAGCCTTATGGGGTGGATAATATTAATCAAGATAAACAAAAGCTCTTAAAAATTATGCAAGAGCTTAAAAAGGATTACGAGGCAGGAAATATTTCTGAAGATAAATACAAATATTTATCTAACCAATATTCTAACAGAATAGCTAATTTAGATGCTACAAATAGAATAAGAAATATGCAGGGAAGGCAAACTATTAAAAAACACAATTCTGGACCTGCCCAAAGAAGTATGGCTGAAGCTAGCAAAAAAGAAGATCAAGATCTTATAAATAAATATGTAGTAAAGCCAAAAGGTAATGAAAATGTAAAAACAAATGTTAAAGTTTCCAATAAAGGAAAATATGCTATTCTAGCAGTTGTATGTTTAATTGGTGCTTTTTTAGTTGGTATTAGTTTTGGATTATTTACTGGTCCTCAAACAACTATTCCAACAGCTTCTGTTATGGTTGATGATACAGCATTTCCAAATTTTTTAGTTAATGCTACAAATAGCACTACTGATACTAATAGTAGTACTAGTACAGATGTTTCTACTGACACTAATTCTTCTAGTGATAGTTCAGATTCTGGAAATTCGGATGATAACTCTAATGACAATGGTGGACAGGATAGTGGAGATAATACTGATCCTGGAAGCTCTGATGGTGGAAATTCTGGTAATGATGAATCTGGAACTACTAATTAATGTCTAAACCATAATATAGGTGAACTAATGAAAAAATATATCTTAGGCATAGTACTTATAATAGCTGTTATATTTGTATCTGGCTGTATCACATCATCTAGCGATAATTCCGGGGATAATGGGACAGATACTCCTAAAACCTTAGCTAAAAATGGCGTATTAATTAAATATCCTGGTTCATGGGTTGTAGCAAATTCTGGATCTAATGATTCAATAATGGCAGTTGCTGATCCTAAATCTAAAGATGCTAGTAATGGATTTAGTAGTGTAAATGTTAATATTGAGAAAAAAACTCTTCCTTCTTCTTTGGATACATACTTTAACCAGACATATTCAAAATTATTTTCCAATTCGAGCTATTCTCCAATTGCAATTGGAAACACGTCTGTTGGATCGTATAATGCTTTAGAAGCTATATATACTCAAGATGATAATGGTTCAGTTAAACAACACAGGGCCATTTGGATAGAAAATAATAATGAAGTTTTTGTTATTTTATGTACTGCTCCTCAAGATGATTTTCAAAATCAACTTAAAAATTTCGAGTTCATACTATCCAATTTCAAAATAACTTAAAAATTTTAAATAACTTAAAAATTTTAAAACAATTTATCAATTAAAATTTGGATTTTTTCCATTTTCTTTAATTGTAAATTTTTTTTATTAAAATCTCTTGTTTAATATTTTTATTATATTTTAGCATTTTTAGAATTATATAATGCTTTTTAAGTGTTTTTAGAATTATATTTTAGAATTTAACTTTTATTTTTTTAAAAAACAAATTTAGAAAACAAATTTATTATTTAAAAAGAAATTTTAAATAGCAAATTTATTTTTAAAGAAACATATTTAAAAAAAATTTATTTTTAAAAAATCAAATTTTTATCAATAATTTAATCTTAAAGTGGTTTAAATGAAAATTATATTATGTGTAACTGGAAGTATAGCTGCTACAGAGTCAATTAAATTAGCTAGGGAATTAAGAAGACAAGGTTTTGAGGTTAAATCATTTATGAGTGATGCTGCCACAAAAATAATCCATCCTAATTCTATGGAATTTGCAACAGGAGAAGAAGTAGTTTTAGATATCACTGGTGGTATAGAACATGTTAAATATTCTCAAGCTGACTTAATACTTGTTGCTCCTGCTACAGCTAATGTTATAACTAAATTTGCATATAAAATATCTGATAATCCAATCAATTCTTTACTTATAACAGCTGATGGTCATGATACGCCTATATTATTTGTACCATCTATGCATGATTCTATGCTTAAATCTATTTCTGGTAATATTGATAAAATAAAATCTGAGATATCTTCTAAAAAAGTACAATTTGTAAGTCCTAGAATGGAAGAAGGTAAAGCTAAGTTTCCAAAGATTACAGATATAATATTAGAGTCCAAACATCTAATTAGTTTAAGTAATTATGAACAGAAGATAAATAAAAAAGATAATAATGATTCAAATGCTGAAGATAACACTCCTAATTTAAGTAAAAAGATATTGATTTCTTTAGGAGGAACTTATGAAGCTATTGACCCAATAAGGGGGATAACTAATAAATCTTCTGGAAAAATGGGTTTAGAATTAGCTAAAGAAGCTTACTCTAGAGGATTTGATGTTAAGATTATCGCTGGAATGATTGATGTTGATATGCCAAATTGTTTTGATATAACATATGTTGAATCAAGTCAAGAAATGAATAAAATAACAAAAGAACTAGTAAAAGATTATGATATATTTATAGCTACTGCTGCTGTTTCTGATTTTGCTCCAATAAACAAGAGTGAATCTAAAATATCTTCTTCAATTAATCTATCTTTAGAATTTAAGCAAACTGAAAAAATTATTAGGCAAATAAAGGAATTAAATCCAAATATCTTTTTAGTAGGTTTTAAAGCAGATTATAATATTTCAAAAGATGAAATGATTAATTTGGCTAAAAAACAGATGAAAGAAGTAGGTACAGATCTAGTAGTTACTAATGATGTTAGTATTGAAAGTTGTGGATTTGGTTCTGATAATAACCAAGTTATTCTTGTTGATGAAGAAATTCTTGAAGTTCCAAAATGTTCTAAAACTGAAATAGCTGAAATAATATTTGATAAATTAGAAAAAGATATTAATTAAATTGATTTATTTCATTATCAGATAAATTATAATTTAAATCTTCTTTAAGGTTTATTAAACTTTTTTTTATTTATTAATTTAATATTAAATTCGTTTTAATCTTCTTTAATATCCATTGAAGTTATTTTATTTATTAATTTAATATTAAATTAGTTTTAATCTTCTCTAAGAATCATTGAAATTTTTTAATTTATTAATTTAATAGTAAACTTTATTATGGTGGACTTACAAAATATATATTAAAATATATTAAATCATAATTTCATATAATAGTTATATAATAATTAGAGTAGTTTTGATTAAATTTTAATTAAGTAGTTTTAATATTTTTTATTTTATTGTTTTTGTAACTTATATTTCTATGTTAGATATAAATAGCTTATATTTTTAATATCTGGCCATGCTCTATTATCTTTTGTCCATTTTTGCAGAATTTAATTGAGATTATAGAAAATGTTATATATAGTTAAAATATATATTATTATTACTTAGACTGAACATATTGAATTGATTTATATTATCTTATGTTAATATGTTTATTTTAGTTCTATATTTATATATTAAAAATTAAGAATTATTTAATAAAAATAATTCTAAATTAAGATTATATTTAATTAAAAATATATTTTGAGATAAAATTTATATTTAAAAATTAAAATTATGCTAATTTTATAATATCCACTATTATTCAATTTTTTGATTTAAAGCAAAATTATGGGAATTTCTAATTTAATTTTCAATAAATTAAAGATTTTTCTGTAAATAATATGGTTATCTTTTTAGATTATCTCTTTAAATTGCATTTAATTGTATAATTTTATATAAGATAATTTATATATTAATAATAATTTTAAATTAATTATTCATATCATAAAATAATTCGAAAATAGAGTTATTTAATAAAAATTATTATCACATACGAGGTGTTATTAGATGAGTAATAAAAACACATTAGATACATTAGAAGGCACTACAACTGTGGGTATTACTTGTACCGATGGTGTTGTCTTCGCTAGCGAAAGAAGAGCTAGTATGGGAAATTTAGTAGCTCATAAAGTCGCAGAAAAAATATTTAAAATTGATGATCATATTGCAGCTACAATTGCAGGTTCTGTTGCTGATGCACAAAGTTTAATGAAAGTTATCAGTGCTGAAGTTTCATTATATAAAATGAGAAATGGTGAAAATATTAGTATTGAATCTGCTTCAGCTTTAGCTGCAAATATCTTACATTCTTCTCCACTATATGTACAGACATTACTTGGTGGTGTGGATGAAAATGGAGCTTCAATTTATTCTCTTGATCCTGCTGGAGGTATGATTAAAGATTCATTTATCTCTACTGGTTCTGGATCTACTTTTTCCTATGGTGTACTTGAAGACAGAGTAAAAGAAGGTATAAATGTTGAAGAGGGTGTTGATGTAGCTATTAGGGCTATTAGGGCAGCTATGGAACGTGATACTTATTCTGGAAATGGTATATTAGTAGCTACTGTTGATAGCGAAAAAGGCTTCGAAATGTTATCTAAAGATATTATTGAAGCAAAATTAAAAGAAATTAGCTAAATTAGCTAATTTACATTTTTTATTTATTAAAACTTATTTTATTAAATATGTGTATATTGAAAGACTTGAGCAAACAGAATATTATTTGTTAAAGACTGTTTTCACTATAATACATTTTTTACAAAACTAAATTAAGAATTCCTAAAATATTTTGATTATTTAATGTTTATATTCCATTTTTTAATAATATTATTTGATTAAAATAATGGTTTATTAAAATAATGGTTTATAATTATATTCAATGTTTTCAAAAATACTTTATAAAATATCTAATTTCAAAATATTTTACAATAAACATATTATTAATTTAAACATTTTATAAATACATTTTATAAATATACTTATAAATTCACTTTATAAATTCATTTTATAAATTCACTTTATAAATTTTAAAACTTATTACAACTCTCAAATAGCTAAATGTTGCATATATTTGAGTTTACAGATTTAGGACTTATTTAAAATACTTAAATTTGTTATAGTATATTTAAAATAGGATTTTCGAAATCAATTTTATTAAATTATATTTAAAATGTTAAAATTTGTTAAAATCTGTATGATATGCTTAATATTGTAAAATTTTTTTAGAACATTACACTTTTTACATGTTTTAAAAATTAATTGTATAAGATATTTTAGAATTCTTAGATAATTTTTGTTTAAATCAAGATTTTTACACATCTTATTTTTCAAAGTGATTATATGACTTCAGAGATTCTTGAAGAAATCAAAAAAACAATCGTACAAAGACTTCCTGAGCGAGTGCAAGTTGCTAAAGTAGAATTTGAAGGCCCGGAAGTTGTTATTTATACAAAAAACCCAGAAATAATAACTGAAAATGGGGATCTAATAAGGAATTTAGCTAAAGACTTAAGAAAAAGAATAATAATTAGGTCTGATAAATCCGTACTTTTGGACCCTGAAAAAACAATAGACAAAATACATGAAATTGTCCCAGAAGAAGCAATGATTACAAACATCTCATTTGATGAAGTAACTGGTGAAGTTGTAATTGAGGCTAAAAAACCAGGGCTTGTCATTGGGAAATATGGAGTAACATCAAGAGAAGTTGTTAAAAATACTGGCTGGGCTCCTAAAATATTGAGAACTCCTCCAATATCTTCTGAAATTATTGAAAGAGTTAGAAATACTCTTAAACATAATAGTAAAGAGCGAAAAAAGATATTACAAGATCTTGGTGCTAGAATCCATCAAGGTTCAAAATATGAGAATGAATGGGCTAGATTAACTTCTATGGGAGGATTTAGGGAAGTAGGTCGATCATGTATGTTACTTCAAACTCCAAATAGTCGTGTTCTTCTTGACTGTGGGGTTAATGTTGCAGGTGACGAAAAAAATGCATATCCATTTTTAAATGTTCCTGAATTCTCTTTATCTGATCTTGATGCAGTTATAATCTCTCATGCTCATTTGGATCATACTGGTTTTTTACCTTATCTCTATCATTATGGTTATGAAGGCCCTATTTATTGTACTGCTCCAACTAGAGATTTAATGACATTACTGCAGCTTGATCACATTGATATTGCTCATAGAGAGGATGATCCTCTTCCATTTAATATAAAACACGTTCAAAAAAGTATTAAACACACAATAACTCTTGATTATGGTGAAGTAACTGATATCTCTCCAGATATAAGATTAACTCTTCATAATGCTGGACATATATTGGGTTCTGCAATGGCTCATATGCATATAGGTGATGGTCAACATAATATGGTTTATACTGGAGATTTTAAATATGAAAGAAGTAGGCTTTTAGAACCTGCTACATCAAGATTCCCTAGAGTAGAAACTGTTGTTATGGAAAGTACTTATGGCGGACATGAAGATGTTCAACCTTCAAGGAATAATGCTGAAAAACAAATGATGAAGACTATATATAAAACTCTTAAACGAGGTGGAAAAGTTTTACTCCCAGTTTTTGCTGTTGGAAGAGCTCAGGAGCTAATGATTGTTTTAGAGGAATATATGCGTCATGGAATGATAGATGAAGTTCCAATTTATATTGATGGTATGATTTGGGAAGCTACAGCTATCCATACTGCAAGACCAGAATATTTAAGTAAAGATCTTAGGGATCAAATTTTCCATATGGGAAGAAATCCATTTATTTCAGAAGCTTTCCATAAGGTTCAAAATGTAAATGAAAGAAAGGATATTGTTGAAGGAGAACCATGTATTATTCTTTCAACCTCTGGTATGTTAACTGGTGGAAATTCTGTTGAATACTTCAAATGGTTAAGTGAAGATGAAAAAAGTACTCTTATATTTGTAGGTTATCAGTCTGAAGGATCTCTTGGTAGAAGAATACAAAAAGGCTGGAAAGAAATACCTCTAAAAGAAGAAGGCAAAACCAAAGTTTATAATGTCAAAATGGAGATTAAAACAATTGAAGGATTCAGTGGTCATTCTAACAGGCGTCAATTAATGGAATATGTTAAAAAACTTTCTCCAAGACCAGAAAAAGTTATAATGTGTCATGGAGATGCATATAAAACATTAGATTTAGCTTCAAGTGTTCACAGGAGTTATAAAATTGAAACTAAAACTCCACTTAATTTAGAATGTACTAGAATTCAGTAAGATGCCTTTGGACTAATTAAGCTAAAAAAATTTTAAAAATAGTAATAAGTAAATAATACTAAAAATTATATTAAAAATTTCTTTTATAATTTATTAAATAGGCTATTGGAAAATAAGTTTATTTGTTTTTAAATTATTATTTGATTTAAATATTATAATTTTACTAATTTTTTCATTAATATCTATTATATTACTAGATTAATCTATATATTTTGGATTAATCAGCTCTTTTTTTATTAATTATTAATATTAACTAAATTACTTTTATGATATAATAGCTATAAATATTATGAAATTAATAAATATTTATGTTGTATATTAAATATGACAAATTTTATACATTAAAATTATTGTGAATTTATTTTTAATAGTTGATTTCATTCATTTTATAAACCTAATTAATTTAAATTAAATATTAAATGTTGAAATTGGATATTTAACTTGTTAATTTAGGTATTTAACTTTTTATACTATTTGGGTGATATTAAATTAATATTAAAAATAAATATTTATATTTACATGTAAAAATTATTTAAATATAATAATTATCCATGTAAAAATTATTTATATAATAATTATTTATATAAATATTATTTATATAAAAATTATTTATATGATATATTATCAATCATTAATTTATTTTAGAAATGGTGAGTAAATGGTTACCTATTCAGATTCTGGAGTTGACATAGACCTCGAAGAAGTTACAGTTGCTAAGTTAGCAGAAAAATTAAAGCCAACTTTGAAATACAGAGATATTATAACTGAAAGTGGGCATTTTGCAGCTTTAGTTAAAATGGGCAATAAAGGTATTGCAATGAGTACTGATGGTGTTGGTAGTAAAATTTTAGTAGCTAAAATGATGGAAAAGTATGATACTATTGGTATTGATTGTATTGCTATGGTCGTAAACGATATACTCTGCGTAGGTGCAGAACCAATAGCTTTAGTCGATTATTTGGCTGTTGAAGAACCTAATCCTGAAATCGCTGAAGAAATTGCTGAAGGTCTTGCAGAAGGAGCAAAACTTTCAAACATAGCTATTATTGGTGGAGAAACTGCTTCACTTCCAGAAGTAGTAAATGACTTTGATCTTGCTGGAACTGGAATTGGCTTTGTTGATCTTGATAAAGTTATAACTGGAAATAATATTTCTGAAGACGATGTTTTAATTGGTATTAGAAGTAGTGGTATTCATAGTAATGGTTTGAGTTTAGCTAGAAAAACTCTTCTTGAAAACAATAAATTTGATATTAATGATCCTATTCCAAATAATCCTGAGACTACAATTGGAGAAGAATTGTTACGCCCAACAGAATTATATGTAAAACCTATTGTAAATCTACTTAAAAAAGATTTTAATATAAATGGTTTAGCTCATATAACTGGAGGAGGTTTTAACAACCTTAAAAGACTTAATAAAGATGTTGGATTTGATATGGATAATCTTCCTTCTCCTCAAGACATATTCAAATTGATATATGATCAAGGAGTTTCATTAGAAGAAATGTATAAAGTATTCAATATGGGAATAGGTTTTGTTGTTATAGTTTCTCCAGAAGATTCTGAAAAAGTATTAAATGCTTTAAATAGCGACTGTGAAGCTTATAAAATTGGTAAAGTAACTTCTGATTCTAGTAAAGTCACTCTTAAAACTTTTAAATCTACTAACATAGAATATTAGTTTTAATAATTTGACAATATTATCAAGAATTACTATCATATTATTATAATTAAAAATTATCTATATATTAAATATTATTATTAAAAATTATCAACATATTAATTATAATTAAATAAATTATTGATATATTAAATATTTTTATAAAGAATTATTAACATATTAATTATCATTATAAAAAATTATTAACATATTAATTATCATTATAAAAAATTATTATTATTATTATTATTATTATTATTATTTATAAAAAAATTTAAGATTTAAGGTGTGTTCATGATATTAACAGCAGAAAAAGAAAAATCTCTTTTAATGGCAATATTAACTAAACTTGGTTTAAATGAAGACGATGCTGAAATAGTAGCTAATGCTACTTTAGATGCTGATTTAAAAGGATTTACTTCACATGGGATTGGAAGATTTCCTCAATATATTCATGGTATCAAAAATGGCAATATCAAAACTGATGGTGAAATTACTATTGAAAGAGAAACTGAAGCTATAGCTCTTATAAATGGTAATAGTCTATTTGGTCAATTAGTGGCTCATAAATCTATGATTTTAGCTATTGAAAAAGCTAAAAAAATGGGTATTGGTGCTGTAGGAACACATAACTCTAATCATTTTGGAGTTACTGGTTATTATTCTGATTTGGCTATAAGAAATGATGTTGTAGGTATTGTTACTGCTAATACAGAACCAGCTATTGCTCCTTTAGGGGCAAATAAGCCATTAATTGGAACTAATCCTATTGCTATAGGAATTCCTTCTAAAGATACTTATATTGCAGTAGATATGGCTACTTCTGCTTCAGCTAGAGGAAAATTGTTAGAATCCTTGAGAAAAGGTGAGGAAATACCTGAAGGGGTTGCTCTTGATAGTGAAGGTAATCCTACAACAGATCCTGCTGAAGCTTTGAAAGGTTCTATATTACCATTTGGGGCACACAAAGGTTATGCTCTAGCATTTATGATTGAATTAATGACTGGGCCTCTTGTTAATGCAGCATTTGGAACTGGAGTTAAAGGAACTGCTAACCATGCAGAAAATTGTACTAAGGGAGACCTTTTTATAGCTATCGATCCTTCTAAATTTGTAGAACTTGATGATTTCAAAGAAAAAAATGAAGAGTTTGTGACTCAAGTTCGTGAAAGTGGAGATACTTTTGTTCCAGGGGATCTTGAAGTAAAAAATATTGCAAATAATCAAAAATCTGGATTATCCATAGATAAAAAGTTATATGAAAATTTAAAAGGAATATGTGATGATTTAGACATTGATATTAATGATTATATCTCAGAATAGTTAATAAATATATAAAAATTCTAAAGATAATTATAATTTTATTTGTAAAAATAATATAAATTTTAAAGTTTTAGAATTTCAAAGTTTTAGAATTTCAAAGTTTTAGAATTTTAAAGTTTTAGAATTTTAAAGTTTTACAATTTTATATTTTTTTTATATTATCATGAAATTTATATTCATTTAAATTTTGTATTTTTTAAATATTAATTTAATTAAAATTAGCAATTTAAATTTAATCTAAAATATATTTATTTAATAAGCTAAAATTAGCAATTTAAATTAACTTAAAATTATTAATTTTAGATTATTTTAATTTGAAATTATTTAATTCATTTTATAAAATTCATATATTATTATTCTAATAAATGAGGTTTTTTAATTGGATAGTAGTGAAGCAGTTTATCAAGGACTAAAATCCGCTGGAATTAATTTTATTGTAAGTGTACCTTGTGTAAATCTTGGGAGAATACTTGAATTAATTGATGATGATGAAGAAATTGTTCATGTTCCAGTTACAAGGGAAGAAGAAGGACTTGGGGTCTGTGCTGGAGCTTATTTTGGTGGTAAGAAAACAGCTATATTAATGCAAAATTCTGGACTTGGAAATTGTGTTAATGCATTAGGTTCTCTTTACCAATTATACTCTTTACCATTAGTTATGATAATGAGTCATAGGGGAACCGAAGGGGAACCAATTATTGGGCAAGTTCCAATGGGTAAGGCAACTCCAGAAGTATTGACTGCAATGGGATTAGACTATTTTAATCCAAAATCTCCAAATGATGCAAAAAAGATCATATCTAACTCATGGGATTTATCTATTGATAAAGGATCTCCAATTTCAATATTATTAGATATTAATTATTGGTAAAAAATTTAGGAATTTATTATTATGGAACGTTTTGATGCAATCTTAGATATAATGAATTATATAACTAATCAAATTGTTATATGTAATATTGGATTTCCATCTAGGGAATTATATCAGATTAAGGACAGATCAGAAAATTTTTATATGTTAGGTTCTATGGGGCTTGCTTCTTCTATTGGTTTAGGATTAGCTATTGCTAAAGAGGATACTTCTAATAAAAATTTGAAAAATAAAGAAAAAATAGTCGTTTTTGATGGTGATGGTTCTGTTTTGATGAATATGGGTTCATTGGTGACAATATTTAATCAAAATCCAAACAATCTTATTTTAATAGTTTTTGATAATGGGTGTTATGGATCTACCGGTAATCAATGTACATATGCTCAAAATATAGATCTTTTAGAAGTAGCTAAAAGTATTGGTTTTGAAAAATGTTATAATTATGATGAAATAAATTTTGAGGATATTTTAAATGATGAGTCAGTAGGAACGGTTTTCATACATTATAAAATTCTTCCTGGAAATGCTGATTCTCCAATTATAGATTTAAGTCCGGAGTATATTAAAAATAGATTTATGGATTCATTAGATAATTTTAAATCTTAAAATAATTTATAAAGATTCAAATTCATTATTTTTTTCTAGAATTAGATTTATATTATTTATTAAAGTATCTATCTTTATTATATTCATGATTTTAATATTATTTATTATATTTATGATTTTAATATTATTTAGTAGATGTTTGAGATAATATTAAATAATATTAAATTTATATTACTTAAAAACAAATTTTAATAGGTTTATTATGATAAAAATAGCTACAGCTGAATGTTTCACTCATGGAAAAATTGGTCATGAAATACATATTTTGGCACAAGGTTATGAAAATGATTTTGGAGGAAATAATCTTTCTAATTATCGAATAAAAAATTATATTATTAATAATTCAAATGATGATTTTTTTGATAATTTAAGTTTAAGTTGTTCTTTATTTATTCCCACATTAGAAAGTTTACAAAATATATTAAAAGTTAAAACACCGGAGCCTTATACTTTAATTAAAGGAATAAAGGTTTTCAACCAAGAAAATGACTTAATAGTGGCAGAATTAATGGCAAAAGCCGTTAAAAATTTATCAAATTCAGACATTGGTATTGGAACAACTGCAGGAATTGGAAAAGGTGGTATAGCTATAGTAACTAATGATTTAACTATTACAACAACTTCTGATGTCTATGCAGATTTGACTAGTTCAGATTCTGATATTATTTTAAAAAGACAAATAAGCGGAATCGAAAAAACACTTGGTATCCTGTTAAATCTTTTGAATGATGATTTAGATTCTTTAAATGACTTCGATGACTTGTTAGTAATAACTAATTAATAGTATAATAAAAAATATTTTAATATTAAAATATTATTTTAATAATAAAAATTATTTTATTAGTGAAGAATATTTTAATAATAAAGATTATTTTAATAAATAAAAATATTTTTTCAAATTGTTCTAAAAAAAGAATAAATTTAATATATATATATATTTCTTAAAATAAATTTTTTAATATGACTCAATAAATTTAATAAAAACTTTCCAAAATTTTCATAATTTTCATATATTTTTTTAAATTTTTCAGTATATTTTTTAGATTTTAATTCATTTTTCTAATTAAATATTTATTAATTCTTTAAGTGTTTCTTTTGTTATGATATTTGCTACATTATCTAAAACATAGGGGGTTATTGGCACTCCACTTGTAATAAATTTGTTTGTTGTAATAATTTTATGATTTTTTTTAATTCCTTCTTCTCTAAGTAAATTAACAACAATGTTTGAATCATCAAATTCAGATATATCTTTGGTGATTATTTCTTCTTCACCTATCCCAAATATTCCTCCAGTCCCAATTGTTTTTGCCCCATTTTTATGTGCATGTTTTATTATTTTAGCAGCTGTAGATATGGTATCTCCTCCTGCTAATTCTAAAACAACAACATTTCCATTGATTAAATCTAAATTTTCCTCGTTTATATTAACATTATAACTTTCTACATTTCTATAACTTTTTTCATGGGTTGATAATCTTTTTATGAAGTCTGTTTTATATTCTCCAACATTTCCTCCATACATTAAAAATATCAAATCAGATTTTGATATCTTTTGATTATCAAAAACGTTTATAGTTTTTGGACCTCCTCTATGTACTTGTATAAGATTTATACTGGTTCTAAGTCCTAATCTACCAACACCTACTAAATCTACTTTTCCTTTTGGGATTAAACTATCTTCAATTTTTTGAATCATTTTTAATTCTCCTATTCTTAACAATTGTTATATTTTATATTGTTTATATTTAAATATTTATTAATTATAAAATTATTTGTATAATTATAATTTAAGACTAAAAAGCTCACAAATAACAAACCATCTATTATAAGTCAATGGAATTTATATATTTCCAGGGGATTTCTTGGTGGATTAACTTAGTTTCAATACCTATTTTGGATATAATATCATATAATTCTTCTAATCCTGGCACTTCACTAGCATAATGAGATATATCAACAATACAAATTCCTAAATTTTTAGATAAAATTGCCCCTTTATGAGTTAAATCTCCGGATATGAGTATGTCTACTTTATTTTTTTTAGCTAATTTTATATAATCAATATTACTGAGTCCAAAACCAGAAATAATTGCAATTTTTAATTTTTCATTATTTTCTTGCTTATTTAAGGGGTTTACTACTCTAAAATAATCAATATTTAATTTTTTTGGTATTATATCTAGAAAATCTTTGAAATTAAAAGAACCTTCACAAATTCTTCCGATTCCAGTTTCTTCATCAAAAACTTCTAAAACATTTAAATTTAATTTTTTAGCAAGTGCATCATTTGCCCCACCATTAATTATATCCCAATTTGAATGAATCACATATGTCGGTGTTTTTGGATTAAATAGTGGTGGATGATGCGAAATTATGAGTTCATTTTTTTGGGAATTATTATCTTCCTCAATAGTTAAATCCATAATTACTTTTATCTTTTTTATGTCTATGTCCTCAAATTTTGGACCAAAATAACCGATATTATCATTTTCTAGTCCTAATTCTTTTGGAATCATCACATCTATCTTTTTTATAATTTCTTTTAATTTCATAATACTCATTAATAATTATATTTAATAGATTTCATGATTTTTCATAGTTTGTGAAATTTCTTAATAAATTTTACAATATTATTATAAAATTATTATAACTTTTTTGGAACTAATATACTATCTTAATTCTATTTAATTTGTATGGAAGAATTAATCTTTGATAAGTAGCTATTTATTACTTCATCAACATTAAAGAATTTAATAGTTGAAACAGTTAATGCTTCTGAATTTATTATTTCAAAAAACATTTTTAAATTTTTTTTCTTAAATATAATTTCTTCAAAAAATGTCATTTCTGCAACACTGTACAAAACTCCTTCCTTTTTAATGCATTCTGCTATAGATTTACTTAAAACATCTATTGTAAATGTCATTGTTCCAGAAGTTTTTGTATTCAAACCTTTTGTTTTTAAAATAGCTTTATTTTCTGAATTAATGTTTATTAATCTTTCATTTATGTTATTTTTATTTTTAATAAGAATATCATTATCTTCAGCTACTGGATCTTCTATTAAAAATGCTTTTGTTGTTATTTTAGAAGATTGTTCGGGAGAAATTCCTCCTAAACCAGTAGTATCTATTATTAAATCAGACCCATTAAGTAAACTTAAATCTTGTGAAAAATTTATTTTATTATTCTCTTTATTTGGATTATGTTTCTCTTTTTCACCATTTTCTATATCTTCTGGTAGAGCATTAATTTCATAATTATCAATTAGTTTTTCAATATGAGGGTAAATATCAATAACTGTCACATTATATTTATTATTTAACATTTTAGCTATTCCTAGCCCTGTTAAATATCCTCCAACTATTTTAACATCATTTATTTTAATTTCATGCTCTTTTTCTAATTTTTTAACCCATTTAAATATAGCTAATGATTTTTTTTGAATAATAATGTTTAATATGTCTAATATTCTCATATTAGATTTTATAGTATAAACTTCAGAGGTTATCCCAGTTTCATATTCTATTTTTTTATTTTTTTCTTTCAATTTATCAACCGTATAAATAGCTAATTGTAAATAAATAGATAAAATTAATATTTTCTGATGATGATGAGGTATATTATATAAAAAATACACCATAATTAATATTAGTAATAAAAAGTATAAATCAGCAAATTAATTATTAATAATATTAATTACAGTTTTAAAAAATAACTTATTTTAAATTAGTATAATTTTAATTATTAAACTTTTAAGATTCTTCAAGACCTATTCTTTTCAATGCCATAATAGTTTCATCTCGTACAGCTTCTTCTAATGATTTTTTGTGAACAACATGGGATGGTGAAAAACCTGCGGTTAATATTCTTCCTTTATTATCCATAAAAACTAGCATGGATCCTGAACCAGGAATTCCAAGTCTTCCTCTCCCTATTATCATGTCTGCATCACTTTGATCAAGGGCCATAGTAGCTTTAGAGATGCAAGGGAATCTGTGTGAATCAGCAGAGTTTGTATTTATATCCAAATTTTTTGCTTTTGAAATCCCATATTTTTCTAATATTCCATTGATTACTTGGGTTTTAATATTATTTTTGTTTGGAACAAATACTTTTTTAGCATTTTTTATATAATTTTGTATTGCTAATACTTCTTCTTTTTTATCTCCAGTTCTTGTTCCTTCCATTGATTCTTTAGCAGCATTTTTTATTATATTTTCAAAAGCCATATTTTCACATTCATGATTATTTTGGAGTGTTAAATTAAAAAAAGTTAGCTATATTTTTTTTTATGTATTAAATTATTTAAATTAATTTAAAATATATAATTGTATTATATATTTTATTATATTTAATCATATTAAAGATAAATTATAATATTTTATTATATTTAATCATATTAAAGATAAATTATAATATTTTATTATATTTAATCATTATATTTTGCTGAATAAGTAGGCATATTTCTAATTACATTCTAATTTAAGGCCTAATTTATTTAAAATATTTAAAACATCTTCAAGATTTCCGTATGTTGGAGAACCGACTCCTTTCACATCTGTAGGGTAATTTTTAGGAATTACTGTAGCCAAATTGTTAGCTCCTGCCTTTAGAGAATATTCAACATTTTCTGGCCCAATTGTAGGTGTTGGTACAGTGATTCTAATTTTTGGAAATAAAATTCTTGTAATTGCAATAGTTTTCATCTGTTCTCTAATTGAACAAGGGGGATGATTTTCCATTGGAGTGTCTTTGTATGGATTAAATCCCATTATAGGAATTTCTCCTAATGTATTAAACTTTTTAAGGAATAATAAATGATCAATTCTATCTTCATAGCTTTCTCCAAGACCAATAAGTAATCCTGAAGACAATTCAATACCTTCTTCGCAAATCATTTCACAAATTTCAACTCTATCTTGAAGCTTTTCACCAGGTTTAACTTCATTGAAAAGTTCTTCATTAACTGTTTCTAGATTGCAACAAACAGTATCTACATTATATCTTGCTAAATCTTTAATTGCTTCTCTATTTAAATCAGAACCTACATTTACTAATAATTCTAAAGGAGTGTTTTCCTTTACAATTTTTGTAGCTACAACAGCGTGTTTGCCATCATATCCATGAGCTCCTGAGCAACTTATTCTTGGTATTTCACTATCTGCAACACATTTAGCTGCTTCAAGAATTTCACTATCTTTTTTATAAAAACCATGATAGTATCCTTCACTTGAGGTTTTTGTAGCAAAACCACAATATTTGCACTTAGGTTTTACTTTACATATGTTAGTCATATGAATAGTTGATGTTAACTTAATTTGATTGTTTTCACAGTCTCTAATATAAGATGCCACATTCATTAATTTTTCAAGTTCTTTTTCATCTTCAATTTTGAAAAGTTCCAATATCTCTTCTCTTGTAAGATCTTCTCTTCTGTGAACTTTTTTTAATATTTTATCTATCAATTTAACACCAAAATGATTATTTAAGAGTGATACTTAATTTATAATTATAATTTATTTTATTATAATATATTCTTTCTATTATAATATATTCTATTTATTATAATGTATTATGTAAATTTTTTATATTAACTTCTAAATATATTATATTTTTTTAATTACTTTATAATCTATATAGATATTTTATATCTTCTATTGACAATTTATATTTTTTAAAACTCTTTTTTAGTTGATTATATTATTAAATTTTATTTTTTATTTAACTTTTGATATTATTATTTTTATATTTTTTATATTTTTTTTATTTATAAATTTTTTAGAAGATTTTTGTGTTTTTATTTAATATCTAAAATAGATATTTATTGTTTTTAAAAATGGTTTTATAATATTTTATTAATTTTATAAAATTTTTTAACAATATAATATCTATTTAGAATATATAGGCTATCTATTTAGAATTTATAGATTATCTATAGAATGTATAGAATATCTATTTTAGAAAATTAGAAATTATTCTGTTCTTTTTTCTAAAGCTTCTAAAATGGAAGGTAAAATTTCACCAGTTGCTCCAAAATTCATTGAATCAGCAGTTCCTAATAATGCTGCTGGATCTAAGTATTCTTCCATTTTATCGATACCTCTATTATTCATGAGAGTAGTTATTTGTTCTAAGGATTCTTTAGCCATCATTTGTGCAAATCCTGCTGGAGCTCCAAGAACTTTTGTAACTGAATCTCTGTATCCTAAGATACCTGCGTAAGTTATTGCGGTTAAAGCAGAACACATATCACATACTGGACCTAAAAGTTCAGCAGGTAATTCATATGCATTTCCTCTTGCTTTTTGTCCAATCTCAACTAATTTATTTACAGTTTCATCATTTGCATATCCATCTGCAATGTAAACTTGTCCTTTCATCTCAGGAACTGCTCCTGGGTGGTAAGAAGACACATTTACTTTAGGTGCTTGATTCATATCTGCACTTGATAAATCTTCAAAAATAGTTTGGAACATTGTTGTAGGAACGGTACATGCATGTGTTAAAATAGCTCCTTCTTTAATGTTGTCAGAGAATTTTTCAATGATTCCTTTTTGCATATCACCTTTAGGGAACCAAGTCATAATCCAATCAGCATCAGAAACAGCTTCGACATCATCGGTTGTTACATTAAATCCTAAATCTTCTGGATGGGTAAAATGTATAGCACCTTCTGGTGGTTTAGGGACTGTTTTTGCTAATTCACCAACTTTTTCTCTTATTTGAGGCATTATTTTTTCCGGGTTTTCCTTGTGAGCTTCCATAACATCTTCATAACTGAAATCATCTACTACAGTAAATTCTTTATCAAATACAGGATCTGCAATAGTTACATCTTTTATTCCAGCCAATTCCATTAATTCAGCACCCATGGTGACGGTTGAATGTGTCATTGAAATTTCTGGTTTTCCTACTTTTTCTGCTACTTCACAAGCTCTTGAAAAATTAGTTATTCCACTAGCAGCATGTGTTCTGTAACATCCTGCTCCTAAAATTGCTACTTTCATTTTTTTTCTCCTTTTGCTTTATATTAATACTACCTTTTTAAATAAACACAATTAGATGCTTACTGCCTTTTTGTAATATCTATAATTAGTAATACTAATTGCCGATTTAATATTATGTAGTATATTTACCTTTTTAGTATTTATACAATATAAACATTTAGGTATTATATTTATTTATTTCAAGTATTATTACATTTTAACAATGCAAATAATACTAGTTAAATAAAAATTTTTCATTTTTTTTAAGTGAGTATGGTATGCTTTAGAAAAAATAAGTCATCAAATTCTATCATTTTAGTATTACTTTCTAATTTATAAAGAAATGAATGATAGTCTTTATAAATAGTAATATTTATATATCCTATAACCTAATTATTATTAATAATTTATTTAAAATAAATATTATTAACTATATTAAGTCAGCATAATACTAAAACTTATAAATTCTAGCTATACATGGAAAATTTACTCAATTAATATAAAAGTAGATTTTACATATTAATATAAAACTACAATAATTATTATTAAACAATTAATGTTATAAAGCTATCTAAATAAATTTCATCTTGCGACAAATTCAATTAGTATATTTATAATATTTATAAATTATATAACAAATATTTTGTGTGATTGGATGTATGATTTAATTAAAGAATCTATAAATGATTATGATGCAGCATTAAAATTAGCTAAATCTCAAAAAAACATTGTAGAAGTTGTTGATGCTATTTCAGAATTATCAAAAGAAGATGCTATGAAATTAGGAACTAATTTTAAACGTTTTCCTTTAGGCTGTGATTTAACTGAAGTAGTGGTTGGAACTTGTGCTTCTGACCTTGAAAAAATTGATCTTCTAGGAAATTGTATATTGGCTAATAATATTGGAGCACCTATTCATATTTGTGCATATGCATTTTCAGATATTGGTGAAAAATATGGTGAAAAAGGCATTGATATAATGGAAGAGGTTTATAATTTAACTGATGTTCCTTTAGATTTGGATCACTTTGGAAAATATGGTGCAATGAAATTTCCAAAAGAAATTGTTAAATGTGGTGGAGATTGTTATAATAAAGGTGATTCTTCTTCTGGTTGTCCTAAAGATAGGATACATAAAAGATTGATTGAACAAGAAATAGAAAGGGAAGAAGATAAAGAAGAATGGATTAAATTATCTTCTTCAGTTGCTGTAAATTTAACCAGTGAGCAAGGAGGGGTTGGACATTCTGCTCCATTTGAAGAAGCAGAATATGTGGCAAATTTAGCTAAAAAACATGGAAAAGCTCTTGAAACAATAATGTTTGTTGGAGATGGCTATGATGATTTGATCACTGGTTTTGAAAAAGCTATAGATATCAATTCGGATATATTTGTAATAGAGGGAGGTCCATTTAATTCATCAAAAAATCGTGTTGAAGCATTTTCTAAGGCAATTGCAATGTCTAGAGTTTTATGTCCTGGAAAAGTTGTAGCTACTAATGGAGCATATGAAAATGAATGTAGGGCAGGATTAAGGGCAGGACTTAATATTATTATTTCAGGTTTTCCAAATAACCATCATGGATATATGTGTGGATATTCTCCAGGTTCTGCAAAAAGGGGAAAGTTTGGCTTACCTCGTGTTTTAAAAATTATAAAAGAAGAAATTAAAAATAGCCCAGTTAATGCACCTATTGGTAGGGGTGAGCTTCTAGCACTTACAAAAGCAGTTAAATTATCAGGACCCGAAAATATATATCCAAAAAAAATAGGTTCTTTTACTGTTGGTGATGCACATTGGGGTGCAATTACAAATTCAAAAATGTATAAAAACATGCCGATTGAAAAGACAATTTCAGATATTAAAGAAGAGATAAATGGAGATTCTGTTACTCTTTTAGGTGGAAGATTCCTTTCATGGGTTTTAGCTAAAGAGATAGAAGGTTATGTTGATGAAATTGTTATAACTGACATTGACCCATTTGTGGAAAAAGCTACAGTAAATAATTTACAAGAGGAATTGGGTATAAATGTAATTTCTGGGAATTCTGATGATATAAATTCTGCTTCATTATCTAAAACTTCTATTATAACATCTACAGTACCGGGAATTGCTCAAAATATAACAAAAAAAGTTCCAAATGCTTTGAGCTTTTTATAATTATTTTTATTTAATTTATCTATTTTTTAATTATTTTTATTTATTAAATTATTTTTATTTATCTATTTTTTAATTATTTTTATTTATTAAATTATTTTTATTTATCTATTTTTTAATTATTTTTATTTATTAAATTATTTTTATTTGTCATTTTTTTAATTTATTACTTTTTCTAAAATTTTTTAGTTTTTTTATTATTTTTTTAAATATTATTTGTATTTTTTAATACTTTTTTAGAATTATTACTTTTTATTTAAATAAAATAGATTTAGTAATACTAAATATTTATATAGTATGAATTATAATATTGATATTGTGTCTGATAGAATATATTAGATACTTTAAAGTAATTTCTCAGTTGATAATATAAAAAGTCATCATCATCAATGATAATTATAAACTATTTTTTTCGCTCTTAGTTTTATTAATCAGCTGAGAATTTATATTTATATTTATATTTATATCTATATCTACGAAATTTACTATTTTGAATTCAATTCTATCTCTATCTGTTCTAGAGATTTATTTTTAGTCTCTGGTATGTAAAATTTAACAAATATTAGTGATAAAAAGCTAAATATTGCAAAAAAGCCAAATAATATAGATGCTCCTATATTATTAATTATATATGGGGAAAATTGTATTACTACAAATGCAGATAACCAATTTATTGCAGCAGTAAAAGACATTCCAATTCCTCTAAAATTGTTTGAAAATATTTCGGAATTTATAACTCCTAGAATAGGCGCAAAAGAAGCACCATAAAATGCAATATAACCTAATAGGGCAATTAATATTAAAATATTATTTTGACTTAAACTAAAACCATAAACCAAATATGATAAAGTTAAGGTCATACCTATTGAACCATATATAAGCAATATTTTACGGCCTTTATTATCAATTAACCAAATAGCAATAAATGTAGATAAAAAATTAACGAAACCTATCAAAATTGATTGAAGTAGTGCATTTTGTGTTTGAATCCCAATGTTCTCAAAAATAGATGGGGCATATGCAATTATTGCATTTATACCTACAACTTGTTGAAAAATAGCTAAAATAATCCCAATTATCATTATTTTTTTAATTTTCCCTTTAAAAAAATCTTTAAGTTTTACTTTATTTTTCATTGATAAAGATTCTTCAATTTTCATTATATGTTCTTTTGCTGATTTTTTCCCTTCTATATTCTTGAAAATAGTTTCCGCTTCTGATTTTTTTTTATTAATTACTAACCATCGCGGGCTTTCAGGTAATGATTTTATGGAGAAAATCATATAGATAATACTAAAAATAATGGGAATGGCCAACATATATCTCCAAGAATTATTTGTATAAATTATCAAATAATCAAAAATATATGCCAAAAGAATTCCTATCACAATAGCCAGCTGATTTAAAGAAACAAGTTTTCCCCTAATCTTTTGAGGAGAAATTTCTGAGATATATACTGGCCCTAAAAATGATATTGTTCCAACTGATAATCCACCAATAAAACGATAAAATATCAATGTTGTTGGTGAAGTGGATAATGCACTTCCTAATGAGGATATAATAAATATAAATGATGTTAAAATTAGTATTTTTCTTCTTCCATGTTTTTCTGATAAATATCCTAATATTAATGAACCTATTATACAACCGATTGTTAGTGAACTTACTACTAAACCTATTTCAATATCATTTAGATTAAATACTTCCTGAATGTAACTAACTGCACCAGAAATCCCTGCAATATTAAGACCGCAAACAATTCCTCCAGTCATCACAATAAAAATTATCCAATATAAATGTTTATAGTTTATCATAGGGTTGAGAAATTATCTTATTTATTTATAATCTATAAAAATTATAATCTATAAGAATATTTTTTGTTTATAAAAAATCATACCTATTTTTATTAAATATGCCTATTTATTTTCTTCATTAAATTCTTTTTTTAATATATCCATATAAATCTCATCATAAACATTATTATTTATTGGATATGCTTCTCTTCGACGCCCAATTGTTTTAAATCCAATTTTTTTATACATATCTATTACTTTCTCATTGAAGTCGATAGCATATAACATAATATTGTTTAGATTTAAAATATTAAATGCAAATTTAAGAAGCAAATTAGCAGACTCTTTACCATAACCTTTTGATTGAAAAGATTTGTCTAATAAAAGACCTAAAGTAGCTTTTCCATGAACAAAATCTACATCATATAATAACCCAATTCCAATAGCTTGATCACTTTCAAAAGTCTCTCCTTTTTTTACTATAACAAAGAAAAACTTATCATTACTATTATTATAATCTTCAATATATTTTTCCTGTTTTTCATCATTAAAGGCTATATGGCTTCTACCAAATGTTAAATTAATTTCAAAATCATTTAACCAATTATTATATAGATATAAATCCTTTTTTTGACTTAAACTTAAAAATATTCTCTCACCGTCTAGTTTATTAACATAAGGCATATTTAAACCCCTATCTTAGCAATATATTTGGATAATAGCAAATCTGGCCGATATGTTAATTTTGCTTGTCTTAAACCTTCAATTCCAAGATCTTCTTCACGGTTAATAAATTTATAATCTGACCATTGTTTTTCACAGAACTCTTGATTGATGCAATTATAAATGCCTTCAAATCTTGCATCTGCTCTTTCACAATGAATAATGACAGTATTTTTGGTCAATTCTTCTCCAGTAGATACTCCAACAATTTTGCCATCAACTCTAATAATACAGCCTTTAATACCTAATTCAAACAAATTGTCAAACATCTCTTCCATAGCTATAATCTCATCTAAATCATTGTTTGAATTTTTAATGATATTTATGGTAAATTCCTTAGCTTCTATTAAATTATTTCTATTAATTTCTTCATATGTATATTCATAATTTTCCCTAAATTTTTTAACCCATCTACGTTTGTTACGTAATTTAGAACCTGATAATGTAATTAATTTATTTGAATTATAAATATAATCAAATGAATCTCTGTCTTCTATTAATATAAAATCTTCTAAAGTTTTTTCTAAACATTTTTTCATTTCAGGAAGTAATGGTTTAATGATTAATTCATTTCCTTCTTTTTTGAAAATTTCTTTTATTAAAGACAGTGAATCTTTTATATCACATCCTCCATATGGAAAATGACAAAATGGTTTCTTACTATTTCTTAATTTACCTTTTATACATAAACAATTTTTAATTATTGCATATTCATATTCATAGGTATTTCTCCACATGAAAAGATTAGAAAAATTCTTTTCAGCATTATTAAAATTAGTTTTATTAAAATAATCATCAAATATCTTTTTATCTGATAAAGTTATTGGTTTGAAGTTTATATCTTTCATCTTATCCTATCAATCCTTTTTTATTAATTCTAAACAGCTAACACATGCTTTATTTAATATTTCAAAAAGTTTTTCTTTTTCAATATCCATCTCTTTACAGATATGATTTTCCCATTGGATTTCTTTTTCAATTATGTCTTCAACAACTTCTTTTCCTTTTTTTGTTAAAAACAATTTGTAAGAACGTCTATTATTATCATCAATTTTCTTAATAATTAGTTTTTTATCTTCTAATATTCTAAGAGACCTAGATGCTCCACATTTATCAGTACCACAAGCTGAAGCTATTTTTCTTTGAATAGAACCTTCGTCATGATAAATGTGTAAGATTAGTTCATATTGGTTATAACTAATGTTTTTTTCTTTTAAATAAGGGCTTATGAATGCTTGATGAGATTTATTAAGAATTAAAATATAACAATTCAAATAATAACTCATATTATCCATATTTTTAATTTTTTCCATTTTAAAACTCTAAAAATTTTTGTTTGCTCTATTTCAAAATAAAATAAAGCATATAATATTATATGATTTTTATAATATATAATTGTTATCATTGACAATAATTATCATTAACAATAATTATCATTGTTAATAATTTTCATTGATAAAGTTATTTATTATTGATAAAATTAGTTTATATGGTTCAGAATATTAAAAAAGAGCAATATTTTTTAATAGCTTTTTAAAAAAAATTAATTTTAATTTATTATTAAATAAAAATAGTTTTAAATTATTATTTTGAAGATTTGGTTTTTATTTATAATAAATTATAAATCTTATTAAAAAAGTTTGAAAAGCACTTTATTTTCTATTAGCTAAAATATTAATTAAAAAAATTTATAGTTTATTCTTATTATAAAATTATTTTAAGAAATTTATATTATGAATTGTAAAAAATCCCATACATATTTAGATATTTTTCTTCGATTAAATCAAATTTGTCATATTTCTGAACATGAAAACCTATTGATTTTAACCGATTGGAAAAGTCAATTCCATATGATCTAACAGGTTTCATTTGCCCATTAAATTCTCTTTCTTCTGTTTTATCTAGGTTTTTGAAAATTGGTGATACAATAACCACATATGCACCAGTTTTAGCAGGTTTAATTACTCTATAAATTTCTTCTAGTGCTCTCATATCATTGGGAAGATATTCTAAAACATGGCTAAGAAAAACAACATCAAAACTATTATTTTTGTATGCCATATCCTCTATATCAAAATAATTAGAGTTTTTGTCTTTTTTGTTAATTTCTACAGGCCAATGATCAATATTGGAGTGTTTTTCAAATAAATCTGAAAAAATATATTTTGGATTTATATGGAGCAATTTAACATTTTCTTGAAAAACATTCACGACATTCTTGAATATTAGAAATGTTAATCTATCTCGCTCTAATGAACCACAGTGGGGACATCTAGCATTTTTTCTATTGTCTGCACCATATTGTAAAAACACATAAGACTTTTTACCACAAATTGGACAATATTTATTTATATTTTCTTTTTCGGCGATTTCTTCTAAAAGTGTTTCAATTGATATTAATTTATGATTTATAGATTCTATTTTTGATTCAGCGGAATTAATTTTCTCGTATTCTTTTTCATGTAATTTGGTTGATTTTAGGTATGTATTAATTGCTTTATTAGTTTTTTTAATGAAATTTATTGGATTTTTAATGCTAAATCCCCCCTTTCATTTAATATAATATATTTATGAATTTTTTATTATATTTTATTATATTAATTATACCTTTTTATTATATAGTTAACAATTAGTATTAACTTTTATTTAGTAAGATATATTAATTCTTAAATTGATAAATTTTTAATATTAAATAAAAATGATTTATATTATTTATATAATATTCTTTAAATATCAAAAATTTTAAAGAAAAACTAATATTTACTAATTTCCAGTACTTTAAATGTTAATAATTAAGATTGTTCTTTTAAAAATATAAATTTAGTTATATAAATTTATATCTTGTATATTATTATTTGTATTTTTTATAATATAAATGAAACTAAAATAATTTGAAATAAATCAATATTTTTTATTAACTTTAGAACATTTGATGGAAAAACTAAAAGATTTATAAAAAGTAATTTTTATTGTATTATATTTATTAATAAAATATTTATTAATAAAATCAAGATTTATTAATGAAAATCAGGAATAATTAAATTTAATAAAAATGAATATAGTTAAATTTAATAAATTTTAGCATAATTAATTTTAATAAAATTAAATAGTATAAACTTTTATGATATATTTCATATTATACTCATTTATCTGAATGATCATATTTTGCATAAAACCCATCTGTATCTGCATAAATTGCTTTAAATCCATATTCTTCTGCTTTTTTCATAGTTTCTTTTATATAATCTCTTCCCCATGCAGTGATGGATTCTGCACATTCCATTGAGTACCATCTAAACCTTGAAAATCCATAAATTCCATACATTGTGTTTGCCAAACGTTTCAATGCATCTTGTTGTACTTTCAATATTCTTTTCTCAGTTTCATCATTTGATTCTTTCATTTGTTTTTTTATTTTCAATCTTTCACTAATAACATTTCCAATTACAGAGGGGATAAATCCTACTGGATTCTTTGCAAATTTATTATTGTACTCTGGAGAAATATTGAAGTCATTTTCATTTATATCTTCTTTATTAAGATAATTAGCTATATTGTATTCTTCGCCTAAATGACTTTTTAATAAAACATCTGGAGAAACATTTTTTGAAATTATTATACTGGGATATAGGCTTCTAAAATCAAATTGTACTAAATTATCATGTAATCCTTTTTCTGGCTCTTTTACATAACCTCCAACAGCACTTTCTGATTTTCTTGAAGAGAATTCTCCACCTGTAGGTTTATTTGGAACAAGTTCATTATATTCATATGCCTTTCTCACTAAATACCATTCAGCTTGTTGTCCTGTAGCCATACGAGTTAAATCAAATAATGGTTGGCCAACTATTCTTGTAAGTTCTAAACTAAGGGGTAATGTTTCTTCAGCTATTTTTAAAGTTGATACAACATCATCTAAAGAATATTTAAATAGATTTGTTAGTTCTTCTCCACCATTGTCCCAAAATTGGTAAATTCTATCTCCAGCTACTTCAATTTTCTCTTCACCAAATAATTCAAAATAAACTCTTTCTAAAGTGTATCTATCTAAACTTATGTATCTTCTCATAACTAGGTATAAATCTACATGTATAAGTCCTTTAAATGATGCAGCATTTGTGTAACCTCTTCTTAAAAATTTTAGATCCGAACCATCCATTCCAAAATCAAGTTTTATATCATAAATTCCTGCCCTATCTTTAAGATAGGGAAAATCAAAATTGTCAGAATTATAACCCACAATAATGTCTATATTATTACTTTTAACAATATTTGCAAATCTTTTTATCATATCCTTCTCTGATGAAACGGTTTCTACAAATTCTAAATCTTTCCCTTTTGTAGAAATTACTTTTTCAATACCAAAATTACTGGAAATACCAATCATTATTATTTCATCATTTTTTGAATTAGGCATACCATCAGGATTTCTAACTTCTAAATCAAAACTCAATATTCTTAAACTTGGAAATTCACTATCAACTGTTTCTGGGGGTTTCTCTAGCTTTATTATTTCTAAATCACTATCTTTAGATTTTATGGTTGGAAAAGAATTGATTAATTCTCCTGAAAGTTTAATTTCGGACATTGGAAAAATATCATTATCTATAAGATATCTTCTGTAAAATGGGATATCATGTTCACGAATATCATCTACAGATTCAAGATCTTTTATAATTTCTCTTAATTTTGGAACATCTTGTGGATGTTTGAAGGTTACTTTTAGAAATTCTCCTTCAATCTGAAATCTCTTTTTTCTAACTTTTTCTACCTTTTCAGGCATTGGGGTTAATTTTTCAAGATCTTCTTTACATTTTTCTATATTATTAGTTATTAAATATATATATGGCTCGAATGTTTCATCTAGGGCTATTATTTTTTTTTCCCCAGTTTTACCATTTTCTTCTTTTATTTTTCCAAAAAGTCGTATCACTGCTTTTTCTTCATGTGTTATATAATCAATGTCCAATAATATAATATTTTTACTTTCCATAATTGATCTTTCCACAATTCATGATTGTATCTATATAATTATCTTTATTATCTATATTAATAATCTATACTCTATATTAATTATCATTATATTATCTATTAATGATTCATATATTATCTATTTTTACATTATATGTCTTCATATTATCTAATTTCGCATTAAATATCTTTATATTAATTATTTCTATACTAATTACATCTATTTTTTCATATTGTTTCACCATTAATTTCTGAAGTTAACTTTTCTTTTTCATTTTTGTATGTTTTAACAACTGCATAAGTAATTCCTAAAATTAAAGGTCCTAATATAAATCCTATTAGTCCAAAAACAATTGGTCCTGCTACAAAACCAAGTAAAAGTATCATCGGATGAATATCTACATATTTTCCAGAGAGAGTTGGTCTTATATACATGTCGCTCAAACTAAGACCAAAACCAAATAAAAGAACTATAATTCCTCTAACATAATTTCCTGATACTATATCATATATGAATAATGTAGTATAAACTGGCCAAGGTCCAATAACAGGTATTAATTGGCAAACTCCTGTTAAAATTCCTAAAAATAATGCATATGGATATCCTAATATGAAAAATCCAATAGTTGCTATAACTCCTATAATAAATCCTGTTAAAAAATGCCCATAAAATATGCTCTTTAATACAGTTTTAATCTCTTTAACCATATTTCCAAAGAATTCATGTTTATTTTCTGGAATAAATGCTTTAACATAAGATTTAATTTTATGTCCATCTCTTGAAAAATAAAATATTGAAAATATTAAAACAAATATCTGAACCATAACAAATGGTAATGATTTCACAAATTCTATGAAATATCCAAAGAATAATTTTAATATATCATTTACTAACTCTGTTAGAGTACTAGTAATGGATTGAGTTGATGACTGCATTTCAACAGGTATATAACCATTAATAATATCTGTAGCTTGATTAAGGCTTATTTGATTTAAAATATTGTGATTATTATTAATAAAAGTGTAGGATAAATCAATAGTAACTGAAAGTGTGTAAGCAAATAGTAATATTAGTGGAATAACTACAATTATTATGCTTATTATAATTGAGATTGAAGGATATTTAATTTTTGATTCTATTTTCCTTTTTATTGGTTTTAATCCATAAGCTATTATTATTCCTAAAATCACCATGTTTAATATAGGAATTAATGTAAATAGGGATATTATTAATAATACTGCTATTATAAACAAAGATGAACCAACTGTGTCGAAAATTTTTTCCTTCAATTTAACACCATTTAAATAATTTTCATACTACTTATTTGATTAGCAGTATTTTTAATATTTTAATATTCTTAATTAATTTAATCTTCTTAATAATTTAATAATTCTTAAAATTTAATAATTCTTAATTAATTTAATATTTTTAATAATTTAATATTTTTAATTTTTATATTTGAAATTGTGAAAAACGAGATAATTTATTTAATTAATAAAATTCTTTTTCTCCTGATGCATTTCGATGATATTTTGCAAATTCTCCAATTTTTTCTAAATCTTTATTTGAAAAAACAGGCCCTTCTATACAAATTCTCCAACCAGTATTGTCAACACAGCACTGTCCGCATATTCCCATTGCACATTTCATATATCTTTCCATAGAATACTGTGCAGGTATATTTTTAGCTTCAAGCAAATCAAAAACACCTTTCATCATTAACTCTGGCCCACAAACAACTGCTAGGTCATAATTTTTATTTTTAAGTAATTCAATAACTCTATGGGTTGCATATCCTTCAAATCCACAAGTTCCATCATCAGTACATGTAAAAATATTCATATTATTCTTATTATTTTTTAATTTGTTTGAAAATAATAGTTCATTTTTTGTTACAGATGCACAAACAACATCAATATTTGCTTTTTCATTAGCATAATCTGCAAAACAAGCTATAGGGGCCATGCCAACTCCTCCACCAATAGCTAATATGTCTTTATTTTCTATTTCTAATGTATTAAAACCATTTCCATAAGGTCCTCTAATACCTAATTTATCTCCAACAGATAATTTGTGTATGTTTGAAGTGAATTTTCCAACATTTTTAATAGTAATTCCTATTTTTTCGTTTTCAATATCTATAATAGAAATAGACATTGGTTTTTCATCAGTTTTATTTAAAAAATTCCAAACCATTACAAATTGTCCTGGAAAAGGAATTTTGTCCTTTTTCATTTCCCAGTCGAATATGAAAGTTTTAATAGTTTCAGTTTCAGAAATTATCTCTTTAATCTCTAAAATATTATAATTATTTATAATTTTATTCATTAAAATCTCCTTTAAGAGGTATTATTTATTCAATGTTTTTAAAACTTTTATTTAATACTTATTAAGGTCATAAATTAATTTTCTTGTTTATTTCATTATATTGTTATTTTTATTCTTTATTTGCATACCCAATCATTTCATTTATATTTTCAAAACCATTTTCTCCCATAAAAGATTTTAATTTTTTTGCTATTATTGAAAATATTTCTATTCCTTGGTACATTATTGAAGTGCCTATTTGAACAGCTGAAGCTCCAGCATATAAAAATTCAACAACATCTTCATGATTAGATATTCCTCCAACTCCTATAATTGGAATATTACAATTAGCATAAGTATCATAAACACACCTTATAGCTATTGGTTTAATCACTGGACCAGACATTCCTCCAAATTTATTTGAAAGAATGGGTGTTCTTGCATTTATATCAATTTTCATTCCAGGACCAACTGAGTTAATAAGTGTTAATCCATCAGCACCTGCTCTTTCTGCAGATTTTGCTATTTGTGTAAGGTCAGTCACATTAGGTGTTAATTTAGCTATAATTGGAGTATTAGACTCTCTTGCATTTTTCGAAGCTTTTACAATTTCATATGTGAGATCAGGATCTTGACCAATAGCTGCTCCACACCCACTCATTGCATGTGGGCAAGAAACATTTAATTCAATCATATCAACGAGAGATTCTATTTCATTTATTATATATGTAAATTCTTCAGGATTTGATCCATAGATAGATCCAATGATAATATTTTTATGTCCTTTGTCATTATTTCTTTCAATAAGTTTTAATTCACTTTTAAAATTTAAAACGCCCGGGCTTGAAAGACCAATGGCATTTATGATTCCTCCTTCAACTTCCGCGGTTGTTGGATTTTTGTATCCTTTATTAGGGTTAACTGAAAATGATTTTGTCACGACTCCTCCTGCACCAGACTCTAAAATCCAATTTAATGAGGAAGCAGTACTTCCCATAACTCCTGCGGCTAATAAAAGAGGATTTTGAAATTCAATTCCACAAAAATGTGTTTTTAACATATGTACTCTCCATGATGATTAATATTATTTTTTTAATTTATTAATATGATATCTATAATAATAATAATAATATAAAATAATTGAATTTTTATTATATTCATATTATTTTTAATTATTATAAAATTGTTCTAATATTGCCTAATTTTATTTTAGATTGTATGAAATTATTCTAAATATTAATTAAAATTATTAGATTATTGGGGTATTTTACTACTAAATAATTATTTTTATATTATTATTTTTATATTATTATTTTTATATTATTATTTTTATATTATTAATTAATAGATTAATTTCTAATTAATATTTAAATATTAATTTGGTAAACATTATAATTTGACAAATATAATTTTTTATTTATAGTATATCTTTAGATAATGTAAGATTTATAATTATGTAAACTAAAATAATATTATGGAAATTTATGTAACAAATTCTATTGCAGGTTTCATTGCTTTTGATGAAAATTTTAATATCATTGAATATAATCTTTTTAAAGAAGAAGAAATTCCATCAAACATTGTTAAAATGGAAAATAATGAAATTTTGATTGAAGAAATAGATTTGATAAGAAATTTATCTAAAAATTATGATAATATAATTATCGAGACGAATAGAAATCTTTCTAACTATATTTCTCATATTGGAATAGAAGAAAAGGATAAAATTAAGATAAAACTTCCAAACAATGGGGGGGAATATTTAAGATCCAATACTGATGATATATTATTTGAAATAGGATTTTTTGGATCAGATGAATTAGATAATAAATCTAAATTAAACTCTATCTATAATAAAATAGCTGTTTTTAAAATGAAGGAATCTTCTAAAGATGAAGATAAATTAATTATTCAGGCTATTAACTCTATTGATGAAATTGACGAATCTATTAGTAAACTTGTAGAGAGAATTAGGGAATGGAATGTGATATATTTTCCCGAAATTGATATAATTCATAATAATGAAAGTTTTATTAATATAATTGCAGAAAATAAAAATAGGGAAGAAGTTATTGAATCTCCGCCAGAGGTTATTTTAAAAAATAATGATATTGATATTAATGAGGGGAGTAATGGTGCAGATGTGGAGATTGAAGATATAAATATGATAAATGATTTTGCAAAATCAATACAATCTTTACAGAAAACTAGAAACAAAACTGAAGATTATATTGATAAAAAGATGGAGAAATTAGCTCCTAATTTGAGGGATCTATTAGGGTCTTCACTCGCTGCAAAGTTAATTGCTCATATTGGAGGTATTAAAAATCTTTCAATGTATTCTGCAGCTACTATTCAAATCATGGGTGCTGAAAAAGCTTTATTTAGGCATCTTAAGACTGGAGAAAGACCCCCTAAGCATGGACTACTCTTTCAACACCCTCAAGTAAGGACAAGTAATTGGTGGATTAGAGGGAAGATAGCTAGAACATTAGCTTTAAAAATAGCTTTGGCTGCAAGAAAAGACGTTTTTTCTGGGGAATTTGACCCAAACATCAATGAAAGTTTTCTTAATAGGGTAGAACAAATCAAAAAGGAAAATCCTTTTCCAAAAAAGACAACAAAAAGAAGAAAAGAAGAAAGAGATTTTGAAAAAGGTAAAAAATCTAAGCCTTATAAAACAAATAAAAAGAAAAAAAAGAGAAAGTCCAAGAAGAAAAAAGGAAAAAAAAGATAGAATTCTATTTTGTATAACGAATTGATTATTATGATTATTTACATTAAAGATGGTATAATAGCTACTGAAAACATTGTTCTTGGAAAAAGAGTATATGGTGAGCAGCTATTTGAAAAAGAGAGCATTGAATATAGACAATGGAATCCAAACCGTTCAAAATTAGCTGCTGCTTATTTAAATGGCCTTAAAGAACTAAAAATTCAGGAAAATTCTAAAATATTATATTTGGGGGCATCAACTGGCACGACTGTTTCACATATATCAGACATAGCTAAAAAAGGATCTATTTATGCATTAGAATTTTCACCAGTTAGTATGAGGAAGTTAGTTCGTTTATGTGAAAAACGTCCGAATATTGGTCCAATTTTGGGGGATGCTACTAAACCAAAGATTTACTTTAATTTAGTTTCAAAAGTAGATTTGGTTTATTGTGATGTTGCTCAACCAAACCAAACAGATGCATTTATAAAAAATATGAATTTATTTCTAAAAGAAGATGGTTTTGGTATTATAATGATTAAATCAAGGAGTATTGATGTTAATCAGAAGCCGCAGAAGATATTTAAACAGGAAGAAAAAAAATTAAAAGAAAAAGGGTTTAAAATAGTAGAAAAAGTGAAACTTGAGCCTTATGAAAAAGATCATATTTGTTTTGTTGTTGAAAAAATATTTTAGATAAATATTACCTTAGATATTAATCTTTTAAGATAAAGGAAAGTTTATAATTATATATTTTATAATTAAATTTTTTATAATTAAAACTTTTTTATATAATTATAATTAGATTATTTCTAGAATAATCCACTATCCTCTAGTTTGTCTTCCATTAATTTTGCATATTTTTCTAATTTCTCTTTAACTAATAGAGTTATTAAGAATGCAGCAATTGGGTATATTGTTAATATGAGTATATTGTATATATAATTACTCCAATAAACTCCTCCCATCACCTCTCTTAATGCCTCAATACCATATGTTAAAGGCAATAAGGAGTGTATAAATTGGAAAAATGGGGGTAATAACTGTATTGGGTATGTTCCTCCTGTTGCGGGAATTTGGAAAACAAGAAGGACAATAACGAGTGCTTTTCCAGAATTTCCTAGTGTCGAAATTATGGAATATATAGTTATCATGAGACATAATCCAATATAAAATGTTGTTATTATAAATAAAAAGGTTGAACTAATGTTCAATCCTAGTAATAATAAACCTAAAATGATTATTAATGATTGTAATATGCTTATTATAAGGAATAATCCCATTCTTCCAAGATATACACTTTCAGGATCAAATTTTTGTATATTACTATTTAGGGAATGATTCATAGGATTAAATCTTGGATTTGGCTTAAATCTTGTACTTACCATTGCAGATGTAATAACACAACCTACCCATAATGCTAAACATATATAAAATGGAGCTACTCCCTCTCCATAACTAGAAATAGGATATATTTTTTTTTCTTTAACTTCTACAGGGCTTTTAAAGTAGTTATCAATACTATCTAAGTTTGTATTTGAAAGTTGGGTTAGTTCACTATAATCTACACTATTAATTTTACTCGTAGCCTCTTCAATATATTTTTTAGCTACTGGCCAATTAGAGTTTGCATAATTAATACCTTCTGAAGCGACTTTGATTTTATTATTAATTGTCTCTTTGTTGTTATTGAGAGTATTGACATTTTTATCTAATTGATTTATAAGACTATTAAGTTTAACCAATTTCCCTTTATTGTGGCTTATATCATCAATATTTTTCTCAATATCTTGTAATACAGTTAGCATACTATTTGCTAAATAAAGATCTTCTTCCACATCGCTTATTATAGGTTTTAGACTTTCATCTTTTGTTAAATTGTAAAGATCATTTAAAAAAACATCTGCAATTTTTAAAATTTGAATAACATCATTAACTTTAGTCTCCATTTTTTTTACAGTCGTTAATGCTTTTTGAGGGTTTGATGCAATTTGACTATATAACTTATCATAATCAGTTTTTAAACCATCTGTGTCTTTTTTAAGTTGGGGTAAGTCTTTATAGATACTTGACCATACATTATTAATAACGCCCATATCTTGTTGCCCACTGTTTAAATAAGACCCAATACTGCTAGTTTTACTATTTAAATTATTTAAAAAACTTTTCAAATTATTAAAATTTTCTTCATTATTCTTAGCTACTTCTCCGATATTATATAATTTATTAAATATGATATCATCAATAGTCCTAGTAACTTCTTCATTAATTGATGATTGGATATTATTAGCACCAGTTTTAGTTATTCTTGAAGCAATTGGATTCATTTTATCATTTGTAATAAAAGTTATCTCTGATTTGTCTGGATTTAAACTTTCAATTGATAATAAAGTTTTACTAAAATTCGACGGGATTATAATCATTCCATAATATTTTTCTTTATTTAGTCCTTCCATTCCCTCTTGATAACTTACAAATTCCCAATCAAATGTTTTATTTTCTTTTAATCCATCAACTAACATATTTCCGGCATTAAAATTTTCACCATTTGTTGAGTATCCTAAATCCTGATTTACAACTGCTATTTTTAAATTAGCTGTATTTCCATATGGGTCCCAGTTAGCTTCAATGTTTACTATTGCATAAAGGGAAGGGATTATTATTATGGCTAATAGAACTATAATTACTACTGGGTTACTAGCTACAGTTTTTATATCGCTCTTAAATATGTTTAAAGCTTTTTTAAGTGTCATTTACTAATCCCTTTTCTTAATATAATAAAAAATAATCTAAAAATTGAATAATTTTTATTTAGCTATTATTTTAAAATTATTATAATCTTTCATTTTTTTTTTAAATGTTTTTAAATTTATTTAATATTAATTTTAAGGCATATTATAGATTTTTTGATATTATTAAACAATGATCAATGATTTTAAAAATTAATACAATAAGAAAAACAAAATATGATAAAATATGAATATAAAAATTATCCATTTACAATCTATAAATGATGTCTATTTTCTTTCTAATTTCTACTATATAAAATTAACCTATATTAACTAAAAGAATTAAAATATTTCTTAAATTAATATATTTGTTGATAATATTTACTAAAATGGAATTATTATTAATAATATCTAATAAAATATGATAATTATCGATAATATTCATTAAAATTGGATATTTATTAAAAATAAATTGGTTTATCCTTTTAATAATAATTAAAATTAGTTTTATGATGATTTAAACTTTTTTATAAACTTAAACTGGACTAAAAATTATATTATCTCAATTTACTAATTAATTTTATATCTATCTTTAAAATTTTAGCATTAGAAAGTATTACATTAGAAAGTATTATTAAAAATATTCTTAAAATTTTTTCATAGGACATATAGAATATAGATTTAAGAACACATTGAATTAAAATAAAATAATTTTAATATTTAATAAATTTGATGTTTGTTTTTTGTATCTTGTAATTTTTTTAATACTTTGAAAATTTTATTCCCGAAAATACCCTCTAATGCAATATATTGTTATTATTTAAATAAGATTAATAATTACTCAATGATTATATGTTTTTTCATAAAAAATATCTTTTTAAAAAAATTCAAAAAAGTATTACTAAAGAAAGCTTTTTATACTAGTATTACTATAAGTATATTTGCTAATGCAATATAAGGAAAAAGTTCATAATTCGTCCTCTGGGCATTTTCACACTCATATACACTCCACATTGGTAAAATCCAGAGGATTGAACTTATTCTTTGATAATAATTATTTTTTTTCTTTTTTAACACAATATTTCTTTTATTTGTCTTAATAATCTCTTTTTTTAATGATAAATCATTAATAATTGACTATTTTAAAAAAAATCCTAAAAAGTATTACTTTTTGCTAGTTGTATAGTTTTAAAACTCTTTTGTAATCTTATATTTGTGGTTAAATTATTAATTTAATATTAAATTATTAATTAATATTTAATATCAAAATAAAACTAAATGGATTTTTTAATAAATAGTTTTTTAAATTAAATCAATTAAATAAATTATAATTAATAATATATTTTATTGAATAAATAATATAATTAATATATTTTGAATAATAATAAATTTAATAATATTATAATAAATAAATTGAAAATGGATATAAATAGATAAAATGAAATGGAAGAAAATTGGCAAAATACTAATAATTGATGATAATTTAGAATTAGAATATTATAATAATTTAAATGATCTTTTAAAAGAACATAATGTCGATACTATAGCTAAAATTAAATCTATCAATGGAAAAATGAGAAAACCTTCTGTTGAAATTTTAGCAGGTAGTAAATCAACTGAAACTATTCATAAAGAAAATGGTTGTTTATTTAAATTAGATATATCTAAGGTGATGTGGTCAAAGGGTAATACTAATGAGCGAATGAGGATTTCAAATCTTGTGGAAGATGATGAAATTGTTTTGGACATGTTTGCAGGAATTGGTTATTTTTCAATACCTCTCGCATTTCATTCTAACCCCAGAAAAGTTTATTCCATAGAAATAAATCCAGAATCTTATTATTATCTTAATGAAAATATATCTTTAAATAAAATTAACAAAAAATCCCATCAAAATTTGGGTTATGATGTAATTAAGCCTATTTTGGGAGATTCTGCTGAAATAACTCCTAATATATCTGCTGATAGAATTTTAATGGGATATGTTAAGACAACACATAATTTTTTATCTCCTGCTATCAATTCGCTAAATTCTGGTGGAATTATACATTATCATGAAACTGTTCCAGAAAAATTGATGAACACTCGCCCTATAAAAAGAATTAAGTTAATTGCTAAGAATCGAGAAGTAGAAATAATTGGCAATAGGATTATAAAAAAATACTCTCCCGGAGTAGTACATTGTGTTGTTGATGCAAGAATCTATTAATTCTAGGGATGTTCTTAATATTAATTTGTTATTAAATTTTTAATATTTTTATCAAAATATTAATAATGAGTTAAATGTTCATATTTCATTTTTAGTTTGATAATTTTTATAATATACTATTTTTTAGATAGTTTTAAATGATTATTTGTACAAAGATTATAATATTATAAATATGGAATTATATATTTAGAAAATAAATTTAGAAAATAAACATGGAAAATAAATATATGGAATATACATATAAACTCTATATAAAAAGTATGTAATTTTCAATGTTTAAAGTTTGTATATATTTATAAAATTTTATAAAATTTTATAATTTTTTGTAAATTTTTTTATTTGATTAAATTTTTAGCTATTCATGAATAATTATTTTATCCATATTCATGAAATTGAATTATATTTACTGTGGTGTTACAGTTGGTAGTTTGTTTCCCAGATACACAAGATAATATGCCTAAAATCCCAGTTCATTTAACTCGTGTTGGAGTTACTGGAGTAAAAAAACTTTTAAAAATAGAAAGAGGTCAAAAAAGACCAATAGTTCTTATTCCTAAATTTGATGCTTTTGTAGATCTTCCAAGTGATCAACGTGGTATTCACATGTCTCGAAGTCCAGAAGCTATTAGTGAAGTTGTAGAAGAAGTTGTAAATAAAAGTTCTGTTGAGATTGAATCATTATGTGCTGAAATCGTCAAAACAATGATGGAAAAACACAAATATGCTAAAGTGGCTGAAGTAAGAATGATCAGTGATTTTATGTTTGTTAAAAAATCACCAGTCACAGAAAACAAAACTCAAGAAATGACAAAACTTATAGCAAAAGCTGTTGGATATAGAAAAAATGGTGAATTTAATATAAGGAAAAGTATTGGTGCAGAAGTTGTTGGAATGACTGTTTGTCCATGTGCACAGGAGTCTGTAATGGAAGCTGATCGTTCTAAGCTATTGGAGTTCTTAGATGAGGAAACCACTAAAAAAGTTTTAGATACTGTTACTTTTGCTTCACATAATCAAAGAGGAATTGGAACAGTAATAATAGAAGTTCCAGAGCATCATGTTGTTCGTGGAGAAGATATAATCCAAATCATTGAGGATTCTATGAGTTCTCCAGTATGTGAACTTCTTAAACGGCCTGATGAGAATGCTATTGTCATGCAAGCCCATAAAAAACCAGGATTTGTTGAAGATTGCGTTAGAAACATGGTTGAGAAAATTATTCAAAATTATTCTCATCTTCCAGATGATACTTTAGTAACAGTTCGTCAGGTAAATGAGGAGAGTATTCATAGACATAATGCATTTGCAGAGAAAATTTCAACTATGGGTGAATTAAAAGCAGAAATAGAAGATAATTGATAGAAATTTATCTTCTAAGATTTTGTTTATATGTGAGCTATATATAAAAAAATTTATCTATATATGTTTTTTGGGGTTTTACTGCTTAACAATTCCTCAAATTTTAAATTAATTTTTTTATAAATTATTATTTTTGTTTTTTACTCATTTATCTGAATTTTTTATAAATTTTTTATAAATTTCTTATAGATTTTTTTATAAATTTTTTATTTATTTAATAAAATATATATAAATAAATTATCTAATAAATAGATTATCTAATAAATAGATTATCTAATAAATAAATTATCTAATTGATAGTATAATGAATAATATTATTTAATAAATTAAATGAACTAATAGTAGTTAATTATAAATTAATTAATAAACTATTAAATAAATTAATAATGCAAATATTAATTGAAATTAATAAAACTTTTAATAAATTAAATTATAATATAATAAATATAAATTAAATAAAGAGTGATTTAATGGTTAAATTGCATAAAATTGCAGGACAAGTAATGGGATTTTTTGAAGCTTTTGATGGATCACGGGCTGCTTTAGATACTGATAGAATTCTAATTGTTAGGGGAAGATCCCCAAAAAATATTTCTATTGATGAAATAGAATCAAAATTAGATGAATTAAAAGATATACTTCAAGGAAATGAAATAGATGTTGTATCTGAAGAAGCTGGAAAACTTATAAATAGGATGGATGAACAAATAAGGGCTAATGTTTCTGTACAAGGAGATACTGATTCTAATGGCATACTCAGGATGACAAAATCTTTAGAAGCTATGAATTTATTTGTTAAATTTAAATTAATGAATTTAACTCATTCCGGAGTATTTATAGTTACCTGGAAAGATAAAGCTGATGTGGGTCCATTATTTGTAGAAGTTGTAGTTTCTGATGATGAAAAAGATTGATTTTTACGAATTCAATAATTAAACTTTATTTAAATGTTTTATAAGCGAATTATTCAAGTTTTTGAACCACTTCTTTATTTTATTTATTAATTAAGTTTATTTTTTGTTTTATTTAGTTTAATTTTATTCAAATTAAATCATATTTGATTTAATTTGATTTTAAGTTGATTTAGATTATAAGGTTAATTATATGATTTCTGATATTTGTGATTCTAATTTAGAAAAAGGAAAATTAAATAAAAATGAGATTTTAACTCTTTTAAACACTAAACAAAATGATATCATTGATTTAATGAGAATTGCTAATTCAAAAAGAGAGAATAATATTATTACTTATTCTAAAAATGTTTTTATTCCTTTAACAGAGATATGTAGAAATTATTGTGGCTACTGCACATTTAGAAAAGATCCTAATGATAAAAATGCAATTATTCTTAAAGATAAAAAAGAAGTCATTTATCAACTAAAAAATGCAGAAAGATATGGATGTAAAGAAGCTTTATTCACTTTTGGAGAACAAGCAGATCAAGAAAAAGTGGTAATGAATGCTTTAAGGGAAAAAGGCTTTGAAAATATGAATGAATATATTTATGATATTTGTGAATCCACAATAAAAAATACAAATCTTCTTCCTCATACTAATGCTGGTGTTTTAAGTTATAATGAAATGAAGTCACTAAAAGAAGTGAATGTTTCAATGGGTATGATGCTTGAAAATTCATCTGATCGGCTTAAAAGTATGGATGCACATATAAATAGTCCTGGAAAAGATCCTAAAATTAGAATTAAAACTATTGATGATGCAGGAAGCCTAAAAATCCCCTATACAACAGGAATATTAATTGGAATTGGTGAAACAAAAGAAGAAATTGCTAATTCTCTCTTGAAAATAAAAGAATTGAATAATAAATATGGGCATATACAAGAAATTATTATTCAAAATTTTAGATCTAAAAAGGGAATTCCAATGGAAAAAAACAAAGAACCTTCTGTTTTAGACATGATTAGGACAGTTTCAGTAGCTAAATTATTGTTTCAGAATGTTTCTATTCAAGTTCCACCAAATCTTAATCATGAAACAAATCAGATGTTTTTATTATGTGGTGCTGATGATTGGGGAGGAATCTCTCCTGTTAGTAAGGATTATGTTAATCCAGAGTCTCCTTGGCCTGAAATTAATCATATGCATGAATTAACAAAAGAAGTCGGCTTAAGTCTCAAAGAAAGGTTAGCTATATATGATAAATATATTAATAAAAAATACTTAAATGATGAGCTTTTGGATAAAACTTTGAATTTAAAAAGATTATTAAATTAAGTTTTGAATTAAAAATATTATTTATAATATTTTTTGGATTAGATTAGTGTATTTTTGATATATTGGTAATAATTATAAATATAATTTTAATGACATTATAATTTTGTGGTATTATTTATATTAATGCATTTATTTTTGGTATTTTTAATACAAATACATTTAATTAAAAATATTTTTTTTATAACGGTGATTATCATGACTATTTTAAAGAAAGAAGAATTTAATAAAAAAATATTTTCTAAAATAGAAAAACTCATAAATCAATATAATCTTATTGATAATGGAGATAATATTGCCGTTGCTCTTTCTGGTGGAAAAGATAGTGTTTTAACATTATATGCTTTAGTTAAATACCAAAATGATTCAAATATTGATTTTGATTTGACTGCTATTTCGGTTGATGAAGGTATTGACGGTTATAGAAAACATGGAATTGAGTCTGCTATAAAAAATGCAGAAAAGCTTGATGTAGAACTTATACAAAAATCTTTTAGTGAAGAGGTAGGATTTAAATTAGATAATATTTACCATCATTTTAAAAGTGCATGTATTCCCTGTGGAGTTTTTAGGAGAAGTATTTTAAACAAAACAGCATTTGAAATTGGTGCAGATAAAATTGCAACAGGACATAATCTTGATGATGAGATTCAATCTTTTTTAATGAGTTTTTCCAGGGCGGATACAATTAAATTCTCTAAATTTGGCCCAATGCTTAGTATGATACATCCAAAACTTATTCCAAGAATTAAACCCTTATGGAATACATCAGAAAAAGATGTTGGGATTTGGGCAGTAATGAACAATATTAACATCCATTTTGATGAGTGTCCTTATTCTAATATATCTCTCAGAGGAAAAACGAAAAATTTTCTTAATAAAATAGAATCTAAAAATCCCGGAACCAAAGAAAATATAATGGAATCATTTAAAAAAATGATTTTAGACATAAAAACTCAAAAAAATAATATTAATGAATGTAAAAAATGTGGAGAACCATGTTCTGGGCTAATATGTAAAGCTTGTGAGATAACTGACCTTATTAGTAATAGTTAAATATTAATAAACTACTTTTTATATTTATTAAAAATTAATATTTATAATATTTTAGATTTATCATTTTAATAAATTTTTTATCATTAAATTTTTCACTATTGAATTTTTATTAATATTAAAATTTTTTTTAAATATTTTCTCTATTATTTTATTGGCATTTTTATTCCAATATTTTTTTTATATAATTAAAATTATTAATATTTATTATACTCCTTCTTCTTCTTTAGGGGGTTCTATGTCTTTTTTTAAGACTAATACTTTATCAATATGATGCCCATCCATATCAACTATTTCAAAATCAAAGTTCTTCCAACTAAATGTTTCCCCTGTTTCAGGTATTTTGTTAAGATAACTAAGAATAAAACCTGCTAATGTGGTAAAATTTCCTTCATCTTCGTATAGGTCTTCAATTTTAAATAATTCCTTAAATCTATCAACAGAATAACCACTATCTATTAACCATGAACCATCTGTTCTCTGGATAGCTGTAGGCTCATCCATTTCATCTATTCCTGGAATGTCTCCAACTATGCCTTCTAATATATCGTTTAAAGTAATTAAACCTTCTACACTACCATATTCATCAACAACAATAGCAATATGGACATATTCAAGATTTTCTTTAAATAATTTTAATATATCCAATGAAGGAAGATTTTCTGGCACAATTAATGGTTTTTTTAGATAATTTCTAATATTAAGATTTTCTTCTTTAAAAATTGAGCTGAGTATATCCTTAGATTGTACAACTCCTAACAAATTATCTAGATCTCCTTCAGCTACTGGAAATATCGACCTTTCACTTTCTATAATCTTTCTTTTTGACTCTTCTAAACTTTCTTCAAGATCTATCCATATAATCTCATTTTTTGGAGTCATAAGCATATCTACTTTTTGATCATCAAGACGGAAAACTCTTTTAATTATATCTTCTTCTTCTTTTTCAATTGTTCCATCTTCTAGTCCTTCTTCAATTAACATCTTTATTTCATCTTCAGTGACTACACTTTCTTTTGATTCCTTTGAACCTATAATTTTTAAAATGAAATTTGTTGAAGAGCTTAATATTTTAACTAAGGGTCCACAAATTTTAGAAAGAATCTTCATGTATTTAGCTAAACTTACAGCAATATTTTCAGGGTTATTTAATGCTATTCTTTTTGGAACTAGTTCTCCAATTACTAAAGATAAATATGTTATTATTAAAACAACAATTATAACACTAATTACACTAGCATAACTTCCTAAGAAAGTTAAATTTTGAGATAGGGGTTCTGCTAATGTTGCACCACCAAAAGCACCTGCTAAAATACCAATAAGTGTAATTCCAATTTGTATTGTAGATAAAAATTGATTAGGGTCATCTATTAATTCTATGACTGTGTTAGCATGTTTTTTACCATTATTTGCCATTTGTTGCAATTTACTCCTTCTAGAAGATACGATTGCAAGTTCTGACATAGCCAATACTCCATTTAAAACTATTAAAATGAGTATTATGATGATTTCTATTATTGTGTCATATATCATTTCTCTATTTCCTTGATGAGCGTAATAATTCTCATATAAATTTATAAATTCTTTCTATTTTAAAATTTATTATATTTGTTATGGTATATTCTATTTTGTTATATTTTATTTTATTTCATTTTCGATTTTTATTATTTAGAATTTATTATAATCTGATTAATATCAGTTTAAAAATCGTTTTTTAGGAATTTCATTAGCTTTTTTGAATGTACTTCTGCCGTAAATCTCTTCCTGCATTTTTTGGACAGATTCAGTAGCTTCTTCAATAGATTCTACCTTTTTGAAAATTCTTCTTTTTTTCACTTTTAGAGATTTTCCACAAACACATTTTCTTGTAGATACTCCCTCTTTTGCATATAAAACTCTGCCACAATCGCAACGAAAAATAAAATACATTTTTTCTCCAAATAAAATAATTAATTTATATATTATAATTAATTTTATATATTTATTATTTTGAACCATAATTTATAATATCATGGTCATATTATAACTTAAATTAGATTATAATTTCAAATATATTATAATTAACTTTATTTTATTGAATTATAATTATTTTATTAATATGATATTTTATTAATATGGAATTTAATAAAAAATATAATTATCAATTAATATGATTCTATAATTAATATAATTTTTGCATAATATTATATTTTATAATCATTATCTCTATAATGTTTCAATATCCAAATATTTTCAAGAATAATGGTATAAATACTCTTGATGGTAATATAACTAAAGTAGCAATACTTACTCCTAAATTTGTTCCAATAACAACTAATAATATTCTAAATATGTTATTGTTCCAAAGATCTCTGAAACTATCAATTTTGCTTAAATTACGAATATCGCTTGTTCTCACTTTTCTATATTTAGCTTCTGTCAATCCAGAAAACCATCCTGCAGCTAGAAGAGGGTGTATTATAGTAAGTGGTGCAACAATAAAACCAACCACTGCAGATTGTATTTTTGAACCTGAAAGTATTGACCCAATAAAGGCAGTTCCACCACCTATTAAAACAAATTCTAAAAGATTATTCTCTATATTAATTCCATTTAAAAAAGCAAGAAAAAATATCACCACAAAAGATATTGGAATAGCTGCTAATATAATTTTAAGCCATGGAATGCCTCTTTTTTTTTCAATACTGGTTAATTCTTCTATTGGAGGAATTTTCTCAGGATTGTCTAAATATTTCGTCATTCCTTCTTTGTGGCCTGCTCCAACCACAGCTATAACATGATCTTCTGGTATATTTAAAATGCTATTTGCAAGATAAGCATCTCTTTCTTTAACAAGAACTTTATAAGCACTAGGGGATGCTTCTTTAAAATAATCCATTACTTCATCTAATGTGTCCTGATTTTTTAAATCTTCAATATCTTGAAGCTCATCATCACTTGCAAACAATGAAGAGATTGCACTTATTACAAATTTTAATTTTTCCCATAAGGACATTTCATTTAGGGCTCTTTGAAGTGTTATGTTTATATCTCTATCAATTAAAGAAATTTTTGCACCTATTTCATTAGCTGCTTCTATAGCTCCAATCATTTCAGAACCTGGTTTAACATCTACATCTTCCCCAATTTTACTTTGGATGTATGTTAAAATTCCACTAGCTACAAATAAACCAACTTTGTTTTCTTTAATTATTTTTGTTACAGATATTTCTTCATCTTCTTCAATACCTGCCTGTTCTTTCATAAGGCGTTCATATCTTCCAATATCAAGTTCTATTGCAACTACTTCTGGGTTTTGTTCATATATTGCATTTTTAACTTCTTCGACACTATTTTGGGAGACATGAGCGGTTCCTATAATTGTTAAACATTCTCTTTTCATTAAAAAACACTCTTAATTAATAAAACTTTTTGAGTTTATGATTTTTTAACTTAATAATAAATAATCATATGATTTATATATTTAATAATTTTTATAATAATTGTAAAATTAATATTATTAGCTATAATAATATGTTACTATGTATATATAAAACTATGTGCAATTTTTTTATAAGATATTATTTTCATAATTTTTACTTTATTTATATAGCTTTAAAGCACCTTTATCATAAATAGCTACATTTTGACTAATATTTTTTCTTAAAGAAAATTCTATGTCTTTTTCATATCCTAATTTTTTCAATCTGTTAGAAGATTTTGTATTATAGACTATTTCTTTAGCTTCTTTATAGTTTCTACTAGCTAAAATAGCACTTTGTGCATATTCACTAATATTAAACTTTTCATCGGAATATTTCTCATCAAATTCTTCTTGAATCCAATATAATATCTCTCCACTAGCTAAAAAATCTTCTATTGCAAAATTTCCTTTCCATCCTGCCATAACCACATCAATATGTGTATAATTATTCTCTTTTGCTATATGTAAACTTTTTTCAGCGACTGCTTTTGCATTTATAAAACAACCTATAAGGATTGTTGATTTCATATCTTTTAAAATTCTTGTTCCATTACTAGTTGTTAATATTAGGTTCTTAATGTTTGTATTTAGATTATTTATTTCAACTGGGGAATTTCCCAAATCAAAGCCTTTTAAAGCTTTTCCCATACGTTCTCCTGCGAGTATTCCTTTTTTTTCTTTAGCTATTTTTTTAGCTTCTTCAGGTGTAAATGTAGGTATGACTTCTTCAAATTTATCTAATGCAATTGTAATACTAGTACTAGCTCTAAAAGCATCCACCATTATAGAAATATCTTTCGAATTTGTTTTTTCAAGACTTAATGTAATTTCCATGTTTTTTCCTTTTTATATATTTTTTTATATATTTTTTATATTTTATTTTTGTTTGATAATTATAATTAATTCTAATAATTATAAAATTAATATTTAATTTTATTATTATAATAGTTTAATATTATTATAATTATAATGAATATATTATATAAAGAGGATTATTATATAAAGAATTTAATATATTTTTTTAAATAGTATATTTATATATTTAAATGTCTATTGTTAGTAAATGATTTAAGATAAATTGGTTATAATTATAAAATATTAACACAATAAATATAATTAAAAATTATTAGTTAAAAACTATTAATTAAAATTATTAGTTAGAAACATTAATTAAAAATATTTAATTATTTATTAGAAACATTAATTAAAAATATTTAATTATTTATTAGAAATTTTTAATTAAATATTTAAAAAAAATTTTAATTAAAATATTAATCAGGTCCTATATTATGAGAATTTATAATTATTATAATAAATTATATTTATAAAAATTATCATCATTCTAAAATTGTATCTAATTATAATAATCTCTCAATAACATTAATATGTGAATTAGGTAATATGAAAATCGTTACAACACCAATGTGTGAAAAAATACTTGAATTTGCAGGTATAATTAATTATAAAGTTAATAAGAACCCTGATAATGAAGAGGGGGATATAGCTATTATTTTATCTGAAAGTGATACTAAAATGGATTCATTAAAAATAAAATTAAATACTTTCACTCAAATAAAAAATAGTATTGTTCAAGTATCAAAACTTAAAAAAATTCCAAATAATAAACTCAACATTAATTATTCAATCCCAGATGACAATTTTAATTCTGACATTGAAGAGCTTAGTCTAAAAAATAATGATTTATTTTTAAATGAATCTGATTTAAGTTCTAAATTAATCAGTGATATATTTTCAAATTATTCTTTAGCACTTGATTGGCTGGATAATGATAAAAAAAGAGATTTTCGAAAAAAAAATTTAAATATAAGAGTTAAAGTATATTCTCTTTTTTTAAGGGATATTGTTGAGGATATGGGGTTTACAATAGTCGAATTAGAAGATAATGATTCAAAATCAGATTATACTATATTTCCTGATTATATGAATTTTAACAATAAAGACGGATCAAACATATTAATTTCTATCCCTACTCATAATAATGCCCCTAAGGATCCAATTAAAAGAGCTGAATTGAGATATTCTATTTTAAATAATTTAAAAATTAAATAATATTTTTTAATAATATTTTATATTTTTTTAATAATACTCTTTGTTTTTTGATAATATTTTATATTTTTTAATAATATTCTTTGTTTTTAAATATATTCTAATTTTCTATGATTAATCTTCATGATTAAAATATACCTATTTAATAGTTTCCTATGGTTTTTAGGATTGTGAGAACTATTGTTTAAATAATTAAATAATTAAATAATTTTATAAATAATGATTATAAATATAAATTATCATTAAGAAATCTACTTTATAATTAATAAATCTAATTATTATTAATAAATTTAAGTTGTTATTAATATATCCTTTTCATTATTAATAATATAATTTGTATTGAATTCTAATAATAATTATAAATTTTATATAATTAAAATTATTAATAATAATTAGAATTATATTATATAATTAGAATTATATTATTGTATAATAATATTGGATTAATTTTTGTATCATATTTGGAGATGAAAATGTGTATGAAACCCTAACTTATTCTGGAGGAGTCCATAAAAGTGAAGAAATAAGAGAACTCATCGATGATTTAGGAGGATTTATTCTTCAGGAGAATATTCTTCAGATGGATTTAATTTTAAACATGGCAATTCCTATTGATGATGTTGATAAAATTAAAGAAAAATCAAAAGAATTGTTGGGTAAAATATCTATTGCTCCAATGGCTGGTTGTGAAATAGCTATTGTGTCTCCAACTCTTGCAAGACACCATCTTCCTCATGCTGCTTGTGATATTTCTGAATATCTTAGAAGATTTGGTGCAAAAGATAATATGATTGGGCTTGCTCGTGGTGCAGGTAAGGGTACTGCAGGAATCACGGAATATGAGAAAAGATTGATTGAAGAGCATGATATAGCCATATATGCTCTTGGTAGTTTTAAACAGTGTATAATAGATAAAACTTTCTTATTTGATGATATTGATATTCCTGTAATTGTTACAGGGGCTCCTGAAATAGATATTAATGATCTTCCAGGTGCTGATGAATATGTTAGTGGTTTGGGCAGAATTCCAAGGAGACTAAAAAGAGGAGAAAATATAAGGGCTCTTAGAAAATTAGTTGAAGTTGTTGAAAAAACTTTAGATAAAAAAAGAAAGGACATGGCTTTAGATCCACCTTTAGCTCCATCTATATTAGTAAAGAATGCAATTGAAAATCAAGTTCCAGCTATATCTGAAATAATTTCACCAACTCCGGTCACAAGCCAACTTGATGGTGTTAGGGTTAAACTTGATTATGATAAATATAATGAAGAAATAGCTAATGTTATGATAAATGACAAACATTTGGCTGAAATTGCAGATATAAAAAGGTCTCAAATGTATAATTATATTCTTGTAAAACTTTTAAGTGAAAGTGCTATAATATAATTTTAATATAAATTAATTCATATATCTATTAATTTTTCTACTTTTTCTACTTTTTCTACTTTTTATAATTTTCTAATATTTTAGAAATTTATTAATATTTTTCATCATATTTTAACATTTTTCAACAATTTTTAATATTTTTCAATATATTTTAACATTTCTCATTTTTTTGCCTTTTTGCTATTTATTAATTGTAATTTATATAATAATTACAACTGTTTGTTATTAATAGAATATTTTTATTTTAAATATGATATTTAATAAACTATAAATGTATCAATATAATGTTTTTATAAAAAATTTAAAAAGAAAAAGAATATTAATAATGAAAAACTAAACATTGTTCAAAGGTGTAGTAATTTTAAAATTAGGATGAAATAAATTTTTCATCTTATATTTTTCATTACTAATTGTGGTTGGTTAATTTAATTATTATTTTTAGGAGGATACTATGAGTAGTAATAACAAAGATGAATTGGTTGTCATCGATGAAACAGATAAAAATATTATTGAAATGATAAATGAAGATGCTAGAACTCCTTATAGGCAGATTTCTAGGGAACTTGATATTTCTGTAGGGACTGTTCATAATCGTGTTGATAAATTAATGAAAACAGGAGTAATCAAGAAGTTTGCTCCAATAATGGATCATAGGAAACTTGGCTATGGCCTTACAAGTATTATTGGAGTTAGGGTAAAAGGTGGAAAACTACAGAATTGGGAAAATAAAGAATCTTTTAGTAGGCATGTTTTAGCTATTTATGATGTTACTGGAGAATATGATGCATTTTTAATAGCTAAGTTCAAAGATACCGATGAATTGGATGTTTTTGTAAAAGATTTACTAAAAGAACCATATGTCGAACGAACGTATACTCAGACCGTCTTGAATGTTGTTAAAGAAGATTCAAGTTCAATTCACATGCTTTAATTTTTTTCTAAACAAATAAGGGAATTTTCATGAAAGATCTTCGATTAAAACAGGCTCAAAGTTTATTAAAAAAATCAGCTGCTAATTCTGAAGAAAATTTTAAATTAAAATCTCCTAATGCTTCAGATATTAACTTAAAAAGGTTTGAAAATATATTTAAGGATTTAATAGCTGCAGAAGATTTTATTTATAGTAGCTTACCAAAGCATCAACTTTCTAAAGAAGAAGCAGAAAAATTCACAAAATTCCTTATTTCAGCAAGAAAAAATATAGATTCTATTTTAGTTGACTTTAATGTTATTGAGAAAAAAGAAGAAAAAATTGATATATCTAATTTAACTGAAAATATTCTTTTTATAACCTCTAAAAATAATTTTAAAAAGACTTTAAAAAAATTAGGGGTTGATGTTCAGAGAATAATAGTGGCTAGTGTCCCTCTTAATGTATTGGATATTAAAGAGATTAATCCAAAAATCCCCGAATCTGCATTAAAAGGGATAGAAACTAGGGTTAAGCATATTCATAATGATATAAATAGGAAAAAATCTTCTTTACATCCAGAAAAGGTCATTGTTTTAGCTGAAAATGATTTAAATGGTCAATTACTCGGTAAAAGAGCAGAAGAAATTTATGATGCAATTATATACTTAAGTGATAATCTTAAAGATTTAAATGATATTGAACTTATTCGGCTAATTGAAGATAGCTAATATTTTAGGTTTATTTGTTATTAAAAATAGCTAATATTTAATATAATAATTACAATTAATAAAAATAATATATTATACAAAATTTTAATGGTAAAATTATGATACTTGTAGATTTTGGTGTTGTTCCTATTGGAACAGAGGGTACTGACTTAGGTGAATATGTTGCTGTAGCTGTTCAGGCTATTAAGGATTCTGGACTTAAATATAAACTTACGGGTATGGGAACTCAGATTGAAGCTCAAAATCTTGATGAGGTTTATGATGCAATTAAATCTGCTCAAGAAGCAGTTTTCAATATTGGTGCTAATAGGGTATACACTGTTCTAAAAATAGATGATAGAAGAGATAAAAAAAATAGGGGATTAAAAGATAAAGTTGATACTGTTAATGAGATAATTAATTGATAGATTATTTAATATATATTATATATTTAATATTAATTTTCTTAATATAACTTTATTCTTAACATAATTTTATTTTTAATATATATGCTCTAAAAATTATATTATCTTCAATCTTTTTTTATTTTTATTTTTCACTTTTTATTTAAGTACAACTCTTCCAATATACTTTTTATTAGGAATAATTGGTATAGATCCCGCTCTGACTTTTTTACCATTAAAAAAAACATTATCTGACTTACTACCTGTATTTCTTCCAACATATTTGCCATTATCGTTTGTTACCCATATTTTTATAAGTGTTTTGGTATTTATGTTGTTTTTAGTATTATTCTTATTATACTTAAAATTTGTAACATTATAAACCATTATATTTCTCCTATTAACTCCAAAACTATCTGTACCAGCTATATATATAGCTGCATCAACAGGATTATTTTTTTTAACAGTATATTTACTATGCCTAAAAAGATTAGGGCTGTTTGGAATGCTTAAATATTCTCCAGATTTCATCCTAAAGATATTCATTTTTGAAACACCATAATTATAAACTACAACTCCCACTTTTCCTTTTGGGGATTTAATAACAAAATGCCCTATTCCTAAACTTCTAACTTTTTTCATAGCTTTTTCCAAGTAATTTTTTGTTATAGAATTTTTATATACCATTTTTGCGCCTAAATTCTCAAGATATTTATTAACACTTGGATTATCACTACCTCCTGCTCCAAGGTACCAACCATTTTTAAATATTATGGAGTGGAAAAAGTAAGTGTTTGTTGTTTTATATTCTTTTAAGGCCTCTATTCCATATAATTTTACTTTTTTTATGTACAAATTTGCTGCATATGTTGAATCTCTTCTATAAGCATAAGCATAAGCACTAGAATTTACTTGAAGGATTATTGAACAACAACCACTTTCTATCTTAGATTTCTTTTTAGTACTTGTATTACTATTCAAATCATTTGAATTTTTACTTGTTGTTTTTTTCACATCATTTAAAGCACTATTATTTGAATTTAAATATTCATTGTTTATGTTTATTTCAGAATTATTAGTGTAATTTGATTTAAGAGTGTTTTCTGAGTTTGAAATGTTATCATCAACTTTAGTTGTGGCTATAGAACATTCTATTGTAGAAACAACAAATAATAAAAAAATTAGAACAATAATAATTTTAAAATATTTTTTATTCATATTCAACATCTCATTAATTTTACTACATTTATAATATTAATAAATTTAAAAATTTTTTTATAATATTTACTAATATGATATTTATTTTTAATTAAAATATAATATTTAGTTCATATAATTATTATATGTTTATATAATTCCTATATAATAATTCATTTTATTATCATTATAATTATAATTATCATTCTTCTTCTGTAATATAATTGGAATACTATAACTGTAATATTATAAACTAATAAAATGGATTATAATATTAAAAATATTTTTTGATAAAAAATAGATGGATAAATCAAAATGGTCAAAATAGAATGTTATAATGTAATTATTCTGATAAATATTAAAAATAGCTATGTTTGAAAATTTAATATGTGAAAATAAATTCATATATTTAAAATAATTGAGTTAATATATTTAAAATAATTTTATATATAATTTTAATAATAATATATGCACTTTTAATGGATGTAAATTAATTTTAGATTATATAAACTAATATTTAGATTATAAAAATTAATTCTATATTATATAAACTAATTTTGTTTATATAATATTAATTTATAAATATTGATTAAATAATCTTAAATAAATAAAATTTAATTAAATAAAATTAATTAAATTTATTTGAAGCTTCTTTTATTACTTTAATAATAGTGTCTAAATCTTTTTCACTAATGCTTGGATGTACGGGGATTGAAATAACTGAACTTGCAGCTTTCTCTGTTTCTTCAAGATTTTCATCATATCCTAAATTGATATATAACTCTTGTTTATAGATGGGTATTGGGTAATGAATCCCAGTTCCAATTCCATTATCATTAAGGAAACTAACCCACTCGTCCCTGTTATCTTTTTCTATTTTTATAGTGTATTGGTGATAAACATGTTTCACACCATTTAATACTTTTGGAGTTGATATTCCTTCAACACCTTTTAAATTAGTAGTAAGGTAATTGGCATTATTAATTCTTTTTTGATTGAAGTCATCAATTTTTTTTAATTGAGCAAGGCCAATAGCAGCAGCTATATCTGTCATTCTGTAATTATATCCCAAAACTGCATGTTCATATCTTTTTGTTTCTCCGTGAGCTCTATAAATCTTTGATTTTTCAGCTAAATCCTTGTTATTTGTAGTTATGATTCCTCCTTCACTAGTAGTCATATTTTTAGTTGGGTAAAAACTAAAACAAGCAATATCTCCTATACTACCTACTTTAGTGTTTTTATATATAGAACCATGAGCTTGTGCAGCATCTTCAATTATATATAAATCATGTTTTTCAGCTATCTCTTTAATTTTATCCATATCTGCTGCTTGACCATATAGATGTACCGGCATAATTGCTTTTGTTTTTTTACTTATTTTTTCTTCTATTTTATTAGGATCTATGTTAAAAGTTTTTTTATCAATATCTACAAAAACAGGTTTTGCTCCTGTGTAAAGAATAGAATTTCCAGTAGCTGCAAATGAAAATGGTGTTGTAATTACTTCATCCCCTTCTCCAATTCCACAAGCTAGAAGAGCTACATGTAAAGCTGTTGTACCTGAGCTAGTTGCTATTGCATATTTTGCGCCAACAAAATCTGCAAATTTTTCTTCAAATTCAGCTACTTTTGGTCCTTGAGCAATAAAACCTGATTTTAAAACTTCAACAACTTCTTTTATCTCTTCTTCTCCAATAATTGGATTTGCAATAGGAATTTTTATTTCTGACATTAATACACCTTTATTATAACTATCAATTATAGCTCAATGATTTATATTATAACTATTTATATTTTATTTTTATTTTAATTATCATTAATATATCTTTAGTTTGAATGATTTATTTAATTAATTGTTAAATTATATATAAATTTATAAAGTTAAAATTATTAAAATTATTAATATTTAAAAATATATACATATTAAAATATCTTTAGTATTTTTATTCATTACTATTATTTTTATTTATTTCTTGTATTTTCATTATATGTTGATGATATAAGGACTTAGTATATAATTTTATAAATAATAATTAAATGATAGTTAAATAATATATAATATAAAATATTTGAAAGTTAATATGCTAATAAAATTCAATATGTTATTAATATTGAAAATTAATTATTAGGGGAGTAGCTAATGAATGAACATGATATAGAAATAATTAATGAAGGTTTAGTTGAAATCAAAGTTCCTAAATTTGATAAAGTTTCATCTAGTGCTCCTGTTTTTTACAATCCTAGGATGGAATTTAATAGGGATATATCTATACTTGCTTTACAAACATTTCAGGAGGAAATAGGAAGAGAAATAAATATTTGTGATGTTTTTGGAGGAAGTGGTATACGCGCTATAAGGTATAAAAAAGAAATTTTCAATGTTAATGAGGTTGCTGTAAATGATATAAGTTCTCTTGCTATAGAACAATCAAAAGAAAATGCAATTAATAATAATGTTGAAATTGATTTTTATCAAAAAGAAGCTAATATGATATTGAGGGAAAACAGAGGAATATTTGATGTAATAGATATAGATCCATTTGGAACTCCTTCATATTTTGTTGATTCTGTAGGATATTCTCTAAAAAAGGATTCTCTTCTCTGTATAACTGCTACAGATACTTCTGCATTATGTGGAACTTATAAAGAACCTTGTATTCGGAAATATAATGCAAAACCATACAAAAGCGAGTATTGTCATGAAAATGGAATTAGAATTTTAGCAGGATTTGTTTCTCTAACACTTGCTAAATATAAAAAGTATATTGGTGACATTAAACTTTCTCATAGTAGTGAACATTACATGCGTTTATATATTAAAGTAAATAAAGGTTCAGCAGCTACTGATAATTCATTAGCTAATAATATTGGTTATATTTCGCACTGTAAAAAATGTCTCTATAGGGTTCCTGTTGTTGGTTTAGCTAACCCTATTCCTGATTATTGTCCTGTTTGTGGAGAAAAATTGATTTCTGCAGGGCCATTATGGATTGGAAAGATTCAAAATTCTGAATTCATATCTAAAATGGTTGAAAAACTTGATGAAAATAACCCTAATAAGAAAAAACTAAATACTGAGAATAAAATATTAAAATTGCTTAATACATGTATTGAAGAGGCAAATTCTCCTATCACTTTTTATGATATTCATATAATTTGCAGAAATCTTAAAATAAGTGCTCCTAAAATAGCCGATGTTATGGATAAAATAACCGAAGAAGGTTTTAAAGTTTCTAAGACTCATTTTAATCCTATTGGTTTAAAATCAGATATTGATATTCTAAGATTGAAAGAAATTATTAAATCTTTAAGTTCTTAATATTTTTTATTCAATAATGATCAATTTCTTAATATTTTTATTAATTTTATATATTTTTAATTATAATTTTTTAATTATAATTTTTTAATTTCAATTTAGATTTTTTGAATGCTTTATTTTAACTATGTATTTCTTATTAAGTATCAGATGATTGAATCTAAATAGTTTATCTTATCTATAAATTTTATCTTAATAATCCTAAAACTATATTAATAATATCAAACAGATAATTTAATAACAAAAAATATTATTATTTTTTGTGTATGTGAGGTGAAAATATGGAAATTGTTGAACTTTTTAAAGATTCATTAACATATCCAACAAAACAATGGGACAAGTTATTAATACTAGGTGTTTTATTTTTAATTATGGGCGTTTTTGCTATTTTACAAGCATTTGGTATTGTATTAAATCAATATATTGCTGCAGATATTCTAGGAATTATATCATTTATTCTTGCAGTTATTATAACTCTGATTATCTATGGTTATACCCTTAGTATAGTTCGAAAAACAGTTAATAAGGGTGATGATTTGCCTGAATTTGATTGGGGTAGAAATTTCGTAGATGGAGTCAAAGTACTTATATTAAGTATAGTATATTATATAATTCCTGTAATAATCACTTTAATTGTGATTTATGCAACTGGTGCTTTTCAACATTTATATCAATTAATAGCATTTTATGCTGTAAGCGGATCACTCGCTGCTGCACCGGAATCTCTTTTAAGTGCTGCTGGAGCTAGTTTTTTAACTGTATTTATAGTAGCTGCAATACTTTTTATCATATTCGGTTTACTATTCTTAGCTGCTAAAGCTGTTTTAGCCGATACTGAAAGTTTAGGATCTGCAGTTAATATGGTAGATGTTTTCAAAAAAATTGGTGAAATAAGTTGGGGAAATTATATATTATGGGCTATTCTTTATGCAATAATCATTTTTATTCTCAGCTTTGTAGTTAACTTGATTTCAGCTATTCCTGTAATTGGACTTATAATTGCATTTTTAATTATTAGGCCATATATAGAGATTTTTGCTGCAAGGGCTCTTGGTTTAGTCTATAATGAATCTAAAGAATAGAAATATGATATTTTAATTTTTATTTATTTCAATATCAATTTTTATTTTAATTTTTTTTATTATATTTTCCTTTTAATTATTTTAATTTATTTTTTATAAATTTTTTTTTTATATATATTCTAAGAATTCATTATATTTTATATCTTTTAGAATATAATATATTAAATAATAATTAATTATTAGATAAAAATCTTTTTCATAGCTTTATTTTTTAATACATGGAATTATATGAGTAGTTATTACTAAATTTCGATAGATTTAATAATATCTTTTTACAAATTCTATATTATTAATCATATATTGTTTTATTTGATTGTGTTTTTTCATTATTAATTAAAATTATATGATTTTATTAATTTTAGAACATTAGAATGTTTTCAGGTGAAAAAATGAAGGTCATAAGGCTTTTTCAAGATTCTTTATCTTATCCTATTAATGATATTGATAAATTATTAACTTTAGGTGTTTTATTTTTTTTTGATGCCATATTTTCCCTTTTACCTTCAATTACTACTGCATTAAGCCAAGATTTTTTAACTCCGATTTTGTATTTTATTTCAAATTTAATTGGTTTCATCATATTTATTATTGCTATTGGATATATAACTTTTATAATTAAAGATACGGTAGATAATAAATTAGATTTTCCTCATTTAAATCTTATTAAAAATTTTTCAAAAGGAATTAAAGTATTTTTCATATCGATAATATATTATATTGTGCCAATTGTAATAACTATTTTATTTTCTTATATAATTGGTGCATATGCTATAATTTCTGAAATAATTACTTCATTTTTTTCTTTTGGTTATGAAACATCTATTCCCACTTATTCAATGGTTTTGAGTGTTCATAATATTATTTTAGTTCCTATTGTTGCTGTTATTTTATTTATTATATCAACAATATTCTTGATTATTGCTATTTCTAGGTTCTCTTATTATGGAGATATGAAATTTGCCTTGGACTTAAAAGCAGTAATATATGATATTGGAAACATTACTTGGAAACATTACTTAATTTCTCTTATAATTTTATGTGTTATATTAATTCTTATTTTATCTATAGTAATTGTAATTGCAGTTATTCCATTTTTTGGTTTTATTATATTATTTTTAATAATTTTACCATTCATAACAATATTTTGGGGAAGGTCTGTTGGTTTAATTTATAGGAAATCTAAAATTAATAAGTAAAATTGATAAGTAAATTTTATTTTATATATAAAAATCAGTATATTAAATAAAAATATTATATTAAATAAAAATAGTATATATAAAGATTATCAATGAAATAAATTATTATTGGTAAAATAATATATAGATATAAATGAATAATTATTATTAAGTAATAAAATTATTTATTTGATAATTCTATAATAGGTGATAAAATGAACATTACGGAACTATTCAAAAATTCGTTTAAATATCCTAGTAAAGATTGGGGCAAGGTTTTAATCCTAGGGTTATTAATAATAGGAATTTGTATATTTATGGTGATTGCATTAATCAGTTTGGCATTTGCTCAAGCTATCCCTGCAGCCATAATATTTATAATAGCATTAATTTTTACTTTTGTTGTTGCTTTAATTTATAGTGGATATAGTCTTAGTGTTATAAGAGAAACTATAATTAATAAAAATATATCTTTTGAGGGTCAAGAAGAAGCTCTACCTGAATTTCAATGGTCTGAAAATATTATTGATGGTATAAAAGTTTTAATTTTAAACATTGTGTACATGATAATACCTTTTGTTATCACTTTAATTCTTGCATATGTTTTAGGAGTATTTTCTGAGTTTACTTCTTTTAGTCAATCATTAAATACTTATAACCAATCTGGATTATATATGCCTAATTCAATGGCTACAATGTACATGGCTAATACTGGTTATGCTATGCTAATTGTCAATACAGTTGCTGCAATTTTATCAATAATATTCTCATTATTTGCATTTATTGCTATGGCAAGATTAGCTGAATCTGGTAAATTGGGTTCAATTATTAAATTTAGGGAGATAATAAATAATATATCTAATATTGGATGGGGAAATTATATAATTTGGTTTATACTTCTTTGTATAATCATAATTGTTATTTCATTTATAGCTGCTTTGATTGTATTTATTCCAATAATAGGATTGATTGTTTATTTATTAATAATTCCATCATTTTTAACTCTATTCCAAGCAAGAGCTATTGGTTTAATATATAATGAAATAAACTAATTAATAGAAAAATAATTTTCTAATTTATTTTATTTATTTTATTTTTTAATTTATTTTATTTATCTTATTCTTTAATTTATTTTATTCTTTTTCTAATTTATTTTATTTATTTTATTTTTTAATTTATTTTATTCTTTTTCTAATTTATTTTATTTCTTTTTATAATATTTCATGATTAATTGATGTTATAAATCTCATAAAAATGAATCATATGAAGAATAAAATATGTTTTTTTGGGATGTTTAATTATTTTTGATATTTAATTTAAAATGATTTTTATTAACTAAAAAGATTTTTATACTATAAAAAAAATAGTATTGATATGCAAATTGTAGCTGATGTTGGCGGGATTCCTGGAAAAGATTGTCGAGGCTTCTGTAAATATTGTTATTTTAGAAAAGTAAAATCTATTGAGCCTTTAGGATGTTCTCAATGTTCTTCTGGTAAAATTGGTTGTTCTCATTGTGGTGAAGGCGTTACTGAAACAAAAAACGAATTTAAAATGCCTTTTTTTGTTGTAAATGAGATTCAAACTACTTTGATGATGATCAATCCAGCAGATAATAATCTAAAAGTTAATATAAGTGGTGGGGGGGATGTTAGTTGTTATCCTCACCTTGAAGAATTAACTGGAACTTTAAAACAATTTGAAATCCCTATGCATCTTGGATATACAAGTGGAAAGGGTATTGATGATGCAGATATCGCTACAAGACTAATAAATAATGGAGTAGATGAAGTTACATTTACTTTGTTTTCTTCTAATCCTGATCTTAGGGCAAAATGGATGAAAGACCCTAATCCTGAAGAATCGATTAAAGCAGCGAAAATTTTTGCTGAGAGTACAGAACTTCATGCAGCTACAGTTATTATTCCTGGTGTAAATGATGGTGATGTTTTACACCAAACTTGTGAAGACCTTGAAAATTGGGGTGCTAAAGCTTTGATTCTCATGAGATTTGCTAATACTACAAATGAAGGTTTAATTCTTGGAAATGAACCTATTATAAAAGATATTGATTCTACAAGTGTTGAAGAATTTCAGAAACTTGTAGAAGATATAAATAAAAAATATAATATTAGGGTTACTGGGACACCGGTCTCAGATCCGGATACAGGTGCTCCATTTGCAATATCAAAAGATGAAAACGAAATATATTTACAATTTATCCAGGAAATAGTGGGTGAGGCTACAATAATAACCTCTAAAATTGCTGCTCCATATATTGAAAAAATATTTGATAAGTTGGATACGGATGATGTTAATGTTATTGCTACTAAAAAAGATATTGCTTGTTTAATTACAAAAGAAGATCTTGAAGATTTAGATTTATCTAATGTTAAAGATACGGCTATCATACCTGGAAGATGTTTTGTTCATCAGATTGATGCAGAAAGAATTTTGAGTTCTGATGGTATTGAAAGAGTAGTCGGCCGAGGACCGGATAAGTTATCTGTTGATGGAGAAATGAGTGGAACACTAACTGAAGAAAATGTAATTGAGAAGGAACTTGAATTATTTAGGGATTTGGTTGGAGCTATTAATTTTTTTGGAATGAAAAAAAAGTAATTTTCAAATTTTAGTTTTATTCTAATTTTATTATAATTTTTTAGTTTTATTTTAATTTTTCATAATAATTATTTTTTCATTATTTTTTATATTTTTATTACTTTTGTATAATAAAATTAAAAATAAATTTTTTATTACTTTTTAATTCTTTATTACTTTTTATTAAATATAATTAAATATACATTTTTTATTATTTCTCAATTATCTTTTATTATTTTTTTCTTATTATTTCTTTTATATTTTAATTATTAAAAACTACAATTTTTATAATTATATTCTTGTTTTCAAAATTTTATTTACTTTTTATATAATTTTCCTCAAATTTTTATATTATTTTATCTTTCGGTTTTTTTGTTCATTATTCCTACTATTTTTGTATAGTTTTTTCATATAGCAAATATATTTTTTTGCAATTATTTTTTCAATTTTTTCGCAAATTGCCATTTTTAAAATCTTTATTTTATCATTTGATAGATTTAGGGGTTTATTAATAGTTTTAAATTCTTATTTCATTTCTAAAAGATTTAAAATTCTTTTTCAAATGATTAAAAAAGTATTACTTTATATTCTAGGTTTCTTAAAAAATTCAGGTTCACTTCTCCTTTATAAGCTTTGCTATTTGTTCTCAGAAATAATATTTATAATATATATTAATCAAATTAAAATTCGTATACCAAATAGCTAGTTATTGCAAAAAACTGCAAATAAGCTTACTCAATGCAGGCTTAAAAATGACCGTTTGTATTAGAGAGGTATATTAATAACTATATTTAGTTAGGAGGGAAAAAATGGCGAAGTTTGATGATAAAGTCGATTTATACGACGATAGAGGGTCATTAGTAGAATCTAATGTGCCTATCGAAGCCTTAAGCCCACTACGGAATCCTGCTATAAAAAGCATCGTAAGTGGTGTAAAAAGGACCGTAGCTGTAAACTTAGAAGGTATAGAAAATTCATTAAGATCTGCAACTGTCGGTGGACAGGGATCTAAGATCTTAGGAAGAGAAATGGACCTAGATATTACTGGCAATGCTCAATCTATTGCATCTGCTTTAAAAGAAATGGTTCAAGTAACTGATGATGATGATACCAATGTAGAGCTTCTTTCCGGTGGAAAGAGGATTTTAGTTCAAATACCAACTGCAAGATTAGAATCTGCTGCTGAATATTCTGTAGCAACCTTATCAACTGCAACTGCATTAGTACAAGCTATTATTAAACAATTTGATATTAGTATGTATGATGCTAACATGGTAAAAGCTGCAATTCTTGGAAGATATCCTCAATCTGTTGATTATATGGGTTCTAACATTGCAACTATGTTAGATATTCCTCAAAAGCTTGAAGGTCCGGGTTATGCTTTAAGAAATATTATGGCTAACCACGTAGCTGCTGCTACATTAAAAAATACATTACAAGGAACTGCACTTTCCAGTATCTTAGAACAAACTGCTATGTTTGAAATGGGCGACGCTATTGGAGCATTTGAAAGAATGCATTTATTAGGATTAGCTTACCAAGGAATGAACGCAGACAACATTGTTTTAGATTTAGTTAAAGATAATGCTAAAGAAGGAACTGTTGGTTCTGTTAGGAATGACACTGTTGCTAAAGCTACTGCTGATGGCGTTGTTAGTGTAGAAAAAGATTTAAATGGTTTTAATGTTTATGAAACTAATGATTTAGCAAAATGGAATGCTTATGCTGCTGCTGGAGCTACTGCTGCAACTATGGTAAATGTAGCTGCTGCAAGAGCTGCTCAAGGTGTACCTTCTTCATTATTATACTTCAATGATTCTATTGAATTTGCAACTGGTCTTCCAGGTGTAGATTTCGGTAGAGCTGAAGGTGTAGCTGTAGGATTTTCATTCTTTAGTCACTCTATTTATGGTGGAGGAGGCCCAGGTCTCTTTAATGGTAATCACGTTGTAACTAGACACAGTAAAGGATTCTGTATCCCTTGTGTTGTTGCTGCAATGTGTCTTGACGCAGGTACTCAGCTTTTCTCACCTGAAGCAACTTCTGGTTTAATTAAAGAAGTATTCAGTAGTGTTGATGAATTCAGAGAACCATTAAAATATGTAGTGGAAGCAGCTGCAGACATAAAAGGTGACATCTAAAATCTCGCATGTTTTTTGATTAATTATAATAATTAATTACAATATATTTGGATGATTTTACATATCATGGTTTTAATTGGATAAATTATTTTATTAATAAAAATTAACATGAATATAAAATTAATATAAATCTAAATATTATTAATTTGAATTAATCATACAATCATACTAATTAAATGGGGATAATTATAAATGGACATAGAAGTATTTCCACATAGAGTTTTAGGAGCAAATACAACTGAAAAGTTGTTAAATGGTATTGAAAGTCTTGATGATGTTAAAAGAACAGTTATTCAAGGACCTAGGCTCCCACCCGAAGACCCTAACGAAGATCCTAGATATGTTGATAGGAGAAAAATTACAGTCAATGGTAAAGAACTTGAGCTTAAAGTCAAAACTGGCCGTATTTTTGTTGAAATTTCAAATGAATCAACTATTGATGATATAAAGGAGATATGCAATGAATATCTTCCTTTTGGATTTGATATTAATATCGGAAAATACATCAGAACTCAGAAGACTGTCTCTGATAACATAAAATATGGTGACTCAGACATCCCTGAAGAGTTAATTGGAATGACTGATCAATCAGCTAAGCTCGCAGACAGAGTAACTATCATAAAAAAAGATATGGATTAAGGATCTTATATTTTGTATATTAAATAATAATAATTCAATTATAATTTACTTATAATATAAATAAAGATTTAAATATAAATAAAGGAAAATTTATTTAATTAACAATAAGGATGAAAATATGATTGGACGTTGTACCCATGTTGTAGATTGTCGTGAAACAATGGGTCTTGGTGAAGGTGGAGGAATAGCTCAAAGAGGAACTTTCGCAGAATGTGGAAGTGATGTTCTTGCAGTAGCTATGTCTCCTGGAAGAAGGCATATTACAAAACCTGTTTGTGAAATAACTTTTGCACTTCGCGAAGCCAATGTTTTAACTAGTACAATGATACTCAATGCGGGTGCAGGAACTCCATCTGATGCTCCAGGTGCAAGTGGCGGATTTGGATTGACTGATAAAGAAGTTAATCAAATGTCACAGTTTAAATTACTTGTAATTCATCTTGGCGGAGTTAAAAATCATATTACTTATAAAGCAAGATTAATTCTTCGTAATGTTAATTGTCCTTGTGTTGTTATTTGTGAATATCCTGTCGATTTTGAAGATTTTGCAAAAATTGGTGTTAAAACTTCCCATGTCATGCCTAATGAGGCTAAAGGAGGAATTAAAACTAATGGTAAAATTGTTGATATTGTTAGTGGTGTTATTAGGGGAGAAACATGTTCCCAAGAAAAATTAGATGAGATTATTAGAAAAGTTAAGTTAGCATTAGGAGGTGCATGATTTATGGCACAATATTATCCAGGAACTTCTCAGGTAGCTCAAAACAGAAGAAACTTTTCTGACCCAGAATATGAGTTAGAAAAATTAAGAGAAATATCTGATGAAGGCGTAGTAAAAGTATTAGGTCACAGAGCTCCAGGTGAAGAATATAAAAGTGTTCACCCTCCATTAGATGAAATGGATGAGCCTGAAGACATCATTAGAGAATTAGTAGAACCAATCGACGGTGCAAAAGCTGGAGATAGAGTAAGATATATTCAATTTGTAGATTCTATGTATTTTGCCCCTGCTCAACCTTATTTAAGATCTAGGTCTTACTTAAACAGATTTAGAGGAGTAGATGCTGGTACTTTGTCAGGAAGACAAATTATCGAAGCAAGAGAAAGAGATCTCGAAAAAATCTCCAAAGAATTATTAGAAACCGAATATTTTGATCCAGCAAGGTCTGGAATCAGAGGTAAATCTGTTCACGGTCACTCTTTAAGACTCGATGAAGACGGTGTAATGTTTGATATGTTAAGAAGACAATTATTAAACAAAGAAACTGGTAAAATCGAAATGGTAAAAGATCAAATTGGTAAAGAACTAGATGAACCTGTTGTACTCGGTGAGCCATTAGATGAAGAAACTTTAATGAAGAAGACTACCATTTACAGAGTAGATGGTGAAGCTTATAAGGACGATAAAGACGCTGTAGAAATATTACACAGAATACACGTCACAAGATCCGAAGGTGGATTCTGTCCAGAATAAGGAGAGGAGATTAAAATGGCTGATAAAAAGTTTATCGAAGCATTAAATAAAAAATTCAAAGAAGATCCTGAAGAAAAAACCACTACCTTTTACAACTTAGGTGGATGGAAACAATCTGAAAGGAAAACTGAATTTGCTAACGCAGGTAAAGAAATCGCTGCAAAAAGAGGTATTCCTCAATATAATCCAGATGTAGGTTCTCCATTAGGACAAAGAGCATTAATGCCTTACCAGGTATCTACAACTGAAACTTATGTTGAAGGAGACGATTTCCATTTTGTTAACAATGCTGCTATCCAACAAATGTGGGATGACATTAGAAGAACTGTTATTGTAGGATTAAACACTGCACATAATGTTCTTGAAAAAAGGTTAGGTATGGAAGTTACTCCTGAAACAATCACTGAATATTTAGAGACTGTTAACCACGCTATGCCTGGTGCTGCTATTGTACAAGAGCACATGGTTGAAACCAACCCATCACTCGTAGCTGACAGTTATGTAAAAGTATTTACTGGTGATGACGAGTTAGCTGATGAAATTGACAGTGCATTCGTTTTAGATATTAATAAAGAGTTTTCCGAAGAACAAGCTGAAGCTTTAAAAGCTGAAGTTGGTGACAAAGTATGGCAAGCTGTAAGAATTCCTACAATTGTAGGAAGAGTTTGTGATGGAGGTACTACTTCCAGATGGTCTGCTATGCAAATCGGTATGTCCATGATTTCTGCTTATAATCAATGTGCTGGTGAAGGAGCTACTGGTGATTTTGCATATGCATCAAAACACGCAGAAGTTATTCACATGGGTACTTACTTACCAGTTAGAAGAGCAAGAGCAGAAAATGAACCTGGTGGAATTGCATTTGGTTTCTTAGCTGATATGTGTCAATCTTCAAGAGTTAATCCTGAAGATCCTGTAAGATCTACTTTAGATGTAGTAGCTATGGGTGCAGCATTATACGATCAAATTTGGTTAGGTTCATACATGTCTGGTGGTGTTGGATTTACTCAATACGCATCTGCAGCTTATACTGATAATATTCTCGATGACTTTACTTACTATGGTAAAGAATACGTCGAAGATAAATTTGGTTTATGTGAAGCTCCAAACAATATGGACACCGTTCTTGATGTAGGTTCTGAAGTAGCTTTCTATGCATTAGAACAATATGAAGAATATCCTGCATTGCTTGAAACTCAATTTGGTGGTTCTCAAAGAGCATCTGTTATATCAGCAGCAGCTGGTTGTTCAACAGCTTTCGCTACTGGAAACTCTCAAACTGGTTTAAGTGCATGGTATTTAGCTATGTACTTACATAAAGAACAACATTCTAGATTAGGATTCTATGGTTACGATTTACAAGATCAATGTGGTGCATCCAACGTATTCTCTATAAGAAATGACGAAGGATTACCTGTTGAAATGAGAGGACCAAATTATCCTAACTATGCAATGAACGTAGGACACCAAGGAGAATACGCAGGTATTTCCCAAGCTCCTCATTCAGCTCGTGGAGACGCATTTGCATTTAACCCACTCGTTAAAATTGCATTTGCTGATAAAAACTTAAGTTTCGATTTCTCCCAACCTCGTGCTGAAATTGCAAAAGGTGCATTAAGAGAATTTATGCCTGATGGTGAAAGATCTCTTATTATACCTGCTAAATAGGTGTATTAACACCTATTTTTTTTTATTTTTTTAGTTTAGTTGTTTATAAAATAAGTATCAAGAGAGTTAAAAGATAAATTATTATTATCATTATCATATTCATTAAAATTATTAATAAATTCTAAAGATTTTATATTAGTTATAAATAAAAATAAACAACTATTTTAATCAATAAAGAAATATATCATATTTATTAAATTATCAATTTAATAAAAACTAAGGAGGAAAAGAAAATATGGACCCTATAACTTTAGGTGTTGTTGCATTGATGGGTGCAGCTGCAACTATAGCTGGTGCCGCAGAGGATTTAGAATCTGATGTTGGTTCCATGAGTAATCCAAACTCACAAGTTCAGCTAGCTCCTCAAATGGGACATTTACACCGATTTATTAATAAGGCTGTTTCTGGTGAACCAGTTGCATATGGTACATGGTGTGGTATCGCAGGTTCTATAGCATTTGTTTTGATTTCACCAATGTTTAACTTTAATTTAATGCCTATTGTAGGAATTGCTATTGGTGCAACTATTGCTGCTTTAGTACACACTGTTTACACAGTAACAGCTCATATGGGAAGGATTGTAAGTCAATCTCAATTTGAGCAACCTTTGTTTATGGATGCTTTAACCCAAGCATTAGGACCTGTTGCAGGTCATGGTTTTATAACTACTTTTTGTATTGTAAGTGTAGCATACTTAATGACTATACCTCTTAACGGAACTCCATTACATGTTTTCCCATTACCGCTTCTCGCTGTTTTGTGGGGAATAACTATTGGTGCTATTGGTTCTTCTACTGGGGATGTTCATTATGGTGCAGAAAGAGAATACCAACAATATCCGTTTGGTGGAGGTATTCCTGTAGCTATTCATGGTGATATTGTAACTAAATCCGAAGTTGGTGCAAGAAATTCTATTGATACTGTTAATTTTTGTGCTAAATTTGGTGGACCGTTAACTGGTTTTTGTTTTGGTACTGTTGTATTTTTAAGTTTCTGGATCACTGTTGTATTTGGTTTAATTGGAGGATTAATTGCAGGTTTAATTATAATTATTCTTCTTATTATTATGAATGAGAGACTTGAAAACTTTGCTAGAACTAAATATGGACCATATAAGGAAGATTAAGGAGGTTTCATTTATGGATCCAATAAGTTTAATAATATTTATTACAGTTGGAGGAATCCTCATTGGTGGAGGTGTACACTTCATACCAGTAGGAGGAGCTCCTGCAGCTATGGCAACAGCTACTGGGGTAGGAACTGGTACAGCAATGCTTGCAGCAGGTGCTGGATTAACTGGTTTAATTACTGCAGCAGCTATGACTGGTCAACCATGGTATATTATTGCAATTGCTGGAGCAGTAGGTGCAATGATGATGATGGGTTTAACCATGTTAGTTGCTAACATAATTTATGTATTCGGTGTTGGTGTTGTACCTTCTTCTGCAAAAGCTGAAGTAGACCCAATAACTGGTAGAAATCAAGAAAAATATGTTACTTCTGGTACTGAAGGACATGGTTTACCTACTGTTTGTTTTGTCAGTGGTATTATCGGGGGTTTACTCGGTGGTGCTGGTGGAGGACTTGTTTACTATGGTATTAATATTGCAATGACAGAAGGAAGTTTTATAACTGACCCTACTGTAACTGCTGGATTAGCTGCTATCTTAGCTGTAGCTGTTTTCTTTATTAATTCAGTAATTGCTTCTTATAATATTGGTGGTACTATTGAAGGTTTCCACGACCCTAAATTCAAAAGAATCGGTACTGGTATTCTTGCTTGTGGTATTGCTTCTATAATAATGGGAGTATTTGCTATTCTTTTAACTGGAGGTGTTGCATAATGTCAGCAGCTGGTGGAGGACCTACTGGTGGTGCTATAGGTGCTGAAAAATTACTCCTTTTAGGAGTTATTGGTGGCCTTATTGGTATTTACCTAGTTCCATTTAATCCCGTATTTGGGCCTGTTTTTGCAGCTTTAGGTGGTGTTTGTGCTATTGTATGGGGTGCAGATGCTATTCGTAGAGTTGCAAGTTATGGTTTAGGTACTGGTGTCCCTTCTATTGGATATATGTCTCTTTCTATTGGTATTATTGGTGCATTAGCAGGTATTGCTTTAGTATCTCTTTCATTTACTACTGGTCTTGGAATGTTAGGGCCTATCTTTGCTTTAGTACTCTCAATGATATTAGGTCTCATTGTTGGTTTAATTGCTAAGAAAATTATTGGAATGAAAATTCCTGTACTCGAAAGATGTACTGCTGAAATTTCTGGTGCTGCTGCTTTATCTGTATTAGCATTTTCTGCAACTCTTGCAGGAACCTATCATCTTGATGGAATTCTCACATCTGTTGTAGCTCCTGGATTTATAGCATTATTCTTTATAATGAATACCATGGCTATCCAACATCCATTTAATGCATGTTTAGGACCTAACGAAAATCAAGTTAGAACTCTTAAATTAGCCGCTTCCACAGCATTTTTAGCTATGTTTATCACTGGAATTTTAACTATTATTAATCCTGTTCCTAATACTTGGATGGGAATTCCTGTATGGGTAGCTGTTATTATCGTTGCTGGAGTCGGATGGATAATATCTATTAGGGCATATATTAAAGCATCATTCAATGAAGCTGCATCTGTTAAATGGTCTGGATTATGGCCTAAAGTTGAAGAACAATAGGGGGAAAAAATATGGAAATGTTACCTTTAATTAAAATAGTTCCTGAGTACAGCTTAACTCTTGATCCCTCTACTGGGGTAATTGGCGCTGCTTTAGGAAGAGAAGTTTTAGTACTCTCTATGGACGATATAAACAATGAAATAACTAGTTTAGAGGCTGCAGCAGATGATTTAATGCATTCATTAGATCCAAACACTGTTTCCGAAGGGGCTTATCCTGGAAGAGAAGGCACTTATGCTACTGCAGGTATGCTTACAAACATGGTGTACGGTTTTGTAATAGGATTATTCGTATTATTAGCTGCAATTCCTTTATTAGTCAATTTGGGGGTTTTATAGATGGCAGATAAAAAATCACCTGCAGAAGGATGGCCAATAATTAATGGAGATTATATTGCAGGGGACCCTGAAAGTCCTGTTGCAGTTACAACTTTAGGTTCTCACAATGAGGATATTGCTGCTAATGCGGGTGCAGCGATTTCTGGTCCTTGTAAAACAGAAAATCTAGGAATTGAAACAGTTGTAGCTAATATAATATCAAACCCTAACATCAGATTTTTAATATTATGTGGATCTGAAGTTCAAGGACATATTACAGGTCAAAGTTTTGAAGCATTACATCAAAATGGTGTAGATCCAGAAAAAAGAAGTATCATGGGTGCTACTGGAGCTATTCCATATGTTGAAAATATTCCTGATGAAGGAATTGATAGATTCCAAAATCAACTTGAAGTTATTAATATGGTTGATATAGAAGATGCTGGTGCAATCGAAGCTAAAGTTAAAGAATGCATAGAAAAAGATCCTGGAGCTTTCGAAGAGGAAGCTTATGTAATTTCTCTTGATGAAAGTGGAGATGAAGAGGATGAAGGTGAAGAAGTTCGCCCAGTCGCTCCTGAAACTGCTTTAATTGAGGCAAGGATGAGAAACATTCAATCCCAAATGAAAATGATTGGTGCTGTACAAAGAAATTTTGCTGGTAATTATGCAGGTAAAGTTCAAGGTATTATGATTGGATTAATTTTCACTTTGGTTGTCGGATGTTTATTCCTAGGATTTATATAAGGAGGTTTAATAATGGTTAAATTATCTAACAAACCTAACGTCCGTGGTATTAAAAAAGTATCTGAAGATATAAAATATAGGTCTCAATTAATTGGAAGAGAAGGAAGATTGTTCGCAGGATTAATTTCAACAAGATTCACTGGGATTGGTTTAGGATTAGCTATCGCTTTTGTATTAATTGTAGTAATCCCATATTTAGCGAATTTGGTCTAAGAGGTGTTATGAATGTCTGAAGAAAATACAATACCTCGAGTACTTGTCTCTGCTGATGATTACAACAAAGCTAATGAAAAATTAGATGATATTGAAGATAAAGTTGATTTTACTATTGGTGAATACTATCAAAGGTTAGGTCAACAAACTGGTAGAGATGTTGGTATTTTATATGGTATAATAATAGGTCTTATAATAATGGTTGTAGTTATGAAATATAATCTTTTACCATTATTACTAGGTGCATTACTCTAAGGATGGAGGATTATTTATGTTTAGGTTTGATAAAGAACAAGAAGTATTGGATATAGCTGGCGTTAAGATTGGAGGTCAGCCAGGAGAATATCCAACTGTTTTAGCAGGTACCATCTTTTATGGTGGACACAATATTATTAGTGATGAAAAAGCAGGTGTCTTTGATAAAGATGCGGCAGAAGAAAGAATTAAGACTATGGAAGAAATGATGGATGTCACTGGAAATCCTTGTTTAGTACAAGTTTTCGGACAAACTGAAGAAGCTTTAGTTAAGTACTTAGAGTTTGTTGGTGACATTTCTGATTCTCCTTTCCTTATAGATTCTACTTCTGGTGAAGCAAGAATGGCTGGAGCAAAATATGCTACTGAAGCTGGATTATCTGAAAGAGCTATTTATAACTCAATCAATATGGCAGCAGAACCTGAAGAAATTGAAGCTGTAAAAGAATCTGATTTATCTGCTTCTATTGTATTAGGTTTCAACCCAATGAATCCTACTGTTGAAGGTAAAATTGGTATGTGGGAAGATGGTGATGGAACTATTGACCAAGGTTTATTACAAATTTCAGAAGAATGTGGAATCACTAAACCTTTAATGGATACTGCTGTTACTCCTCTTGGACAAGGAGCTGGAGTTGCTGCAAGAACTTCTTTTGCTGTAAAAAGTAAATGGGGATTACCTGTAGGTTCTGGTATTCACAATGTACCTTCTGCATGGAATTGGTTAAGAGAATACAAAAAAGATCACAAAGAAGCATGGCCTGTTTGTGATATGGGATCTAACATTGTTCAACAAATGACTGGAGGGGACTTTGTTCTCTTTGGCCCTATTGAAAATGCTAGATTGGCTTTCCCTGCATGTGCAATGGTCGACATATTCATAGCTGAAGCAGCTAAAGATATGGGAACCGAAGCTGTAGAAAGCCACCCTATGAATAAATTATTATAAGAATATTTAAATTCTTTAATAATTTATCATTAAACACGAATAATATCTGATTAGATGTGTATCATCTAATCTAGATTTTATTTTTTAATTTATTTTTATCTATTATTGTCATTATTATTATTCATTCTATTAATTTTATTTTTATAATTTACTTCATTTTAAAAATTATTTATCATTTTAATAGTTATTTATTTTTTAATATAACTCTATATTTTTTGGAATTTGATATATATTTCAAACAAGAATATCTAATTTTATTTAATTATTTAATTATTTTATATACTTTTCAATAAACTTTATATGCAAGGAAATCTAAATTGATTTTAGTTATAAATTGATATATTAAATATTATAAAAATTTAATTTAGCTTGTTTCGGAGGAAAGTGGGGTATGTTTGAGATTATATTAATGTGTATTTTACTAATAATATCTTTATTAATTGTTATAAAAGCAGCAGATTTATTTGTGGATAATATTGTTGAGATAGGAACTGCTTTGGGAATATCTCAGATTCTTCTTGGTGTAACTGCTGCTGCTATTGGAACATCTTTGCCTGAGTTCGGGTCTGCATTAATTGCTTCTTTAAGTGGTAATACTGAAATGGGGGTCGGTGTCGTAATAGGGTCAAATATATGGAATGTAGCAGGTATTTTTGGTATAACTGCAACTATAACTGGTTTAGTACAAGCAGATAAGAAATCTATAAATCGTGATGGGCTTATGGCAGTAGTTACTGGGCTTGTATTATTAGCATTTATGTTATTTGGATATTTTACTGGTGAATTATATATTTCTGGATTTTCTTCTATTATAATGATTATTTTTTATATCTATTACATGAGGATATTGGTAAAAGACCAAGAAAAAGAACATAAAGATAAGATTGAAGAAGATTTTAACAATAAAAAAGATGTTAAAAATACTGAAGATGTTTCTAATGAAAAATTATCTAATAAAAGAAATTCTATAAACAAAAAAAGTATATTATTTGTTTTATTAGGTATTATTGGTTTGGGAGTAGGTTGTCAGCTTTTAATTACAAGTGCTAGTTCTTTAGCCACCACATTTGGAATTCCTCCTGCTATCATGGGGTTATTCACTTTGTCTATTGGTACTAGTATTCCAGAACTTGTAGTTACTCTATCTTCTGCAATGAAAGGATTGCATGATTTATCTATGGGCACTGTTTTTGGAAGTGTAACTTTTAATATATTGGTTGGTATTGGTATTCCTGCATTATTAGTTGCTGTTCCAATTGAACCATTGTCTCTTTACTTTGATGCCCCCGTAATGATAGGGGTTACAGCAGGTACATTACTTTTAATGAAATATAATAAAAATAGGCTAAATAGATTTTCTGGAATTATTCTTCTAGGGGTTTATGTATTATATGCATTTTTAAGAATATTTGTATTAGGATAGAAAATTTTTAAATAGCATATTTTATATAATGTTAATTAGTGAAATTGATAGTTTTATAAAGTATCCATAATTTATTAAATAGTATATAAATTAAATTTATTAGAAATTATAAGAGGGATTTTATGTATAGTAAAGTTTTAGTGCCAATAATGGGTAATTATTCTGAAGAGCTAGTTGAGAGCACTCTTGATTTGATTGGGGATAGAGAAGTTGAAATTATAGGGTTATATGTTGTTGATGATTCTGTTCCTTTTTTAACACCTAAAAGAATAAAAGAAGAAATGGTTATTGAACTTAATTCAAAAGGAAAAATATTTTTAGAAGAATTTATGGAATTATTGAATTTAGAAAAAAATAAAAATATATCATTCAGAAAAGAATTGTCTAAGGGTAAACCAGCAGAAATAATTGTAAAAACTGCAGAAAATAATTGTGTAGATGTTATTGTTATGGGAACTGGGAAAAGTATTGTTGATAAACATTTATTAGGGAGTGTTTCAGAAGAAGTCGTACATTTTGCTCCATGTACAATACATTTAGTAAGAACAATTGAAAAAAATTGTAATTTAGATTAGATTTTTTATTTTTAGAGTTATTTAATTTAAATCGATTTTTACTTTATTTCTACTTTATTTTTATTTTATTTTTATTTTTTATTTATCTACAAAATTTTTATCTTTTTTATTAGATTATTTGTTCTTATATTTCAATATTCTATTTTTATTATTAATTGTTTTTAGTTAGATTTTATAATTTTATTATTAAACTTTTTATTTTTCCCTAATTTTTACTTTTATCTAAAATATTTTAATAATATTTATAAACTTTATTCTTAATATATAGAAATAACAGATTATTTTATATTTAATTTATTAATTTATTAATTTATTAATTTAAATGATTTTTAAGTGTAGCATTATAAATAAAAAGGAAGTTTTGAGGGAAATATATGTCTTTTATAAATAAAATATTTGGTTTAGGACCTAAACCAGTAATTGCTAAAAGCAAATTTAAAAAATTTGAGTCTTTAAAATCATCTCCTTTTTCAACTAAAACTGCGGGTTCTGGCTATAAAATGAGGCCAGATGAATATTATGTTGCAGGATCTGTTGAATTGGGTAATACAACTACAAAGTGTATTATAAGTGCAACAAACTTAAATACAAGTGAAAGTTATATTCTTAGCAAGACTGTTAAAATGACAAGGGATATTAGGCCACCAAAACCAAATGAGGAAGTTTTTGGTGAGACAGTATGGGGAATTGAACTTTCAAAAGAGTCTGTTTCTGAATTGATTAAAGATACTGTTATTGAAGCTGCAAAAAAAGCCCATATTGATATTGAAAAAGATTTAGATTTTGTTGTTCGTTCAACTGGTGTAACTGCAGGTTTTGCAACACCTGAAGAAAGTGGAAAACTCATTATTGCTTTAGCTAATGGTTGTTTGGATGCAGGTGTTGCTCCAAGAAAAATGGCTCCTGCAATGTCTATTGATAATTTTCCTGAAAGGTTAAAAGATTATACTCTTCTTGATAAAGTCATGTTTGATGGTGCAGTTGTAAGTGTTCTTCCTCCCCAAGGAGAAGAAGTAGTATCTAATGAAATGGAAGGAGAACTTGTTACTGCAGGAATAAAACTTGGATCTAAGTGGACTGATGTTGATTATAGAAATCCTTGTGTTTCTATTGATTTTGGATCAACTTTAGCTGGTAGGGTCGTCAATAATGATGAGCCTTATGCACATACTGTTGGAAATTTTTTAGGTCTTGCAGGAGTTATAGCAGATTCTCTAGTTCGCGGCACTGATAAAGTCGATAAAAAAGGTGGTGCTGCTATTGATCTCTATTCTAAGGATTTATTAAAGAAAGCTAATTGGAAACGTGCAAAAAGTAATGCAGAAAAAGTTCATAAAATTATTGACATTAGAAAGGTTCCTATGGATCGTGATAGATTTGGAACTGTTCCCCTTAAAGTAGAAGCAGCTAAAAAAGCTGGGACATGTTTAATTGGATGTGATGTTGGAGAAAATGGCGATAAAATACCTGATTTGATTTCATTAGGTGAAGATCTTTATAAAAATGATGGTTTGCCTACTTTGTTTGCTACAATGGATCATGTGAGTGCAATGATTGTTGATAGACTTTTAAATGTAGCATTTAATGAAAATATCATTGTTCCAGGTTCTGTTTTAGGGATAACTGGTAGGGCAGGTATAACCGGTAAAAAACCTGAATTAATTTTAGAATACACTAAAGATAAATTTGAAGACTCTGTATTTGTTTCTGATGGCCTTGCTCTTGGATCTGCTATTATGGCAAGGTGTATGAATTCTATGGGTACAATTCAAGTTCCTATTGGTGGTAAACAAGGAGGGCCTTGTATTTTAGCCGCTAGAAGAAAATTACAGCAAAAAAAATAAATATTTTTATTTTCTATTTAAATTATTTAAATAATTATTTTTTTCTATAATAAGAACTTATTAGGGTTATAATGATAAAAGCAGTATTAATGGCAGGAGGTAAAGGTAAAAGAATGAATTTGAATTCTGAAAAACCTCTTTTTAAAATTTATGATAAGCCTTTAATTGACCATGTTTTAGCTAATCTAGAGAATTCTATATATGTTGAGGATATTATTATAGCAGTAAGCCCAAATACTCCCAAAACCAAGAAATATCTCTCTAAAAATTCTTTTAATTGTTTAAAAACACCAGGAAATGGATATTTGGAAGATTTATCTTTTATACTATCATATTTTGAAAAATTATCTAAAGAAGATATATTATTATTTATAAATGCTGATTTGCCTTTTATCTCTACAGAAATTATTGATTATGTTATAGGAGAATATATAAAAAATAATTTTGATGCTCTGTCTGTTTTTGTTCCTTTATCTATTTTTAATAAGTATGGGATTAAACCTTCTTTTATAATCGATGATTTAGTTCCATCAGGTTTAAATATTTTATTAAGTCGAAATGAAGTTCAAAATGAGTATAAATTAATTATTCCTAAAATTGAACTAGCTTTAAATATAAACACTACTGGTGATGCTAAATTAGCCTATTTCTTATTTGAGAATAATCAGATATGAGATATTAATCAATAAAAGCTAAACTATATAAACTATAGAGGATATAATAAATTTAATGGTGAAATAATGGAAAATAAAAACATCCCTAAAAAGGAAGAGAAATTATGGAGTGAGGTCAAAGGATATCAAGTTGCAACAAATAATGCTCGTATTCTTGGTTCTCTAGATGAACTCATTATCAATGAAAAAAGTGGTAAAATTGTTGATATAGCTATAAAAGTAGAACAGGGTAGAAATATTCATGTTAAAGGTGCTAAAAGGAATGGGGATTTGTTGTTAGTTCCTTTTGCAAAAGTTGAAAAAGTTGGAGAATTTATAATAGTTACAGAATAATTGTAATTATTTTATTTATTTCATAATTAAAAATTTATCATTATTTAATTTATTACAATTATTTTTTAAGTTAAATTCTGTCCAATTTTTAAAAGTTTATTAGTTTTATAAAATTCTCATTTTTTTAAAATATTTTCTATCCTTTCATTTTATTAATTTACATACTTTTCATTTTATTAATTTGTATATTTTTTTCATTTTAAATGATAAATTATTATTTCTAACTTTTTTTAATTATTTTGTTTTATTTTTTGTTATTATGCTTCTTCATTTATACTTTCAATTTTTTCATCAAACTCTTTAAATTTATTTGCAAGTCCTCTGAAATAAGGTATGTAAACATTTGAAAATTGAAGTCTTTCTGGATCCATTCCATGTTCTTTTATTTCTTCTCTTATTTGGTTCATTTTATTTTCTACTTCTTGATACATTAGATCTCCAGGATATTCTCCAATAAATACTCCATCAGCACCATTTTCAAGAGCATAAATAATATGTTTTGGCATTACTCTATTTACTGAATGAATTTTGATTATATATATTGATTCTGGATAATCTACTCTATTAACTCCTATATTATCTGCTGCGGTATAACCTACTTGATCAAGGAATACAAGAATTCTTTTTTCCCCTTCTTTTTTGTCTTTTAACATTCCAGATATAGTTGCAAATATTTTTTCATCAATATTTCCATGTATATTTATTGCTTTAGGTTTACAAACAGTCAAACATTTTCCACATCCTGAACAAGACATAGGGTCTATGTAAATTTTATCATCTTTAATAGACATGGCTTTGTATTTACATATAGAAATACAGTCTTCACATAAATTACATCTTTCATCATCTATTTCTGCAACAAATGGTTCTATTTCAAGTCCATCATTCATTATTTCTGCAACTTTAGAAGCAGCTGCATGGGCTTGCATTATGCTGTCGGTGATATCTTTAGGACCCTGTGCACTTCCACAAACATAAGCTCCTTTAACATCAGTAGTAACAGGTTTTATTTTTGGATGTGTTTCTTTAATAAACATATCTTCTGTTAGTCCAACATCCATTATTTCTGCTATTTCTTGACTTCCAGTAGATGGTTCCATTGCAGTTGATAAAACAACCATATCAGTTTCAATTTCAGTAAATTTTTTTTGAAGAGTATCTTCTACTCTAACTACTAATGAATCTCCTTTTTTATTTACTTCACCCGGTCTACCTCTTAACAATCTTATTCCATTTTCTTGTCCATGTTTGTAGTATTTTTCGTACATTCCTGGGGTACGCATATCAGTATAACATATTATAACATCAGTATCTGGATATTTATGTTTGATTATATTTGCATTTTTTAAAGCTACCATACAGCATACTTTGGAACAATATTTATGCCCATCTGGTTTTTCATCTCTTGAACCTACACATTGTATCATGACAACTCTTCTTGGAACTTCTTCTTTAGATAACATTTTCAGTTTACCTTTAGTTGGACCATTGACTCCCATAATACGCCCAAGTTCACTTTGGGTTATAACATCTTCATATCTACCATATCCATATTCTGGTCGAAGTTCAGGATCAAAGGTTTTATGTCCTGTAGCTAATATAACTGCTCCAACATTTAGTGGAATTACTTCTTTTTCTCCTTTCAGATAAATGGCATCCATTGGACATTTTCTCATACATTTTCCACATTTTTCACAATTTTCCATATCTATTGTATATGCATCAGGATAACTTTGTGAAAATGGTTTATAAATGGCTTTTCTCATTGAAAGTCCGTCATCCCATATGTTTGGAACTTCAACAGGACATTCTTCAATACATTTGCCACAAGAAATACATTTATCTTCATCAACATATCGTGGATTGCTTTCAAGTAGAATATTGAAATTTCCAGCTCTTCTTTCTGTGTTTAAAACTTTAGTATTAGTTAGTATTTCTATATTTTCATGCCAAACTGTTTCATTCATTATGGGGTTAAGTAAACACATTCCACATTCTTCTGCTAATTTAACTGGAGAGAAAACTTTGCCAATTTTTACCATATTTCCTCCAATTGAGGGTTTCTTTTCGATTAGATATGTTTTAACTCCTTGTTTAGCTAATGATAGTGCAGCACTTATTCCTGATATTCCTCCTCCAATAACTGCGGCACTTTCTGGAGTTTGACAAAGAATAGGGTCAACAGCTTGTGATTGTTTTACTTTTTCGATTGATGCATTTACAAGTGTAATTGCTTTATCTGTTGCTTTTTCTATATCATTGTGGACCCAAGAACATTGTTCACGTAAATTAGCCATATCCATTAGATAAGGATTTAATGGCTGTATATAATCTTGAAAAGTTTTTTCATGAGTTATGGGTGAGCATGATGCAATTACGACACGATCTAAATCGTTGTTGACAATATTATCCCTAATTATTTTTCTCCCATTCAATGAACACAGATTTTCAAATTCTTCAATTACATCTGCATCAATTGAATTTTTAAGCCTTTCAATATCAACAATATCTGAGATGTTTCCACCACATCTGCAAATGAATACTCCAACACGGAGATCTGATTTTTGAGAATTTGGGGTTATTTTATTATACATTTTAATCCCTTATAATTATAATTTTAATATATTAATATTATGACATATATAATTCTGATTTAATAATACAATTTAATAATACAATTTAATAATACAATTTAATACTATAATTTAATAAATTTTAAGAACTAACAATAATCTAAAACCATAATATCATTAATTAATTATAATAATTAATAAATTAAATTAATAATTCCAAATTACTAAATTAAGCTTTATTAGTGGTTTTAACTTTTTTTATTTCATTTGTTAGATTTTTTTCCACTTTTTCAATTAAAGGTTCAATCGGGACTGTGTGTGTTTGGATTCCCATTACTTTGTAGGGGTCTGAACCCATTGCAAATGCTATTAACTGACATATATTTAAGTGTAACATTTTAAAATCAAGATTTAAATCTTTTTCAATAAATGGTTGATACCTATCAAACTGCATTTGGCAATTTGGACACATATGAACTAGAATATCTACATTTTCATTTTTTAATGATGTTAATTTTTCAGATGTAACCTTCATAGAAAGGTCTCGATTAACAAATCTTTGCCTGAAACCGGCTCCACAAGTAGATCTTTTATGGTCATACCAACCAATTGTTTCTATTCCACAACTTTTTAGAATTTCATCTAAGATCTTTGGATCTCTAAAACCTTCAGTAACATCTTCATATTGGACTTTACAATAATGACATGCAGGATGAGTAGCTATTCTAAATCCAGATAAGTCTATTTTTATATTTTTAGCAATTTCATCTTTTTTATCAAATAGAATATCTACTACATGAAATATATTTTTTGAAGAGTCAACTGTTCCTTCTTCATATTTCATTTCATCTAAACCAGTTTCATCATAAATATTATTTACTTTATCTCTAACTTCTATGTTATTATTTAATAGTTTAGCTACTTTTTTATGAATTGCATAACAAGTAGAGCACATCATCACTATATTAGTATGATTAGTTTTTTTGGCTATGCTGAAGTTTCTTCCTCCAATAACTGTTGTTGAAAGTTGATCATAAATATCAGAATAATGACCAAGACCAGTACAACAAGATTGCCTATCATCAACAATATATTCGACACCTATTTTATCAAAAACATATTTTGTTGAAGATTCAATTCCGGGGTACTCTCCGTTTATTAAACAACTTTTAAAGAGCATAATATTTTTATCAGGTATTTTTCGCATATATTTACCTTCTATAAGTTTATTAACATATTATTTTATTTTTAAATCATTTTCTAACTTTTTTAGCTCTTTTGTCAAGGCCAGTCTGTTTTAAAAGAGCCTTTATTTCATTTTTTGATTCTTCTGGCATTTCAAGTGGTTTAAGACCTAATTGTTCCCTTATATCATTTAAATTTAGGTTTTTTTCTTCCCATTCTTCACCAACATCTCTTTTTAAGTCTGAGTGGAAATTATCAGGGATACCTCCAAGACCTAAGTCCATCATTAAATCAACAAAACCTGCAAATGGTTTTACTTTTTCATTTGCTATTCCTTTCGATATGGCTATTTGTCTAAGTATTTGGTTAACTTCACATGCACTATTCCCAACAGGACAAATACTATGACAAGTATAACAATAAAAACAATTCCAGATTGTTTCATCATAAATTATTGATTCATCCCCTTCAAGAACCTTTTCAATCATCGTTCTAGGATTATATTCAGAGTTTCTAGCTCCAGGACACATTGAAGTACACATTCCGCACTGTACACATTTTAAAAGCCCTCTATCTTTAGAAAATTTAATATCCTCTACAATTTTTTCAGCTAACTCTAATGGGTTTTCATCTATTTTTATGGTTTCCATTTTATTCCTCTTCAATAAGATAATTTTTAAATGGTAACTAGTTATTTAATATTTTAATCTTATATTTCATCTTAATATTGTATTATTTATCTTTTATTCAAAAAATTTAATATATTAAAATTAAATATTAGCAAAATTATAATATAAACAAATAATATACTTTAATTTATAAATAATATGTTACGATAAAGGCCATATCTTAAAATTTAATTGATATGTTAAAATAAATTATTGTTGATGAATTTTTAATAAAAATTCTTATATTATAATACTCTTTATAACTTATAAACTCTTTCAAATAAAAATAATTTGTTTAAAATAAAGTACAATAATATGTTTTTTTTGTATAATAAAATATATCTCGATTAATAATATGTGTCCTAATAGTTGATAGATATTACCATAATACTTAATAATGTAAAAAATTAATAGTTAAAAAATCAATAGTATTAAATTAATAGTATGAATTAATATTTTTTCTAATTTTAATAAAATTTAATATAATATATTTTATTTTTAATAGTATAAATATTTTGTTAATAATTGTATTATACTTATTTAATAATACTATTATATTGATTAATAATTTAATAATTCCCATCTTATTTTATTTATATAATATTTTTAGTGTATATCTTTAAATTTACTTTTAGATAGGATTATAATTATTTTATTTTAAGATATATTTAGAATTAGATTATTTTAAGATAGATTTAGAATTATATTAATTTCAGAAAGATTTAAAAATTAAATTATTTAATATCTTCTCAATTTAAAAAAATTTTATAATTTATAGGTGTTGAGAAAAAGGTAGTGTTTCACATACCTTCTAAACTCATATCAATCATTCTTTTGGTTTCATTAGCTAATTCTGGTGGAAGACCAGTTATATCCATACTTAAAAAACCTCTAACAATCATAGAAGTTGCTTCTTCTTCAGTAAGGCCTCTTGATGTAAGATAATATATTTCTTCTTCATCAATTTTTCCAACAGCTGCTTCATGGGACATTTCAAGATTTGCAGCACTTGCTTCAAGTTCTGGAACAGCATAAATCATGGAATCATCTGAAAGGACTAGTCCATGACATTCAAGATGTCCTTTAACTCCTGGAACAGTTCCTGCTAAGTGTCCTCTTGAATAAATTTTTGATTCATCATTAGAAACGGCTCTAGATATGACTTCTGCAGCAGAACCTTTTCCATTTAAATAAACCCTTGAACCTACATCAATAATAGAATCCTTTTGTCCACTTTGTATGCTCTGAAATATTGCTTTTGAATTTTTACCTGAACAATATGCAGTTGGATAAGATTGTATTGTTTTAACAGGGCTTGTTAATATATAATTATTTATAAAAGTACCATCATCATCAATTTTTATACCGGTTCTAGGTCTTACTTCGACCTGTTCTGCCCAATTATGAACCATTGTAAATGTTATTTTTGCTCCTGGTTTTAAATAAAACTCTGAAACTCCAACATGAAGTGCAGAAGAAACATCTTCTCCAGTTGCACATCCAGTAATAACATGTAGTTCTGAATTTTCTTCAGCAATTATTATATTATGTGCTGTTTGCATAACTGTTTCATCACCAATAAACATACATGCTTGCATAGGGAAAACTTCTTTGGTTCCAGGTAAAGACCTTATAAAATATCCACTTCTTGTTCCTTCTTCATGTTCTCTAAGGGCGGTTTGAGCAGTATATTTATCTGCATCAGGGGATACAACATTCCACAAATATTGATCTAACCAGTTATATTTATTAAGTGCAGTTTCAAGATTCATTAATTCTATGGAATCTGAAATTGAGTTTGAATAAATATTACTTTGATCCATCTGAAGGAAAGATCCTGCTCGCTCATTTTCAGAGGTATCTACTCCTACTTTGAGAAGAGTTTCTTTTACTTTTTTTGGAACATCTTGGATACTATCTACGTTTTCATGTTCTTCTTTATCTTCTTTTGTAAATTCATCCATGTCAATATCGGATCCAATAGTTGCTTTTTTATCTTTAGCCTTTTCAGCTTTTTGTAATACATTTCGCACACTCAACACATCCTTTAAATCCTTCTTTTCGTATGTCATGTAAAATTTCATCAGGGTTTCCAGAACAGGCAATTTTACCATCCATTAATACATGGGCCATATCTGCCCCAACAAAATTAAGTATGTAGCCTAAATGAGTGATAAGCAATCCGGACCTCATTCTTTGTCCTGGCTTTTTATCTTTGTCAAGTAGTACATTTATCTCTTCAGCGAGTAATTCAACATTTTCAATATCAACGCCAGAATCTGGTTCATCAAACATAGTAAAATCTGGTTTTTGAGCAAGCAATTGAAGTATTTCTGATCTTTTAACTTCTCCTCCAGAAAATCCGAGATTAACATCTCTTTCAAGGAATTCTTCATTAAATTTAAGTTTATCTGTAAGTAATTGCATTTCAGGAGTAAGATTTTCTTCTTTTGTATCTTGACCACTTTCTACTTTTAGTAGATCTTTCAAATTAACTCCTCTAATTGCAGGAGGATTTTGAAAACTAACTCCTACTCCTCTTTTAACCCGTTCAGTAGTACTCAAGTTAGTTATATCTTCTCCTTTAAAAAATATGCTACCATTTACAATTTTATATTTTGGAAATCCAAGAATACTCATAAACAATGTGCTTTTTCCACTCCCATTTGGCCCTAAAAGTACATGTGTCTCTCCTTCTTTTATAGTCAGATCTATATCTTTTAAAACACGTTTTCCACTAACTTCAACAGCTAAATCCTTTATTTCAAGTAACATAATTCACCACCTTATTATCTTTATTAATTATATTTCTAATTATTTGATTTTAATTATAATTATAATTATAATATAATCATTTGATAATTTTAGTTATATTTACATAATATAATTATTTTATTAATTCTTTTTTTTAAATTATTATATATTATAAAATATTTTTATATATTTTATAAATATATTTTTTAAATTATAAATATGTTAATTTATTATTTTAAATATGATATTATAAATTAATATTAAAATTAATATTATAATAATTACATTATTAACTTGCAGTAATATTAATTATAATAATTTATTTTAATAAAATTTTTTTTACTTTATCAAAATTTAAAATTTTTTCTTTAATAAAAAAATTTTCAAAATTTTATTTTATCATATATGAACTATACTGTAAATTATTTATTATTTCATACTATAATAAAAATTATTATTATTTTTATTTTTATTTTTAAGTGAGACTAATAATTTTATTTATTAACCAATACTTTTATTTGCTTTGTTTTTACTAATATTATTTTAAATATCACTTTTTGTCATATTACATGGTTTAAATCTATAATAATAGTTTTAAATTTAATTTAATCTTTTAAATATCTTAAAATCTTTTTAAAGCTTTTATTTTTCTTTTTCGACAATATTAATCATTTATTTAATTGATTTTATTATTACTTTTTTAAAACTTAATATCCTATATAAGTTTTTCGACTTTGATTTCTAAGTAACCTTTATATTAATTATATTCCTAATGTATTAACAGTACATTGATGTAACGCTGAGCTAGCTCATTAAGGTACATTTAAAATTCAACATTAATAGATTATGCAGAGGATATTCATTGAACAAATGGATTATAATTCATTTGGATATGTGTTTATAATTGAATATTTAGGAATATATTTCTATTTTGAGGATGTTCTTTAGATTACTTTTTAGCTAATTTATTTGATGTTAATTTTTCAAATATACATGTATATGTAATTAGATTAAATTCAATATGATGAAATTCTTTATTATAGATAAATTATAGTTATATAAAAATTTGCAAATATAGAAATTTTTATCTAAACTTTACTATATTATCTAAAAATAATTTATGATATCTATAATAATATGTATATTATTAAATTAAGAATGAATTATTGAGTTTAAAATTTATGAATATAAATAAAATATGTTAAGTGGAGGAAACTCTATGGCTGAAGATGACGTAAAAATTGTAATGTTTTGTTGCAACTGGTGTTCCTATGGGGGAGCAGATACTGCAGGTACAGCTAGAATGCAATACCCACCGAATATTAGGGTTATTAGGGTAATGTGTTCTGGAAGAATTGAACCTCAGTTTGTATTGAAAGCATTCCGTGAAGGAGCAGATGGTGTAATAGTTGCAGGTTGCCACCACGGTGACTGCCATTATGACGCAGGTAATTACAAATTAGATAGAAGAATGAGACTAATTTACAAATTAGCTGAAGAAATGGGTATTGGAAAAGACAGAGTATACCATGATTGGATTTCTGCATCTGAAGGTGAAAAATTTGCAGAAACTGTTAAAATGATGGTAAACCGTATTAAAGAGTTAGGTCCTGCACCTTTAAAAGAACAACTTGATGCTGAGGCATAAGTGGAGGAAATAAAATGGCAGAAAAAGCAAAAATAGGAACTATGTGGCTTGGAGGTTGCTCTGGATGTCACTTATCTATTGCTGATTTTCACGAATCTTTATTAGATGTTTTAGAATTAGCTGATTTCGAATTTTCACCTGTTTTAATGGATACTAAATATGATGAAGTCCCTGAATTAGATGTATTAATTATTGAAGGTGGAATTCGTAATGAAGAAAACAGAGAATTAGCTGAAGAATTAAGGGAAAAAGCTAAATTTGTTATAAGTTATGGAACTTGCGCGGTTTATGGTGGAATACCTGGACTTGGTAATTTACATACTGTAGAAGATTTAGAACAAGAAGCATACATTAATTCCCCAAGTACTGTAAATGAAGAGGGAATTATTCCTAATGAAGATGTTCCAGCATTAGAAAGTAGAGTTAGACCTTTAGGAGAAGCAATCGATATAGACTTAATTGTACCAGGTTGTCCTCCAAGATCTGATGTTGTAGCTGAAGCGGTTGTATCTTTATTAAAAGGAGAATCTGTTGAATTACCTACAACTAATCTTTGTGAAGTATGTCCAAGAGAAAAACCACCTGAAGGTTTATCTATGGATTTCATTAAAAGACAATTTGAAGTTGGAAAACCTGAAGATGATTTATGTTTAATACCTCAAGGTTTAATCTGTATGGGGCCAGCTACTGTATCCTTATGTGGTGCAGAATGCCCATCCATAGCTATCCAATGTAGAGGTTGTTATGGTCCTACTGCTAAAGTAAAAGATCAAGGTGCTAAAATGATTAGTGCTATTGCATCTGATTATGGGGTAGAAGAAGATAAAACTATTGACCCAGAACAAGTGGCTGATCAATTAGATGATATTGTTGGTACTTTCTATACCTACACTTTACCAGCTGCTTTAATACCTGCAAAAATGCAAAATGGGGGAAAATAAATGGTAAAACTTACTATGGAACCTGTAACCCGTATTGAAGGACATGCAAAAATCACTGTCCAACTCGACGATGCAGGAAACGTACAAGATACAAAATTACATGTAATGGAATTTAGAGGATTTGAAAAATTCATGCAAGGACGTCCTGTTGAAGAAGCTCCAAGGATTGTTCCTAGAATTTGTGGTATTTGTGATGTACAACACCACTTAGCTGCTGCAAAAGCTGCTGATCAATGTTATGGATTTGAAGATAATGATATATTACCTGCTGCTTACAAAATGAGAGAATTAATGAACTGGGGTTCATTTATGCATTCTCATGCATTGCACTTTTATTTTTTAGCAGCTCCTGATTTAGTTATTCCTGATGGAAACAGAAAAACAAGGAATGTTTTCCAAATTATTAAAGATATGCCTGATGTAGCATTACAAGCTATTCAAATGAGGAAAAATGGTCTAGATATTGTTAAAGCTGTTGGTGGAAGACCAATTCACCCAACTTCTTCAACTCCTGGTGGAATATCCACTGAATTAGATGCTGAAACTCAAAAAGATTTACTTGCTAAAGCACAACAAAATGTTGAATTAGCTCAAGCAACTTTAGACTTAGCTACTCCTATATTTGAAGAAAAAATAGATTTAGTTAATTCTTTAGGTAATTTCGGCGACACTAGACACTGTGGTTTAACTAATGATGGTGTATGGGATGTTTACAACGGTGATGTTAGAATCAAAAGTAAAGATGGTTCTAAAACAGAATATGAATACAACAACCTCGGATACTTAGATGTTGTTGCTGAACATGTAAAACCATACTCTTGGTTAAAATTCCCTTATATCAAAGAATTAGGTTATCCTGATGGTATTTATAGAGTAGCTCCATTATCAAGAATTAATGTAGCAGATAAAATGCCTGATGCTGCACCTCTTGCTCAAGATAGATTTAAAGAGTTCCATGATAAATTTGGATATGGTCAAGCACCATTACTCTTCCACTGGGCAAGATTAATCGAGTTATTAGCTTCTGCTGAATGTGCAGCTGCACACTTAGAAGGCGACTTATCTGGTAAAAAATTCCCAGATGCAATTGAAAGAGTAGCTGGTGAAGGTGCAGGTATTGTAGAAGCTCCTCGTGGAACTTTAATACACCATTATAAAACTGATGATGATGGTTTAATGACCAATGTTAATATTGTTGTTGCAACCATCCAAAATAATCCAGCAATGGAAATGGGTATTCAAAAAGTAGCTAAAGACTACATCAAACCTGGCGTTGAAGTCGATGATAGTATTTTCAACTTAATGGAAATGGTTATCAGAGCTTACGACCCATGTTTATCTTGTGCTACTCACTCAATGGATAGCCAAATGAGATTAGCTACTATAGAAGTTTATGATAGTGAAGGCAATTTAATTAACAAAATCTAAGGGGTGTAACATATGATCGTAGTCAATCAAGAAGACTGCATCAAGTGTGGAGCATGTGAAGGAACATGCCCATCTGCAGCTATCGAATTAGAAGATCAAAAAGTCGTCTACTGTGATATCTGTGGTGGAGAACCTAAATGTGTTGAAACTTGCCCACAAGGTGCACTCACTGTGGATGAATTACTCATTAATGAGAATGGAGACACCCAAGCAAGAATTGTTTTCAATCCAGTTAAATGTAATGAATGTGGAGATTGTGTAGAAATATGCCCTCCTCAAACATTAAAAATCTGTGATTGTGAAGGTGCTTTGAATTTACAAGGTTTCTGTGTAATGTGTCAAAAATGTGTAAACATCTGTCCAGTTGAAGTAATTGGAATTCCAGGAATTAAAGAACCTAAAACTCGTGAAATAGAAATCACTGAACCTATCTTTATTAAAGATTGTGTTGGCTGTGGAACTTGTGTTCCTGAATGCCCTGTTGATGCTATTACACTTCCAGAAGTTGGTGGAGAAATAGTTATTGATGAAGATACTTGTATTAAATGTGGAGTTTGTTCTCAAACTTGCCCATGGGATGCAGTATTTATATCAAAGAAAAGACCAGTAAAACGTTCAAAAGAAATCAAGTCCTTTACTTTAAGTGAAGATACTTGTATTGGTTGTAATACTTGTGTTGATGCTTGTCCTGGTGACTTCATTGAAGCTAAATCCAATTTAACCGTAGACCTTCCAGATATTTGTGCTGCTTGCAGTTTATGTGAAAAACTCTGTCCAGTTGATGCTATTAGCTTAGACGTCGAATGGGGAGATGCAAAACCTGCAAATGAGGAAGGAGTTGTCAATAATTCTGAAAAATGTGATTTCTTAGGTGCTTGTGCTGTTTCTTGTCCTTCTGAAGCTATTCGTGTAGTTAGGAAAGACGGTGTACAAATTCCTGGTGAAGAACAAACAAACAAAGAACCATCATTCAATATGTGTGTTAGATGTGGTGCATGTGCCGCAAAATGTCCTGAAGGGGCTTTAACTTTAGCACCTATTGATAAAGTAGCTAATGGGGAAATTGTTGAAAGAAATAGAATTGTTTTCAATCCATCTAAATGTAATCAATGTGGAGATTGTATCGATGTTTGTCCATATGATATGTTGAAACTTAAGGATGAAGGTAATTTACCTCTCGTTGGTTTCTGTACTTTATGTGAACAATGTATCGAAGCATGTCCTAAAGATGCAATGGAATTTAAATAAACAAGAAAACAAAATATTTTTAATATATTAGATGGTTAATCCATCTAATTTTTTTTTTAATATATTTATTAGTTTAATTTACAAAAATAATATTTAGCTCATTTTTTAGCCTATTTATAAAAATAATATTTAGCTTATTTTTTAGCCTATTTATAAAATAACATTTTTATTTTTTAGCATATATTTTATAAAAATAATATTTAGTTTATTCTTAATAGAATTATAATTACTTATTTTTTCCAGGTATTTAATAAAAACAGATTATATATTTATTATTTCTCATTATCATTATTCTGATTTTTTTTATATAATATATATCCTATTATGCCAACAAATATAGCTATTACAACTATTTCTTCTAAAAATGATATTTGATTTGCTATATTTTTATATACATTTCCAAATTGCCATCCTAAAAATCCAAGAATAGTGGCTCTTGTTAATCCTCCTAGAAATGTTATGATAATATACTTTTTAAGATCATACCGAATAACTCCACAGAATGCACTAATAGCTACACTAGGGATAACTGGTATAGCTCTTACACCATAGAGAATAATTTCGTCTTTTGTTTGTTTTTGGAATTTTTCATCTGTTTTTTCAATATCTTCCCAGTTAATAGCTAAATATTTTCCCCATTTAACTATGAATGGTTTGCCAATATAATAACAAATACCATATATGAATAGTGATCCTATTGTCATTCCCAAAGCTGCGGGAAGTGCGACATTCAAGAAAAGATTTGTAATGGAAGTTAATCCAATTATTTGTCCTTCTAATATAAAAAAACTACTTCCTAATATAATTATTGTTGAAGGTATTGGGGCGATTATCTCTTCAATTATGCTTCCAAGAAATACTCCAATTGCACCATATTCAATAAAAAAAGATTGTAAATAGCTTGTAACTGTTTCTAACATAATTTTCAACTTTTAATTTTCAGCTTTTAATTTTCAGCTTTTAATTTTCAGCTTTTAATTTTTGAATTATAATTCAATTTTTATCTTTTTTAAATTTCATCTATAATTAGTTTATGTTCTTCTAGCTCTAATCTGATAAATTTCCCATAGATAATTTTTTTTTCATTTAGTATATCCGTCATGGTTATTTTTGTATCTTCAATATCAACAACCATAACATCTTCCATTATTAATTCTCCATTACTATTATAAATATTAGATTCACACATGATTTAAACCTCTATTGATTCTAAAAATGATATTAATTTTAAACTATATATAATTTTAATTTTCTATTAATTTTAAAACTTTATTAATCTCAAAACTTTATTAATTTTTAATCATAAACATATTTAGTTATATTTTTATATTCTGAATTTACACCTAAAAATTCATTATCATTCATAATAATTTTACCATTACAAATTGTCATAGTAGCTATTCCTTTATAATAAAAATCTTCAAAAGGACTATATTTTGCTTTTGTATAGAAATTGTCCATATTTAGCCTTCCTTCTTTTTTGAGGTCAACTACTATTAGGTCAGCATCATAATTTTTAATTATTTTTCCTTTATTTGGAATATTGAATCGCTTTGCAGGGTTTTCTGACATTAATTTAGGAATCATTTTCAAATCAATATTTCCTTTATTTACTTCAGTCAATATAAGTGGGAGTGTAGTTTCTAAATTTGGAATTCCCGGGTTTGAATCCCAAACTCCTTTTTGTTTTTCATCTAAAGAATGTGGGGCATGATCAGTACCAATCATATCAATCGAGTTCAATGATTCAATTGTTAAATTTTCTCCTTTTGGTCTTAAAGGAGGATTAGTTTTAACAATATTTCGCAATGTATTAAAATAACTATTGTCTAAAAGTAAGTGATGAGGGGTTATTTCAGTTGTAATTCCTATTTTTAAATTTTTAATTGATTTTAGATAATTTAGTGCATTTATGGTGCTTAAATGACAAATATGTAGAGATAAATTGTATTTATGGGCTAATCCTATTGCATATTTGACTGAAATAAGTTCTGACTTAGAATCTCTTGCATAGCTATAATCTATTGCATTATTTTCACTAGAACGCCCTAACTTTTTAATTCTATCTGTATTTTCTATTATGGTCTTTTTATCTTCACAGTGTAAGGTTATAGGTATGTTTTTTGATTTAATATTAAAAGAAAGATTTTCAAACATTTTTTCAATTTCAAAATTTTCATATAAATCCATAAATATTTTGAATGATGCAGGATTTAGTTTAGATATTTTTTTTATTTCCTCTATACTACTTAATCCTCCATGAAGTCCAAAATTAATAATGCTTTTATTTTCACCTATTTTTTTCTTTTCTTTAAATGCTTTAGCAGTATTTGTTGGAGGAATAGTATTTGGCATATCCAATACTGTTGTAAATCCACCATGAGCCGCAGCTAAACTGCCACTTTTAAAATTTTCTTTATATGTTAATCCTGGGTCTCTAAAATGAACATGTGGATCAATTAATCCTGGAAGAAGAATTTTTCCACTTATATCAATCTCTTCTTCACCATTTATGGGCTGTTTTGATATTTCAGATATTTTCCCATCTTTTATACCTATATAATGATTTCCAGATTTCTCTATTAACTTAGAATTTTTAATTACTAAATCATTCATTTTGACTTTTCCTAATTATTTTTTATAATAATTATTTTAATTTATAAAATTAGCTTTTAAAATATATTAATTAGCTTTTAAAATATTCTATTAAATTTTTTAAAAAATATTAAAGATATATTTGAAATATAACCAATAATTATCTGTTTTGTGTATGTTTTTCTTATATTTATTCTATTTATTCTACTAATTATTTTAATAATTTATATTAATATTTCGTTTTAATAATTTATATTTTTATCTTTAATCTTCCTTTTTATTATTTTTGGAACTATTTTTTATTATTTTTATTTTTATAAATTTTTCACTTTCATTTTAACTTTTTACTTTTTTATTAATACTTTTAATATTCTTATTTTATTTTTACATTATTTTTATATTATTTTTATATTATTTTTTATTTTATAATTCTTTAATAATATCATAAATAATATTCATTTTTGAACTATTTTTTGTTATATAATAATTAATTAGTAAAATAGTTATAACTAAAAAAATAAAAATATAAGTATGCACTCAGATGAATTAGGAACATTAGATGATTTTGTAAAAAAGATAATTAAAAGAGATATGGATATTTTTTATAAAGATTATAATGATTCTATTGGATTGTCAAATAAAAATGAGGAATTGGAAGATGTTGGCAATTCTAAAAAAAGTCTGATTGCTGATTTTACAGAATATAATCCTCTTCATAATGGTCATTACCATTGTATGAATGTAGCTAAAGAAAAAATTCCTAACAATTTGTTTGTAGCTGTTGTACCTGGGCTATTTGAAAGAAGTGGTAGGGGACTACCTTTTATCATGACAAGGGAAGCAAGAGCAAAAACAGCTATAGCTGCTGGTGCAGATATAGTTGTTGAAGGTCCTCCTATGGGAATAATGGGGTCTGGTCAATATTCTCTCTGTTTAGCTAAAACTTTCAAAGCTTTAGGTGCTGATTTTATCCCTAGGGGGTATCGACCTTTTGAAGGTTATGATATTATTTTAGATAGGATAAAATTAGGACATTCTGTTGCTCCAAGACCATATCAAATTATGGATATGGACAAAAGGGAAGTTCTTTATGAAGGCAAGCTTGAAGAAGATAATTATGTTATAACATCTCTTTCAAAATCGTTGAAAAGGATAAATTTTGATTTTAAAGATAAATTTATTTTTGTAAAACGTATTGAAGGAGTAAGCGGGACTTTAATTCGTGAAGCTACTATGAAAGGAGACTTTTCAAATGTAAATAATATGATGCCATCTTCCACAATAGATATATTAGATGAGGAGATAAAAAATAATAGGGCTCCTTTAAATATGTCTAGAGATTTTGATTCAATTATTGATTCAGTGAATAAGCTTTCTTTTACTGAATTAGTAAGTTTAAATCTTATTGATGATAAAACAGCTAAAAAAATAGTTAATTTTAGAGAAGATAAAGATTTCGAGTCAATTGAAGAAGTTCAAAATTGCATCTCATATGGATTTTCTAGTCACTTTAACCATAGGGTTTTAAGTGTATTAGAAACTAAAATAAATAAGGATATAATTTATGATTATATTGATAACTATCCTTCTAAAATTAGAGTTCTAGATTACAAAAATGAGAATGTTTTAGAAGAGTTTAAAGAAAAAATTAATGAAAATAATAGGAGAATCGAATTATGGCAATAAAAAATGGCGATTTTATTAAATTAGAATTTACTGGTAAAATTAAAGAAACTGGAGATGTTTTTGATACTACTAACGAAGAAATAGCTAAAGAATCAGGAATTTTAGTAGAAAATAAAGAATATGGTCCAATACCTATTGTTGTTGGAGGTAATCATTTATTAAAAGCTATTGATGAAGCTGTTATTGGTTTAGATGTTGGAGAATCAAAAGAAATTGAAGTTTCTCCTAAAGATGGTTTCGGAGAAAGAGATTCTAATCTAATTCAATTAATTCCTATGAAGGAATTCAAAAAACAGGGTATGACTCCTCATGTTGGTATGGAATTAACTTCCGAAGGCCATAAAGGGAGAGTTTTAACTGTTAGTGGTGGAAGAGTTAAAGTAGACTTCAACCATGACTTAGCTGGTAAAAATCTCGAGTACAGTATTGTAATCTCTGACATAATTGAAGATGATGAAGAAAAAATCAAAAGTATGATTCAACTTCATTATTCCTATCCGAATATGGATCTTGATAAAACTGAAATCAAAATTGATGGGGATAAAGTTAGTATAAAACTAGATGAAATTACTAGATTTGATCAAAAATCTTACATGGATGTTACTTTTGCAAGATTCAGAATATCCAAAGATATTTGGGACAATATGGACTTTGAAAAAGTAGAATTTGTAGATGCATTTGAAAAGAAAGTAGAAGAAGCAGAGGATAACTCTTCTGATGAAAATAATGAAAGTGAAGAAAATAATTAATAAATTATTCATTTTTCATTTTCTATTTATTCTATTATTTGCTTAATTTTATTTTTAATAGGGATTTTTCATTTAACTTTTTTTAATATACTTTTTTTTTTTGAATGGATTTTTTTAATATATTTTTCATGTTTAAATAATTATTACATATTTAATTCATTGATTGTTTGTATTTATTTCTATTTTTCAGCATATTAACTAATTTTTCAATTATAATAAGTTTAAACTATATAATCTAATATAAAAATAAAAAATCTATATTTAAAAATTAATTAAGTATATATTTAAAAAATAATATTTAATGTTAATTAGTAAAATCTAGAAATAAAATTAAATTAATATGAAAATAAATATAATAAAAAAATTAAAAAATATTAAAAAATATTTTAACTAAAATAATGAATTTATAGCATCTAAAATATTTGGATATTGACTATGTAGTGTTAATAAATATACTACATAAATTACAACAAATATTATTAATAATATCAATATTGCAGTTAAAACTGTTTCTGTTGATGTAAATGGTTTTTTTTCCTGTTTTTTATAATGTATATTTTTTCTATGAAGTGAGGCAGGAGTATATTCATCATTATTTTTATTTTGCTGAATATTTGAATTTTCATTCCTTAAATTTTCCATTATTGGAACACTTTTATTTTGGTTACCATAATCTTCAAATTCATTTTGTTTGTTAGTAGGTTTTTCTTGGATAAATGGTTCTTTAGTAATTGAACCATGTTTTGCTTCATCCATAGCTAGTTGATCACTCAAAGACAGTTCTCTTTCTATCCCTATTTGATCATTTTCGCGTATATTTGTTTTTTGAGGTTTTTCATCATAGTAAAGGTCATCTAAATATTTCTCATATTTATCTTCGATTTTTTTATCAGGAGTTATATGATCCTTATTTTCACGAGTATCATTATAAAATCTATCATCACCATAGAGGTCATCATAATTTTCATTAGAACCTTCTGGATTTTGCTGTGTTGGGGAATTGTTTAAGTAGTCTTCATCTGCAAAATTCTTTTCTTCTGTAGGATTTCTGATTTTTTCTGTCTGATAAGGGTCTTGTTCAGCAGGAATTTGATTATTTTCACTATTAATTGCATTTTTTTGCTCACGATGTCCATCATCATGTTTATTACTAGCTATACTCGCTAATTCTGGACCTACAAGCTCACTCATACAATCTTCACAATAATTTTTTCCAGCAATATTTATGGCACATTCTTCACATAATTCTTTCCCACAGAATTGACAGTTAGCTACAGAATTTCTATTGGGATGTTTTTCACAACTCATGGTTTCTACCCTTGTTGATTTCGATGAAATTTTAAATTTTAGTTTATATTATAAAATATAATTTTTCTCTAAAATTATATTTCATTAAGTATTTTTAATACATATAATATTAAACTATAATCTAAATATTAAAAATAATACTTTCTAACTATTGAAAATAATACTTCAGAAATTATAATAAATACTAAAATATTTACTAATTTTTAAATTAATATATTATAATTGTTCTATTTATTATTTATATTTAATGTTTTCCAACTATTTTTAATAATAATATTCTATTTCATTTAATATTAATTTTTATTTATAAACTGATGATATTGGTATTATTTAATCTAATTTTTCATTTTATTTTTTTAAAAATTAGTGAAAAAATAGTATTTTTATAAATAAATTATTAAATATTTCTATTCTTTGGATTGCGGCCATGTTAATATTTTTGGAATTTTGGTTTTTTTGTATTGAGTTCTAATCATTTCTGGCCAATTATTTTCATCAAATCCTTTTTGTGCTAAAAATCCAAATAACCAGCGTGTCAGACCTAATCCAGTACAACCTGTCCAAAGTGTGTGTTTATGTGCTTCTCTAATAGAAAAACCTTCTGTAAAGTGGGTTCCATGAACATTAGCAGAAACAACAGCTACTCCTTTTTCTTGACCTGGAACTTTTAATCTCATTTCATATTTTGGAACATCGGGAAATTCAATCCCTCTACTTTCAACTTTTCTTCCTTCAAGATAAAAAGGATCATCTCCAATTTCAGTATACCACTCAAGTTCAAGTTTAGTGGCTAATTCATGAGATAATTCCAGAGTTGCGTCTCTAATTTCATTTGTTTGTTTAGGTTTATCTATCCATACTAACTCTATACGTTGAAATTCGTGAACTCTATCAATTCCTTTAGCTCCTCCAGATTCCCATCTATATGTCCAACCACTTTTATCATAAAATTTTATTGGAAGATCTTTTTCATCTATAACTTCATGGGATAGAAATTCATAGAATGGTTCGCATTGTGCTGCAGCTAAAACATAAGCAGGATCTTTTAGTCCACTTTTAAGAAGATCCATTGGGACTTCTCTATTAATAGCTAATTCATTTTTAAATTTGTTAAATACTTCTGGGTCACGTTTAGGTGCACTACAATAATACATACCCTCAGGAAGTCCATCTAAATATCTCATTTTGTCCATTGTAGGAATAGGAATCAATTTTGGAAATAAACATTCATCGAATCCAAGTTTTTCAATTATATCATCGATTAAAACTTTTTCAAAAGCTCTTTGGAGTGCTGTCATCTGAGGTCCATAAAACCACTGACCTCTTCCAGGAAATGTCTTTATCCAACCTAATTCAATAGCTTTCTCAGTGACATCTCCTTCGAAATAATTTTCAAATTCGGGGCTACGAGCAATTATTTTTCCAGGTGTGGTTTTTGTAACTGTAAATGTAAGATCTTTTTCTTCTAAATTTTCAGAAGGGTCTCCAGAAGCCATTTGCCTACTTTCAGCTACATTTTCATCATTTTCTTCTTTAATTTCTTCTTTTTTCGTGCTTATATGTTTTATAACTCTATTTATGCCTTGTTTTCTAATTTCAGATTCATTCATATCTTTTATAGTGACTATAACATAATTATCTTTAATTTGAAAATCTTCTATCTGAGGAAGCTCTTTAACTAATTGGTGATTAATTTCATATTCTCCTTCCCCCGTAGGAATAGTCACTTGATATGTGTCAATATGAATTTTTCTGACTCCTAAATGATATTTTTTACCAAGTAATTGTGTTAATGGTTTTTTTATTCTAAGTAATCCATCATGGGATCTTACTTTACTTCCAGATTTTATTTCAAGTTTTAGTTCATTCCCTTCAATATTCCAATCTGTTATTTTGGCTCCTTCATTTTCATGGCCCTCTTTAACACCTTTAAGTAATATGTCTTTGTTTGCTTCTTCAACAAACTTTGCAATATCCTCTTCAGCATCTTCAGCATTTTTATTAAATGTTATTGTCCCTTTAAGTAGAAATTTCATAATTTCACCAGTAATATTTATTTTATTTGATATTATTTGAAAAGTTTTATTTTAGAATATAATTCTATTTTAGAATATTATTTAGAATATTATATTAATAATAAATTATTTGGATATATTCTTTTAATTTTTAATATATCTTCTATCTAATTCTTATTATGATTTTATTTAGTATAATTTATTTTAATATGCTTTATTTTAATTATATTTTAGTATAAATATCAATATAATTTTATTATTTTATTAAAATTAACATTAAATAGATTTAAATAATCATTAACCTTATAAATTTCTTATAAATTAAATAATTATCTTTTAAGAATACTCTGTTAGAATAATATTTTTAGGTGTTTAGTTAAGTATTTTTGTATATTTAATAAATTACCATAATTAACATTATTTACTATTATTACTACTATTTATCATTTTATTAGTTATTTTAGGATTTATTTTCATTATTATTAATGTCATAAAAATAGATATATTTTTTCTCTTTAATAAAAAATATAAAAATATTTTTTCTCTTTAAATAGAAATACCTTTTTGAATTTTAGTAGAAATATGGAGTACTTGATAATAATATGATTGATTTAATTACTCGATGCCGATTCAATTATCTTTTCGACTAATATCTCAGAAAATATTAAATCATCTGCTGTAGCTAAGAAATTAGAGAGTGATTTGGATTTTAATTTAAAAGTAAGAATATTTTCTTCCTTTTCAGATTCAACATAACCTTTATTTTCAACATCTAAGGATTTTAGGGATATGTTTGCATCTTTGGAATTTTTATATTCTATCTCAATTTTGGCATCTATTTTCATTTTATCAAACATCTAAATATAAAATCAGTATTTAAAAATTAGCAGTTTTTAAAATTCATAATAATATATACTTTAACAATTTGTAATATTATTAATTATACTATCATTAAAATATATTATTATATAATAATTTTTGTTTTTATTAATATATATCTTTATCTATATATAAATAATAATGAACTAAGTTTAGAATAATTAATCATAATTATATAATATTATAATATTTATAGTATAATATTTATAGTATAAGACTATTTTTTTAATTATTTTTTATTTTAATAATTATTTTAATAAAATTTCCAATTTAGATGCAATCTCTTTGAGAGAATTTAATGCAACTGAATTTCCATAACTCATAAGTGGCTTTCCTTCCATATCTGATGCTATAACATCATCATCCATTGGAATTGATCCTATTAAATCAATATCTATTGATAAGAGTTTCTTTTCAACAAATTTTTTTTGTTTTAAGGAAGAACATTTATTTAAAATTGCAACTATTTTTTTAATTCCAATATCTGCTGCTAATTTTTTAATTCTGGCTGCGGTCTCTATAGATTTCAATCCTGGTTCAACGACAACTATCATTGTATCGACAGATTCTGCGGTTTTTCTTCCAAGATGTTCAATTCCTGCTTCCATGTCTAATATGACTACTTCTTCTTTTTTAACAATTATATTTCTCATTAATGCTTTAAGAAGTACTGCTGAAGGACATACACATCCATCACCGCCTTTTTCAATAGTTCCCATTACCATTAGTTTTAATGATCCATCTTTCTTATAATCGTAAGATAACTTTTCAGGAAGGTCTGTTATTTTAGGATTCATCTTAAAGACTTCTCCAAAAGAAGATCCACTTTCTGCACCTGTCCTTTCTTTAATTAAATCTCGCATGGAGAATATGGGTTCTATTTTATCTTTTATTCCTAAACTTGAAGCCAAATTCATATCTGGGTCTGCATCAATAGCAAACACTGAATGCTTTTCTGATAATATACAGGCTAAAGTACTTGATATTGTTGTTTTTCCAACACCTCCTTTCCCGGTAATAGCTATCTTCATTTTTTCCCTCTTTTATTTAATCATAATTTTTACTAATTTTTTACTATTATCTTCTAATAAATATCTCTAGATTATTATTAAAATATATTATTAAATTTGTATTTTTTAGTAATTAATTGTTATTGTTATGTTAATTCTAACTAATATTTGACTTAGTATATATTCTATTATTCAAATTAATAATAAAATCAATAAATAAAATCTAATCAAAAAATATAATTAAAAAAATCAAATATGGAAGTTTAACTATAAAAAGTAATAATGAAAAATTAATTACTAAAACTTATTATCAAAATAATGCATATAAATAGTAGTAATAATAAATATTATTAACATAGCTGTTTAAGATAAACGTTAATAAAATGGCTATTTATAATATTATAATTATTAAAAATTTCAATATTAATAAATGTTCGATATTATAATTCACTAATTGTTTGATTTTTATAGATAATGATTATACTTATTATTAAATTATATAATATTGATAGTATAAGATTGATTTTATGAGGATATATGAATTATGAAAATAATGGTTGCAATTTTGGGATATTATTTGTTTAGGATTGATATAAAGTTGATATAAAATTTTTATCATATTTTTAAACTCATATTCAATAAAATAAATATTTTTCAGCTAAATTTTCAATTAATATTTTTTATAAATTCATTTTTTCATAAATTTATTAACATAAAAATAGCTAATTAATATTAAATAAAATTATTATTTTTTGAATGGATATAATTATTTTAAGAATTAAAATACTAAATTTGGTTATGATATAGTAACATTTATTAATAGTTATAAAAATAAATAATTTTATTCTATCTAATTATGTATATCAAATTTAAAATAATAAATATTTAGTCAAATATTATAGTTTTAATATTAAATTCCAAATTTTAAATTTTATATTATTGGACAAGGTCGTTATAATTAACATATTTTGCCATTAAAAATTGTTATTAATGTCCATTTGATATAATAGATAATTTATTAATCTATTGATAGAAACACATTTATATTTAATTCAATTTTATTATGGAGGACTATTAATGGTTCGTGCTTATACAAGAAGAGAATATATAAGAAAAATTCCTGGTTCTAAGGTAGTTCAATTTGATATGGGAAATTTAACTGATGAATTTCCTGTAAGAGTAAGTTTAGCTGTAAAAAACCCTACACATATTAGTCATAATGCTCTCGAAGCAGCACGTATTGCTTCTAACAGATTTATGCAAAGGAAAGCTGGAAGAATGGGTTATCATTTGAAGATTAGAGTTTTCCCACACCAAATTGTTAGGGAAAATCCAATGGCAACTGGTGCAGGTGCAGATAGGGTACAGAATGGTATGAGAAAATCTTTTGGTAAATCTATAAGCTCAGAAGCTATTGTGAAAAAGAATCAAAAAGTTATATATATTGACACTAATAAGAAAAACTTTAATGATGCTAAAGAATCTTTAAGAAGAGCTGCAATGAAATTACCTGTAAGTTGTAGAATTGTAGTAGATAAAGGTGAAGAATTAGTTAAATAAACTTAAACTTTATTTAAATAAGCTTTGGCTTTATTTAAATAATATTTCTCTTTAACTAATTAATATTCTATTATAGTGCATTTTCATGCATTAAAAGAATTTGTTTATCATTTATTCATATATTTATTAGTACTTATCAGGTATTTGTTTAGTATTATGAATTCATATATTACATTTAGTATTCATATTCCATATTAATAAATTTCATATATTCAAAATTACAAAATTTTGCAAATTAATAAATTTTGTAAAGTAGTTTTTTTATCTGCTTAAAATCATGGAAATTTTGGCTTTATAAAAAACGAAGCTTTTAAGGTATTAAAAGAATTCTTAAAGATATTAATTGCTAAAATTATTATTAAAAGGTTTAAAACTCAACAAGGACGAAAAATATGTATGTTGAAAAGTTTGAAAGTATAAGTAAGGATGATGTTGGAATTGCTGGAGGTAAAGGGGCTAATTTAGGTGAGTTAACCCAAGCAGGAATACCAGTACCTCCAGGATTTATAGTCACTGCAGAAACTTATAATAAATTTATGAATGATACTGGGATATTTGACAATATCATGGATATATTAAATGGTATTGACATTAACAATACTAAAGAACTTCAAAAATCTGCTAAAAAAATTAAAGAAATCATTATTGATGCCCCTATCCCTGAAGATATATCTGCACTTATCATTGAAGCTTATAATGCTCTTTGTCAGAAAGTTGGTGTTGAAGATGTTCTTGTAGCTATTAGGTCATCTGCAACAGCTGAAGATTTACCTGAAGCTTCATTTGCTGGACAACAGGATACTTTCCTAAATATCTACGGTTCAGAGTCTGTAATTGATTACGTTAGGAAATGTTGGGCATCTCTTTTTGAAGCTAGGGCGATATTTTATCGTGAAGAAAATAATTTTGAGCATTCAAAAGTTTATATTGCAGTAGTTGTTCAAGAGATGGTGGAATCTGAAAAAGCCGGAGTAATGTTTACTGTTAATCCTTCTACTGGTGAGGATGTTGCTCTTATTGAAGGTTCTTGGGGTCTTGGAGAAGCTGTTGTTTCAGGTTCTGTAACACCTGATACTTATTATGTTGATAAAAAATCTAATGAAATATTAAATTTTAATATAGCAGATAAAAAAGTCATGTTTGAAAAATTACCTAATGGGGAAACAAAACAGGTTGATGTACCAGAGGAATTAAGAAATAAAAGAGTTTTATCTGAAGCAGAACTTGTTGAGTTAACCGAAATGGGTAAAAGAATCCAAAAACATTATGGGGCTCCTCAAGATACTGAATGGGCTTTTTATGATAATACTCTTTTCATGTTACAATCTAGACCAATTACTACTTTAGATGAATCTTCTTCTAATGAAAAGGAAGAATCCGATATTGAAAACAGGGAAGTAATTGTAAGAGGTCTTGGTGCAAGTCCCGGAATGGCTGCTGGAACTGTAAAAATCATTAAAAAAATTGATGAGCTTGATAAAATTAAAAATGGTGACATCATGGTCACTACAATGACTACTCCTGATATGGTTCCTGCTATGAAAAGATCTAATGGGATAATTACTGATGAGGGAGGAATAACTTGCCATGCAGCAATTATATCTCGTGAACTTGGAATCCCTTGTGTTGTTGGAACTGGAAATGCTACTGAAATTCTAAAAGAAAATAATAAAGTAACTATTGATGGTAAAAAAGGGCTTGTTTTTGAAGGAGAATTCCAAATATCTGAAGAGAATAAACAAGATGAATCTGTAGTTGCTCAGTCAGCTGCACCAATTATCACAGTCACAGAAGTTAAAGCTAATGTTAGCATGCCAGAAGCAGCTAAAAAAGCTTTTGCAACTGGTGCTGATGGTGTAGGTCTTTTAAGAACTGAACATATGATGTTAACTGCTGGTGTACATCCAAACAAATTTATTCAAGATAATAGAGAAGATGAACTTGTAAAAATATTAATGGAAAATATTTTAAAAGTTGTGGATGTTTTTTATCCTAAACCAGTATGGTATAGAACTTTAGATGCTCCTACTGATGAATTCCAGACTCTTGAAGGTGGAGAAGAAGAGCCTCATGAACATAATCCAATGCTTGGATGGAGAGGAATTAGAAGAGAACTTGATGAACCAGAAATACTTAAAGCAGAGTTTAAAGCAATTAAAAAACTTTATGAACAAGGTTACACTAATATTGGAGTTATGATTCCATTATCACAAAGTCCTGATGAACTTATTAAAGCTAAGAAGATAGCTGAAGAAGTTGGACTTAGGCCTCATAAAGACATTGATTTTGGTATAATGGTAGAAACACCTGCTGCTGCTTTAATTATTGAAGAATTTATTGATATTGGAATTGATTTTGCTAGTCTTGGAACAAACGACCTTACTCAATATACTCTTGCAGTTGACAGAAATAATGAATTAGTAGCTAAAAATTATAATGAAGAACATCCTGCAATTTTAAAACTAATTGAAAGAACTATTAGAAAATGTAATGAGGCAGGAGTTACATCTAGTATTTGTGGCCAGGCAGGTAGTAAGCCACATATTGTTGAAAAACTTGTTGAACTTGGAATAAATAGTGTTTCAGCTAATACTGATGCTGTAGGCGATGTTAGACACACTGTAGCTAGATCCGAACAGAAATTAATATTAGATGCAGCAAGAAAACAAAAAAAATAAGATTTGAATAAATCTTATTTTGGTTTTTTACTTTTTTAATTATTTGATAGTTATCTATATTTATTTTTTTTTAGCTATTTGATAATTATTTATATTTATTTTTTAATTGATTTGATTTTTTATATATAATTCACTGATTTATAATTGCTTTTGTTTATAATTTATTTATAAATTATATTGTAATGTAATACATTTATTTATATCAATATCTAATACATTTATTAATTGTTTAATGAAATTAGTTTATTATTTGAATTATTGAGTTTATTTTAATATTTGCTCAATGAGATTATTATATTATTTGTTTAATGAGATTATTTTATTATTTAATTAATGAGATTACTTTATTATTTGCTTAATAAAATTATTTTAAAATTATTTCATGATTAATATCTAAAGGGTATTCAGATGAATCAAGAACCATTAGAAAAAGAAAAAATATTAGAAGAATTATCTAAATTTAAAAATAAGGATTTAGAATATTCTGATGGAAGAATTTTGGGGTCAATGTGTACTCGTGCTGATCCATTAGCTAAAAAAGTTTTTCATGATTTCTTAGATGCTAATCTTGGAGATCCTGGCCTTTTTAAAGGAACTCAATTTCTTGAGGAAGAAGTTATAAATGATATTGGTTCTTTCTTATCACTTGAGAAACCTTTTGGTAATGTTGTTACTGGTGGAACTGAGGCTAATTTAATGGCTATACGTGCTGCTCGTAATATGGCTAGAAAAGAGAAAGATATTGGAAATATTTATAGTGAAAGTGGTTATTCTACTCCAGAGATTATTGTCCCTCGTTCTGCTCACTTTTCATTTAAGAAAGCTGCCGATTTACTTAATTTAAAACTCATTGAAGCAGATTTGGATGAAAATTATCATGTTGATGTAAATTCTGTTAGGGATAATATTTCTAAGAATACTATTGCTATTGTGGGAATAGCTGGAACTACTGAACTTGGTGTTATAGATCCTATAGAGGAATTATCTAAGTTAGCTTTTGATAATAATATTTATTTTCATGTAGATGCAGCATTTGGGGGATTTTCTATTCCTTTTTTAGAAGATTTTGGATATAAAATGCCCAAATTTGATTTTTCTCTTGAGGGTGTTTCTTCTATAACTGTTGATCCTCATAAAATGGGTCTTGCTCCTATTCCTTCTGGATGTATACTTTTCAGAGAAAAAAAATATTTGGATGTTATGGCGGTTAAATCACCATATTTAACTTCTAAAGAACAGTCTACTATTGTAGGGACTCGTCTTGGCGCACCAGCTGCGGCTACCTGGGCTATTATGCAACATATGGGTAGAGAAGGTTATGCTAAAAATGCTAATGAATGTATGATTAACACTGAATTTTTAGCTGATGCTTTATTCAAAGAGGATTTTGAGTTGATAGTTGATCCTGAATTAAATATTGTTGCATTCACTCATCCAAAAATTCCAACCGATGATTTAGCTAACATGTTAGAGGAAAGAGGATGGATGGTATCGGTTTCATCTTATCCAAAAGCAATTAGAATTGTTTTGATGGGACATATAAAATACACTCATTTAATTGACTTTTTAACAAGTATTCGTGAAATTAAAAGTAGTTTGAATATAAGATAGGAATATTATAGTTTCTATTTATATTATTATTATTATTATTATTATTATTATTATTTGTTATTTTCATTAAATTGAATTGTTTTTAATTTTTATTTTTAATATTTTTATTTTTATATTAATTTTTCAATTTTTGCTTTTAATATTTTTATTTTTATATTAATTTTTTATTTTAATTTTTCATTATTTTTTATTTTATTACATTATTTTGATAGAAATTTATTATTTTAAAAAATTAATTTTTAAATTTATAAAAATAAAAATTTTTATATCAAATGAAAAAATTTAAATTTTTATAAATTAATAGATTTATTATAGATTTATTATAGATTTTATTATAGATTTTATTACAAATTTTATTATATATTTTATTATAGATTTTATTACAAATTTTATTATATATTTTATTATAAATGTTTATAGGAATTTTTTCATGATTGATAGTACTGTTGTAATCTTATCTGGAGCTCATGTAATTGGAAATGTTGAAATCGGTGAAAACTCTTCTGTTTGGTATAATGCAGTTATAAGAGGAGACCATGGTAAAATTGTTTTGGGTAAAAATTCTAATGTTCAAGATAATGCTGTAATACATAGTCCTCCCAAAACAACTACTTATATTGGTAATAATGTTTCTATTGGCCACAGTGCGGTTGTTCATGGATGTGAAATTGGGGATAATGTTACAATTGGCATGAATGCAACAATTTTAAATAGGGCAAAAATTGGTAAAAATTCTATCGTTGGTGCAGGTGCTGTTGTAACAGAAGATAAAGAATTTCCAGAGGGTAGTTTAATTTTAGGAGTACCTGGCAGAGTTGTAAGGAGTTTAAATTTTGAAGAAATAGAAGAGAGTAAATCAAATGCATACATGTATGTTGATTTATCAAAGAAACATAACAAATAATTTGGATAATATGAATGTTATTAAAAGATTAAGAACTCCTATATCTAATATGGATATTGATGATTTAAGAGTAGGGGATAAATTACTTATTAGTGGAACTATTTTCACAGGAAGGGATGCAGTTCTCCCTAAATTAAAAGAAAATTTAATCAATAATTTAGAAAGAAAAATTCCTTTTAATTTAGAAGGTAGTGTTATTATGCATACTGCTGTTAGTGGTGCAGGAATAGCCCCCACTACAAGTAATAAAGAGGAAATAGAATCATCAATGGTAATTTTAGCTAAAAATGGGGTAAAAATCCATATTGGGAAAGGTGCTCTTAATGATAAAACAAAAATGTCCTTAGCTAAAGAAAAATCTATTTTTGTTGTAACTCCTCCAGTAGCTGCTTTATTAACCAATCATATTATATCAAAAGAACTAATTGCCTATGAAGAAGAAGGAATAGAGGCTATTTTTAAATTAAATGTAAAAAATATCCCTGGAATAGTAGCTATTGCTCATGGAGAGTCTATTTATTAATTTTTAGTTATTAATTGACTTATTAATATTTCCATTATTTATTTTCTTCATGTATATTAACTCTTTTACCTTCTGCTGTTGGAATAACTTCAAAAACAGCATCATCAAATTCAAGGTTAAATTCATTTCCATCCATTAACATATGTTGAAAAACTGCAAGTGAAGAAACTTCAGAATGAGGTTGTTTTGTAACAGAAACATTGTAGTTTGATTTTCTATATACTTTAGTAGGAACTCTTGATCCTCCTACGATAATTAACTTATCTTTTGGAGATTCTCTTATTTCTCCTATAACTTCTTGAACCTGGGATCCATACATTGTTAAATGAACAACTTCTCCTCCATTTTTTTGCCATTCTTCAATAAGGTTCATATAACTTTTTTTATATTCAATTTGAAAATTGCCTCCCCATCTTTCTACAACATCTTCAACATTCTTCATCAACTTTTCATCTTCTTCTCCACTTAAATATATTTTTGAAGCTCCAAATGCTCTTGATGTTAAACAAACATGGGTGGTTATCCTAGCATCTCTTTTTGATCTATGGTCTAATCTTAAAACATTAATATTCATTATTATCACAAGTTATTATTCAATATTAAATAAAATTATTTTATATATTATTTTTCAATTTATTTTTTGTAAGTTATTTTGAATATTTTTTAAAATATTCTTATTTGAGAGATTGATATTAATACTAACATAAAAAACAATGAAAAAAGCCTACCAATTTCATTTGAAGCTCCTAAAACATCACCAGTAGCTATTTTAAAATTTTTACTTCCAATGAAACTAACTAAAGCTCCTCCAAATATTCCTCCAACAACTCCAAATAATCCTATATTTCCTCCTATCATATAACCAATAGTTAAGGTAATAATCAGCGTTATTAGAAATTTAGGTATAGTCATTGATTTTATGAAGTATCTCCCTGTCCCATCGTTTCCTGATTTTGAAGAGATTGCACAGCTAACTAAACCTACTTTTGCAGACATTTCACATATTAATATGGAAAATAAAAATCCGATTGAAAGAACTGAATTTAAAAAGAAGATAGTTAAGATTCCAACAATAAAAAATAAAGCTATTCCTCCAGTTCCAATCATGGAATCTCTCATAACAGATATTTTCTTTTCAGGGGTGCCATGAACCATCAATGCATCCCCAATATCTATAAGTCCATCAAGGTGGTGGAATCCATTAAACCAGATGAAAAAACTATAGATAATAGCAGAAATAACTAAAATTGGAAAATTTAGAATATTTAAAAAGTAACCAATAATTAATCCAATAAATCCTACTAATGCCCCTATTAATGGCCAAAACCATGTCATCTTAGCCATTTCTTCAATGTTTGTATATATATGTATTGGTAATATTGTTGAAAAGGTCAAAAGGCCCCCAATTGATCTTAATTTTGATGATTTCTCATTAGAAAAATAGTTATCTTTTTTTTTATCTTTTTCTGCCATTTAAATTCCTTTTTAAAAAGTTTTTGATAATGTATATTATATTATTTCTTTATTTCTAATATTAATATTAATATCATTATTTAATATCATTATTCAATATCATTATTAATATTGTTGATAATGTCATTATTAATATTAATTAGAATGAAATTGTTATAAACATAATTAATATGATGATATTTTAATATTCTTCTTCAAATATCTTGGACATACAACCAGCTATAAGTCCTGCAAATATATCATCTACCATTGGTCCTAATTTTGACAATATTCCTGGTTTTTCTTCATCATAACGTTTAAAATTGAATGTTGCTTTTGTTCCAGCTATTTGATTAGCTATAGCTATTCCCAATACTTCATCAGTATATAGATAAGCAGGATCATCACTAACATCTACTTCCCGGACTCTATTAGTTTTAAAATCTTCTTCACATCGTATTGCTGAGATTAAAAGTGCAATAACATTTATATCTTCTAAAGATTTTAAGATCTGATTTTTAAGTCTCAATCTCAATTCTTTAATTCTTTCTGGTGTTTCATCTATTCCTACACATAATTCCATTCCTGCATCTACAAGTAAATCAATAGTAATTCCCTCAGCTAATATATAATCAAGTATTCCAAATGACAAATTTGTTTTTTCTAAAGATAAACTACAACTTTTAACCATTGAATTTACTAATTCTTTTTTAATATTTTCTAAATTTTCTAGATTTTCATTAGTACTAATCTCTTTTTGTTTATCATTCTCATTAATTAACTTCATTAAATTTTGTTTTTTTCCTTTTTTAAAATTAATTGGAGATTTACAAGCTAAAATCAATGATTCATTATTATTCAAAGCATCTTGGATATGTTCTGGTAATTTTAAATAGTCAAAATATTTAATTTTTGTTTCAACCGCTATTTTATATAGTTGTATAAGTTCTTTTAGATTTAAACTCTCATCTATATATATTATTTGACTTAAATTTAATTCAATTGAATTAGAATCCCTTTTTACTTTAGCTACTTGTAAATTGTCAGATATTTTTATCAAGTTAAGATTACTATTTATAAAATTAATTATGCTTATTTTATCTGTTTTTTCTAAAAAATAGTTTATATTATTATTAGGAATAATATCATTTTTTTTGTTTTTAGTTTCATCATTATTTTCATTAATGAATGGATCAATAGGGAATTGTTGAGCAATATATGTGTTATAATTGCCATAATCATTTAAATTGCTTTCAATTTTCTTTTCATTCTCAAAATGTTTGATAGATGTTTCAAAATTGTTTTTTATGTCATAATTGGGAGATAAAATGATTATATTTTTTATAATATCGATCCCATTATTTATTTGATTTTCATGATCTGCTACATCTGAAAATGTTAAAAAATAGTTTGGATTTTCCATGTAAAAATAATCATAGTCGCTATATAGTGTTATATCATTAAAAATTTCACTAGTTCTTCTTTTTGTTTTAAATTTACTTTTACTATTTTTCATGATAATCACTAATAGGGCTATAAACTTAATAAAATAGTTTACTTAATATTTTTACTTAACTTAATATTTTTACTTAATATTTCTGCTTAATAATTTATTTAATAATTATTATTTCATTTGATATTAAAATTTTATATATTATATAAATGATTATTATAATTTTATATTAATTCAATTTTTTTACTCATATTCAATAAGATTATTTATGTTGTTTAACATATTTATTTTATTGATTTAAAAATTTTTTTAGAAATATATGTTGATAATATCTGAATAATTTTATTTATATTATGAATAATTAATTATATTTAATTATTTAATTATATTACTATTATTAATTATATTATTTAACTATTTAATCACTTTATAAACTCTTTAGAAGGTAAAATATGGTACTTATAATAGATCCTCAAAACTCTGGCATAGCAGGGAATATGCTTGGAGGTGCACTTATAGACTTAGGATGTAATCCTAAAGAGATGAAGTCAGTCATGGAATATATGGCTATTGATTTTGGTGGAGTTAATGTTAGAATAAAAAAGGTTAATAAAGCAGGAATTGAATCCACCTTTTTAGAAGTTGAAACTATAAATAATAAATCTCACAATAATCATTCTATTTCTTACAAGGAATTATTATCTAAATTAAATGAAATTGAAGAAATTGAACTTAAAAAAAACAATAGTGTTTTTGGAAATAATTTAATAAATGATGTATTTGATATTTCAAGAAAAGTTTTTAAAAGAATAGCTATATCGGAATCAAAAATTCATGGGAAAACTTTGGAAGATGTTAAATTTCATGAAGTAGGGGCTGCTGATGCAGTTGCAGATGTTTTTGGTGCTGTTTTTGGGTTTTGCAAATTAGGATTTAATGAAAAAAATGAAAAAGTTATAGGCCTTCCAATAGCTGTTGGCGGAGGTTCAATAGAATCTGTTCATGGTAGGATTCCTGTTCCGGCACCAGTTACTCTTGATATTCTAAGTAAAAATAATATATCTTCGTTTGGAGGCCCAGTTAATACTGAAATTGCTACTCCAACAGGGGTTGCTCTTTATGTTGAATTATGTGACGAATTTAGGGATTTTCAACCAACTATTAAAGTGAATAAGGTTTCATATGGTGCTGGAAAGAAAGATTTTGATTTTCCCAATGTTTTAAGACTCATAAAAGCTAAATCAAGTATAAAATCTCAAAGCATTGATGTTATAGAAACTAATATAGATCATTTATCTGGTGAAAGCATTGGTTATCTTTTTGAAAAATTAATGGATGAAGGAGCTCGTGATGTTGTTATTATTCCTGTTATAATGAAGAAAAATAGGCCGGGAAACATTATTAAAGTAATATCAAAGAAAGAGGATACAGATAACTTAGTATCTGTTCTTTTTAAAGAAACTGGCACATTAGGTATTAGGGTTTCTCAAGATCTTCATAGGGGTGTAGCTAATGTAAGGTTTATATCTTTAGAAATTGATTTTGATGGGCAAATCGAGCCCATAAATTTTAAAATAGGGGCTACTGGGGATGAAATAATATCCTATAGGCCAGAATTTGAAGATATAAAAAAAATAGCTATTAAACATAATATTTCTTTAAATAAAGCGTTTGAAATAGCTAATTTTAAAATTAATGAGTATTTATCTAATTTATAATATTTGTCTCATTTAGGGTATTTTATAATTTATAGTATTTATCTATTATATATTATTTTTTAATATTTTATCTATTGGTTATATGATTTTTAAATATTTTATTCCCATTATTAATATCATGAAATTATTATTAAAATGATCATATTTGATAATTAGTATTTAATTTAGGTTTAATTTAGGTTTAATTTAGGTTTAATTTAGTTTTAATTTAGTTTTAATTTAGTTTTAATTTAGTTTAATTTAGTTTAATTTAACCAATTATATTGTTTATTTGGCTATGGTGGAAGTGTAATAAATGGATTTTTCTAATAATATTGCTTTTCAAAGAGTTTACTATGACTCTGAATCTAAAACATTGTTTGTTATTTTCAGAAATGGTCATGGTACTAAATATGCGCATAAAAATGTTCCTAATGAGGTTTTCGAAGATTTTAAAAAGTCAAATTTTTCTAATAGGTTTTATTATAAAAATATTAAGGATAAATATTCACATGAGATAGATTTTTTGTCTGATATGGACTATGAATATCTTAATTTTAAAGATTAATTTAATTTTTTATAATGGTTCTTTTTAATATTATTTAATTTCTAGTTTTATATTTAAGTTGTTTATTTTCATTTTTTGTTTCAATTTTTTAAAATTTGTTTAATAATCTTTCAACTATTCTTCTTTCTTAATAATATATGCCTAAAACTTTTAAAATATCTATTTATCATTTAAATTTTAGTTAATTTTTAATATTATTTATTTAAAGTTTTTATAGGTTAATTTGAATTATATTCGTATCATGATAATCATTATAATCTTTTTTAGTACTTAATTATGCTTTTTATTTTAATATTATTTATTATTTTAACTTTATAGGCTTTATATCATTTATTTAATGATTTATACACTTAATTATAGTTTTAACAAATTTTAAAGAGTATTTATTTCTTATATTAATAATTAGATTCATTTTAATTCTAAATAGCTAATTTTAAATTTATTAAGTTAATATATTAGTTAAATATAATACAATACATTTTATTTATCGAAATTAAGAATCAATATATATTTTAAAGTTTTTAAAGATTCTAATGATGCTTAGAACTTTAAAAAACTTGATATTTTTTCTTATTTTAAGAATATTTTAGTAAATTTTATATATTATTACTAACACACCACATAATGGTAATTATTACCTTAGGCATTAATGTTCAGAACTATAAAACAGTTCGTATTGAATTATACGATATTATAATTGTTTTGAACACTCTAAATTCTATATTTAAAATATTAAAGAGTATATGTTAGATATTTAAAGTTCATATTACGAAGTATAAACTTTTTATTATTGGCAAATATTGCTATTTTTATGATGCCTGAAATTTTTACTATGACTATTTAAAGTTTATATCAAATTTAGAAGTCTATAAATCATTTAATAAATCATCAGAAATGTTCATGATAATGATATTTTAAAAAGATTTCTAGATTTTATGCAGGTATATCCTTTAAAAAATGGTTTTGTAATATTATGAAAAAATTGCGTTTGATTATATCTAGGTTCACAATAATTGATATTTTAATTATAGTATTCTTTGTAGGGGCTTTAGTATTCTCTATTTATACAATTATTAGTGATGATGCTGGTGGTGTCGAAACTTACATTTTCGATTCTCAAACAATACAAAATCTTCCAGATAAATATTCCACATTATATAATAATGGTGAAATTGTTCATGCGGATATTACTGGCTTTGATAAAGAAGGCAATGATATCAGTGCTAATGGGACAGTTATATGGGTTGATGTTTATAAAGGAGGTAATATAAAAGTTGAAATTTTACCTGATAATTCAAGCACGCCTATAATGGCGGCATATGATGCAGATGATGCAGATATTTATATTAATCAGATAACTCTGAAAAGCAATGGTAAAAAATACAAAAATGTCACTGATCTTGAAATTAAATCTCAAAAAATTTCAACATTAAGTAAATTTGTATCAGGGATTCCGAAAGGAACTAATTACACAATATCTACAAGAATCAGTGTTAATAATGTAAATAATAATGTATTTCAGAATTTATCTAATGTTATGTATTCTGATTTAAAAAAAGAATCTATTCGGCCCACTTTTAAAAATTCATATCTTCAACTAGCTCTTGTAATGGCTAATAATGAAGATATAAATGTGGCTTCGAAAATTCTTGGAAATATTAATGGTGAATCTGATACAATTAATATTAGGATATATAATTCAAATAAAGATCAAATTGAAGCAATAAAAAAGAATTATGATGTTATAAGTATTAATAATGTCACATAATGATTACTTAGTTTAAAATTTGGTTTTTTATATTTAATAGGGAGTATTAATATGAGTTTTTTTTATAGTTTAGGAATAATGATTTCCACATTTATTCAAAAGTCTTTTAGAAATTCTAAATTATTTCTTCTCATATTTGAGGTTATGTTGTCTATTGAAAATTGTTTTCTTAATAGCTATTTCAGGAGTATATATCCAAATAAAAATTTTTTAAGCTTTCTTAAAAAAAGTAAAATACTAAAAAATTATTTATTCCATCCTCTATCTTTTCTAATTGCATTTTTTATTTTTATTTTACTTTCTACTATTAATTTATCATTAGAGTTGGAAATCACACTGCTTTTAGCATTTTTTAGTTTTATCTTTGGTGCAATTATATTGCCTAGATTCTTTTTTAAAGATAGAAAAAAAATCAACTTTATTGAAATTAGGCCAATCGATCTTTATTCTATTGGCTTTATTTGTATATTGATCGGAATTCTATCTTTTTTTGTTTGTGCAATATCCATGGGAGGACTACCAATTTTTAACCCTTCTTTACGTTATAAATTGATTCCTATATTAACTATGCCTATTAGTTTGTTAATACCTGGTGTAGGTTTAGTCGGAGTCTCTTATCTTAAACGTTTTAAAGATAATGAATTAAACCTTGGTCAAATAAGGTTTAGATTTTTAACCTTAATTTTAATTGCATCGTTTTTTTTTATTTGCTCTAGGATATAGAACACATATTTGTGCTGTTATTCTTATGATGTTTATAATAGGATATTATGGTAGGATATTTTGTATTTGGGAAGTTATAATTGGCATATTTTTGGGATTTTTGTTCCTTTTAGGATTTGGATATTATAGATCTCTTGAAGAAAATAGTGTTGGAAGTATGGGTCTTTTTGGTTCACTAAGATCTAGGGTTGATTTCACGATAAATGTTTTAAATCTTTTAAATAGTGTTTCAGGCGATTTTGGCATTACTCATGGTAGATTGACACTTAGTTCAATTCCGGGGAGTAGTGGTTTCAGTACACGAATGATTATTGGTAAATTAATTGCTTGGAGGAGTACTGTTTCTATTACTCCAACTATTATTGGACCAATGTTGGTTGATTTTGGACGAATAGGTGTATTCTTAGGTATGACTCTCCTAGGATTTATACTAGGATTGGGCTATAAAATAATGAAGATATCAAAAGATTCTTCTTATATATTTGTTTATAGTTTACTTTTGACTTATGCAGTAATATGTATTGAAACGGGTTTAATGGATATTAATGTCATGGTTTATTTTTTATTAGGTTTTTTACTTTTTTTAGCTAATATCTTTCATAATAAAAAAAGATTAAATATTAAAGAAGTGTTTAGTAATGGTTAGCGATATAATAGATTATCCTTCAGATAATTTTTTTAAATTAATAATTGATTTATTAGTTTCAATGGGTTATGGTGGAGGAAGAAAACAAACTCAGTCAAATTTAAAAATAATGGATAATAAAACAATTTTTGTTGAGGGTATTATAAATGAAGATATTTTAGGACTTAGAAAGATTTATCTAAAAGCTATACAGTCAAAGGATAATATTTCTCAAGATGAAATTCAAGATTTCATGAAAAAATTAAATACCTGTAATGCTGAAAATGGAATTTTGATCACGACTTCTGATTTTGAAAGTAATGAATTCACTAAAAATAATAATATTAGACTAATTAATGGAAGTGAATTAATAAACTTAATTTCCGAGTATGGAACATAATAAATGAGGTATTTTTGTGAAATTGTGGATAGATATAACAAATGCTCCTCATGTAATGTTTTTTAAGGATATAATTAAATACTTTCAGAATCAAGGGGAAGATGTAATAGTAACTGCTCGTGACTTTGGGGATATACATAGGCTGATGGAAACTCATTCTATTGATTTTATTTCAGCTGGAAAACATGGAGGGTCTGGTTTATATAAAAAGCTTAAAGAAAGTACGAATAGGGTTAATGAACTTGTTGATATTATAGCTCCTGAAAAAATTGATATATGCCTAGCTAAACATTCTGTTGAGCTTCCTAGGGTCTCTTTTGGCCTTAAAATACCAAATATTTATATGATAGATAATGAATATGCTGAAGCTGTAAACAAGATGACATTACCATTATGTAATAAAATTATTGCACCAAAAGTTGTTGATTTAAGAAAATTAATGCGTTATGGTGTGGATCCAAACAAAATAATAAGATATGATGGTACTAGTGAAATATTACATTTTAAAAGTTTTGAATGCAATAAAAGAATTTTTGAAGAATTAAATATCAATCTCAATCTAAAAAAGACTATCCTGATGCGTCCTGAACCTTCACTTGCATCATATTTAGATGTTGATTGTGAAAAATCTGTACTTTCTCCTATTGTGGATGCATTGAAGGATTATGCTAATATTCTTATATTGCCTCGCTTTCAACAACAAGCAGATATTTTTAAAGACATAGAAAATGTTAGTATTTTGGAACCTCCTATAGATATCTCAAGCGTAATAAAAAAATGTGATCTGGTTATAGGTGCAGGGGGTACTATAAATAGGGAGGCAGCAGTCTTAAAAACACCAGTCATTTCTTGTTATCCTGGAGAAACATTGGCAGTTGACCAATATTATATTAATAAGGGCTTAATGCTCAAATCTAATGATGTGGAGGATATTGTAAATAATGCACTAGCTTTTTTGATTATGGATAAGGAAAAAGATTTCAATAATGAGAAACATAATATTTCTTGCGATAATCTATTTAAAACTATTATTAATTGTGTTTATGAAAATTAAATAATGACAATATTCATTAATAATAATTATATAATTTATTTAAATATATTTTATTTAATTATATTTTATTTAATTATATTTTAGTTAATTATATAATTTATTTAATTATATTTTATTTAAATATATTTTAGTTAATTATATTTTATTAATTTTCAAATCATGTTTTATTAGTTTTTTTATTTTAAAATCTATTTTAACATTCAATTCAAAATATAGTTTTGTATTTAGTTCTAATTTATTTCATACCTATTTTAATTTATTTTTTGCATTGTTTTTATCTAAATTATATTTTTATTTATAATAAATTCACAAAATAAATATAAAAATATTTGTATAAAATAACTCATTATATTAAATATTTAAAAATTTTAACCAAATATATAAGTTCATGAACTAACTAATATAATGATTGAAATTTTTAATTAAATATAATAAATATGTTCAATTTAGTATATTTAATAAATATTATAATTTAATCTATTTATTATATTTTTAAATATTAAATTTAATGACAAGAATTTTAAATTTGAATAATATTATTTGAATAATATTAATAAGATAAATCTAAAAATTTTGGTTTGATTATTAAAAATTCATAAAAGATAAAATGAGAAAAATTGACACCAAATCTATCAAAAAAAGGCACATTGCTTTAATAGCAATTATATTTATAATTGCCCTTTTATTAAATGGTTTTGCAACAGTGGCTTTAAAAGATAGTGTTCAAAATGCTGTATGGGTACAAGGAAAACATATGAATGATGTAGACTTAGATAATCTATCTAAAAATGGTGTTCAAAATATTTTTCTCCATTCGAGTGCAGTTGATGAATTTGGAGAAAAAAATGTCAGTAATTGGGCAAAAAAAGCGAATGAAAAAGGTATTAAGGTCCATATTTGGGTGCAATGTTTTTATAATGGAACATGGGTAAATCCAATAGATACTGATAAAAAAGATTTTAACTATGATTATTTTAATAAAAAAATAGATCAAATAGATAAATTTGCAGCTATTCCGGGCATTAGTGGAATTCAGCTAGATTATATTAGATATCCTGGAAATGCATATGAATATAATTATCCTAATGGTGTAACTTCTACTAATGCTGTTTCAAAATTTGTTTCAATGGTTAGTGATAGCCTTAAAGATAAAGATGTAACATTATCTGCAACAGTCATGCCTGAAAAAGAGGACGAAAAATATTATGGCCAGGATGTTAGAACATTATCTCAATATGTTGATGTTATTATTCCTATGGCATATTCTGGAAATTATAATCAAGATTCTTCTTGGATTAAAGAAACAGCATCCTACTTTAAAAGCTTAGCGTGGTGGTCAAAGGTAACTATGGGTATTCAAGTATATGATAGTGATGAAAATGAAACTTCTTTGCCTATCAATACGATAAAAGAAAATTCTAAAGCGGCTTTAGATGGTGGAGCTGATGGAATTGCATTATTTAATTGGGAACTTATGAAAAAATGGTTTAATTTAAATCATATTAAATAATTTATAATTTATGGATTTAAATATTTTATAATTAATATTATTTAATTAATTTTTATATAAATAATAAATAAATTTATTCTATAATATTAAAAATTAAATTATTTTCTAAAATATTTAATGTTATTTAAGATTTTTAATTTTGAAAATAACATTTTTAAATTAATACTTTGAAAATTTATAAAATTAGTTAAAGAGATTTTTCGCATGGATTTTACAAACCAATTCTTAAATATTATTTTGAACTTAGACACTTATTTGGCTTATGTAATAAGCGCATTTGGTCTATGGACTTACTTAATATTATTTTTAGTTATATTTTCTGAAACAGGAATAATAATTGTTTCATTTTTGCCTGGGGATTCATTATTATTTATAATTGGTGCTCTATCTGCAGGAGGAGAACTGAATTTAATACTTTCAATTGTTATTCTGTCACTTGCAGCTATTCTTGGTGACACTGTTAATTATTATATTGGTAAATTTATAGGTCCTAAGATATTTAATAAAGAAAGCTCAAGATTTTTCAATAGGAAACATTTAATGGAAGCTCATGATTTTTATGAAGAATATGGGGGAAAAACGATTATTTTGGCCCGTTTCATACCTATAATCCGTGCTTTCGCTCCCTTTGTTGCAGGTATAGGATTAATGCCTTATAAAAAATTTTTATCTTATAATGTAATTGGAGGAATAGGTTGGGTTTTAATATTTACTTTATTGGGGTATTTTTGTGGTAATTTGCCTGTTGTTAAGGATAATTTCTCCTTATTGGTAATAGGTATTATCATTATCTCTGGATTACCTATAATAATACAAATATTAGTAAAAAATCTAAAAAATAGAAAATCTAAAAAATAGAAAATTTAAGAACTAAAAGGTTATACTAACTAAAAGATTATAATATAAATATTACTTTTTTTATTAAATTTTAATATTTCTCGTAATGAACTCTTTCTTCATGATATTTATCAATAAATTTATTTTCTTGACCTTCTGCAGGATAACCAATGCTTATTATATTGAAAGGTTTTAAATTTTGATTAAGGTTAAATAATTCAGATATATATTTCATCCTTTCCTCTTTTGGTGCAATATTTATCCAAACTGCACCTAAACCTAAATAACTTGCTTCAAGAAGCATTGTAGTTGCGGCAGCTGCCATATCTTGTTGCCAAACATGTTTAAAATGTGACGTGTTCATATTAGCTATAAGTAAAATTGCTAAACTAGCTCCTTCTAAAACTTTTGCATTACTATCCATTTGGCTTAATTTTGTAATTGTTTCTTTATTTTTTATAACTACAAATTCCCAAGGTTCTTTACCCATTCTAGATCCTGGAGCCTGCATTGCAGCTCTTAACATTTTATCTATCTTTTCATCTTCAATTTTTTGGGTTCTATATTTTCTAATGCTTCTTCTTTTAAATATTTCTTCCATTAGCTAAACTCCTTTTTGATTGATAATTATTTTTATTCAATAATATATAATAATCAAATTGTATAAATAATTTAACTAATAATATTATTTTGAGTTAAAGATATAATATTAGTTATAAAAATAAATATTTATTATAAAAATAGTTATTATACAAATATTTATTATAAAAATATTTTTATTAAAGTAATATTTTATTTAGGATATTATTTAAGATTAAGATTAAGTTTTTTCTATATGCTTATTTTTAATATTAAAAAGTTTAATATATATTTAAGTTATCTTAATATGATAAAAAATTGTAATAATATGGAAAATTTCAATTAAATTATCTTTGTTGGTAAAAATGAAGTATAAAAATAATAAGAAAAAAGCAATTTCTGTTCTTTCAGGAGGACTAGATTCAACTGTTGCAACAAGTTTCTTTGCAAAAGATTATGATATTCATGCAATAACTTTTAATTATGGTCAGAAAAGTTTAGATAAGGAAATTAGTGCTTCAAAGGAAATATGCAAAAAATTAGGGATGGAACACACCATAATAGATATTAAGTGGTTATCTAATCTTGGAAATTCTGCATTAACTAGTGATAATACTATCCCTAAGGTTAATTTCCAAGATATTGATGATATTGAAATTAGTGAAAAAACAGCTAATAAAGTATGGGTTCCTGGAAGGAATGTTGTTTTTACTGCTATAGCTACTTCTTTCGCTGAAAGTGAAAAAGCAGATATAATAATTGTTGGTTGGGATAAAGAAGAAGCAGTAACTTTCCCAGATAATTCTAAAGAATTTTTAGATAGTTTCAATAATCTTATTTCAGTTGGAACAATTTCGGATAATAAAATCAAAATAAAGGCTCCTTTAATTGATTTAGATAAAATAGAAATTGTAAAACTTGGAAAAAGAGTTAATGCTCCAATGGAAGATAGTTATTCATGTTATCTTGGTGAAGATAAACATTGTGGGGTTTGTGAATCATGTGTTCGTCGTAAAAGAGCTTTTATGGAATCAAAAATTGATGATCCTACTTCATATATTGAATAAATTTGATATAATTTTAATTTTACTATTCTGACTTTTTTAATGTTTAATATTTTATAATTCTAATATTTTTTTCATTTTTATATTTTTAAACTATTTTTTAGTTTATATTAATTTTTAATTATAAAAAATAATTTTTTCAAGATATTCCATTACATATTTCTATCAATGAAATTTTCCCTGATTTTTAAGCTTTTCATAGTGTTCTTTATCCCTATATTTAAAAACTTTTGCAGGATGTCCTCCGGCAATTCCATATTTAGGTATATTATTCACTACAACACTACCTGCTTGAATTATGGCACCTTCTTCAATAGTTACTCCAGATAGTATGATAACTCTATTTCCAATCCATACATTATCTTTAATTATAATGTTTTTTGATATGGTCTTTTCATCATAGGGTATTGCATTACCATTATCATAATTATGAATATCTGTTATTAACATACATTCAATTCCAGAATGAAAATTATCTCCTATAATAACATTGCCTTTACCTTGTATTTTTATTCCATTGAAGTTTACATTATTTCCCAATTCAGTATTTGTTGTAACATAACTTTTACCATTAACTTTTAAATCATTTCCAACAATTTTAGCTACTTTTTTAACCTTTTTCATATAATTTTTTCTTTGAAAATTTTGGTAATGTTCATAAAAAAATGTTAAGATACTCATAAAATAACCTTTAATTATATTTTTATTTATTAAAAAATTAGAAAATAATTAATTTTAAGAATTTATTAAATAATTTTACTAAATAACTTTATTAAATAATTTTTCATTTATTTTTATTTTTTTAATCGTACACTAAAATTACTTAATCAGATACTTAAATTAAGAAGAACATTCAGTTGAATATTGTGATAATAACACAGCAACTTTATGTGTTGTTTTATCATCTAATTGTCTTTTCCCATGAACTATTTTTTGCAGTAATTCATCCATAAATAAATCTTCGTCTGTTAGGGGCATGTTTATAACTGCAACTTCCTTGTTTACAAACCCAACTAATGGTTCAACATAGAAGTCTTTTAGGCCACTTTCATTTAAAAAATCAATTAATTCTTCACTTAAATGTATTGATTTTTGTTTTATTTTATTATTGTGTGGAAATTTATTCTCTGCTTCTTTAAATTTAAATTTTTTTGAAGATATTTGGATATTATTTTTGTTTTTATCATAATTTATATTGTTATTGTTTTCGTTATTATTATTATTATTATTGTTTGTCACATCAAAATTTTTTGGATCATTTAATAGAGTTAAATCATCTAGATTTGCTTTGTTTACTAGGTTTATATTTTCATTTTCAGTTTTGGTCTTTTCTTTATCTTCTTTATCATTGTAATTTTGACTAACAATTGAAAATATTCCTGAAGATCCAACAACCACATGATTAATCCCTTCATTTGAATTTGGAACTTTAACATAATATAATACATAGAAATTTTCTGGAAGTGTTAAAAGTTTTTCTCGAATTAATTTCCCTCTTTTTTCTGTTGAAACATATTTTTTGTTTTTAATTAACCCAATAATAAATATAATAATACCGATTGCAATAAATATTATGCTGTATATTCTTTTAGATATTAAAACATCAGAAAGTCCCACTAAAGCAATTATCAGCCCAGCAATTATATAAACATCATGATAAGAAGTGTTTTTTATATTTGGGTGAGGAACTAGTTCTTGTTTTTGATTTGCTGTTTTAAATGTACTATTTAAATCATCTTCAACTTCATTTTTATGATAATTTGATTTTTCTTTTTGAATAGACAATTTGGATGTCTTTTCCACTTTTTCATTTTGGTAATTATTTCTTTTTGAAATTTTATCAAATATTGAGTCTTCTTTAGATCCATTATAATTAGAATTTTCTATATTTTGCCCATTATCTAATAATTTTTCTTCTAAATGATTTCCAATAATTTTATTTTGATTATTTTCCTGTTTTACATTGATATTGCCATTTTCATCGTATTTAAGATTATTTTCATTATTATTAATGAATTGATTTTGTGAATTTGTAGTAGGTATGTCTTTTTCAAATTTTTTATCATAAATCATTGATATATTTTCTGAAAATTCTATTTTAGCTTCTTTTCTTAGCTTTTTTTCTAATTTCCTTAAATTAACTTCTGTTATTGGATAAATAATATCCGAATCAAAAATTGGTATATTTTCATATTTTGGTTTATTATTGGGATTAAGTGAATTATTGTCTTCTTTGTTAGGTTTAAGGATATTATTAGAATTAATATTGGTATTTTGATTACTATTTGAATTATGATTATAATTATTGCTATTATTATTTAAATTATTGTCCTGATTTTGTGTTTGTGTACCATAATGAGGTTTTTCAACATATATAACCTCTTCAGACTCAATCTGGGAATGTTCTTTATCACTTTTTTCTTTTTCTTTTTCAATTTTATTAAGTCCCTTATTGAATTTTTCATCAATATATTTTAAATTTCCATAACAACTAGAACATTCATAGTCATTAGGATTTTCATTACTTTTAAGACTATATTTTAAACCACAATCTTCACAATAAACAATATTTTGGTCTGAATCATTTTTATAAATACCATTATTACTTTGTTTTTTTAAGGATTGTCTTGAAGGATATTTTTCAATGAATTTTAAGTTTCCAGCACATACGGAACATTCATAGTCATCGACTTTTTCATTATCCTCTATTTGGTATTTAGCCCCACAATTTTTGCATGCTACAACTTTCATAATATCCTTCTTAATTTTTTAATATGGTGTTTAAATATTTGTTTATTTTATAAAATGTTTAAATTTATTATCCATTTTTTCTATTAATCATGTTTTCCTTTTCAAGACTTATTTAGATATAAAATTTAATATAATATAATTTATTTAATATATGTCTCTTTAAAAATTAATATATTTAATATATGTCTCTTTAACAATTAATATAACTTTCTAATTAATTTATAATCATTTATTTATATTATTTATTTTTTAATATTAATTGTTCTATATTTTTTATTACTTCATTAAGAACGAAAATAATGATTTTTTGAGATAATTACCAATGACTAATAATTATTTATTATATATTTTTGTAGAATTTTATAAAATTAATATATAAAATAAATATCTAAAAATTAATTGATTATTAATTGAGGAATAATTAATAAAATGGTATAAAACATATAATATTAAAAAATGGAAAATAGAATGATTTAAAGAATAAAAAATGACATAAACGATGATTAATTAATAATAAATTAAAAAAATGATGGATTAAAGAATAATAGATTAAAGAATAATAGATTAAAGAATAATTAAATAAATAATAACTATTTGAAGTTGTTTGATTAAAAAGGAGATATTTAATAATAAAAATAATAATAAAAATAATAATAAAATTAATAAAAATAAATTATTGGATATTAGTTTTAAAATATTAATCTAACGAATAATACGCTATAGATTATCAAATTAAATGTTATGTAAATGTTTTAGAATAATCATATATTCCATTTTCACCTATTATCCACCAATTTAGCGAATCTTTTTGAAAAGGATATTTCAATTTAAAATATATACTTAAATAAATCAAATTTGTAATATTAATTTCAATCAAACAATTTGAGGAATATTCCTTGTTAATTATAGTATAGTACTCAGTTGCAGAAATATTATTATAATTTATTAAAGAATTTAAAAAACTTATTTCTTGATTGTTTATTTCTATTTGGCTATTTAAAGTATCTATTCCCTTTTTATACAATTCGTTTTCTTTTTGTAAATTTCCTATAATTGAATAATAATATCTATCTTCTGTATCTGAATAATAATAAGTTGTTTCAGCTCTTACCCATTGATATTTATTATTATAAAATATATAGGAAACTGGCCATATATGTCCTTTTCCTGTTTTGGGGTAGCTACTTTCGAAATATGTTGGAATTCCAACTGCTCTAAGTAATGCTCCTGCAAGCATACTTTTTCCTAAACAAGTTCCACTTTTTCTTTTTAGAGTTGTTATAGCAGATTGATCATTTGAATAATTGTCATCGTACTTAATATTTAGCCATAAATATCTAATAACTGCATTCGCAAGTTCAGTATTATAAACATTTTTGTCTTTATAATTATAACTTGTAATATTTTTTTTTATAATATTCGCAATTTTAGTAATATGGGAATTTCTCCAGTTTAAATATTCTGAATTAGAAAAATAAGGGTTTTTTATTATGTAATATTCATTTTTTTGAACTATTTTTTTTAATTTTAAATATTTAAATTTTCCTTTAGAATTTTTGATTGTTTTAATGGTTAATTTATATTTTCCATTACTATATGTCTTTGTTTTTGCCATTTTTTTGGTTTTTAACTTTATTACTGAATTGTAGGTATAATAAACAGGCATTATCTTCTTAAAGTTACTACTTTTGTTATAGTAATAATTAACTCCCGATGAGGTATTTTTTATATCTACTTTTCCAATATATGTATTAGTTTTTTTAAATGGCTTATATAGAAAATAAGGGTTCTTACTATTTTTAACTTTTACTTTATTGAAATATTTTGCAGGGTTGTCATCAATCTTCTCTGCAGAAACATGGCTTATCAATAAACTAAAGGTTATTATTAAAAAAAAACATATTAATAGTAATTTTTTCTTTTTTATCATGAAAATTAACCCTTTTATTGCTTCGATAGATACTTTTTCTTCATATGGCCTTTAATAAAAACTCTATTAATTATTCAATTTAATTATTGCCATATTGATCATGGATATAAATATTATTATATTTATATATGAAGTCCATTAAAATATTTTGGGTCTTTTTATAGTGCTTATAATATTAATTTTTTGTATTATTTTTTTTATATTATTTTTTTATATTAATTTTTTTAAATAGTTAATTTTATTTTATTAATTTTAAAGAGAAAATTCACTATTAAATAGAAATTTTTTTATAATTTAATAGGTATAAAATAGTATATATAAAAGTTGCATATATTTGAGTTTAATATAAATAAATTAAAGGTGTATTTATGTTTAAATATTTAATATTGTTAATTGTTATTATAGCTGTTGTTATAATAGGAGTTTTTGCTGCAGGCAGTTTAATGTCTTATTTGAATCCAGCTGAGCAAACTATTGATTCTTTAAACCAAACTAAGAATAATATAACTTCTTTATTGGAACAAAAATCAAATTTAACTGAAGAACTGAAAAAATATGAGCCTGGTAGTGCTGAATATATTAATATTCAAAATCAAATCAATTCTATTGATAAACAAATATCTGATTTGAATAAAACAGCAGAAAATATTAAAAATGGAGTAGAAAATATAACAAATGATTCAAAAAATTTGTTAGGGGTTTTAAATAACTAGAAATTGCTTATTATATAAAAATTATTCAAATATTTTTTAATATTTTTTAATATTTTTTAATATTTTTTTTTTTAAATTGAAATATTTTATATTTCTAATTTTATATTTTTAATTGGATATTCTTAATTTGGTATTTTATATTTTTAATACTTAAATTAAGTATCTTCTTTCACTAAATTTTTATATATTGACATTATTCTTTTTTCAACAGAATCCCAATTATAATTTTTTTCTACTTCTTTTAATCCATTTTTTCCAAAAGTTTTCATTAATTCAGGATTATTTAGTAATTCTGTAATTTTAGTTGCAAGATCATTTTTATCATATTCGGAACATAATCCAGTATTACCATCAACCCAACTATGTATGTGATTATTTTTAGTTAGTATTAATGGTTTTCCACACGCCATTGCTTCTAAACCACTTGTTGTAAATGATTCATATTGGGATGGCATAATGAATATATCGCAGTCAACAATAGCTTCTAATTTGTCATTATTAAATAAAGGGCCAGTTATAATAACTTTATTTTCTAAATCAAAATCATTTATAAGTCTTTTTAATTCATTTAAAAAACCATCATCTGGGCCAACTATGGCTAATTTTAAATTATCTATATTTTTTTGATTTAAAATATCAAAAGAATTTATAAGGAGATCTAAACCTTTTATTCTATGAATTCTACCAACAAAAAGGAGTAGATTTTCATTTTTTTCGATATTATATTTCCTTCTAAAATTACCTCTTTTTGGTAATTTATAATATTCTTCAATATTAACTCCTAATGGAACAATTTCTATCTTGTTTTTTTCCACTCCCATTTTTAAATATTGTTTTTTTTCAGTATCTGTCAATGCAAAAACTTTTGATGCATTTTTAAGAATTTTAAATCCCCAAATTTTATCAAATAGTTCTTTAAGTTTTTCTTTTTGAAAGAAAGGAAGTACTGATCCATGAGCTTGTATAACATAAGGTATTCCATTTTTTGATGCATAATAACTAGCTAAAATAGCTAAAGAGTGTCTATGTTCATGTATATGGACAATATCATAATTTTTTATTTCTTTCCTTATTTTAAAAGGCAATAAATAGGGAGTATCAATTAAAAACTTTGATTTAAGTGAATTTGAAAGATTTCTAAAATAATAAACTTTAACTCCATCAACATCAATACCATATCTTTCATCGAGCTGCATACGTTTTTTACAGCTATCAGTTGTAAAAATAGAAACACTATTTCCTTCTTTTGCTTGCTTTTTACCCAACTGATAAACAGCATTAACCACTCCTCCTGCTTCTAAACAAGGGTAATATGTTGGAACTATATGTAAAATTTTCATTGTTTACCTATTTGTTTTATAAAATTTATTTTATTATAAAATTTAGATTATTATGAGATATGTCTTATTATAAGATATATTTTTTATATAAATTATTTTATTTTTTATATATCCTATTTTATTTTTTATATATTCTATTTTATTTTTTATATAACCTATTTTATTTCTTATATTTTATCAATTCATTGATTTTATTTTCAATTAATAAAAATTAACCTTTTTAATTAGTATTTCTTTTATAAAGATTAATATTATTATATTTTTTTATCATTGTATAATTTTCAATAGTATAATTTTCTTTTGATATATTTCTAGAAATATAATATGTCACATTATTTTTTTCTAGTTTAGGAATATCTTTTTCATATGCTGCCCCTACATTCATCATTAAATACCAGGTATAATATCTTGTATTATATGTCCAAATAACTTTATTTTCATAATCTGGATCATAATGTTTAAGCCAATTTGAAATTACAATTGGACCTTCAACATCTTGATTTTTAGAAGGTATTATTCCAACATTATTGAAAGCAGAAATAATAAAAATTGAAATGAGTATTATGGTTATTATGCATTGAATTTTGCTTTCACTTTTAATATTTGATTTCTTTATATCTTTGTTAACTGTTTCAATATTTTTTTCATTGAATATATCACTATCTTTTTTATCATAGTTATCAGCATTATGCTTATAAAATTCTAAAAATTTTATAATTTTTAAAGATAAAAAATTAAGTGAATATGCTCCAAAGTATGCAATAACTGGCATAACTGTTATAAAATATCTGTCTACCTTAACATCACTAAAACTAAAGAAGATTAAATATATGAAAAACCAAGATATCATCAATAAATTGAAATTCAATGTTTTAATTGGCCTATAATTACTTTCATACTTATTATCTGCGCTATGGTCATATAAATTATTTTTATTATTTAAACTATCTAAAGTATTCAAATTATTTTTATTATTTAAACTATCTGAACTATTCAAATTATTTTTATTATTTAAACTATCTGAACTATTCAAATTATTTTTATTATTTAAAATATTCGAATCATTGTTAGATATTTTATTTAATATATTATATATTAATAAAATATTAATTAAGAAGAATATTTCACTTATTATTGATGAAATCTTTTTATAGGTAATAATTATAATGATTGATATTATGATAATTAATAATATTTTTAGATAAAATCTCCTTTTTGAATTTTTTCCATTTTTTTTATTATCTGTATCTTTTGCATTTTTTATATGGCTTTTAATCTTATATTTTTTATTTGCACGACTTTTAAGATTTTTAAATATAATTTCTAATATATATAATAATGCTCCTCCAGATATTAAAATTAATACAAAGTAAGATAATATTCCTGGACTTTTAAGACTTGGGATTAGCTTATGAAACTCCAAACTGTTTGATGATATAAAATTTCCTAAATTTTCCAAATAAAAATAGGGTTCTGGTCTAAAACCAGGATCTAGAGAAGAACCCTTATCTCCTGAAACAGCGCTTTGGGTTTGGCTTATAAATGTTAAATCTGTACCTTTAATATTTAAAAAAATTAAAAATAAAGAAAATATAAGTAATGCTATGATTATTCCTATTAAAAAATATTTAAAATTATTTGATTTTAATATCTTTTTTAGATTTGATTTATTTAAAAAACTTAAAAATTTATTTTTAGATTTTAAAATCTTTAATTTTTCTATTATGTCTATTTCAAATAAGATATACAGAATCATCAAAGGTAAAATGAATCCAACAGTATATCTTATGAAAAAACCAATTGTAAAAAGAGGTAATACTATTAAATAGTATTTTGGATTTCTATTAACTGCTAAAATTGTAAAGTAAATAATCCAAATAGTGATAGCTATTGCGGGTATGTCCATTGTTCCATTAGCTACCCATAATATGTTTAATGAGAAACTTGAAAATAGTATTGCACCAAATAAACTAATTATTTTATTTAATTTTAATCTAAATAAAAAATATGTCCCTATGGATGCTATGGGGAAAAATAAACCTGTTACTGTGAATATTGCTATTTGATTGATATATCCTAATTTAAATATTAAAGATGTTATGATACATATTACTGGTGATAAATATAGATTTGATGTTTTACCAAGAGGATATCCTGCAAGATTTAAGGAGTTTGTTAAATAAATAAAAACATCAGAGCAATATATTCCTAATTGATTGTTTGCATTTATTAATAAATACACTAATATTGATGTAAAAATAGCTATTATGAATATAAATAATATATCTATTTTATTTTTGTCTGCTTTATCAAGGATTCTACTTTTAAACATATATTAGCTCCAATCAGAATAATTAATAGGAGTTTATTAAATTATTATAATCTATATAAATTAAAATCTCAAAATCTATATAAATCGATTCTTTTAATCAAATTGTTTTTTTATTAATTAAATTTGCCTAATTTAATATATTTTTTAACATACCTTTTAAAATACTTTTTAAAATATTTTCTATTATATTTTTTAATATATTTTTTTCACTATAAATGGTTTATATGGAATATGACTATTGATAATACTTTTATTAATATAACTATTAGCATTAAATTTATTAACGTAAATATTAATATAATTAATATCTTAATATTGATATAATCTTATATTGATATAACTAATCATTTATATATTTTATTTAGATTTAATATTATCTAAAATTAACTCATTAATATATTTGTTCTATAAATGTGGAGGAAAACATTTTGAAAGTTAAAAAAATCAATTCAATCACTAAATTTTTTAAATCAAATGAAAACAAGCTTTCATTTTTATTTATATTGTTATTTTCTTCCATTATCACTATACTTTTAATATGGATAAATACTTCTCATGAGATTTTAGGAACTTCATATCGGGATGTTTATTTTTATCTAATTGAGGCTCTTAGATTTTCTGGGTATTCTATTGATGGATATGGATATATTAATTATTTATCTCCTCTTATACCTTTTTTAACCTCATTATTATTTGATTTAGGATTTGTTAGTGAAACAAGTATATTCACAGTAACTGGAATTTTTTATATTATTGGGGTTCTTGGATTCTTCTCACTTTTAAAACTAAGATTTAGAAATTTAATTGCTATTTTAGGAAGTATTTTATATGCTGGTCTTTCAATAAATCTTTTATGGGCTGCTAATGGTACAATAGATATTCCAAGTGTTTCACTAACTATAATATCTATATATTTCTTTGTTTTAGGAATTGAAAAGAATCAAAAATATTTATACTTGGCATTCCCAATAGCAGTATTAGGTTTTTTTGCAAAATATACAGCAGGACTAGCTATTCCATTAATGATTTTATATGTAATATCAAAACCAGATATTATTCTTAATATTAAGAAATATTGGAAAAATACCGTTTTAGGAATAATTTTAGGAATTATAACAGCTATGCCTTTTATAGCTTATTTTTTAATAAATAAAATACCTTTTGGATTTTTAAATCAGGCTCAGGATATAGCTTCAAAGACAACAAGTTCTACTTTAAAAGTTCAAAATGATTTATTTTTTTATTTTACAAACATGCCGAGGTTTATTTATAGTATAAATGAAATTTTAGCATATTTACTAATCATTATTGCTATTGTTGGCATTATAATTGGAGCTTACAAATCTATTAACTTTTTAAAAGATAGGTATTATGAATCTAGGGATAATAATAAAAGCAAATTTGAATTTTTAAATGTTGAAATTTCAAATAAACTTCTTTACATGTTTCTTTGTATAAATTTATTAGTTATTATTCTTTCATTTTTAACAGCTAGCAAAATATCATTTATTTATAGTGAATTAATCTTCTTTGCATCTGCATTTACTTTATCGTATATATTAAATAAAATTATCTTTATGGTTCCTGATGGAATAAATGTAAAAGGAAAAGATTCAAAAAGAAGGGATTCAACAGAAATAGATTCAAAAAGAAGGGATTCAAAAAGAATAGATTCAACAGAAATAGATTCAAAAGGAATAGATTCAAATAATAATGCTTTAAAAGATATAAATACTGGAAATATTCCTTTAAAAGAGATAAGTTCTGATTATAAATATGATAAACTTAGTTTTGATTTATTAATGTTTGCATGGTTTTTTTCATATTTAATATTCTTTTCAGCTCACCTTGTTAAAGCAGATAGATATTTCACTACTATGGCTCCAGGATTTATATTTTTTGTTATTTTAGCTTTAGAATTGATATTAAATTCATTCAATTTCAAAAATTATAGCTTATTTAAAAAGAGTCATTTTTCTATAAATAATGGCATAATTAAGAATTTAGTTCCAATAGTTTTAATAGCTTTATTTTTAATATCTTCTTTTAGCTATTTAGATATGAATAAAAACGATCCTTTAGTTCATAATGAAAGAGAAGCTGTAGAGTGGATTAAGATAAACAATCCTGATTATCAAAATTTAGTAATTTGGGCAGAAAGAGGCCCAATATTTACATGGTATTTAAAACAAGAAGTATTTTATGTAAATTGGAAATATGCTCCTAATAAACTTTCTGAGATGATGATAGCTAACAAAACGGATTATTTTATATCAATAAGTAATAAAACTTATATTAATGGATTTTCACCAGTTAAAAAATTTGGAGATGTAATAATTTATCAGAGAAACATACAATAATATTCTACTTAATCTCTTAATTTCTTCATTTTTTGAATTAAATAATTAGAAATAATTATAATAATAACTAGGATAATAATTATAATAATATTTGGGATAATAATAATCGGGATAATAATTATAATATATTTGACGTATTAATTAGTGAATACTGCTATTAGTGATTCAATAGCAATATTATTACAATAGGTCCATATTATTAGAATGATCCTACTGCAAATGATATAAATGCAATCATCATGCCTATTTTAACAAGTTTAGATGCTTTTTTCGCACTTTCTATTGATTGGTCTTTTAAAATGGTGTATGCTCCATAAAAAAAGGTTATTATAGCTAGAGATAATATTAGAATATAGTAAAAATTAAATATTCCATTAAAATATAGAATTGGGCTTAAAACACTTGCAAGAATCATTAAAAAACCAGCTAAATATGATGATTTTTTAAGTCCATATAATATTGGAAAAGTTCTTGCTTTTTCTGTTTTATCTCCTTCAATATCTTCCATATCCTTTGTTACTTCTCTTGCCATTGTCATAATAAATGCGAAAAATCCTAGGTATAATGAGGTTATAATTATATTATTATTAAAAGTTTCTAAACCAATTATAAATCCTCCAAAAATAAAACAGAGGCCAGTTAGAATAGATATGCTTAGATTTCCAATAATTGCAATTTTTTTAAGCTTATATGCATAATAATACATTAATATTGATGATATTATTACAATAATTGCTGGTATTAGGCTGTTTACTAGATAACTTATTATAAATCCAATAACTATTGATAATAAGAATAGGACATATGCATATATTTTAGCATTTTGAAGAGAAATCCTACCAGAGGGTATAGGCCTATTTGGCTTGTTTATGGCATCTATTTTATGGTCAAAATAATCATTTATAACATTGCCTCCACCCATTGCTAAAAAAACAGCTATAGCTCCTAATATAATTGGTATGTTATAATCTTCACCTATAATTGCCATTAAAATAACTGCTATTACCCCCATAACAGCATTTCCTGGCCTGATTATTTCTAAATATCCATTCATAAATCCACTTCTTTTTGAAAATGTTTATATTCAATCTTCTTTAATTTTAGGTATATAATTATGTTTTAATTATATTATTTTTTATTATTTTTCATTTTTTAATTTTTATTATTTTATAATTCTATTATTTTTTATTATTTTTCATTTTTTAATTTTTATTATTTTATAATTCTATTA